>DASZQB010000001.1:0-110274 GCA_035550135.1 Verrucomicrobiales bacterium
GAAAGCTCCCACCCAACCCGCGAACTGTGCATCGAACGTTGCCTTGAACCCATGAACGAACCCATTAACCACTAACCAACCTCACGGCATGTGTAAACGATGTCCTGAACCTGAAGTGTAAACGATGTCCTGACTGCGCCCGCCATTGATTCTGAATTCTGATTTCTGATTTCTGATTTCTGAATTCCTCCCCCATTTTCCCGGTGTATCGTTACCATCCCGAACGTAACGATCCCATTTTCCCGTTAGGAACCCGTTTCACCCCCCGCGGAAATCCCCTTTTCCCGGTTCAAAAACATATCTCCACCTAACACTTGCATCCGGAGGCCTGTAATCACCGCAGTTAGAGATTTGTGCTCACTGCCTTCACCCTCCGAACCTGCCCCCGCGCCTGCGTCGTTACGCCCGGCATACCGTCCCGGCGGCACCGCCCGCCGCAAACGAGACCGCCCGCGCAAGCAAGCACTCCAAGCCACTCCGACCAAATCCGACCAATTTAAGCCAATCACACTTTGTTTAATCACAACCCAATGTCCAGCCGACCCCTCCACTCCCCTGCGCCCCCGAAATCAAACCAGATCCAACAGCGACGGACCGCGGATTTGCAATCCGCCCCGTCAACCCGCGCCTCCACATAATGGGACCCATTACACCGGGTGGATTAAAAGTCCGCGCTCCTTCTCTCAAACCAGATCCAACCAAATCGCACTAAATCGCACCACATCAAACCTCCCGTTTTTCCCAGGGCTTCGGCTACCGCATCCTATCAGGCCTACCCGCTCTATCCCCTCCTCCCCGCCGCTGCCGAACACCCTCCACCAGCCTTAACACTCGCCTCATTAAGTCCCCGCCTCCACGCCCTGCGCCCATCCAAAATTATTTTTTCGCCTCCCCGCGTCCGTGGCGTTATTTTTGCACAAGGCTCCCCACCCCATGCCGACCAGCAGATGTCCCCTCACTTTCAGCGGCACCCCCTCGCGGGGAACCGGTGAATCATCCCGACGCTCGCCGCACCCTGACAAATCTGCCGCCAGGGTCATCGACCGCGACCCGGAAGCCCACCGCAGGAACCGCGGAAGCAGCGCCGCAGGCACTGCGGGTCTGGCCGGCATAAACCCCCAGGACCTCCCGACCCGATGATTCGCGCCACACTCTTTCTCCTCCTCCTCTTTGGCAGCGTTAGGCTCGCCGTCGCCGCACCCGGCCAGATCCTCAGCATCACCGTCCTTCCCAATGGACGTGAGGCCGATGTCGTCACCGAAGGCTTTCAGCCTCTCGCTTCCTATCAAATGGGCTACACCGGCGTGAACCGCCCCACCGCGACCACGCCTTCTATTACGGTAACCTCACCCGGCTATACCGGTATCACTCCGGTCACCAAAACGCGCACCGTTTATCTGCAAGGGGTCGCGCGCAAAGTCTATCCTGACATCGATGTCAAGAATGAGTCCACCGCCGGCGGCAACCTGGTCACGCGTTATGTATTGAGTGATTATCTTTATTCGGAGGACCGGGCCGCGGGCAATGCGCGCCTTTCTGCGCCCGCCGGATGGGTCACCAACACCGCCGGTGCCGGACAGCAATCCTTAGCCGCATCCGGTCTTATCGTTACAAACAACTCCACCCAGGTCTATCAGCCCGCCATAGGAAACTGGGCAGGCATGGTGGAATGGGAGCGCCTGACCGGCCCAACATTCCGGCTGCGCTGCTGGGGTTTTCAGGGCGATGCGGAAAACGGGCAGCCGCTCGCCGCCGTGCGGGGCATCATTACCGATGGCACGCATACCGAATCCGCGGTCACCACCCAAATGGTCGTCGACCGCGAACAACCGGACGAATTGCCCACGCCGGAATGGATTATCGACGTTCCCTCCACCACCCTCACGCAGGGAGCCGAATGCACTGCCAATATAGAGTTTTATCCCATGTATGGGACCACGAGCACCGTGGTCTCCAGCAGCACAGGCCCCCCAGGACCGACGCCTCTACTCGGCCCCATCAAGTTCCTCTGCGATAAAAACGGCACCTATGAGCGCTCCCTCGCGGTGGTGAATCCCGCGGCCCCGGATGACACCAGCGGCAAGGTGGTAAACATGGCCGACTACACCACCGTGGCGCTGGCGGAGGCGGCAGCCACCCCATTTAAGACCATGGGAAAAGCCGCGCAGGAAATCGCGGCATACAATCTTGCGCATTACAGCCGCAACGACGCCGGCGCCGGAGAAATCCACCGCATGGCGGGGCGTTATGCGTGGCTGGGCTTCAGCGGAAAATTCGGCGACACGCCCAAATGCCGCATCATCATCAAAAACTGCACCGGGGTGACGCGGGACCAGGTGATTGTCGATTCCCAGTCCGGCAGCCCGGACATCTCGGACCGCATCAGTGTGGAGGATTGCGTGATCGCCGCGGATGCAAATAATATGTTTACCCACATCGGCGATATCGTGTTCAAGCGATGCAAGTTCGACGCCGGGGGCATTTTGATTAATTCTGAAAATGCCGTATTCTCTTTCATTCAGTGCGAAATTCCCCGGCTCACCCAGGGGATAAAATCCCCTTCGGTTTATAACTGCGTTCCAAAACTCGTCCGCGGCTGCAACCTCGACGGGTTCGACGGCGGCATCATGACCTACACAGTCGCCGGAAACAGGGGAAACCGCATGGGGATGACCCGCATCTTCGACAGCCTCACCGGCCAGCTTTCCCCTCCGGCCCGCGCTGTTATCTTTAACAACCGGTTCCTCGGCCTGAGCACCGATGGCAGTTCACCGGTGCAGTTGGGGAACAATGCAGGGAATACCGCCGGCCTCGCCTTCATCCAAAACGTGGTGGAGGCCGTCACTGCCAGCGATCGCAACCACCCCACCGCGGGCCTCGCGGCGTTCGGCACCTCGGACTTTTCCTACGGCAATTACATTATATGGAACAATACTCTCGTGGGAAACCGCTGCTTTGTGGGCTATAATGACGCCGGCACCGTATTCTATTCACGCGAGTTTTTCGATATGGAAAACAACTACTGGGGCCGCTGGGCCACCAAGCAGGATGAAGTTGTCCCCGGCAATGCCAACCGCACGGGGGGCTGGTCCATTCAAAACAGCGTAAAGCGCCGGGGTGACTACGCCGCGCAGGCTTATTTTTCGCTTCCCGGCAATTTCTATGCCGAAATGAACGGCGTGGAGAGCTGGGAGCCGGACGAAGAATCCGAAGGTTTTTCAGGCGAAGCGAAATTCGTTAGTTATAAAGGCGCGCTGGAGAGCGGCGACAACGACGTGCTGGCAGGCGCGGGCGGCGGCGACTACCACATTGCCGCAGGCTCTCCGCTCATTGGCCTCACTTCTCATTACACGATTCCATTCGCCCAGGACGGAAAACCGCGCACGCCGGGAAACAACGCCGCAGGAGCGTTTGTCTTCTCCAGCCCCGCGAACCTGGAAGCATGGCGTCTCGCCGCCTTCGGCACCGCCGCCAACAGCGGAGACGCCGCGAACGATGCCGACCCGGACCATGACAGTGTATCCAATCTCATGGAATTTGCGATGAATTTGAATCCGTCCCGGAGCGATGCCTTCCCCGTCTCCGCCGCCCTCGCCGGCGGCAATATTGAATATACCTATATCCGCAGCCAGGCCGCCCTGCAGGACGGACTAACATTTTCCGTGGAGTGGACCGGCGCTCCCGGCTCCGGGCCATGGAGCACCGCCGGAGTGACCGAAACCCTCCTCACCGGCGACGGCACCGTGCAGCAAATAAAAGTCCTGGTGCCCGCCGGAAACGCAAGCCGCCTGCTCGTCCGCCTCCGCGTTACCGTGCCGTAAGAACGCGGAGCATAGATATCAACAGACGCTGGGTCGCCTGGAATGCGACTGTCGCATCATGTATGAGCGGCGGGTCCAATACCCGCAGCACTCTCAAGGCCGGACGGCCCTGCGGGGTTTTTGCCTGCCAATACACGAATTGACGGTCGCCCTGACAACGCGGGCTCAAATAATGTTGACAGAAATGCGTTCCCTTCATCTAATCGAATGACAATCCCGCCTGCCGGGCAATACCCTGTCATACGCCATGAAAAAATATCTCCGGAACTGCGCGCCGTGTTTTATTGCCATTCAACTCTTCGCCGGCGCGGGTTGCACGACCACAGAGCCTCTTTCGAACGAGCTTCAGAGCATGGGATACGACGCCGCCGTGCCCGCGCCGGAGAGGCTGCTCCTCGGCTCCATTTATGAGACGTCGAATCTCCGTTCCCCGTATGCGCCCCTGGATGAAGTCTTCACTGACGACGAGGTGAAGGAACTGCTGAAGAATACGACGAACCGGGTGTCAGTGGCGGATATTGCCGGAACCTCCTCGCGGGAACTCAACTCCAATGCCGATATTGTAGGCCGCGCCGCGATTGATCTGGCCGCCGGCGGCGCAAAGAAATACAAGGTGACCTACGGCGGAGTGACACAGCACAAACTCTCCACCATTCGTTTTGAAGATATCATTTATCCTAAAATAAAATCCAAACTGCCCGGCAAGACGTTCGACCGCAAGTTTGTCACCGTGGATCTCCTGCACGTCGAAACGATGGAATACGAATTTCAGAATGATAAGGGAGGCAAAGTGGACATCACGCCCGGCAGCGGCCTTGAGACAGTGCTCAAAGGAAAGTTCGGCGCCAAATGGGCACGCAACAGCCAAAGAAACCTGTCCATCAAAGAGCCGCGTTTCATCGGATTCCGGATGTCGCCGATCAATGATACCGGGCTCGCACCCGGCGCCGCCGCGACCACGGGTGGCGCAAAAAAGCGCCCGCTGCTGGGCCCGCCAATACCCGCCAAACCCTAACCGCTGTGCGTGTCCCGCGGACCGCGCGCTATGCCTTCAAAAAAGAAGACTACCCGTAAGCGCCCCGGCCAGCGCCGGGAAAGCTCCCCGGCAAAGCCGAAGGGGAGCCGGACTGCGCATAAGGCCGCGCGGAAAACGCGCAAAGCCTCTCCGGGCCGTGCGCCGCGGGCTGCGCCCCCGCCTCCCGGCTGGAAACGCGCGGCCGCCGGTATTTATCAAAAGTATCTTGCGCACCCTCCCGCCTCAGCCGGAAAAGTCCGCTCTCTAACAACACCAGGAGCCCGCGGCGGACTGGCGTCAATCGGCCGCGCTCGTGAAGCCGCGCGCACGCCGCAAAGCAACGTCATCGGATTCGGCCTGAGCCGGAAACGAAAAAAAGGAAAATGGTCCCGCACGAAATGCCTGACCTTTTATGTTTTGCACAAGCGTCAGCCTGACGAACTGGAGGAGGGCGAGGAGCTGCCAAAAAAATTGTACGGCTTGAAAACGGACGTGGTGGAAATCGAGCCTCCGCAAATGATCGCCGGCGAGGATGTTTTGAACCCCGGCGAAGCTGTGCAGCTCGCGTCCTTCGACAATCCCGCACATGCCATAACGGGTACGGTGGGAGCCGTTCTGCGCAGCAAAAAAGGAAAACTCTATCTGCTGTCTAACAACCACGTTTTCGCCCAGTGCGGACATCTCCCTCCGAACAGCCCGGTGGAGTGGACCGGCCCGGATTTCCCGGAGACCGTGGCGGAGACGGCGAACGCGGTGCCGCTGCTGAGGCCCCCTGACAAAAATGAGGTGGATGCAGCGCTGGCTCTCGTCCTCCTCCCTGAACTGATAAAAAACGAAATGGCAGGGGACGTGCGGCTCGCCTCGGGCGTGCCTGCGCCCGCCGTGGAGGGGCGCAGCGTTTACAAGCTCGGCGCCAACGGCCCCACCACCGGCACGATCCAAACCACCCACGGCGTATTTCCCCTCAACGGTCCGGCGAGCCCCTCCATCCCCGTGCCGGAGGTGTTTAACTTCGAAGAGGTCATTTTGATAAAGCCCGATCCTGAACATGCCGCCTTTTGCAGCGCGGGCGACAGCGGCTCGCTGCTCATTGATCGCGAATCCCGCCGCGCGGTCGGGATCGTCATGGGAAAGGCGGGAGAACTGGGAGTGGCGTGCCCGCTTCAACCTGCGCTCGCGAAATTATCAGTCATTATCAAAAGCGAACTCAGCATCCTGCTGTAATAACGTCTTTTAAATGATCATAGCGCCATGAAATACACCACCGTTCTCCCGTTTTTCTTTTCCGCGGGAATCGCCGCGATTCTCTCCACCGCCTGCCAAACGTCGAAACCCGGCCCCGGCACTTCAGAGACCGGCCCTTCCGTAACGGAGGCGCCCCCTTTCAAAAGAGTGGCCCCAACGGAGACACCCGCGCCGAACTGGTCCAGCATGGATCCAGCCGTGTGCCGCACCAGCGCCCACGCCGATGTGTCCAATCTGGGCATGTGCTCCGCTCAGGGAATGCGCGATATTCCTGACCGCGCCGTCGCACTGAAGGCGGAGTTCGGCACGGCCGCCTCTCTCAGGGAGGGGGAAAAGAAAGTGGCCGGCACTGCGGCGATCGATCTCCGCTACCGCTGGCCAAAGGGCTCCGCCCTGCGCGTCGCCTTCCGCGATGATCCCTACAAGCTGCAAAATAAAGTCATAGCGCTGGCCAATCGCTGGCATACTCTCGGCGGCGCGAATCTCACTTTTGTCAAGGCCGCCTCATGGAAAGACAGTGATATCAGAATTACATTCGAGGGAGAGGGCTACTGGTCGCTAATCGGCACTTACGCCAAGCGACCCCAGTACAAAAATGCAGTGACGATGTCGCTCTCCTTTGAGGACAAACCCTCCGAAGATGAACTTCGCCGCGTGACGCTGCATGAATTCGGGCACGCCATCGGCCTGATTCATGAACATAAGTCGCCAATGTCGGACATAAAATGGGACCAAGCAGCCGTGCTCCGCTATTACATGAGCCCGCCGAACTGCTGGTCGGAAGCCCAGGTCGTGCAGCAGGTGCTGACCAGGGAAAACGGCCCTCACCTCGCGGCCACCGATTTTGACCCGGAATCCATTATGGCCTACGGCGTCCATAAAAGTCTGACGACTAACGGTCAGGGAATTCCGTGGAATACCGATCTCTCTCCCATGGACTGCAAATTCATCGCCACGCAGTATCCAAAGTGAGGCGTTTTTCATAACGCAAATCCGCTCATAGCAAGGCCGTCCCGGCCTTGTGTGCAGACGCCGAACACGTTGACAGCAGCGAACGTTGTTCCTCAAAGCCGGGACGGCTTTTGCGGTTATTTCGCACGGCTGCCTCTCAATGCATGAATTGGCAGCCGGGTGCATCTTAAGTGCTGTCCGGCGCATGGACCCCGGTTCTCCGTGAAGCCTCACAAAAAGGGGATCGTTACGTTTGGAATGGTAACGATACACCGGGAAATTGCCGTTTTTTAAAACGGTTCAGTCCGCCCGAAACGGTCCTTTTTTGAGTTGCGAGGCTTCCATCTCCAGTCTCAAGCGACTGTTTTTCTTCGGAAAATTCTTTTTTCTGAAAAAGATTTGACGTGCAATTTTTTAATGACCGAAGTGTCGTTAGCCACGGGCTCCGTCCAGGACTTACCCGCAAGGCACCGCGAAGCAGACGGCCCGAAAGGCTTACCGGCGTGCTGAGCGTTCACCACGATTATGAACATACTCAACACACTGAAACCAGCAATATGCCAGACCCCAGTTATACCATCCCGGAGCACTATCCGCGGCAATTTTCCACGAATTTCGGACACGAAATCCAGCAGGCGGATTCCCGCTTTAAGGATTGCATCGATTCCGAGGCGCGATGGACCGGCAAGGAATTCATCTTCCGCGACCTGAGCAAAAACACATGGACGCGCAGCGAAACGCGCGGCGGCACCACCGTGGCGCGCGAAACGCAGGCGTCGTTCCGGCGCATGTTCAAAAAGAAGGTCGAGGCCGAGGCCATCGAATTCTATGAATGGGATGAAGAACTGCTCGCGCAGATCGTGCATCCGAAGAGCGCGGAAATGCAGGCCATGCGTATGGGTTACGAGCGCGCGTTCGACGATCTTTGCATCGAGGCGTGCACCGAGGATTCCATGGGCGGCCCGGAGCCGCATGTGACCGCACAGCCTTTTCCGGCATCGCAGAAAGTCGCAGTGGACTACAATACGCCTGCAGCCGCACCCGCCGGAGACAAGCCCATGACGTCGTGGAAACTCTTCCGCGCGAAAAAGATGTTCGAGAATCTCAATCTCGATCTCGAGCGCGAGGAAGTGAAGCTCGCCATTTCGCCGGACGAGGAGGAGGACCTCCTGGTGGAGGCGCAGGCCGCGCCGAACTCCACATGGTCGCAACTGATCATGAATTACTTCGACGCCAAAACGCAGGGCGTGGCCGATCCGAAGCTGCTGGGCCTCTTCAGCGTCATCAAAACGACGCGTCTGCCCGTGGCCGCCGGGATCCGGACCTGCGTGGCATTTCTCCGCTCGGGCTTCGTGAAGAGCGCCGCGGACGAAGTGAAGAGCAGCCTCGACCGCATCCCGCAGGACAAAAACAAGCTGCTGCTGCAGGGCTCCGCCATGGTGGGCATCGCGCGCCGCTATGATGAGAAATTCATCCAGATCCTCTGCAAGCACTAACCCTCCACCTAACGAAAGGAACATCATCCGATGGCTACTAAATATTCAACTTACCAGACCGCGGTTCGCGCCGCGTCCAACGGATCGCTCCACCTCCGCGCAAAGGAGAGGGAACTGCACCAGAAAGTGCGTGCCTTCCGCTTCTCCTGGACCGGCGATGGCGCCATTGCCACCAACGACGTCCTCGTGCTGGGCTCTCTGAACACACCGAATGCACGCGTCATTCCGGAAACCGTGCGCATGCGCGTGAGCGGATCGGCGAACTTCGACATCACCGTAAAGCTGCAGAAGACGCTGGCCGACGGCACCGGTGCCACGGACATCACCAATGCACAGCAAATGACGCAGGTGACCGGCAGTCCGTGGGGCCCGGCCTTTGCCTCGCCCGGAGACCTAGTGGACATCAACAACAAGGGCGACCTTTTGCAGTTCCTCTTCACCGCCAACGGCTCGCTCCCGTCCACGCGGACCATCTACATCGAAGGCCTCTACTTCGACGAGAACTAACGCTTTGGGTTGCATGCATGCGGGGGCGGGAGCTGCGGGGCTCCCGCCCCCCTTTCTCCAAAACTATGTCAACACTAACAAGGACATCGCTGGCCAATATTGCATTGGGGCATATTGGCAAAGCGCCCATCACCGACATCGACGAGCGCAGCCCGGAGGCGCAAACGGTAAAGCAGCACTGGGATCTTGCGCGCGACGAACTGCTGCGTCAAAAGGCATGGAAATTCGCCACGAAGCGGGCCACGCTCGCCGCGCTGTCCGCCACTCCCGAATTCGAGTGGGCTTATGCATGGCAATTGCCGTCCGACTATATTCGCGCCATCGAATTCAACGGCCGTCAGGCGGGCACCGGCGAGGCGGGATTCGATGTCGAAGGCACATCCCTGCTGACCAATGATGCCTGTGCAAAATTGAAATACGTGGCGCGCATCGAGCAGGTAAGCGCGTGGGACGCGGGCTTTTGCGCTGCGTTCGCATTGTTGCTTGCCGCCGCGGTGGCGCCGTCGATTTCCTCCGCGCAGGGCCTCGGTGCAAACCTGCGTCAGCGCGGGGAAATGGTCGCCATGCAGGCCTTTGGCCCGGACAATCACGAAGCCCGCGCCCGCGCCGTGCTGGCCACCAGCGGCAGCGGTTACCTCGCCGCGCGTTATGACGGCATGGCCGCCGCCGCCCATTCACCGCGCAGTTCGTGCGCACCCGCATCCTCCGCTGTTTCGCTGCCAGCGGGCGCCGTAGTCCTTGAATCGATCAATGAAAACGGCCTCGGCACATTCCGGGCGCTCGGACAGCGGTTTGAACTCCTACTCTCAGATCTTCGTCTGGCATGAAACGTATTCTTTTTTTCTCCCTCTTCCCTGCGTCATTGCACGCCGCACCGCCGGCGAACAATACGATCAATATTGATATCTACAGCACCGCCGCGGCGAGCTACCGCGCAACACCCTTCGCGCCGTCGGCGAACTTGAATAAATTCTTTGGCATCAATGGCAGCGGTGTGCCCGGTTTTTACACTACGAGCGGGGGCGGCGGTCCGGCGGCATTCGCGGATATCACCGGCGCAGCGACGGACAATGCGAGTCTCGTGTCGCTGTTTGCACCAAAGGCGAATGCCGTGTTTACCGGCACGTTTACCGCACCGACCGGCACCATCACGAATTCCATGCTCGCGGGCGGCATTGCGGCTTCGAAGCTAACGGGAACGGATATTGCGACCGTGGGCACGGTCACCACCGGCACGTGGAACGGCAGCGCCATTTCCCTAACATACGGAGGCACCGGCGCAACGACCGCCGCCGGTGCGCGCACAAATCTCGGTCTCGCCATCGGCACAGATGTGCAGGCCTTCGACAGCGACTTGACGGATCTCGCCGATGGCAGCCTCACAGGCTCAAAAGTCGGCAGCGGCATCGACGCCGCCAACCTGACCGCCGGCACTGTCGCGGCGGCGCGGCTGGGCAGCGGCAGCGGCGGGGCCACCAAATTCCTGCGCGAGGACAACACATGGCAAACAGTTAGTGCCGGCGGCCAGTTGACCGGTTATATCACCACGGATCAACCCACCACCAGCGGCTCCGCCACCAACGTCACCGGTGCCTCGTTCTCCGTCGGCGCCAGCGAAGTCTGGTCCGTTGAATTTCACATGGGCCTGACGTGCTCCGCTGGCGGTGCGAATGTCAAATTTGCAGTCGATGTCCCCGCGTCCGCAACGGTTGGCGGAGTCGTCAGGGGCACGAGCACCAGCGCCGTCATCACGGCGGACGCCACCCTGACATCCGGTGTCATGGCCACGGCGTCGGGCGGCGCAACTCTCAGCATATTAATACAAAACAGCACCAATGCCGGCACCGTGCAGCTTCAATTTGCGTCCGGAAACGGGACCGACACGGCGACCGTCAAAGGCGGGCAGAGCTACTGGGTCGCCCGCAAATTGAATTGAGCGATGAATCAGCTTATTACAGCATTCAATGGCGGTGAAGTCTCGCCGCTGCTCACCGGGCGTCTCGATCTCCCCGTGATGCGGCGGGCCTGCCGTCTAATGCGCGGATTCATCCCCGGCGTGGCGGGCGGCGCGTTCCGCCGTCCTCCGCTCCTGCATGTGGACACCACCGGCACGGAGCCGGTGCGCCTCATTCCGTTTAATTATTCAGCCGCCGCGAGTTACCAAATCGAGGCCGGAGATAAGTATATAAACATTCGCAATGCCGACGGCACGGGAGCTGCTGTCCACTTGAGCGCTCCCTGGAGCACCGCGGATCTGGAATCGTTGCAATGGGTGCAATCAAATGATGTCATGTGGTTCACTTGTCCGGGCGCCCCCCCGCAGGAATTGCAGCGCAAAGGAACGGAGTGGACCCTAACGGAGATTCCATGGAAGTATCCGCCGCTGCGGGATGAGAATCTGGGGGCTGCCACTCTCAAGGTGAAAAGCACCACCGGTGAGCCACCGCCCGGCGCCCCGGAGGCGCTGCCCGAAACGGAGCTCACCGCCGGCGCGGAACTCTTTGCGAAGAATCTGCACGAGGGCTCTTATTGGGAGATCAGCCATTTTCGCGGCGCGCTCACGGCGGAGATTCAGGTTCCCGTGATTCCATCGGCATCCGCGGTGCTCGCTCTCACGGTCCTGCCCGTGGAGGACCAGCGGTTTTTCATCAATGGCGCTTCCTATCAATGGAAAAAGGCGGACAACGTGTCCGCACCCTATCATGTCGCGATTGGTGAAGATACGGATCCCGAACACCCCATAAACCCGCTCACCGTCAGCCGCGACAATGCCGTGGCAGCCATCAATGCCAGGATCACTGATGACGAGACTGTTCAATTTGGCATCGGCACAGCGCCGCACCCGGATGTCTCCGCAGAGAGCGGCGGTGAATTGAAGAACACCACTTCCGCCACCGCCCGCTTGAGCGGCAACGGCAATGCATTGACTCCCAATCACGCCGAGAACGCCGAGGTCAAGATAGGCGCCTATACCTACCGGTTCGACGATAATGACATGCACGGCGATGAAGACGATCATATCTATGACGTGCGCCGCGGGGATTCGGTAACCGATTCCCTTGGAAATCTTGTCAAAGCCATCAACCTCGCGGGAAAGGCCGGCATCGATTATGTATCGAAATTGAAAACCGCCCACCCGGACGTCACCGCCGCGATGGACGGCACCACCGCGGTGATTTTGACCGCAAAGGCGCAGGGCACCGCCGGCAATGCCGTGACCACCACCGTGGCGCACACAACGGAGCTTTCCTTCAGTGCCGCCACGCTCACGGGCGGCGTCGCCTCGGCATCCTATAAGATCATCGTCACGGCGCGCACGCCTGGAGATGCAGGGAATAACATCACCACCGGCGGCGGGGCGGCCACACTTAAGAACACCTCCGGCACCAACGTCACCAGCGGACAAAATGTGGCCATAGGCGGTGTCACCTATGTATTCACGGATACCCTTTCCGGCCTGGCGAATCAGGTGCAGCGCGAAAGCACCCTCGACGCCTCCCTGCTCAATCTCATCCGCGCCGTCAATCGTTCCGGCACCCCGGGCACGCACTATACAACGGCCACGGAAGCGAATCCCGTGGTGACCGCTCTCCCCGCGGTGGACGCTTCAGGCAGCGAGCACAACGTGCATTTTTATGTCAAGACGAGCGACCCGCTGACCACCGGGCAGTTGGCCCTAACAACCACCTCCGGCGTTCTCGACTGGGGCGCGCCCGCGCTGCGGAATCTGTGGAATACGCCTAAACTCACCGGCGCCAAAGATGTGGACCGGATATCGAATGAAATCGATGTCAAAGGGCAATGGGATTTCACCACTCAGGGCCGCTGGATCGGCACGGTTTATATCGAGCAAAAGAACGGCGCGGGCCAGTGGGATGTGCTGCGGCGTGTGGCCGGACGCCTCGACACGAACCGCACGCTTTCCGGCATCGTCGAAGGCGTCGCCACCCTGCGCTTGAAGGCCGTCGGCATGTCCGGAAAAGAATCGTCCGAGGTGCCTGCGCCGCGGTTCATGCTGGAGGCCGCAGAGGGCATGGCGCGCGGTCTCGTCCGCATCAAATCGGTGGAAACCACAACGAAAGCCACCGTTCAGGTGATCTCTCCGCTGCACTCCACCGAGGCCACGGCGAACTGGCGCGAGGGCGCATTTTCCAAGTACAGCGGGTTCCCCGCCACGGTGGTGCTGCATGAACAAAGACTTATCTTTGCGGGCACCGCGAGCGAACCGCAAAAGCTGTGGGCCTCCGTCACAGGCGATTTCCGCAATTTCGAGCAGACAGGCTTCGATGACGGAAGCTGGCAATACGAACTGGCGACACAGGAGGGAAACGCCATTCGCTGGGTGGCGTCGCAGACAGGTCTTATCATTGGCACTGCGGGGGACGAGTGGCTCATGGAGGGCGGCGAGAAAGGCATCACGCCCACGAATGCCCAGGCGAAGCGACAAAGCGCCTATGGCTCTGATCCCGTGCAGCCCATCCTCGCCGGGAGTGTCGTCTTGTTTGTGCAGCGCGGCGGGCTTTCGCTGCTGGAATATGTGTATGATTTTCAGCAGGCCGGTTACATCGCGCCGGAACTCACGCAAATGGTGGAGCACCTCACGCGCGAAGGCATTCGCTCCATCGCCTTGCAGCGCGCGCCGTGGCCGGTGCTGTGGGCGGTGACGGGCGACGGCCAGCTGCTGGCCTGCACTTATGCGCGCGCTTCGGAGGTCATCGCATGGGCGCCGCAGCCGGTGGAGGGAATGGTGGAGAGCGTCTCCGTGGTGTATGGCCAGCGCGGCTACGCGGATGAAGTGTGGCTGGCGGTGCAGCGGAATGGCACGCGGCGTTTGGAGCGCTTTGCGCACGATCACTGGCGGCGCCTGCACACCGGCGGAAAAACATGGCATATGGATGCCGCCGTCGTTTGCACGGCCGCTAATGGAAATCTTGCCGGCGGCACGGCGAGCGGGTTGCATCATCTCGAAGGCCGCACCGTGGCGGTGCTCGCCAACGGCAACGAAACGGCGCTGCAGATGGTGCAGGGTGGAAAAGTCAGCGTGCCCGGCGCCACGGAAATCATCACCGGTCTGGTGCCGCCGGAGAGCGCCCTGCAGCCCGCCGTGTTCGATCTCCCGCTGGAAACCGGCAGCAGTCAGGGCCGCCGCTATCATGTGCCGGAACTCGCCGTGCGCTTCTACCAGAGCCGCGAGTGCTCTTATGCCGATGCCCCGGGCAGGCCGGTGTATGATGTTGTATTCCGCGACAGTGAATCCTCCTCCGCGTCCCCGCCCCCGCTCTTCACCGGCGTGAAGTTCGTGAGCAATTCCGCCAGCTTCAACACCAGCGCCGACGTCGTCCTCATGGCCCGCGGCATTCATCCGCTCAATGTTTTGTCCATCATTCCACGCGTGCAAGTTTATGGAAGTTAGGGATTGTTTGATCGAATGCACCGCGCCACACGGCGGTGCCTGTTCCTACTCTTACTCTCACTCCTACTCATACTCCAATGGCGGAGGGAGTAAGAGTATGAGTATGAGTATGAGTAGGAATCAGACTCACATCCACCTCCGCACCTACGGCGTCAAAACCGGGGACTATCAAATGGTGGATGCATGGTGGCGCGCGCGGCACCGCAGTGCTTTTCCGGAAAACCTGATTCCGCCCCTCGGTGTCGTCGCCGAGCGCGATGGCAAACCGCTCGCCGCTCTCTGGGCCTATCAATCCGCGGGCATTGGCGTGGCGTTTCTGGAATATGCGGTCACGGCGCCCGGGCTGTCTTTGATGGAATCCCGCGCGGCGCTCGGCCGCTCTTTGTTGGGAATCGAGACCATCCTGCGGAAAGACGGCTATTCCGTGGCGCGGTGTGTTTGTGCGCGGGCCATGGCGCGGGCGCTGAGAGCGTTCGGGTTCACGGGCGAAAACGGAAATATGATCAAAGCATTCTAACACATTATGGGAACACCGTTTGAAATTATTGGGCTCGTCTCTTTGGTCACCAGTGCGGTGGGCGCGGGCGTGCAGTATGCGGCATCGTCGGCGGCGGCTGACACGGAGGCGCAACTGGCGCTGCTCAATGCGCAGGCGCAGACGCAGGCCATCGAACAGCGCGGTCAGGTGAATCAAATGCAGGCTGCCATCAATGAGCAACTGGCGCGCCGCGAAGCCGAAGCCGCCAATGCCAACGCCGCGAACCTCGCCGCCGAGGCCGAAGCCGGCAGCAGCCGCAGCCGCGAAGCCACGCGCCTCAGTCGCGAGCAAGCCGCGCGCTTTGCCGCCTCCCAGCGCGCCGCCATGGCAAAGGCCGGATTCACCGATACCACGGGCAGTCCGCTGCTGCTGCTGGCGGACACCGCGCAAAAGGCGCAGCGCATCGCCGACAACGCGCGCATGGAGGACGAGGAAAGCCGCCGCCAGTTGTTTCGCGAGGCCGCGCTGCAAAAAAATCAGGCTATCCTCGCCGGTCTCAACGCGCAGGGCCAGCAGCTCAACAGTCTCGCCGCCGCACAGGCCGCCACCTCTCAGGCCGCACAGGCGCGGCTGGATCTCTATTCCCAGCGCGCCGCCGCCAGCGCCGCCCGCACCCAGGCCGCCGGCACGCTGTTCGACTCCTTCGGCGGTATCGCAGGGGATGCGTTTACGTTTTTTCGGAATAAGCCAGGGACTCCCGGAAAAGTCCCGTAGCTCACCCAATTCCTACTCATACTCATACTCCTAATCATACTCATACTCATCAAATACGCTTATGCTGAGAACTCAGAGAGTAGGAGTAAGAGTATGAGTAAGAGTAGGAATTCACCCCCCTTCCCCCATGGAATTCCCCCAACTCTCCCCTGCCCCGCTCTATAAAGAGCCGGAGCGTCTCCGCCCTGATCCTGGCACCCGCGGATTCACGGTGGACCTTTCCGCCGTGGCCGCGGCCCAGGAGGCCACGAAAATCAACGCCGAAGGATTCGTCAAGCAGGCCGGCGCCGGCGCTTACATCGGAAAGGCGCTGCAGAATGTGGCTGAGGCAGGAGTCAAGCTGGCGAAGGAGCACTTCGACTCGGTCAATCGCGGCAGGATTCTGGATGCGGAAGCCTCTCTCAACGCTGCCAGCCGCGACATCGCCGTCCGTGTGGCGCAGCACCCTGACAAAACACTCGAGTGGGCCGCCATAACCGAAGACGAAACTGCGCGCAGGGAGCAGCAAATTCTGAGTGACAAAACCTATTCTCCTTTCGCGCGCGAGCAAATCGAGAGAATGGTTTCACGATGGAAGATTCAAACAGTGTCAGAGATCAGGCATCAGGCAGCGCGCGTGGCGTTCGACCGTGAAGCACGAAAGCTGGAGGGCCGACTCATGGAGGCTTACGAGCGCAAGGATTTCGCGGTCGCCGGGCAGACGATCGACCTCATGAGCGGACCGGGGTTGTTTCGCAAAGAGACCATCGCGGGGAAGAAAAAAGAACTGCAGTACCGGCGCGAGATGGCATCTGCGGAGGATGATAATATGCAGGTAAAGGCCGCGGTGGAACTGGCGCGCGCCACCGCGAAGGTTGATCCTGGCGGTGCGGCAGAGAAAGTGAGTGCCGCGGATTTCGGCAACGACATCAAGCCGGAAACGGCCGCGTTGATTCGCGTCGCAGTGCGGCAGGAACAGGCGGCGGCGTTTCACAGCGCTCACCAGGACGCGCTTCAGGCGATGGCAGCCGCTCAACAGCCCGGTGCGGGTGAAAGCACGGCGTCCGTCCTGACAGGCGCGGACCTTGCGCGTTTGGCTGGAAACCGTCTGTATCCTTCGGAAACACGGAGGCTACAGGAAACGCTGGCGGCATTCCGTGAAGCCGTGCCTCCTCCTCCTGACAAAGTGAAGGAACTATACGGGCAGTCGCTCACCCGCCTCTGGGCTTACGATCGTGAACGCCTGGGAGGAGCCGGCGGCGAAGCGGCACGGCAGGAATATGCGGAAATTCTGGCAGGCACCCTGCCGCTGCCCGCGGAACTGCGTCAGGAGATCACTGCACCGCTCGGCGCCAAATGGCTGGCGGCCGTGCCCGTGCCCGATGCCTCCCACAGAGATTTTTTCGAACGGAGTTTGCAAGAGCTTTTTGAATCGGATGCCTTCGGACGGAAAAATATGACCATATCCACCGAAGATGGGGCAATCCATAAAACCGTCCCGAACACCGCCGGTCTGAAGGAGGCGCACATCGCCCTTGGCGAGGCCATGCTGGCATTGCGCACATGGGAGCGGGACCACCCCCGCGCCACGCGGGACGAGGCAAGGACTGCTCTCTATGAAGTGAGCCGGGAGACGCTCGCCCGGCAGGATGCCGCCCGCATTCTGGACCCTTATGATTTTCCGGAGTTTCCCGCCGGAGAGGATTCTTTGAACACCTGAAACATCGCCGTATGACGCTGCTGGAGGAAAACGAAAAGGAAACAGAGGCCCGCGATCCGCTGGCCCCCGTCCGCACGCCGCGCCTCATTGCCGCACCGGCGGCACTGGCGCCCGTGCGGCGCATTGCCCCCCCGCCAACCCTAACGGATATACAGCGCAAGGCGCAGCAACTGCGCGTGCTGGAGGATATTGCTCTCGATCCTGTGAGGGCGCAGCGCATTCACCGGCTGCGGTCGGTGGAAATGGCTCCGGGCGGGCCGGCGCAAAAACAGCAGGCCATGGACGATCTTATCGTGAGGCTCTTTTTGCGCGTGCGCGTGGGTGAGAAATACCCCGAGGCCGGGCGCAATGCCTATCGCAATGCCGTCGCGCGGGACATGCTGGGACTTGAGCGGGACCCGTTTTCGGACGCAGACTTTTCGCAGGCCGCCAAACGCTGGGCCATGCAGCAGAAAGCGGAACGCCGCCTGCTCAGCGGCCCGGAGGAAGCGGACTTCACCGGTCCGCGCCGCTCCGCGGAGATCTTTATGAAAGCCGGAAGCGACCTCGCCCGGCATCGGGATCTGGATCGCTTTGACCGGGAAATGCGAAGCTACGGCACGGCGCGCGAACAATTGGATCGGCTGGAATCCGATAAAAACGCCAGTCTTCTTTCCATGGCCGCCGCGGGCGCCATGAACGGCACGCGCTTCGATGAAACCTTTCTCGCATGGCGTCTCGCCGCGGAGGCCAAACCCGGTTTCGACAAAGACCGCGCGCTTATATACCGCGATTTTGGTCAAAAAATATACGACCGCTTCTCCGCCGCCTCCAAAGCGGCGGAGCCCTTTGCGCAGCGGCTTTTCGAGGGCTTGAAACACGAGCGCCAATCCTCCGCCTCTTATGGCGGAAAGGATCTCGTGCAAAACGTGCTCGGAGCCCCCGCGGAGATCCGGCCACTCATTTATGCAAAGCTTTTCGACCTCGCCCATAAAGAGGGCGAGGTCAAAGAAAAGGGCGGACAGTTTTGGCAGGCCTTTGGCCGCGGGCTGGTCCAGATGGGAATTGCCCTCGACCGGAAGGACCGCACCGGCGATCTGGAAACGGCGGAGAAAACTCTCGGCACGGTCAAAGCCGGAGATGAATTCGGCGGACGTTATAAAGACTTCTGGGCATTTCTGACAAAGAAAACCGGCGCTTATTTAGAGGCAAAAATCTTCACTCTCGACGGCCTCCTTTTTGAGCCGCTGCTCGATGACAAAAAGATCACCGCAGAGGACATCACCGCCGCGCGCAGCCGCATCGACACCGGCTGGGAGCGTATCGGTGAAGAAATGAAGCTCGAGCAAATGGGCACGGCCGTGCTCGATCCCATCAAGGGGCACAACTGGGTGCAGCAGAATCTTGTCTATGGATTCGCTCAGAGCGTGCTGCCGCAGTTGGCGGTGGCCGCGGCCCTGCGGCGCGTGGTGCCGCCAGTCATGTCCGGTTCCACCCGCCTCGCCGCCGCGGTGAATGGCGCAGTGGCCGGCGCGCCTTCCATCTTCGCCATCCAGGCGCTCATGGCGGATCAAAATACCCAGCAGCTCATGGATCAAAATCCTGGCATGTCTGTAAAGCAGGCGCGGGACCTCGGGCGGCAGGCGTCCTATTTGCAGACCGGGCTGGAATACGCCCAGGATCTGCTGGCGCTCGGCGGATTCAAGGCCGTACGCCGCGCCTTTGAGGCTTCCCGCGGCGCTCTCTTCAAGACCGCGGGCAAACAGTTCCTGCTCCAGACCGCCGCGCAAAACGGCATGGAGGCCGCGCAGGACCTCCTCCCTAACATCGTCGCCGCCTTCCACCGCGATGCCCCCGCTCAGGACTGGGATGCCATCTTCTACGGAAAGGAATCCGTGCCGCCGGTCACCGTGCGCACCGTGGGCAGCGACGGAGACGCGGAAAAACCTTATAATCTCTGGCGCGCCGGAGACCGGGAGTTTAAAACCGAGCCTGAAGCCCGCGCCTATGCCAGTAAAATAGCCACGCGCGAAGGCGGCTTCTGGGCCCAGCGCACCGACACCTTCCTGACGCTCCTGCCCATGGTGGCGCTCGGCAGCCTGCGGCATGCCCCCGCCAGCCTGCGTCCGCAGATCGAGCGCGCCGCCGCCGGCCTCACCGACGAACTCCTCCACGCCGCCGGCATCCCGGAGGCACAGCGCGCCGCCATCCTCGCCACGCCGGACGCCGCCGCCCGCCTTGAAGCCCTCCAGTCTGCTCTCCCTGACGCCGACCAGGCTACCGCCGAAGAAGGCGCCGCCCACCTGCAACAGCAGCGCGATACCGAAGCAGAGCAACTGCGCGCCGCCATGCAATCCGCCGGCGTCACCATGGAACCCGCCACCGCCGGCGACGTCCCCATCTACCGCGTCACCACCCGCGATGGCACCAGCACCGACCACGCCACCGTCACCGATGCGCTCCATACGGTAAATACGCATCTCGCCGCCGCATCTCCGCCCGCACATGAAACCGGCGAACCTCCTCCGGCAGACAAAGGCACCCCGCCGATCGCGGCAGAGAACCAACCCGTTGATGAATCAAATCCGGCCAGTCCCACGCCGCCAGCCTCCGCAGCAGCATCAAAACCAGCCGCCTCCATCAAGGACGATCCCCGCATTCGCGAGACGTTTGGCGAAGACTGGGCCCCAGGCTATGACGACCAGGGATTGCCCCGCGGCCCCCGCACCGTACCTGACGGCGATCCGCTGCTGAAGCCAACCGTTGGCAAAAAAGCCTCTGAAAGCAAAAAAACCGCCATCATTCCGAAGGAGCATTTGTTAGTGAAAACAGGTCTGCTGGAGCCCGGAGAAATACCGCGTAAACAACTCCACGAAGCCATCATTAAGCACTTTCTCTCCAGAGCCACCCCCCTCCCGGACGGCACCCGGCCCACCATCTACTTCACCGGCGGCGGCGGTGGCTCGGGCAAGAGCACCGTCCGGGAACGTCTCACCGAGGAAGGCGAAATAAACACTTCCCAGGCAGTGATCGTGGACGCCGACCAGATCAAGGAATTGATTCCGGAATATAAGGAACTCGTGCGCCGCGGCGATGAGCGAGCCGCAGATATGGTGCAAAAGGAGAGCAACGACATCGCCGCCTCTCTGCGCAACCGGACCGCGCGTCCGGAAGGTCCCCGCTACGATATCGTTTACGACGCCACCCTTGCTAACAAGGACGCGTCGCTGAAACTGATTGGCGACTTCAAAGCCGCAGGCTATCACACGCGCTTGATCGCCGCCACCCTGGACGTGCGGGAAGCCTTGATCCGTGCCGCGCTTCGCGCGAAAGACAAAGGTCGCTGGGTCCCTTACGACACCCTGCGGGATGCCCACGCAAAATTCAGCGCCGCCTTTGAAAGCTACGCTGAAGCGGTGGACGCTGCGGGTCTTTACGATACGACGCTGCGAAAACCGAAGCTGTTGGGCAGCAAGTCCGGGCGAGGCGAACCGTTCACTGTTGTAGATCCCGTAGGATATGCTAAACTGAAACAAAGATCGATGCCTTATGCCCCTGGAAAACCATGAATTCTCCGATGACTCGCTTTATCTGGTAATGGCCTTGCAATCCGCCAGGGCAAAACTGGAATGGGGCGGGTTGGAACCGGAGGCAAAGGCGGTGGAGGAGGAAGTACGTCGCCGATTCCGTGAAAACCGCGATGAGGTGGTGGCGGAAGTCCGCCGGAAGTACGGTCTCAAGGATGATTGAGGTCCTAACGGAATTTCGAAGTTCAAGGAAAGAGTCAGCCTCAACAATGAATGCCCCGCCCGACAGACTATCAAAAGAATCTCTGTACTTGGTTATGGCCATTGAGTCCGCCCATGCCAAATTGCGTTGGGGCGAACTGAACCCGAAAGCAAAGGAAGTGGAGGCAGAGGTGCGGCGGCGCTTCCGCGAGAACCGGGACGAAGTGGTGGCGGAAGTCCGTCGCGAGTACGGTCTCAAGGACGACTGAGCTTGTATGTGAGAGACATTGATAAACCCGGAAGCGCACCGAATTGCTGCACTGGCATGTAAAATTCCGTCACCAGGAGCCGGGGGAACAGTTCCCAGTCTGGCGCGCCGGAGGCCGGGAATTCAACACCGGGCCTAAAGCCTGCGCCTATGCTAATAAAATAGCTGCGCACGAAGGCGGCTTCTGGGCTCAGCGCGCAGACTCCTTTCTGACGCTCCTCCCCATGGTCGCGCTGAATAGTGGCAGCCAATAGCAGGCAAATGCCGGCTATTTCCATTTGTCAAAGGCAACAGAACCAGCTTCTCGCTATTCACGGTCCGCTGCGAGAGCGGAGCGGCTTTCACTTACCATCCGAACGCGCCAGTGCTAGGGCCACCCACATCCTGCACTCGTCCCCGCCAGCCGATCACGGTACCCGCTACTGGATTTTTCACCGGGGCCCCGCGTCAACAACAGGTTAGGCACGCGACTGATTCGTCGATGTCCAACCACGATGCCCAGTGCCAAGGCCGTGTCAATCCGTCCGCCGCGTAACGACGACAGCATCGCCCCGAATCCGCTGCGTGTTTCAGGCGGCCACCTGTAAAACCCACTTCATCCTCCAACCCTATCTGCTTGTGCGCTCACGCGTTCGTCAGCTCTGGCGGCCTCGCCTCCCGGAGAAAGTCGAATTTCCTGTGGCTGCCGATTGTTTCATGGATACCTTCCCGGTATGCTTTCGGCAGCGCAGCAACTCATAGTAATCGATAACGAATCGGGCAACCGATTGGCAGGGGTTTCCCTTCGCAAAACAAATGAAGGTCCCGAAAAAGACCTGGTAGAATGGTTTTTGGCAAATCTTCCGTTTACAGCCGGGAAAGGCAATCAGTTGACGATATTTCGTGAACCGCGTCTCCTTTCCGGCATCCCAGATCTTGTGCTCGTTGAATGGGATATGGCGGTCGCCGCCCATTGGAATTCGCGACGGAAGGATGTCAAATTTCAAGATTTGAAGCTTGCTCACCATCTTGCAACAGCTGGGCCTTGTACAAGGTCCATGCTTTCTAAGCTTGGAATACCTCGCATCGATGGTTCGCTGGAAAGATTGAAGCAATCAGGAATTGTCCGCGTTACCCGCAAGGACTACTGGCAACTAAAGTGCGCAATTAACCGACTATTTGCGGTGCGTCGTATTATTGCTGTAGAGGCTAAGATTGCGGATACCAAGAGGGCGCTGAAACAGGCATTTTTAAATACTTGGTTTTCGTGTGCATCCTATGTGTTGTTGCCTTCAGATCCCAAATGGACTATATTGAAAACTGCTGCGCAGTTGAACATCGGAGTCGTTTCCCGTTCGGCGGGTGGTGTTTGTGCGCCGGTTTCCTCGCGACAACGGAAAGGCCCAAAATCGCTTGGAGCATGGTTGTTCAATGAATGGGCTTGGAAAGCCTCGTTCGTGGGTGCAGGTTAGGTACGATGAATGTCGACCCGCAATGGATTGCCCGAAAATTTCCGGGGCTGAATGCTATCGCACGGCTCACTACGGGTGGACAAAAAGCAGTTTTCGCTGCGGAGCACCCGGAGCATGGGGCCGTTGTTTTCAAGATGATCCACCCGTCTCAAGGAGAGCAATCTGTTCAACGCGAGCGACTAGCTGTCGAGCGGGTTCAGTCTCCAAGAGTTCCCCGGATTCTCGACGCCGGAGAAATAGCCGCCGACCTCGGCCCCTGCTTCTGGTTTTTGGAACAGCGTATCCAAGGGCTGACGTTGGGAAATATCCTTCGAAGGGACGGGCCTTTCGACACGGAAACAACGATGCTTCTTGGCGCGCAGATGCTTGAGGCCATTAACGCAGCTGAGGAAGTCCATATCGTTCATCGCGACATCAAACCGGACAACATTATGTTGGACGACGGGGGAAACTTTTGGCTTCTCGATTTTGGAATCGCACGGCATTTGACCCTGACTGCAATCACAGATATCGAGTCCCGCTGGGGAAAGTTTACGCCCGGCTACGCCCCGCCGGAACAGTTCCGAAATCTGCAGAGTGAAATTGATTCGCGCGCCGACCTGTTTGCACTTGGCATAACGCTTTATGAATGCCGGACCGGAACCAATCCATTTTGGTCAGGAGTCTCATCCCCACTCGAAGTGTTGCGCCGAGTTGAAGGGATGCCGTTGCCACGTCTGGGTGTCAACACAGTGCCAGACGAGTTTGCTGATTTTGTTGCTGTTCTTGCCCAACGTCGCCGCGACCACAGGCCGAGAACAGCAGGAATGGCTCTTCAGTGGATAAACGAAATCAGGGAGAAGTACATTGTCTAATTTATGGACCTTTACTTACAATTTGGCCACGGGATGATGGGGTATTGTAAATACCTCTTAGGACAATGGGGTCAAGGAACAGTGGTTCTCAGTCCACGCGACCTTAGTAAGGAGCAGATTGAGAAATTTTCCAAAGAAATCCGCGTGCTTCGTCGATCCAAGGTGATTTTCGACCCGCAGCTTTATCTGCCACACTCTGAGCATCCAAAACTCTCTGCTCATGACTATTGGCCTGCCAATTATAGTACGGGCGTTTTTTGGCAGGGAAGGCAGCTAAAGGATTTACTCGAAAAACTGGTCACGCTAAACGAAAAAATTGGAAGCTTCGAATTCATCCTCCCGGGTCTTTTGACGTCCAAGGTTGACGAAGATTGGCTGGCCATCCAGGAAGCGGTTCTTGAGAAAGCCCGTGAGATGGAACCGGGTGTGCCTCTCATCTCAACTATTGCCCTCGAATCTTCGGCGGTGACTCAGGAGCAAGTTGCAAAACTCATTGAACGTGCGGAGCAGTGGAACGCTGACGGCTACTATTTGGTGTGTGAGCATCCGAAGGGCGAATACCTAGTCGCAGAGCCCATGTGGATTGCAAATATTCTGGACTTGGCAGCAGGACTGCGGCTAAGTGGTTCCCGCGTGATTTTGGGGTACTGCAATCATCAAATGCTGGTTGTCGCGGCGGCGAAAGTGAACGCAATTTGTTCGGGCACGTTTATGAATGTGCGTTCCTTTCCCTCCTCCAAGTTCCGCCCGGCGGATGATGAAGCTGTAGTACAGCGTTCAGTGTGGTTCTACTGTCCAAAATCGCTGTCTGAGTATAAAGTGCCGTTCTTGGACGTCGCCCATACTCTTGGCTGTCTCCAGGACATGCGCCCAGATTTAAAGTTTGGCTCCTACGCAAATCGGCTCTTTTTAGGGCCTCAGCCAACCACCGTAGGTTTTTCGGAACAGGATTCTTTCAGGCACTACTTAAACAGTTTACACATTCAAACGGCGGAGATCGAAAAGGCGACTTTTGAGGCAACACTGTGCAACCTTGAAACTGTTTTCTCGGACGCCGAGAGAATTCTCAATGACCTGCACTCCTGCAATATTAGAGGACAGAAACGAGACTTTCGAGAAGCTTTGGATGCAAACCGTGCAGCGTTAAGTATTCTGACTTCAACGAGAGGCCCCATATTGAAACGTCAATGGTCTGCGTTGCCGTGATAGAGACAAGCAAGTGGCGACCAATAGCACGTTAAGTCCCGCTATCTCCATTTGTCAAAGGCACCGAATTCAGGTTGACTCCGCACTTTGTCCTCCGCCTCGCGGGTCATGCGTTCGCATGATCTCAAAGCTCCGCTTTCTCTCGCTATTCACGGTCCGCTGCGAGAGCGGAACAGCTTTCACTTACCATCCGAACGCGCCAGTGCACAGCCGAGGCGACTGGCGGGAGCCGAGACAGAATGCGACAGCATCCCGAAGGGTGGAGGAGCCGGGAGGCGGCTCCGACATCAACACACCCACATCCTGCACTCGTCCCCGCCAGCCGATCACAGTACCCGCTACTGGATTTTTCACCGTGGCACCGGTTGATGCGGCGGCTGCCATTGCCGCCTTACCTTCGGGCTCCGCTGCGCTTCGTCTCAAACGCTTCGGGCCTCAGCGTTTGTCACAAAACAGGTTAGACACGCGACTGATTCGTCTATGTCCTTCAAGCTGCCACGTGCATCGGCAGCGTCAATCCCGACTCTGACACCAGCCGGTCCCCTGTCCGGTCTTGCAAAACCCACGAACGTGATTGCGCGCGCGGGCCTCAAACTAACAGGTGAGACGCTTTTTCCGTTTGGCCAGGAAATCGCGCAGGATGATGTGGTGGAGAACCTCGTGCAGGACACTGCCGCGTGGCTCCGGGCGCACCACCGCGCCGGTGAAGGGTTCCCTGGCACATCTCGGGCCGCGCCCCTCCATGGAGGCGGGGACATGCGAGCGTCAGGCCGTCCTCGGCGATCCGAACGCGGGACCTTTCAAAAGAGCCCGCGCCCGCGCCGACCTCGAACAGATGGAGCGCCACTTGAAGGAATACGAGGCCGCGCATCCGGGCGAGGCCATCGACCGGTCGAAGATCACCGTCGCCGGTGAAGCCACGCGGGAAGCCAAAGACAGCGTCCCGCGCTCCGCCGCCAAAGTGGATTCCGATGGTTCCCCCTGCATTGTATTGGAAAGCATTCCGAAACGATGCCAAAGCATGGGTGCGCGTCGGTCGCACCACGTGGCACGACCTCAAGGTGCATTTGGCACCCGCTTTCTCCGCCCGCGGCGGAGCAGACCTGCGCCTGCAGCACCGGTGAGTGCCGCCGCGCCGGGTTCGGGGACCACGACGACGCCGAGGCCGGCGGTCTCTTCGACCCACGCCCGGAGGACATAGGAGGTTCCGAAGCCGGGGGTGGCGGGATTGGTCACCAGTTGGAAGTAGCCGTAATGCAGGCCCTCGCTGAGCGCTTTGCCCGGACCGATTTGGATCGAGAAGGGATAAAGTCCGTCCGGCGCCACCTCGTTGTAAAGGGATATGGAATACTGAGCGAAGGGAAAGGGCTGGCCTGCGAACAGGCAGGTATAACTGGTGGTGGCGATGGTCCGGCCGCCCTGGGTAATAAACGGGGCCGGAAAGAAAGGGGTCGCCGGGCCCACCGTCTCCCCTGCGCCCAAAGGAACGAACCCGCCCACACGCACCGCCTCATCATAGTTGAAGAGCGACTGCGTGGAAGTGCCGGTCGTACACATTCCGCCGGTATCGTAATAATGCACGCCGAAGTCGGCGGTGCTGAAGGAGACGAGGGCGGCATTGGCGACAGCGGCGGTCGTGAGCAGGAAAAGGAGGCCGAGTTTCATGGGGCAGGTGCGGGCACTTTTCTGGAGCATATCGAGTTACCCGCGAATGAGAAGCGCCATTGCGGGACCGGAAGAAAATAGCTGAACCTGTCCGGAAACCGGAGTGAATTCCAGGGAAGTCCTTGCGAATGCGCAGGATATCGTTAGCCGGTCTTGAACCGGCGGCACCTTGTGCCATGCGGGCCGGATCAAAGCCTATTTATACCCAATGAGCTACGCCGTATCATTCTATTTACGGAAAAAAGACACGTTTCAGCGCATGGTATGGAGGGTCGGCATTTGTACGTTTCTTACGGTGGCTATCCTTTATGGATTGCATGTGGCCGGACCAGGCGTTCGAAGCCGGACGGACCTCACTCAGACGGTTGATTTCGGAACGTGGTGGCGGGATGTGCTTGGAGGAGTCGCTTCCCAGGCTGGTGGGTTTGGATTTCTTGGCCTGCTGGCGCTCTTCGCGCACTGGTGCCTCAACAGGCCGCAGCCCATGCTCATGAAACACAACGGTGTGTTGGCATTGCTCCATTGGGTTGCAATACTGGCCATCCTGGGAGGCATCTTTGCTCCCCATGAAGAGGTCCTTTTGGACTATCCGCATCGAAGATTGATTTATCCGAAATCCATCGTGCAGGCCAGTTGGGTATTTCTCGCGGGAAATGTTCTGCTCTGGCTCGTTGTAAGCAAGCGCACGCAGGCCTCGAACTAACAGGCGAAACCGCATTTCAGTTTGGTCAGGAATTCGCGCAGGACTATCTGGTGGAGAACATCTTGGCGTTGAGCGCGAAGGGCGCGGCGACGGCGAATGGTCCATCGTCTCCACCGAATTCCATCCTGTTCCATGCATGGGTGGCCGCCCCCCTGCCAATGCCGGCGGTCCGCACCTATGGATTTCTTTTCGCTTCGTCGCGGGCCGCGAAATCACCGCAGGCCGGAGCGCTCCAGGTGCCGGGTGGCGCGGCGGTCCGGCGGGGATTGCTGCTGGAGGGTTTTGCAGACTTTGGCGAGGCCTTCGGCGATTTGGTTCCAGCCGCCGGAGCGGGGGGTGAATTTAGTTAGGGGGCGGGCTTTATCGGGGAGGGCGTTCAGCTTTTTGAGGTTCGTGCGCTCCCACTGGCAGGCTTCAAGGACGACGGGCACCACCACGGCTTTTCCGGCATCGTGCAGGAGCATGGCTTTGGGGATTTCGTGTTTCCAAATGTATTCCGTGGCGAGCGCGTCGGCGCTGCACAGGATGATGATGACATCCGCTTCACCGAGTTTTTGCTGAATGGCATCGTCCCATTCATCGCCGGGATTGACCATGTGGTCGTGCCAGTAGCCGTCGAGAAAGCCCTCGTTGGACAGAACGGTAAGTTCCAGTTCCAGGCGTTTTCGCTGCGGGACGTTTTCTTTAGAATAACATAAAAATGCCGCAGGCTTCCACACGGCCGGATCACGGGCGGGCGGCGTGGAATAGGCGTTGTTCAACTCCGCGGGGTTTACCGGGACGGTGCCTTTGCTGCGCATGGCCACGCCGGTTTCTTTTTTGTTTTGTTCGTCCGCCTCCAGTGTTTCGGTGTCGACCCATGCGCCTTCGTATTGCGTTTCCTCCACGGGATCGAGGCCGTCGATGTCCCTGTGAATATCGCGCATTTCGGAACGGCAGAGGCCGGCGAGTTCGCGGCGCGCGGGCTCCGGGCCGGTGGCGGTGAGCATCACCACGCGGTCCTGCGGCTCGCGGCGGAGCAGGGCGCGCGCACCATTCCGCTCCAGCACCGCGCCGCTGGCCCACTGGAGTTTCTTTTCGTTTTCCTCCGCGATGAATTCATGCAGCCTCACAATGGCCCGCGCCACCAGCCCCTCCGGCAGGGCTTGATAGGTATAACGCAGGCGCGTGGCCTCCTTCGCATCGCGGAAGACTTCCAGACCCTCCGGCTGCTGGTCCGGCAGCGCCTGCGGCACCAGCCGCGGGCTGTCGTCCGCGACCTTCGCGGCATAGGCGATTTCAAAGCGCTCCATGATCCTGACAAGATACGCGCGCATCTCCGGGTCCTTCTCCGCCTGCAGCGCCGTGTCCACATCCGCCGGAGTCAGCGTGCCGTTCTTTTCCTCCGCCTGCCGCACGAGCGCATACACATTTTCCGTGAGCCAGTGCGGGAGCAGCACCGTGGCCTCGCGCAGCCGGGGATCGTTCCGGTAATTCAGCGCGATCCCCAGGCCGTGCAGGATCTCCGCCAGCGAATCCTGCTCCTGCGGATCGGTTAGGCCGTGCTGTGCGCACAGGTTTCGAAAATCACCGTAGGAAATGTGGGGCCGCCGCTCTTTCTCTCCGCCGGTGAGCGCCCTGCGCACCGCATCCCATTCCGGCTTGATGGCATCGCGCACCCACTTCAGATGATCCACTTCTATGCACAGTTGTTTCTTGAGTTCCGGAATGCCCTGCGCCGACTTGCAATCCATCTGCACAAACTCGCGGATGAACGGATAACGCTCCCTCAGCACCGCGCGATCCACCCGCGGACGGCAGCCGGGCACGTCCCATTTATTGAGCGCCACGATCACCGGCGGGCCGTTCCCTTCGTCATCCGTGCCAAAGGCCTTGATGAGCCGCAGCCAGTATTCGGCATCGTCCTGCGCATTGTTTTCGCGGCCCGTGAGCACCAGCACATACACGCTGCGCGTACTGAAAAAGAACTGATGCAGCGAATGCGTGATGACCTGTCCCGCAAAGTCCCAAATGTGCGCCGTCACCGGGTCTCCCTTGCAGCCGTCCATCTGCCAGTCGCACAGGGCGATGCCCGGCGTGCTTTCCTCCGCGTCATTGAACGGCAGCCCGCGCAGCGCGCGCACCGTGCTCGTCTTTCCCGCTCCCCCGCGCCCCACGAGGATCACCTTCACCTCATTGAGCGGACGCGAACCCGCCGCCTGCCGGCCAAAGTAGTAGTCGAGAATGGAATGGGCCTTCGTGCGGAGGGCTTCTGTGTAGTCCTTCTCGGGGTTTACGCCCAGCACCGTTTCGGGGAGTTGCAGGGCTGGGTTTCGGTGGAGGAATAAATGCTCCAGCTGCTTTAAGTCGCGCAGCCATGGCGGCAGCGTTTGCAGACCGCAATTCATTAGCCAGAGCTCCCGGAGATTCGAGAGCTTTCCCATTTCTCGTGGCAGCGCCGTCAGTTGGTTTCCGTCAAGGTCGAGCCTCGTGAGCGCCGTCAGATGCCCGATCTCCGGCGGCAGCGCCGTCAGTTGGTTGAGAGAAAGGAAAAGCTGCGTGAGCGCCCTCAGTTGCCAGATCTCCGGCGGCACCGCCGTAATTCGGTTGTTGTGAAGGTAAAGCGTCGTAAGCGCCTTCAATTGTCCTATCTCCGGCGGCAGCGCCGTTAGGTGGTTGGTGTAAAGGTGAAGCTGCGTGAGCGCCGTCAGTTGCCCGATCTCCGGCGGCAGCGCCACGAGGCCGCGTCCCGAAAGGTCCATCAACGTCTCCGGCTTACCGGCCCGGGTGCGTTTGACGGCGTCGAGGATTTTCTCCCTCACCGCATCGTATGCCTTTTGCTGCTTCCGCGTCATAATGTGTTCGCTCATTTGATGGGCACGACATAGCGTCCCCCGGGGCGGCAGGCGAGGAGAAAAGCGGGGTGTAGAGCGCGCCGGGTGCCGGACAAAAAACGAGGCAGAGTATATGTGGTCAGGATCCCGCAAGAGGGTGCGACGGCCCATTCATGTATGGAACGGGACTTACGGTGGCCAGGATGAGAACTACGAGCGTTGATTTTCGTCTTGAGGCCCCCTCCGGGGCAAACCCGGAACGGGTTGTGTCGCTTAGCCTGGGGTTGGCGCGCACGCGCCTACCCCAGGAAACAGGCACGATACCCGCCCAACCCGGAACGGGTTGTGTCGCCTCCGCCAGCATCGCCCCCGCCAGCCGTGCTCCGGGAGATGCCACCTTCCGCGAACCCCATCCGCCGCCGGAGCCCGCCCCCGGCTTCGGGAGCACGCGTGAAGAGCGGCCATCCCTGAGAAGGCCCCACGCCGCAGACCGGCCCGTCCGCTACTGCGGCTTGATCGACTGCTTCAGCCCGTCCTTGTTGACGAGTGTTAGGGAAGCGGCCTCGCCCCGGGCCATGATTTGCACGTTTGTAGGATTGGACTCCCCTCCAAGGCTCACGCCCGATCCGTCTTCAGTCGCAGCAATTTTGACGTTAGGAGCGCCCTTGGAATTGATCAGTCGCAGCAGCACCGTCTCCGGATATCCCGTCGTGCCGTCCGGCATCCGGACGTTAGGATCGGCGGGAAACACTTTGAGCATCGCCCGCACCCGCCCCTGATCATCCACGAGTTCCAGACCGCGCACCCGCAGCAAAGGCGTGACCTCAGGCGCAGTCGCTGCGCCGGCGCGATAAAGAATGAATCCGAGCACCGCGAGATTGAGAACCGTCAGACCGATGGTGAACCGTTGTATTTTCATGTTGGTGGCTGGTTTGGATTGCTCATTTTGACGAAGCCCGTCAGGTATAGAATGGGCCGCCGGCGAAAATCCGACATCAAATTTTCAGGACGATTGAACAACGTGATCGATTGCTCGACGCGCCCTCAAAGCCCGGTCGTCGCGGCGATCCTGAAAAATCTCCGTGCTTCGGAACACGGCACCGTTTTTCGGGTGGTTAGGGAAGCGGCGGTCATGACGGCCCCCGCGTTTTCCCACGGCGCGCCGCTCAGCGCGGCACATTCCTGAATTTGATAGCGCACCCCCGGTACCGATTCCCACTCCAGCGTCACCTCCTGCGCGCCCGCGGACACCGACCGGATGCGCAGGCAGCTCGACGCATCCAGCGGCGAAGTCCCCGCGCGAAATTCCTCAAGATTGGAAACACCGTCGTGATCCGAATCCGCGGTCGCATTGCCGGCATATTCCAATCTCCAGCCGTGCTGGGCCTCATAGTAGTCCGGCAGACCATCGCCGTCCGTATCAGTGGAGGAAACCGGCGAAAGCGTGAATTCAAAATTCCCCGCCGCCGTGTCATCCCACAGGTTTTTGTAACTGCTCCACGTGCGCGCCCGCACCGTGCGGCCATCCGGCAGAAATTCCAGCAGCCTCATCCAGCCGTCCCCGCCGTTCACCATCTCCTGTGTATTAAAAAGCATTTCGTGCACCTTGTTTCCATTAATTCCCGTTACCGTGCGAAATCCCCGCCCCGCATGGCCGCAACAGACAAGGCAGAAATTCTCATACCTTTTTACCAGCTTTTCCCATAGATCCTGACCGTCATTCACACCGTCCGGATCCGCCGCGATCCCGAAATAGTGCGGATTCATGCTGGTGCGGGACAGCGCCCAGTCCAGCCTCGCGGCGCCCGTGTCCATATAGGCATGACAAACGAGGATCGCGCGATGAAACGGATGCGCCGCCACCACGCTCCCCATCCATTCCACCACCTTGTTCCGCGGACCCCATTCGCAGGTTAGGATCAGAAAATCCTGACGTCCCGCGCGGAACGTATGCCATGCATTCTGCGTATTACCCGGCGCATCATCCGGATGCTGAAAAAACCCGCCCGCCGTCCCCTGCCCCGCGTACGGAGACCCCGGCCCGAAATACGCATCCTCACTGAACATCGTCGCCCTCGTATTCCCGTTCCCGCCCGGCCCGCAATCATGATTCCCGCTGCTCAGCGCATACGGCACCACCCCCGTCAGCCGATCGAACGCCGACCTCACCCTCACCCACTGGATCGTTAGGTTATCATTCACCAAATCCCCCACCTGCACCGCCATCCGGATATCCATGCGCCCCCGATTATCCCGTATCCAATTCATCTGCCCGTTCGCAATTTCCGTCCGCACCGCATCCGAAACATAATTCTGCGTATCCGGAATATGCACCATCGTCCACGACCCCGGACACAGCGCCGGCGTCTGCCCCCACACCCGCAAACAGCCCAGCAGGCAAAGAAAACACGCGGCAAATTTCATTCCATGCAGGGGTTTGGAGCGCCCATCCTTTGCAGCCTTCTCACCATCCCGAAAACAGCGTTTTCATACCCATCAGCGGAACCGTCCCGGGAAAAGCGAGCTCCCACTAAAAGATCGGTCATGGCGCTGTCCTTTTGTTCGCTCCTTCCAGAAGAAAATGGCGCGAAACTCCAGCACTTCAGACTTGGCCCCGGCCGCCCATCGATATAACAATCACATCCTTGCAACGCGCGGGATACTCACTCGTTAGGCCACTGCGCACCAGGGACGGAAACGAAAAACCTCAACATCCACCGCCAGCATGAATCGAATGTTTCTTTCCGCCCTCCTGCTCCTTCCCCGCCCCGCCCAGGCCGCGTGGGAAACCCAGCAAACCAGCGCCGGCGCAAACATTTCTTTTCGCGCCGTGCAGGCGGTCAGCGCCAGTGTCGTTTGGATCGGCGGCTCCGGCGGCACGATTTTGCGCACGCTGGACGGCGGCAAAACGTGGGAGAAACGAAACGTACCCGGCGCGGAACAGTTGGACTTTCGCGGAGTCGCCGCCTTCGACGCCAACACTGCCATCGCGACAGCCGCCGGTGAAGCGGAGAAGGGACTCGCCAAAATCTACCGCACCACGGACGGCGGGAATCACTGGCAACTCGTGTTTCAAACCGAACAGAAGGGCGTCTTCTTTGATGGCGTCGCGTTTTGGGACCGGAGCAACGGACTCGTTCTCAGCGATCCCCCCGACGGAAAATGGTTCATCCTGAACACCACCGACGGCGGCCAGACGTGGAACCGCCTGGCGCCTGACAAATGGCCGGCGATGCTGCCCGGCGAATCCGCGTTCGCCGCCAGCAACTCATCCCTGCTGCTGCAAGGCGACTCGCACGCATGGATCGCCTCAGGCGGAGGAAACCGCGCGCGCGTCTTTCATTCCACCGACCGCGGCCAATCATGGCAAGTATCCGATACGCCCATGCCCTCCGGCGCATCCTCAGGCATATTTGGCCTCCGCTTTCTGGATGCAAAGCGCGGCATCGCCGTCGGCGGCGATCACAAAAAGGAAAACGCTCCTCTTCAAAATGTCATCATCACCACCGATGGCGGCCTCACCTGGCAGAACGGCACCCCCACCGATCCCCCTGGCCTCAAGGAATCCATCGTCATGCTTCCGGAAAACACCCTGCTCGCCGTCGGCCCCTCCGGCACCTCCCTCAGCAAAGACTTCGGAAAATCCTGGCAGAAAATCGACCAGTCAGGACTCCACGCCGCCTCCACCTTCGAAGCCCATTGCTGGGCCGTCGGTGGAAAAGGCCTCGTAGCCAAATGGCGATGAGATGGGATATTAAGGGGTCTGACCTCGTGGATATTGAGGTCTGCCTTGAATAGCGCTAAAAATAAGAACTGTAATCGTTGATTCTTGACCCGAACCGCAGCGCGGTTCTCTGTAAATAGCCGGGGCGTGAGCGCAGCGAACCCCCGGTAAACAGCCCAAAGCCGCCTCCACCACAGCGTGGTGGCCCATGTGCAGAGCGAACCCCTTCCCGCGGTCGCTCGCGCTACCTTAGCCGCATTCAGATCTCCCCTCTCCGCCGCCCTCAGTTCCGATTCCCTTGATTGTGTGCGCCTGCCTTGGATGCCAGTGCCAATGTGAGCACCCAGGGACGTCCACAGCCGCACCAGCCTCCGGCACGCCCGTTTCCTCCCCATCGCCAGATTTTTGCTCCAGCACAGCGCCAACCCCGCCATCCCCGACCAATGCGGTCACCTCCCCGAATCCTGAAGCCTCCCCCTCGAAGTCAGCACCCTCTTTCAAAAACACCGCCTGGAGAGCGCAGGCCGTTAGGGGGAAAAGCAGACCCGCATGCCCTGCCAACGGACACATAAGCCACGCGGTGAATACGCAAAATGCCTCTTGAATTATGACGCACTTAGTGCGTCATTACTCACATGTCCCCCTTTTTGTTCAGTGTCACAAGCCGCCTCCGTTTGAACGGTTCGCCCGCGACGTCTCCGCTCTTTCCCAAGCAAAACCTGACCCGGCGCCCTCGGGAAATTAAGTGGCTTTTTATTTAGAACTCCGTAGCATTTTGCCCATGGCCCGGAACTGCCAATTCGAATCAACACATCCCACATTCAGTCCCCGGTGTCTCTGCATGGAGTCTAATCCCCATCGTTTACGGCTTCAGGACCGCGCATGAACCTGTCATCCGAACTCTCCCATTACGGGGTGAACCCGCGTAGCAAGAGCGTCCGCTGGTTTCGGGATAATGCGACCCCCGAGTTGATCGATTACCTCGACTTGATCGAACCGAGAGGCCCTGCTGGTGCCGACCAATTGATGCCAGACGGCGTGGCGGAAAACCAGGAACGTCCCCTCCTGTATTTTGTGAATGAAAGCCGCCTCGCGCAGGCACCGGAGGACGGCCGCCGCCAAGTATCGAACCTGCGCCGCACGCTGGCCTGCCGGGGAGACCGGGCTTATTTGGCCATTGTTCGGCCCGGGACCCTGGATGTGGCACCAGTAAGCCTTCAGGACCAAACTACAGATTGGATCACTTACAGGGCCGGAAGTGAGAAAGCCCTGACGTTTTTCCCCCGGTTGGCGCTCGGCCGGTGCGAGGACGTGCCCTCAGGCCCGGAGGTGGATTTCCTTTTTAAGGAAATGTTCCAGCTTGTGGAAAAAACCGCTTCGCGACTGGAGCAACTGAAAGTGAAACGGACCGACGTCCTGTCCTTGGTGGGACGAACGCTTTTCTTCCGGTTTTTAAAGGACCGCAGTATCATCACTGACCGCTATCTTAAAAAGATTTCTCCCGGCGCTGCCAGCCTGGAGCAGTGTTTTGATAACGCGGAAAACGCAGCAGCCACGTCCAATTGGCTGGACAGAACTTTTAACGGCGACTTCCTTCCATTAACGGACGGCGGCAGCCTGGAGTTCTTCCAATCTCTCACACAGCGGCTGGGACAACGCGTGTTCGGGCACCTTGGTGGCATTGCCCGCGGCGACGAGCCCAGCGGCGACGACGGCTTCCAACTCAGACTTCCCATTCATTGGGGCCATCTGGATTTCGCTCATATTCCAGTGGGACTCTTGAGCCAGGTGTACGAGAAGCTATCGTGGAAATGGGATCATGCCGCAGCGAGAAGCACCAGCGTCCATTACACGCCCCGCCACATCGCCGCGACTTTGGTTGGTGAGGCATTTGATAACCTGCCTAACGCCTATGAGGCACGCGTGCTGGATCCCGCATGTGGTGCCTCCATGTTCCTGGTTATCGCTTTCCGCCGCCTTTATCGGGAACTCTGGAACAAGACACCGGACAAACGCCCCGACACCGCTGCCATCCGGAACATTCTTGAGAATCAGCTGGTGGGTTTCGACATCAGCGACTCGGCACTCAAGCTTTCGGCGCTGAGCCTTTACCTCACAGCGATAGAACTCGATCCGGATCCGGTGCCCCCGGAAAAGCTGAAGTTCAAAGCCATGCGTTCCGGCAGGCATACCATGCTTTTTGACTGGCGCAGGGATACCGACAAGGCTGATGGTCCGGTGGCAGGAAGCATCGGAAACCACGTGGGGAAGCGTTTTGACCGCAGTTTCGAGCTCGTTCTTTGCAATCCGCCGTGGACCAATATCGCGGCAGAATTTAAGGCCGTCTCTGCCGAACTTGATGAGGCCAGCAAAGCCATTGTCACCAGGCTAGACTCAACGATTGGCCGGGATTATCAGAATCCTGACAGCGTGCCCGATCTGCCATTTCTTTGGAAATCAATGGAGTGGTGCAAAGAGGACGGACGCATCGCAATGGCATTGCCCGCCCGCACCCTGTTCAAACAAGGCCCGCTGGCAGAAAAGACCCGCAAAGCCATTTTCAGCCTCCTGGAAGTGACAGGAATTATCAATGCGTCTAACCTGCGAAAAACGAAGGTCTGGCCGGAGATGGATCAACCCTTCATGCTGCTCTTCGCGCGAAACCGGCGGCCTAAACCGCATCATCGGTTGCATTTCATCTCCCCGCACACGGACTTTCACGCCAACAGCCTAGGTGAAATGCGCATCGATGCCAAGTCGGCTCAGTTCGTCGATGTGGAGGAGACGATAGAAATCCCCTGGTTATGGAAGGCGCTGGCGGTCGGTACCGCATTGGACGTAGAGGTGGTCAGGAAATTGAAGGACGCCGGAGGAAAGCCGTTAAAGGAATATTGGGAGAAGGAACTTGGACTCATATGCAGAAATGGCTACCAAGTAAGACCGGATCAGAAGATCCGTCAGGATTCACGCCAAATGAAAGTCCTGAAAGATTTTACCTCCACCGACCAGTTTCATTTCGTAGTTGATACCTCCCAGCTTGATTATTTCACACACGACATGGTTGGATGGTCTAGGATCAATTACGATGAAGGTGCGCAAGACCCGCTTCGAGCCTACCGTGGCCCGCTGACTCTGATTAAAGAATCACCGGGCGTCGACCGTACCCAGGGTTGGGCTTACTACTGTTCAGACGACGTTGCTTTTAACGAGAGCTTCTACGGATATTCCGCTCACGGACACCCTCATGGAGAGCCGGCGGGGATAGCCCTCGCTAAATATCTTCACCTTTTTATTCACAGTCGAATTTGGATTTTCTACGCTTTGCTGACTAGTGCCAAGCTTGGAATTGAACGGCCTAACGTTGAGAAGAAGGATATCGACAAATTTCCGTTTCTGCCGATTACCACCGCCGATGGCAAAACCATAGAGGACCTTTCCAATCGACTTCTTGATGAAGACACCACCGTCTTCTCTGACATAGATACCTTCTTTGGGAAACTTTATGGCCTCTCCTCATTCGATCTTGAGGTTATCGCGGACACGCTCGAGGTGCGTGAACCGAACGACGAACTAGGGACTCGCGCCAGCAAAATTCCATCTGTTCCGGAGCAGACTGCTTTCCTTCGCAGAGTTAAGTCCATCCTGCGGCCTCTGTTCAAAGCGCTGGGCAAACAACCCGAGGTAAGAGCGTGGAAAACGTCGGATGACTTCGATTCCCCGTTTGTTGTGTTTACGTTGTCATCAGAAGGGGAGCCGGTTCCGGACCCGAGCGGAATTTTCACCACCAGCGTCCTGCCACTGGCCAACGAAACCGGAGCGACCCGGATCATTAAACGAACGGACGGGGGCTTAATCATCGGGATTTTGCGTCAGTATCGATACTGGACCCCCACCCGGGCCCGAATGTTATGCGCGGATATCATTCGCGGGCATCTCACCATCTTCGAGGACTGACTATGGCTTACGGACTCTACCGCGACGAGGAAATAAAACTGCCTCACGAGCCCATCCCTCTCGCGGTGTTTCTGATCGTTGAAGAAGCCATGCGTGTGGCCTGGCAGCGATTGACAGCGCGAACATCGCCGAGAATTGATCTAAGCACCGCTGAAGAGGATGAAGTGACTCACGATTTTTATGAAGTGCTGTATGACGAGGTGTTCGACCGCGGGCTCGTAGATGGGTTCGACGAAGAACGGTTCAAAGTCGTAACCCGCGAAGCAAAACTCCGGAGCTTCGACGGTTCACACCTCGACAAAATGCCTGACCTCCTGGTCGGCGTTGCGGACAGACCCGAAGTCTCTCACCGCTCTCAGGATTGGCTCTTTGTGGAGTGCAAGCCGGTGGGAACCAGTCACACAGTGGGCGTGCACTACGGCGCGAAGGGGATCGCCAGGTTCATTCGCGGCGAGTACGCGTGGGCCATGCCGAACGCTCTGATGGTAGGTTACGTCAGTCCCGGCTACAATATTGATCCCAAACTCATTGAGACACTCACCAACCGGGGACAGGAGTTTGAGGTGCTCGATCTCCCGAAAGTGTGTCCTCACTCCGGTCCCTCAACAGCCAGCGATTCGGTCTACATCACTCGCCATCGAAGAACCTTCCACTATGTAGAAACCCTAGAGCCGGCACCACCGATTTCCCTGCGGCACCTTTGGCTGAAGCGAAATTAGCAATATCGCACTCGGCCTGCTTCAAGAGCAGGGCGGCATTCACTTGTCATGAGAACCCGCCATTGCTCAGCCAGGACGACTGGGGTGAGAGTCGATACAGAATGCGCCAGCATCCCGATGAGTGAAGAAACTGTGAGACGGCACGATTTCCACCCAAAAGCCGCAGCACCCGTTTAGGTAGGCCGGGTTCCCTCAAGCCATCCGCAAACCCCATCTTACCTTGTAAATCTGGAGCGCTACTCCAAATTTACAATCATTGACGCCATTCTGGAGCTTCGGTCGTCGGCCAAACATGACTGGCACAGACTATCCGCGCCCCGCCGGAAACTGCATTGATCTGGATGCTCGCCCGCGGGAATCCGGTCCTTTATCAGTAATCAATGCCTCCACGGGTAGCAGTAAACAGCCCGTCCACCGCCCCGTTCAACTTCGCTTCCGCCATTTCGGAATTCACGGAATGAACAGCCGAACACAAAAACTAATCTCCTGAGCCAATTCAATGAACGGGCGAGCTCACATTCAAACACCTGAGCCATTTCATCATTCTTCACCTCCCTTCCTCCGCGTTCGTCTCTATTCATCTATTTTCAACTCTCCATTATCCCTTATTCCCTCCCCAAAACACTTTGATTTTTCCCGAAAATCCGCTATCATAATGCATCCGCGGGCTCTGTAACAGGACTTACCCACACAGCGGCTGCGCTGCCAATCCGGCCCGAAAGGCTTACCGGATCCGGGAGTGTTCATATCCTTCACGCCGTCTCCTCCGGCCGCTCACGCGTTCGCCGGGGCATGATGGCGTCTCTTCACGTCAACCCTCATCATCAGACCGGGCCACTAGCCACATCATACCTCTTAAAGCTAACCTCTTACATATCCTCCCTGGTCTGCCTTCAATCCGGCAAAAGACCTCCGCAGCCGTGTGCTAACGCAATGACAACGCCTCGAATCAAACCATTCCCTGTGCCGCCACCCCCGCCCTCGCCATTTACGCAGCCACTCATTCGCCTGCGCCCCCAGTGAAATCCGACCATATCAAACCAGATCAAACCAATTTAAGCCACTTCCCGGCTTTTAATCAAAGTCACGTCTTCCGCTGTCCCCCTTCACCCAGCGCTCGGTCCCACTCATACTCATACTCTCACTCTTACTCTTACTCTTACTCCCTGCCTGCATCTCCGGAGTTGCCCTTCCCCCGCCCGCCAATGGGACTCGCCGGCGAGTCCGACCAAATCCGACCAAATCAAACCTCCCCGTTTCACCCGTTCCGCGCTCCACCTATCGGCCCTATCCGGCCCATTGGCCCCTTTCCCCCTTCCACAGGCCGCCCATCCCCCCATTGCCTTCCAATCCGACCAAATCCGACCAGATCAAACCTTCTCCGACCTCCTCAAACCCGACTCCCTCCGATCGCCCTTCCAATCATCGTCCTCCGGAAACCACTCCCTTCTGCCTTCGTCATTCGAAATTCCTTCGGATTTCTGATTTCTGGCTTCGTCATTCCCCACCACCCCGGCAGATCAAACCACCGCTTCCCCGATTCACGCCTCCCCGCTTCACGATTCGCGATTCGCGATTCACGATTCCCGGTTTCCCGATCCACGCCTCCCCCCCTCCCCCAAAACTTTCCCAAAAATAATCTGTCGTATTTCCCGCTCCTCCGACCGGTAATGGGTGAAGACTCCACTTATGCACGACTCCCCCGATGCAGAACTCTTGAAGGCCTGGTGCCGGGACCGGTGCGAGGCCTCCTTCCGAACCCTCGTGCAGCGGTATCTCGGAATGGTGTATGCGGTGGCGCAGCGGCGGATTGGCAATTCCGCGCAGACGGCGGATGTGGCCCAGAATGTCTTCCTCGTGCTGGCGAGGAAGGCGGGCGGTCTCCGGCCGGACACCACGCTCGCGCCATGGCTGCACCGCTGCGCCATGCTGGAGTGCGCAGCCCTTATCCGCCGGGAATCCCGGCGCATTGACGCTATGAAAAAGTATTACGAACGGGTGCAAACGGATACCCAGCCCGGCACCGACCACTGGCGGGATGTGGTGCCTCACCTCGATCAGGCGGTGGACGCCCTGCGCGGCCCGGACCGCGATGTCATTGTCATGCGCTACTATCAGCGGCTCAGTTACCGGGAGATCGGCGAGGCCATGGGTAAGTCCACGCAGGCCGCGCAGAAACAGGGTGAGCGCGCCCTGGAGCGCATCAGCAGCGCGCTGCGGAAAAAGGGAGCCGTCGTTCCCGCCGCCGTGCTGGCCGCGGGCCTTGCCTCCAATGTCAAAGCCGCCAGCGAACCCATCCTCACCGGGCTCGTCGCGCAAATTACAAAGAGTGCCGTCAACAGCACCGCCGCGTCCCTAACATTCACTCAAACCCTGCTCCAAACGCTTATGCAAATCAACACCCGCACCGTCCTCATCACCGCCGCCGTCGCCGCCATTCCCGTCGCGTGGAAGTGGCGGGAAAGCAGCCTTCTCGCGGATGAAGTCGCCGCTCTCCAGCAAAAGGTGAACGGCACCGCCACCACTAACAAACTCGCAGGCGTCCCTTCCGGCAAGTCCAGAAGCGCCGCCTCTGCCAAAGAAAATCCCGGCGATACAACTTCCGCATCCACCGACGCCGGTGCCCGCGCATGGGAACAGGCGCTGCTCGAGGGCGATCCCATCGAACGCCAGCGCCGGATCAGCGATCTCATTTCAAGACTGACACCGGAGACCGCGCCCGCCGTTTATGCTGTCTTCAATGACCTCAATAAAAAAGGCTTCCCCTTTGATGCGGAGAAAATGCTCTTCATGCGCGCCTGGGGCCGCATCGATGGCGCCGCCGCCCTCGCCACGCTCAAAGGCTCCGCGGACATGCCGCCGGGCGACGGCTTCGCCTGCGCCGCTCTCGCCGGATGGGCCGCGCGCGATACCGCCGGGGCCAGAGCTTACCTCGAATCCCTAACCGATCCGCAGTGCAAAGCCGAACTCACTTACGGCCTGCTCGACGGCTGGGCCTCCACGGATTTTGAAGCCGCCGCCGCTTACGCTAACAATGCGCCCAAGAGCACTGAGCGCGATCGCTTCCGCGAACTCCTCCTCGCGCGTGCCTTCTCCACCGGCGGCATCGAAGGCGCCAAAAAATTCTTCGCCGGCATTCCCGCCGACGAGCACAACCAGCTCTACCGCCAGCGCGCGTTTGAAGGCGTCACCCGCCTCATGATGACACGCGATCCCGCCATGGCGCGCGAGTGGCTCGCCTCGCAGGACCAGTCGCTCATCAGCGCCAACATCCTCTCCATGGCCGGCCACACCGACCCCGCGGGCACCATGAACTGGATGTCCTCCCTAACCAATCTCGACGCGAAGACCTCCTCCCGCGTCGCCACGGAGATCCTCGGCCAGTGGGCTCAGCAGGACCCCGTGGCCGCCGCCGGCTGGATGGATTCGCAGAAGGACCGTCCGGACCGCGACAGCCTCGTCTCCACCATGTCGAAGTCGCTCGGCTACTCCGACGCCGAGAGCGCCGTAAAATGGGCGCAATCCATCACCGATGAAGAGCAGCGCGCCCAGACCCTCGCCTCGGTGGCCCGCAAAACCTTCCGCCGGAATCCGGATGGCGCCGCCGCCGAACTGGCAAACCTTGGCATCAACCAGACGGTTATCGAAGCAGCCCAGGCTAGCGTCGGAGGAGAATTCGGCGGCTTCACGACGGGCATCCGCGAAGCGATCGAAACCGACGCCGCGGGCAACGTGGTGCGCTACACGAAGACCGCCGGATCAGGAGGGGGCCCCGCAGTGATCGGAGCCACGGCCGGAGCCGTCATTGGCAACAGCAGCGACACTTTCGTCTCCCCCGCACCCGGCGCCCTTCCTCCGCTCCCCACTCCCGGCGGAGCCGGCGGCATCAGTTGGTCCGCTTCATCCGGCCCCCGCGAAATTCAATTCCTGCAATCGTTCGATAAAGGTATCGAATAATCGCACCTGCATTTAAACCACTGCACGGGCACCCCTTCGCGGAGCAAACTCCCGCGGAGCGGTGCCCCGTCGCCGTACGGAGCAAAAACCCGCCGCCTCCTGCAGCGGCTTGATCGACTGCTTCCGCCCGTCCTTGTTGACGGGTGTTAGGGAAGTGGCCTCACCCGATCTTACTCACTGCCTGCATTCTACTGTGCATTTAAAACGACAGCCGATAGGTCCTCCGGGATTTTGTTGCCATCCAATAATGCCAGGCCCGTCTCCAGGCATGGCAACACGTTCCCATTCAAGGCTCGACATCCCGCCGCGGCCACCGACAGAGTAACCACTGTCATGAAACTCCTCATTGCCCTGCTCGCGGTGCCGCGGCTCACCGCATCGTTCATTTTCGCCGCCGAACTGCCCTCCACGGCGCCGCTGGAGTGGCCGGAGCCGGATTTGTCAGGGCGCCTCATGGATGGGGCGCACCGCTTTGTGGAAAGGAAGATCGCGGAGGCGCCGGCGGGACGGAAGAAGTTCTGGACGCAGGATTTTTCGTCGCCGGAGGCGTATGTGAAATCGGTGGAGCCTAACCGAACGCGGTTCCGGACGATCATCGGCACAGTGGATGCGCGGCTGCCCGCGGCCATGGAGCGCTATGGCGATGACGCGAATCCTGCGCTGCTGGCGGAGACGGCGCGTTACCGGATTTTCCAGGTGCGCTGGCCCGTGCTCGAAGGCCTGTGGGGCTGCGGGCTGCTGGCGGAACCGAAGGAAAAGGCGACAGCGGGCGTAGTGCTGGTGCCGGATGCGCTGCAGACGCCGGAGCAGATGTTCGGCCTCGCGCCAGGTGTGCCGGCGGAGTCGCAGGGAGCGCGATGGCTGGCGGAGAATGGCTGCGTCGTGGTGGTGCCCGTCACCATTTCGCGGGAGAAGCTGGTCACGACGGACAAGCAGCTGCAGCAGTCGGATCAAACGTATCGCGAATGGATATACCGTCAGGCGTATCACATGGGACGCCATGTGATTGGATATGAGGTGCAGACCGCCCTCGCCGCGGTGGATTGGCTGCAATCGCGTGGCTTGAAGACGGGCGTCTGCGGCTATGCGGAAGGCGGCCTCACCGCCCTTTACGCCGCCGCCGTGGACACGCGCCTCAGCGCCGCACTCGTGAGCGGCTACTGCGGATCGCGGGAAAAAGTGTGGGCCGAGCCGATCTATCGCAATGTGTGGGGCTTGTTGCGGGAATTCGGCGATGCCGAAATCGCCGGCCTCATCCTGCCGCGCACTTTGCTGGTGGAGCACTGTGCCGCGCCTGACATCACCGGGCACAAAGGCGAATGGCACACACCGGATTTTGACGGCGCTCTTGCCGAAGTGAAATGCATCGAAGCCGGAGGCACCCTCCATACGCCTCCGCTCCTGCGCACAGAAGCCCCGTTTTCCAACGCATCCCTAACCGATTTTTCCTCCGCCCTCGGTGTGACTAAACCCGCCCCTCTTTCCGGCGAAACGCCCGTCGATCAGCGCAAGGCCTTCGATCCCGCCGCCCGGCACGCGCGCTATTTCCACGAAATGGAGAGCCACGTGCAAGGGCTGGTGCAGCAATCTGAACACGTTAGGGAGCGCGCGTTTTTGTTCTCCATCATGCCGGAGCTGGAATTGACAAAATGGACCACCGAGCACACACAGCCGACGCAGCCGGCGGAGAAATTCATCGAAGGCGCAAAGCGCTTCCGGGAGAACTTCCGCAATGAAGCGATGGGCCGTTTTGATGAACCTCTGTCGCCGCCCAATGCCCGCACGCGCGTGGTAAAGGAGACGGACAAATGGACGGCTTATGACGTGGTGCTGGATGTCTATCCGGAGTTTTTTGCCTGGGGCATTCTCGTGGTGCCGAAAGACCTGAAGCCTGACGAGCGCCGGCCCGTGGTGGTTTGCCAGCACGGGCGCAATGGCATCCCGCGCAACCTCCTCGATGGCGATACCAGCGGCTATCGCAATGTGGCCGCGGCGCTCGCGGAGCGCGGCTTCATCGCCTTCGCGCCGCACAATCTCTACCGCGGCGAAGACCGCTACCGCTGGCTTTGCCGCAAGGCAAACACCGTGAAGGCAACGCTGTTCTCCTTCATCATCGCCTCGCACGATCAGATTCTCCGCTGGCTCGAAACCCTGCCCTTTGTAGATGGAAACCGCATGGCGTTTTACGGCCTCAGCTATGGCGGCGAGACAGCCGTTAGGGTGCCTCCGCTGCTGGAGAAATACGCGCTCTCCATCTGCTCCGGCGACTTCAATCAATGGACCCGCAAAGTCGCCTCCATCGATGAACCGTTCAGTTTCATGCGCACCATCGAGTGGGAGATGCCCTACTGGAATCTCGGCCAGACCTTCGACTATGCGGAGATGGCTTATCTCATGCTGCCGCGCCCGTTTATGGTGGAGCGCGGCCATCGCGATCTCGTGGGCCGCGACCAATGGGTCGCCCACGAATACGCCAAAGTCCGCTGGCTCTACGCGCAGTTGGGATTGGCCGGCCGCACCCGCATCGAATATTTCCAGGGCGGCCACGCCATGCGCGCGGAAGGCACCTTCGACTTCCTCCATGAACACCTCCACTGGCCAAAACCCGCGGAGACCAAACGCTAACGCCACCTTTTTGAAATGGCCGGCAATTTAAACCCGGCGGGACGATGCTCCGCGGAGCCCTCGATAAAAGGGCGCAGGCGGCGCGGATCTCATCCGCCGCTTTTCCCCTCACCCTCGTGCCGGGTCCTGCACGCCCTCCATGATTTCGTCATAGGCTTCGGGGGAGATGCCGTGGGTGAGTTTGAGGTGGAGCTGGGTGCTTAGAAACTGGTCGGGCGTCATCCACTGGTCGCCGACTTTGAGGCGCTTGGTCCATGCGCACACCACCTGCAATCCGTCTTGCAGCTTGCGGATTTCTTCGGTGGAGGATTTCAGCTCGTCGAGGGCTTTGGCGAGGTGATCGTTCAGGCGCTGCCGTTCCGTCAGGGTGCGCCGGATGCGGAGCAGCAGCAGGCCGGTGATGAGCGTGCTCAAAAAACAGGTAAAGCCATTCCAGTAATGAAACATAAAGTGCGAATAAGCGTGGCCGGACAACAGGTCTGTCAACCATGTGGCGGCACCGCTGCCGAGGGATATCAGCCACACGGCCGGCGGTCTGAAAAACCACGCACATAAACTGACGGGAATCAGATAGGCCGGGGAAAATTCGAATTCGTGTCCGGTGGAGTGGTCGACGTAAATCAGGACTACAAAAAGGGCGATGCAGGCGGCCGCGATCGTGCGCGGGTCAAATGCGCTGGTCTCTTTCATGCAAAACGTGCCAGGTCGGCTTGTTAAGGTGGCTTAAACGCCCCTTTTGCCAAGTGGGGTTTTGCCCGAATAGCGCTATGAGAGCAAGGCCTCACACAGCCCCCGAACGACCGGGACGAGGGCGCCGGGAGCAATTTTGGTGTGGAGATTGCAGCCTGTAACGCCGCGCCTCCGGCCTGCCGTTCCGCACGTGCGCTGCGGAACCCGCCGGCAAATCGGCCCGCAGAGAAAAGGGCAGCCCAAAACCTTCGCGACGATTGCATCCCCTCAGCGCAGTTCCGCCGCGAGTTTCGCTGCCGCCGTGCGGATCACCCGCTCCAGTTCCGGCACCATGCCCGCCTCATCGTGCCTGGCCCATTCGAGGAGCGTCTTTCGCATCGGGGAGCGCTCCGCCGCCGTCCCGCGCGCCAGCACTCTGCCTGAGCCGGTTTCCACCACCTGCCAGTGCAGCAGCAGCGATGGACCGATACGCGGATTCAGCTTCGCGCCCTCCGCGGTCAGCGCCGGGCCCGCCACGTGAATGAAAAGCAGCAAAGGCCCTGACACTTTCGCCAGACCTTCGCGCGAGAGCGGCCACGGACCCGCGTAGAGGGCATCCGGACGGTAAACACTCACGCTGGAAAATCCGCTGCCGCGCGCCGCCCATTCCCGGACGATGCTCCGTTGCACCGTTTCGCCCCAATTCCTCTGCGCGGCCCGCGCATTCATTTTCCTTGCAGCCTCCTCGGATTTTTTGGCACTCACCGTCGCGCCGGAGGCGAGCACCCGCACCGGCGGCATCAGCGTATTGAGAGCCATAACGGCAACAGGAGAACCGCGGCCTGTCCGGCCCCGCCCATCCCCTTGAATCCCTCGATGGCGTCCCCGCCGGAATCCTTCCACACCGCCGCGTGCTGCGTGGGCCGCTGCAGCGCCAACTGGTCCTGCAATCCCATCAGCACCAGCGCCACCGGCCCCCGCAGCCGGGACTTCACCGCCGCCGCGGGCGGCTGCCCGGCGGGTTCGGATTCCCGCGTCGAGCCACAGGACGAAAAGCAAAGGACCAGGATCAGAGAAACAAAAAGGCGAAGCATGCAGCAGCAGCCCGGCGCCTACACCCGAACGCACATAACCGCAAGAGGTCCGGTCGCCTGACAAGTCTTTCCCGCCCGGTCCTCGGGGTCACTCTATAATACCCGCAGCGCGCAGCGGCGCGGGACCTGAAATTACTTCTCCCGCCTTCCATTCACGGCGAGAACAACCACCAGCCACACCACGCCCAGTCCCAGCAGCGGCCACAGATAGCGGGCGATTTGCCATCCGCCGGAGGAATAGTCCCTGCCGGTAACGGTCTCCATGATTCGGAGCACTGCCGCAAAAATGAACACCGGCCCAAACAGGCAGCCAAACAATTTCGCGACGATGATCAACTGATTCATTCGGACTAACGACTGCCTTCTAACTATTAACCTCTTTCCCTTTCCCTGCCGGTCGAGCGACTGCACCTTGAGCCGAAAGTAAGCGGCACGTTCGAACGGATGCGCGGCCCTGACTCCAGGGGGGAATTCATAATGACACGATTCTACGGGATTCGTTTCGACTCCGTCAAGACCCGGGAGCCTGTTGAAAACCCGCAGAGAACAAGATAGCGCTGTTATTCGTGTTCGCCAAACCCGGGCGACCCTCGTGGTCGCAGCCTGTAGCGGGCGTCAAGCGCCGGCGCCTCGAACCCGTCCCCACAAAAACCCGATCCCGGCAAGGGATCGCAGCAGCGTTAGCATTGCCTTCGCATGTGGGATTTTTCAATGCACCCTAACCACATTCGTCACGAATGCCGTTTGGCCTCATTGTGAGCCGCGAAGACGAGGGCGACGGTGATGATGGCCGCCGCGATATTAAAACCCCACGTGATTTCGTTACTGATTTCGGCAGCATCGGCGATCTTGATCTTAAACCCCAGCGCATTTCCACCCAGCCAGCCGGCAAGGCAGCAATAGAGCATGCGGCGAAAGAATGTGCACGGATCGTGATAAATGACGGCCGCGGTGATGACTGCCCACAGAAGCGGCAAAATGTTATACCACCATGGCAGCGCAAAGAGCGCCGCGACCACCGCCACTCCCACCGCTCCCACGATCACCGCTTTCAAAACGTGGCTCTCCTTTCCCGCCCGCCTCGTCACCGGATCAGGCGGCGGCATCGGAGGCACTGGCGGCATCACTACCGGCTCCGGCCCGTGGCGGACCGCGATGTCCTGCACACGCTCCCGCTCCTCGCGAGCCGGCGTGCGCACGCCTCCCAGCGCCCCCGGGATGTCCACTTCCACAAAATCCGACTGCGCGGCATCGGCGGGAAACGAGTGTTTCGCCACACCCTTCCGTTCCAGCGTGCGCAGCCCCTGATAGTTGAGCATGGGAGCGCTGGGATGACCCGGCACCGGCATGAGCTCCTCCACCACTTGCGCCCCGGCAAAGACCCGATGCATGTCCTCGAACGCATAACGGATATGGTCCAGCGCATCGCGGCGGCGGTCCGCCATCTCACCGGCCACTTCGATCTCCACCGTGCGCGCCTTGCGGTCGCCGATCACCCGCACGCGGCAACCCTGCACTGAAAGCACGCAGCCCTTCCGCCACGGGCTCACGGCCTCGTCATGATAGTTGTGCATCCGTGCAATAAAGGCCGGCATCAGTCCCGCGGGCAAAACCGGATACCGGTACATAAATCGCAGCGCCCCCGCCTGCCACTCCACCAGCGACTCCCGATCCTCCAGCAAATGCGGCACAAACATCCGTCCGTCCTGCGTGTCATAGAGCTGCGAAAAGCGCCGCATCACCTCCTCTATCAAACGAAAACTCCCCGCCGGATGCTTCAGCGCCCGCGTGATCCTGTCCAGGTCCTGCGCCGTCACCAGCCCGTGCGTCTGCTTCAGTTTCCCGTCCTCCAGCACACGATACACCGCCTCCGTCACCCAGTCCGGATTGAGAATCGCCGTGTCACGGAATTCCGGCGCCGCGTCTTCATCCTCGCGAAAGTAACGCACCGTCCCCAATTTGTCCCACAGATCCAGCAGCGTGTTCTGCTGCCCCTCCGACGGCTCCTCCAGTTCCGTGCACAGCTCGCGATATTGTGTCAGGCTCAGCGTCGGTTCCTTCATGCCCTCCAGCCGCTCCTTGATCGCCAGCGCCGCCGCCGTCATGAGCTGACGCACCTCCGTCATCGCCCACGCCTCCGCCACAAGGTGATCCCGCAATTCCTCAATCCCCTTGCCCGCGCCCTTGCCCTGCTCCGGTCCCTTTTTCGCGTGTTGGCATTGCGTGCGAATGAACCCGCGCAGCATCGGATGGTACTTCCGCACCAGCGCCACCTCGTCCGGACCACCGTTGGGGTTTTCGTCGTGTTTATTGATCACCACCCACACCGGCGCGCCCCCGCCAAACGTCTTCGCCGTCTCCAGCCATTCCTCCAGATCCGGGTCCGCATCCTTCCGCGCCGTCGTCACGATCACATACACCGCCCGTTTGGTTAGGAAATACGTATGCGTCGCCTTGTAAATCTCCTGCCCCCCAAAGTCCCACAGATTCAGCCGCAACTCCTCCGCCTCGTCCGTCTTCTCCGCCACCGCCCGCCCGTCCTTCACCGGCACCCGCCACGCCACCCGCGCAATGCCATCCGTCTGCGGAAAGTGAGGCGTGGGCCATCCCTGCGTCAGTGCATGAATCAAACTCGACTTCCCCGCCTCGGGTTGACCAAGGAACAGAACCTTCGCCTCATTCAACGGACGCGCCCCTCCATGCACCGCGGCTCGCTGAAGGTTGAAATAGTAATCGAGGATTGCCCGAGGGGAGGCGGGTGGGTTGTCGCCTCTAACTCGGTCCCACGTCGGTCCCAGAATTTCCGCCGGTAGGTTCAGGGCGGGATTTTCATGCAGATACAGTTTTCGCAGGTTTGCCAGCTTGGACAACTCTGGTGGCAGCGCGGTAAGGTCGTTCCTGACAATATCAAGGAAATCGAGATCGGAAAGCCGGCCGATTTCCGGTGGAAGCGTGGTTAGGTGGTTATCTTCAATGTCAAGGTAGCTGAGCGCGGAAAGCCGGCCGATCTCCGGCGGCAGCACGGTCAGTTGGTTGTCGAAAAGTTGAAGGCTGGTAAGAGCGGAGAACTTGCCGATCTCCGACGGCAGCGCGGTCAGTTGGTTGCGGGAAAGGTTAAGGTAATCGAGCTCGGAAAGCTGGCCGATCTCCGGTGGCAGTACGGTCAGTCGGTTACTGCTAAGGTCAAGGCTGGTGAGATCGGAGAACTGGCCGATCTCCGGCGGCAGCGCGGTTAGTTGGTTGCCGGAAAGGTCAAGGTCTGTGAGAGCCGAGAGTTGTCCGATCTCCGGCGGCAGCGCGGTCAGGCCTTGGCCCACCAACACATTCCCTAGGCTGGTAATACGCTTCCCCGCCCTCATGCGCCGGACGGCGTTCTCAATAATCCCCCGAGCCTCGTCATAGGCTTTCTTTTCTTTGGCATTCATGGGCGGCGGAGGCATGGGCGGGTGGCGTCTGAAGGCAGAAAAATGTCAGGCCGTCCGCCGCACGGCAAGAAAAAGAGTCCGGACCTTCCGTGCGCCGCTCCGTCCCGGAACCAGGTCACCGATGCGCCGGAAAGGACCGCGGGTTTTCAACCCGCCCCGTCAACCCAGGCCCTTCCCGTGATGAACCTCGTTGCATCCGCGCACATTGCCTTCGGATGCGTGCCAGTGGGAAATCTCCCAATCTGTTGACACCCGACCAGGCCACGCCACGCGCCGCGCCCCGCCGTTATATGTTCAGCCATTATCGCCGCCCGCGCCGCAGGAGCGAAACCCGGAACGGGTTTTATCACTCAGCCTGGGGGTTGGCGCGCATGCGCCTACCCCAGGAAAGGCACCCGCAACCATCGAACCGCAACGCGGTTCCGTCACCCCGGCTTGCCTGGGCGAACACGCCACACCACCTCACCGCCTTCCTCCTTGTCCGCGTCATCCGCGAAACGGCGCTCCACCCCCCAAAAACCCATCGTTACGTTCCGGAACGTAACGATACACCGGGAAAATAGTGCAAAACGCCACGCAAAAATCCTCTCCATACCCGCCTCCGCACCGCCATCCTAACAAACCCTAACCCGTCCCCCGGCGCCTCCCTTCCATCCCCCGATCCATTTCCCCGGTTCACGTCCCTTATTTATCCTCCTCAAAAAATATCCATCGGAATCATTTGACTTTTATACCGTGAATACACCTCTCTAAGTGCAAGCCGCGGGCTCCGTCACTGGACTTACCCTCAACGGCCACGCGATTCACCCGGCCCTTCACCGGCTTACCGGAGTCGAATAGCGTCACATCACGATCCACTTCATCTTCGCGTCATCACCGGCTTGCCGGAATTCGATGGCGTTCCAATCCTCATGCCCCCGTCACATCTTACCTCTTAAATCTCAGCTCTTGCATACCACCTCAGGCTTGCCGGCATTTTACAGCATGCCAACACGCCCGCACCTCCCGACGCGTGTTGGTGCTTGGTGCTTGGTGCTTGGTGTTTCTTTGGTGCTTGGCGCTTGGAGCTTGGTGCTTGGTGCTTCCATCAAACCCGGCGCCTCCACTTAGTCATATCAACTCTCCGCCACCCGGCACCTAACCCCTTTTCCCTCTCCGGCTAAATCCGACCAAATCCGACCAAATCAAATCAGCCCGCTCCTACTCTTACTCCCACTCTTACTCATACTCCCAACCGCCCCTGGTCCGGCATTACCCGCCCCCGGGAAATCCGACCAAATCCGACCAATTTAAGCCACGAAATTCAATTTAATCACAACCCAACGTTCCTCCCCTCCGCGTCCTGCCGCGCCGCAAGCATTCCCGTACCAAAAACGTCGCGCGCGCCCACGAAACTGCGGATCGAATGTTTCATCTTTGTCACATGTGGGATTCACGAAGATGGGCCAATCTCTCCTGTTATGAAATCCCCCCTCCCTTCATCCGGGGCCGTTGTTCCGGCCCTTTCTTTGTTTTCCACTCTCTTCCTCGCCGGCGGCGCCGTGACGCCCGCGCGGGCCGACTTGATCCAATACTGGCCCCTCAATGAAACGTCCGGCACTGTGGCGCCTAACGCCGCGTCCGGCGGCACGCAGGGCGACCTCTTCAATGGCGTCTCGTGGGTGACTGATTTGGCGCGCGGCCAGGTGCTCGAGTTCGATGGCGTGGACGGCTATGTCTCCGCCGGCTCCATCCCCGCGCTGCCCGACACGGCGGACTTCACGTGGTCCTTCTGGACCTCGTCCGCGCAGACCGCCAACAACAACGTGATGCTGGGCAACCGCTACCCGGACGGCGGCTGGTGCAAATTCACCACCGCCGCGTTCGAGATGCGCGATCTCAATGCCACCTTCAATGCCACCATCGATTATCCGGATTTTCCGACCAATACATGGGTGCACCACGTCGTGACCAAATCCGGCACGCAATTCACTTATTTTCGCAACGGTGCGGCCATCGGCAGGAGCCAGCTCACCGTGCCATTCCCGGGCGCGCCGTTTTATATGGGCGGCGATATCAACAATGAAAACTGGGCGGGCCGTATCGACGACGTGGCGCTGTGGACGAATGCGCTGCCGCTGAGCTCCGTCATGGGCCTCGCGGCCGGCACCTACACGCCGCTCACCGCTCCGCTCACGCCCGCCGCTCCGCCCACCCTAACCACGTCGCTGAACGACGATTTCTCCGGCACGCTCGCCGCGTGGACCGCCACGAACCGTGGTTTGGAAAACAATGCCGCGGCGGGCTACAATGCCCCGGCCATCGTGAATGGCGAGGCCGTGCTTGGCGGCGCCACCACGCAGCAATACTGGTTTGGCAGCAGCCTTGAATCCGTCGCCAACTTCGACTCCCGCCTCTACTCCGAAGTAAGCGTCCGCCGCGTTTCCGTTAGTGGATCGGGCTCCGCCTATCGCAGCAGCCTGTGGCTCTTCGGCGACGCTGCGCACTATGTCCACTTTTCCCAAAATGTCGGCGAAGGCGGATGGAGCACCAATGTGCGCGATGACGGCGGCCTCGGTACGCTGAACGCCACCGGCGGCGGCAACAATCTCACCGGTCTCGATGCGCTGGACGGCGACCAGGGCAGCCATGTGATGACGCTGCGTCTGTTGCCGCTGGGCACGCCGGGTTCGGTGAACGTGGAAGTGCTTCTCGACGGCGTCTCTCAGGCCGTGTATGGCCTAACCAATTTTCCCGCGCGCTTTCAAATGATCCTAACCGGTCAGGGCCGCGCCGCCGGCGACACGGTTTCCGCAGTCTTTGACGATGCGTCTGTGAAGCAAAAGTCCGTGCTGAATTTTGCGCCCGCCTTCGGCGCCAGCAGTTATGGACTGCCCGCGGCCACCGTGGGCGTGGCGTATTCGCAATCCATCGCCTCCCGCGCCACCGACACGGAAAACGATCCCCTGACGTTTGCCAAAACGAGCGGTCCGGCATGGGTGTCCGTTTCCCCTGCGGGCGTCATTAGTGGCACTCCACCCGCGGGCGAGACGCTGGCGCAGGTGGGTGTGAGCGTCACGGACAACATCAGCGGCACCGGCGCGGCCACCTTCTCCTTCCGTGTGGAAACGCCGGCTGCCGAGCCAGCACTTTTCGGATGGTGGCCTCTCAATGAAACCGGCGGCAACACCGCCGCGGACACCAGCGGTCAGGGCCGCAATGCCACCGTTGCCAACGAAGCCACCGGCGGTCTCGATGCGGATCTTTCCGCATGGATCAACGATGCGCAGTTTGGAAATGTGCTCAGTTTTGAAGGCACGGACGGCGTCAGCGCTTACGCCACCGTCGGCGCGCCTCCCACCACCGGCACGCTGCCGGTGCTCGATGCCGCCTCCAAATTCACATGGGCCTTCTGGTGCAAGCCGGTGATCGCCCCTAACACCGACATCATCCTCGGCGACCGCTTTGATCCTAACGGAGTCGAATACGCTCCCCAGGAGTTCATCAAGTTCACCGGCCTGACATTTGAATGGCAGGCCGACGGCGTGGGCGAGGGCATCGATTACCCTGACATGCCGCTGGATACCTGGACGCACAACGTCGTCGTGAAGGACGGCAACTCCCTGCTTTATTATCGCAACGGCCAGTTCCTGCAGGGGCGCACCATTACCCACTTTCCTATCCAAAACCACGCCGTGTACTTTGGCGGGCAGGGACCGACGGGACTCGAAACCTGGCGCGGCTCCATGTCGGACGTGCGCCTGTTCAATGGCGCGCTCAGCGAAGCCGGCATCCAGAGCGTTTACTCTAACAGAAATTCCACGTCAGGCACCGCCGTCCCCATCACCTCCGTCACCCGCGCCGCCGACGGCTCCGTGACCATCACGTTCCCCACTACCGCCGGAAAAACCTACACCGTGGACGGCACCACCAACCTCACCACCTGGCAGCAACTGACCAACACCGCCACCTCCCCCTACACCCTCCAGGCCGGCAACCCCATCCTCAACCCCGCCGCCCAGCCCCGCCTCTTCATGCGCGTGAAGGAGAATCCGTAGCATTCCCACAGCACCCTTCCAGGTTTGTTAGAGATCGGCGTTCATTTTCAGACGACACTTAGCGTCCGCAGTGCCCTGCAGGCCGCAGGCAATGGGGGCGTAGACGCAACGGAGATTCTGTCAGGATGGCCGCAGCTTGTCCCGCACCGGCGCGAGAATGGCGTCCACTTTTTCGCGTGCCTGTTCCTGCGTCTCTCCCATTGCCTTCAACAGCGCGGTGTAGTTGTTCGCAGCGGTCATCAGACGCGGATGCGGGTGACCTGTCGCCGCGGTGGAGGCGACGCGAATCTCTACCACACGCCGCATGAGGGGCTCGGCCTCCGCCAGCCGGTTGGTGTCTTTGAGCAACTGAGCGAGGTTGTTGAGGCGGATGGCCACATTGGGATGATCGCTGCCGAAGGAGGCTTCATCGATGGCGAGGGCGCGGCGTCGGAGGGTTTCGGCCTCCGTCAGCCGGTTGGTGTCCTCGAGCAACTGCGCAAGGTTGTTGACGTTGACCGCCACATTCGGATGCTCGCTACCGAACGACGCTTCAGAGATGGCCAGAGCGTGGCGCAGAAGGGGCTCAGCCTCCGCCAGCCGGTTGGTGGCCTGGAGCAACGAGGCGAGGTTGTTGAGGCGGATGGCCACATTGGGATGACCGCTGTCGAAGGAGGCTTCATCGATGGCGAGGGCGCGGCGCATGAGAGTCTCGGCCTCCGCCAGCCGGTCGGTGGATTGGAGCAAGTGCGCGAGGTTGTTGAGGCGGATGGCCACTTTGGGATGGTTGCTGCCGAGGGAGGCTTCACCAATGGCGAGGGCGCGGCGCATGAGAGTCTCGGCCTCCGCCAGACGGTTAGTGTCCTCGAGCAACAGCGCGAGGTTGCTGATATTTGTGGCGACTCTTGGATGATCGCTGCCGAACGAGATTTCATCAATGGCGAGGGCGCGACGCATGAGGGTCTCGGCCTCCGCCAGCCGGTTGGTGGCGTGGAGTAACTGCGCAAAATCATTCAGGGCCCACGAGATTAGACCCGGCTGGCCATTTTCCTCTGCTTCCTCCAGCGCTGACCGGCCCTGCTGTTCCGCGGGCAGCCAGTGCGCGTGTTCGTGATGGATTCGTGCAATTCTTAGACGGGTGCGGATTCTGTCAGGGGAAGGCGGCATCTCCTCCAGGTGCTCCTCCAGAAAGGCCAGCTTCGCCTTGGAATAGCTGAGATAGTCCATGCCCTCAGCGGTTTCCATCATACGGCGGCTGAAGGCCTCCAGATTGCCGGTGCGGTGCTCGTCCCAGAGGTGAATCATGGTATCGAGTTCCGTCAGATAGTCGGTGGTATGCTCCGCGGCTCGCGTGGTGATCCACCGGCCCATGCGGTCAAGCGGCAGGGCGGCGGCTTCCTGAAGGAGACGGTTGTCGCCGGTGGCCTCCGCATCGCCGGAGAGGATTCTGGCGAAGTCCAGTTTGGCGCGGGCGCATTCGGCGGGTTCGCCTATTTCAGTTAGCAAGTCGAGTGCGGCGCGGGCGTCGGCCTTTTTTTCCGGCAGGCCGTACTGCTCGCGGAGTTGTCGGCGCTTTTCCTCACGCTCCAAATAGCTGGGATAAAACAGGGCGAAAAAATCGAGGAGGAAGGGCAGGCGGTCCCGCGCACCGCGGGAGAGATTCATCCACAGCCAGAGGTCGAAGAGGCCTTCGGCGATGGTGTAGAGCTGGCGGCGTTTGTCGCCGGGGTGCGGGGAGGAACGGACGTGGCGGGCATCTGTTAGTCGTTTGAGGAGGACGGAGACTTTGTTCAGTTTCATCCGCATGCGCTCCGCAATGCTGCCGGGGGTTTTTTCCGTGTCGCGCATGACGGCCATGGTTTCGAGGACGGCGCGCTCCTGCGGGGGGATGTCGCGGAGCCGGTCCTGGAAAAACGGGGTGACGCGATCAAGGAGGATGCGGAATTGATCGCGCACAGCGGTGACGGAGTCATGGCCGATGAGTTCCGCCAGCATCATGGTGAGGCGCGGACTGCCGCCGGTCATGCGATAGAGCGCGAGGAGCTTGGGGTGGAGTTTCTTGAATTCGACTTCGGTTAGGAGGTCCTCCCGTTTTTCCCATTTCAGATAGCGGCGGATGAGGTCCACGCTCTGCTGCTCTGTGAGGTGGTCGAGCATCTGGACATCGAAGAAATCATAGAACGGCTCGTTGATGCTGGTGATGCCCTCGAAGTGCATGGTGGCGGTGCCGATGAAGAGGCAGCCGTTTTTCGAGTCCATGAGGAACTTCCGCAGCGCAGCCACTTCCCGCTTGTCCTTCATCTGGTTGGTGAAAATCTCGCCCACATTTTCCATCATGATGAGGAGGGTGCGTCCGGATATTTTGTGTTCCCGGCGGAGGGCGGGGACGAGGGTGTCCACGACGGTCTGGTCGTTTTCCTCGGTGCGGAGTTTTTGATGCAGGGTTTTCCAATATGCGGTGCCCGCAGCAAGGCCGTCCCGGCCTTGAGAGGTTTCTTCCGCATCGGCTCCCAGGGCCGGGACGGCCTTGCTACGGGGCTGTGGAGCGGGGGGAGTTTCAGTTACGACCGCGGCGAGGATTTCGCAGATGCCAAGCAGAAAATCTGCAAAGCTCAACGTGCGGTGACTCTCTTCCGGAAAACGCACGACCGTGTATTTCCCGGAAAGCTGCGGGTCCTCTTCGACACTGTCCTGAATGAGCGAGAGCAAGTGCGTCTTTCCCATGCCGCGCATGCCGATGAAAAGGAGGTGGTGTTTGGCGGGACGGCCGGCATTGCGACCGAGTGTTTCCAGCGTGTCCGTCAGCACATGGTCGCGGCCCACGGTGAGGTGACGGCGATGGGCTGGCGTGGTGAGACCGGTGCGGTAGAAACCGATGTATGAAGCGGGCCCGCTTTTGTCAGGCGTGTCGGGTGCTGCGTCAGGCATAATATTTCCTCCACCATGATTTGAGGATGCCGCTGCCGAAGTCCCATTGATCCGGCGCGGTTTCGGTGACGTAAAAGTCATTCTCCAGATCATGAAGGAGCTGGAGGAACCGGCGTTTGAGTTCGTGCGCGGGCGGCGTCTTTTTGCCGGCGGGAAGCGTGCGCTGGTATTCTGTGAGGAGAGCCTGCCGCGAGGCTCCGTCTGCGGTCCGGCACAAATGGTCCAGAATGGCGTGGGCCTGCAGGGCGTCGGGGGGATCGTAGTATTTCGCCAGGCGCGTGTAGTAGTGCTGCAATTTATCCTGCGCGGCGGTGCTGGAGATGAGGCGGTCGAAAACGGTATCCACGTCGGAGGGCGCGAGCGTGCGGGGTGACTCACGCCACGAACGGTGGAGGTCCTGGGTGAGCATCTGCATGAATATGGGAATAGGCCGGCCCAGGCGTTCCCGCAGTCTTGCGGGCACTCCGTCCTCAAATGGCACCTGGCGCGCTGTCAGCATGGAACTCACAAATTCCTCCACCTGCGCATCCGTTAGGGAGGGCAGCGGTTCGTCCTTGAGATCGTTGACGAGATCCACCATTCCGATGGCATCGAGGGTGGAGGAGAGATTGACGGAGCCGCCGAGGAGCCAGCGGACGGAGTCGGATTTGGGAGGGGGATTCTGCCGCTTGTCCCGGAACCAGGCGAGAAACTCCCGCAGCAGCGCGGGGTTTTCCTTTTTGAGGTTCAGGACCATATCCGGGAGTTCGTCCACGATGATGAGCACGCGGCTGCCGAGAAAACGGAGACGCTCGAAGAGGGCATCCCCGTGCGTGCGCCACTGGGCGGCATAGTCCGGATGGTCCGCGCGGAATTTGAATTTGAAGTCTTCATACTCCAGCTCGACTTCCGGAAGCAGTTTCTTCAACAAACCCCAGCCTTTCCTGACATGATCGAATACGCGGGGATGCTGATCCCGGAGGTTGTCGAGGATGGCGAGGAAGAAATCCGCGGGGTGAGTGAGGTCCTGGACATTCTCATAAAGCACGACAAATCCGGCCTGCGGGTGCGCCCGGAGGTGCTCCATGACACTGGTTTTGCCCGTGCGCCGGGGTGCCTTCAGGATCACATGGTGGGTAAGCAGCGACTCCCAAAGCAGGCCGATAAAGGCCTCCCGAAACCGAAGATCCGCCGAGTCAATGACAGAGCCGACGTAGAAGTCCGGAAGGGTTTGAACCGGAAAAACAGGCGAATTCTTCATGGGGGTTGCGCAACAAAAGTGTTGTCTAATTTATTACATAACAAAATAGTTGGTCAACTGATTTGTTGTCTATTCTAAAACTGCGCACCTTTCAGCGGCGGAATAACCGTCAGGCCCGCGACCCGCGCGCCAGCGCCGCCAAAAGGCCAAAGACCAATCCAGAGAAAAAGCCCGTGACGTGTGCGCCCACGTCGGTTTGCGGTCCGCCGGCGCCGTAGAGGGCGAGGAGGGCGATGCCTGCGGCGAAGGGCGCGAACATGGCGCGCCAGCGGTGCGGGCGTGTGGTGTGGCGCATGAGGCCGGCGGCCCGGCCTGTTAGCAGGCCGATGCCGGCAAAGATGGCGGTGGAGGCGCCGAGGGATCGATAGGACAGCGGGTAAATGCTCGCGGCGATGAGCAGATTTCCAGTGAGCGATGCGCCGGCGAGCAGCAGCCATCCGCGGCGTTCGCCCATGGTGGAAATCACGGCGGTGAAAACAATGATGCCGATGAGCGCATTCGAGATGAGGTGCCCGCCGTCCGCATGGAGAAACAACGCGGTCGCGAGGCGCCACCATTCGCCGCGATCAAAGACGGCTTGAGCATCCATGACACCGCGGGCGGTGAGCGCGGGCCATTCGCCCTGGAAATGAAAGAGAACGGAAACGACGACCGCCCACAGCAGCGGCGTGAGCGGGCGGGCTCCGTACGCGGGCACATCCTCCCAGTGCGGGCGGGGCGGCCAGCCGATGCTTTCGCGCTCGAATCGCTCTAACTGTTCGCGCGCCCTGTCCAGAATGCGGGTCTCGACGAGCAGACGGTAATCCCCGCCGGACGGCACCAGCCAGTAAGGCTCTCCCATGGTCAGCACCACGAGGCCGCGCCCGGACGCGTCGGCAAAGGTCGCATATCGGCCGACCTCCGTGAGATCCTCCGGAAGGCTGTCGTCCGCCGTATCGGGCGCGGGTTCTGCCGATGTCATAGCGGATAACGTTGACGGTGATCGTCTCAGCCGCCAACGCGAATGAATGGGGCTTTCCTGTGCCGCAGATGCGCTGCTCACTAACACATACGGGCGGAAATCGTTGGACGCGGCAGCATCGGCTTCTTTCTTTTTTGAAAAAACCGTTGGCCATTTGGGCGGGAATTTCCGCTGCTGAACTTGCAGACTGGTTTTCACGATGAATCCGCCAGGGCCATGAACCGCGATCCAAACCGCGAAATCGCCATCTTTACGGAAGCGCTCAGGGTGCCGCCGGAGCGGCGGGAGGCTTTTTTGAAATACATGTGCAACGGCGACGAGCCGCTGCGGCTCAAAGTAGAGGCGCTGCTGAAGGCGCATGACCGCGCCGGGAATTTTCTGGAAGAACCGCCAACCGAATCCGCCGAATGAAACATCTGGCAACACCATTCAGCGCGGCCGCGGGTCCGCGCAGGGCCTCCGCGGGAATCGCGAAAATAGAGGTGGAAGGCGGTGCGCCGCCGGATAGCCTGCGCGCGTTTCCGCACGGGAACGAGACCATGAGCGATGCGACTGTCATGCTGGCTGCCATCGAGGCGGGCGACACCAAAGCCGCCGGCGACCTGCTGGTGCTCGTGTATGACGAATTGCGGCGGCTGGCGGCTTGCAAGCTGGCGCACGAATCGCCGGGCCAGACGCTGCAGCCGACGGCGCTGGTGCATGAAGCGTGGCTGCGCCTCACAGGAAACGAGAACCGCACGTTCAAGGACCGCGAGCATTTCTTCAGAGCCAGTGCGGAGGCGATGCGCCGCATTTTGATTGACCGCGCGCGGCGGAAGCAGGCGAAGCGCCACGGCGGTGATTGCCGGCGCGTGGATTTTGAATGCTGCGATGTGGCCGCTCCCGCCGCGGATGATCAACTGCTGGCGGTGAATGAAGCGCTGGACCGGCTGGCGCTGGAGCATCCGGTGCAGGCGGAGGTGGTGAAACTGCGCTACTTCGCCGGACTAACCAATGAAGAGGCGGCGGAGGTCATGGGCGTTTCTGTTTCCACCGCCAAGAATTACTGGGCCTTTTCCCGCGCGTGGCTGCTGCACGAAATCGAAAGCACTAACCATTAACGCATGGCGGATGCAACCCGAACTCCAGCACCGGCGGCGATGTCGTTTGCCGCTTTGAACGATGATCGCGGACCCTGCACGCGTCATCGAAGTGTTCACGGAAGCGATGCTGCTCCCGGCGGAGGCGCGCTGCGCTTTTCTTGAACGCGCCTGTGCGGGAAACGATGCGTTGCGCTGCAAGCTGGAGGCGCTGCTCAAATCCAGTGACCGGGCCGAAGGCTTTCTGGAACATCCGCCGGAAACGATCGGGGAAGCGCGCGACAAAGCCGCCGCGTGGGAAAAGCCCGGCGACACAGTGGACCGCTACAGGCTGCTGGAGCAAATCGGCGAAGGAGGCTGCGGCGTGGTGTTCGTGGCGGAACAGCAGTCGCCGGTGCTGCGCCGCGTGGCGTTGAAGGTGGTGAAGCCAGGCATGGATACGAGGAGCGTGATCGCGCGGTTTGAGGCGGAGCGTCAGGCGCTGGCGCTCATGGATCATCCAGGCATCGCGCACGTTTTCGATGCCGGGGCCACGGAGCGCGGCAGGCCTTACTTTGTGATGGAACTGGTGGAAGGTCTCCGCATCACGGACTACTGCGACCGCCATGCGCTGTCCATCGGCGCGCGTCTGGAACTCTTCATTCAAGTGTGCGACGCCGTTCAGCATGCGCACCAGAAGGGAATCATTCATCGCGACATCAAACCTTCTAACATTATTGTGACGGCCGGACTGGATGGAAAGCCGCTGCCGAAGATCATCGATTTTGGAATCGCCAAGGCCACGGCCGGGCAGCGGCTGACGGACAAGACGATCCTAACTGAATGCGAAATGCTGATCGGCACGCCGGCTTACATGAGTCCCGAGCAGGCGGCGCTGGCGAGTGCCGATGCCGACACGCGCACGGACATTTACAGCCTGGGCGTGCTGCTCTACGAACTGCTCACCGGCACCACGCCTTTTGATACACACGAGTTGCTGAAGAAAGGGCTCGATGAAGTGCGGCGCGTCATTCAGGAGGAGGAGCCGGTGCGGCCCTCCGCGCGCCTCGGCGCCATGCTCGCGGGCGACTTGAAGAACGCCAGCGAGCTGCGAAAGGCCGGGCCTCCGAAACTGGTGCGCGAGGTGCAGGGCGATCCGGACTGGATCGTGATGAAGGCGCTGGAGAAAGACCGGCGGCGGCGCTATCAAACCGCGAGTGCCATGGTCGAGGATGTGCAGCGGTATCTGCACCACGAAACCATTTCCGCGAGGCCGCCCAGCGTCACCTACCGGTTTCAAAAACTGGTGGTTAGGCACAAGCTGGCGTTTGGCGCCGTGGGCATTATCCTGACGACTCTGGCCGCGGGCCTGACCGTTACGCTGTGGTCATTGAAGGAGGAAAGGCATGCACGCACGGACGCTGAGACCGCCCGCAAGGACGCGGACAAACAAAGAAGGAAGGCGGAGGAGAGCCAGCAGCATTACCTGCAGGAATATACCCGCAGCGTGCAGGCGACGCTGTTCATGAATGACATGCTGGAGGGCGTCGGCCCCGCAGTGGCAAACGGGCGCGACACGACTCTGCTGAAGGAAATCTTCGACAAGGCGGCGGAACGTCTCGAACGGCAAGCGGCGATGCACCCCGTCGTTCAGGCGGACCTCAGATACACGATCGCGCGGGGTTATCAGTCTCTTCGCGTGCTGGAGAAAGTGGAGCCGCTGCTGCGCGCAAATCTCGCATTTTACCGCGGACGGCCGGACCTGAAGGCCGGCGTCTCCGAAACGCTGTATGCGCTCGCGGGTTTGCATCAAATCGTGGTTCCCCCCAGACTGCAGGAGGCCGAGCAGGAAGTGCGCGAAGCCCTGGAGATCGATGCGGCGCTCAAAGGAGGGGAGAGCATGCAAGTCCTGAAGAGGAAAACGCTCCTTGGCTGGGTGGTTTTAAAACAGGGAAAAATGCAGGAGGCGGAGCAGTGCCTGCGTGAAGCACTCGCGACCGGAGAGCGGCTGAAACTGGAACGATCCGTCGAATTGATCGACGTTAGGAACGGTCTTGCGCACGTGTTGATTGAGTTCGAAAAGTTCGCTGAAGCGGAGCCGCTGCTGCAGGAATCGCTGTCGGTGGCGCAGGAAAAGTACGGCCCCAGCCATGTGAATGTGGCCAATTGTCTTTACCTCCTGGGGATGTGCAACGAAGCCTGGGCGAAACTGAAAGAGGCCGAGGATCTTTATCGTCAGTGCCTCGAAATGCGGCGCAGGATTTTCCCCGCGGACCGTCCGCATTTGGAGGGATCGCTCGCGGCGCTGGCAAGTGTGTTGCAAAAGGAAAAGAAGTGGAAAGAGGCGGCGGAGGTTTATGTGGAACTGGTGGCTCTCCTCCGAAGATTTTATGGAGATCAGGACGGGCGCGTGGTGCGGAGAACGGCTGCGCTGGCGGACGTTTTTATCGCGGATGGAAACGAAGCGCGGTTCCTGCAACTGGCCGCCGAATTTCCCGAAGTGTGGGTGATGAAGGCTCTCGACGCGGCCCGGCATGGACAGTGGGAGACGGGCATCGTCGCAGCCACGAAATTGCAGGAACTGCTGCCGGCGGACTTCCGCGGCTATCATCTTCTCGCGGCTTTCCTTGTTCAGACGGGAAACCGCGCCGCCTGTAGGGAACTTTGCGCCAAAATCTGCAAACAGTTTGCGGGCACTAACGATCCAGTGACTGCGGAGCGCATGGCCAGGGCCTGCCTGTTGCTGCCCCGGCCAGGGGCGGATCTGAAGGTGCCGTGCGAGCTTGCGGAAACAGCTGTAACGCACGGCACTGCAGACACGAAGTCCGTTCATTATAACCAGTTTTGCAAAGCCCTCGCGGAATACCGGCAGGGGCGCTGGGAAAGTGCCGCGCTCTGGGCACGGCGGGCTGCCGGGAATCCGGTGCCTGGCACCCAGGCCGTGTCCTGCGCCGTGCTTGCGATGGCTCTGCATCAACTCGGACAAACGGACGACGCGCGTGCCAGTCTGAAAGAGTGCCTCGGGATTATGGAAAAGAGTTTGCCCAAACTGGAGGACGAAGATCTTGGCGGAGACTGGCATGACTTGATCACGGTCCATGCGCTTTTGGCGGAGGCACAGCCAATGATCGAAGGAAAGGCGCCCGCCGCGTCGCAGCAGACGAAGGAAATACGTTAGACTGCATTCGCCCGGGAGTGGATGTAGAGCGGTGTGTGCCGAAGGCCACTCGCTTTCGCTGCAACGATGGAGGCGAAAGCGACTGGGCTTCGCCACAATCGCTCTACTTGCCTTTGTTGCACCGGGCTGGCGTTAGGACAGCGCCAAATGTTGTTAGGGATAACTACCCTGCGAATATTTCCCAATCCCGTTGGCCGTTCCGGAGGCGGATTTCGCTCCTGGGAGTGTGCGCGGATTCAAGCGCGCGCAGCTCAACCTCAACCTGACTGAAAGTGGAAAGCCCTATGAATACCCAATCCCACACCGCGCCTCTCTCCGGCATTCCCGTCCGCCGTGGTCTCACCGCACGCACGGCGATCGCATCGCTCGCGCTCGCCACTGCTGCCGTTCCGCCGGCAGCCGGCGCAGACCGCTCCGCCATTCGCCCGTTCAAGGCAACGGTTCCGGAAGCGCAACTCACCGAAATGTGCCGCCGCATCAATGCCACGGTCTGGCCGGAAAAGGAAACGGTCACGGATGCCTCGCAGGGCGTGCAGCTCGCGACCATGCAGAAGCTCGCGCGCTACTGGGGCAGCGAATACGACTGGCGCAAATGCGAGGCGAAGCTCAATGCGCTGCCGCAATTCATCACAGAGATCGACGGTCTGGATATTCATTTCATCCACGTGCGCTCGAAGCACGAAAATGCGCTGCCGGTGATCGTCACCCACGGATGGCCCGGATCGGTGGTCGAACAGTTGAAGATTGTCGATCCCTTAACGAATCCGACGGCGCACGGCGGCAGTGCTGCGGACGCCTTTGATGTCGTGATTCCATCGATGCCGGGCTACGGATACTCCGGCAAGCCCGCCACCACCGGCTGGGATCCTCCGCGCATCGCCCGTGCGTGGACCACGCTGATGAAGCGCCTTGGCTACACAAAATTCGTGGCGCAGGGCGGCGACTGGGGAGCGCTGATCACCGAGCTGATGGGCGTGCAGGCGCCGCCGGAACTGCTCGCCATTCACACGAATATGCCTTCCGCGGTGCCGCCCGAAATTATGCAGGCGCTCCCCGGTCACACGCCGCCGGCCGGTCTCTCCGCCGACGAGAAGCATGCGTTCGAGCGGCTCGACTTCTTCTTCACCCACGGCCTCTCCTACGCCCAGCAGATGGCGAACCACCCGCAGACGCTGTATGCGATCGCGGATTCGCCGGTGGGGCTGGCGGCGTGGTTTCTCGACCATGATTTGAAGAGTTATGAACTCATCGCCCGCTCCTTCGACGGGAAAAAAGAGGGACTCACGCGGGACGACGTGCTCGACAACATCACACTCACCTGGCTGACCAATACGGCGATCTCATCGGCGCGCCTCTACCGCGAGAACAAGCTCGCCTTTTTCGCGCCCATCGGCGTGAACATCCCCATCGCCGTGAGCGTCTTTCCCGACGAACTCTATCCGGCGCCGCGGAACTGGGTGGAAAAGGCCTATCCAAAGCTGATCCATTACAACAAGCTCGACAAAGGCGGCCACTTCGCCGCGTGGGAACAGCCGAAGCTCCTCACGATGGAACTGCGCGCGGCGTTCAAATCACTCCGCGAAGGCAAGACCGCAGCGTTGAACCGCTAAGTGCGTGAAGGGCCTGCCGCGCAGCGATGTGCGGCAGGCCAATGACAAATCTCTAACAACCCTAACATCATTATGAGAACACAAACCAGGATCACTTCACAACAAAGCAGCGAACGGTCAGCGGGCCTCTGCAGCCGCGGGAACGGTCATGCGACGGGAGCTTCACCGATGAAGAAGTCCGGCTTCATGCAGCGCACGTCTCTCGCGCTTTCCGTCTGCGCCGCCATCGGTCTTGGCGGGATGGCCGTGGCCGAGCATACCGGAAAGGATCATGCGAAAGTGACTCATGTGTCCCGTCGGGACATCGTCGAGAAACTGGACGGGAAGGAGGCAAGTGTGTCGGTGAAGGAAGTAACCTTCGAACCAGGCCAGAAGGATTCACCGCACCGCCACGCGGGCCCTGTGTTTGGCTATGTTCTCGAAGGTGAATACGAGCACGCTATCGACGATCAGCCGGCCAGGATCTACAAGACGGGGGAGACGTTCTACGAGCCGTCGGGGTGCGTGCACCGGGTCGCTCAAAATCCGAGCGGCAAGACGAAGACCCGCCTCCTCGCAGTGATCCTGCACGCCCGCGGCGAAAAGGAGGTGACGATCCCGGAGAAGGGAAGGAAGTAGTGCGGCGCCCGCCTAACAACACACAGCCGGAGTTTACAGATGAAGATCTTTGTTGCCGGAGGCACGGGGGCGATCGGTCGTCCGCTGCTCGTGGAATTGCTCGCCAAAGGACACACGGTGGTCGCTCTGACCCGTTCTCCGGAAGGAGCCCGGGCTTTGATCAAACGGGGCATCGAACCGGCGATTGCCGATGCGCTTGATGCCGGTGCGGTCAAAGCGGCGGTCAGTCGCGCGCGGCCGGAGGTGGTGATAGAACAGCTCACCGCTTTGCCCGGAACCTACACGCGTGAATCGTTGAGTGCTTCCGCCGCCTTCAACACCCGCCTTCGTCTGGAAGGCGGCGCCAACGTGCTGGCAGCCGCAGAAGCGGCGGGTGTGCGGCGTTACCTGAGGCAGTCTAACGCATTTCGCGCCGCACCCGGTCCTGGATTGGCTGATGAAGAAACGCCTCTGGCATTTGACGCCTCTCCCGGGGTTGCCGAAGACGCCCGCGCCGTCACGGAGCTGGAACATGCCCTGGGAAATGCAAACATGGAGGGAATCGCTCTGCGGTATGGTTTCTTCTACGGACCCGGCACCTGGTTCGCTCCTGACGGCGATGTGGCCCGGCAGATGCAGCAGCGGCAATTCCCGATCATCGGAAACGGCGAAGGCGTCTGGTCGTGGCTGCACATTGAAGACGCGGCGATCGCCACGGTTGCCGCAGCCGAACAGGGCAATCCTGGAGTGTATCTGATTGCGGATGATCGACCTTTGGCGGCGCGCGATTGGCTCCCTGCGTTTGCTCATTGGGTGAACGCTCCGCCGCCCCCGCGGATGCCGGTGGAGGAGGCGTTGGAGACGCGTGGTGCGGATGCTGTTTATTATGGGACGCAGATGCGGGGGGTATCGAATGCCAAAGCAAAACGGGAACTGCATTTTCAACCGCGGCCGCTGGAGTGGCTCGCTGACGCCGGCGCGAAGAAAGAAGGGGCCCGCCCGGAACGCAGGAACCTCAACGTCGTCGCGAATCCAGCCTAACCGAAAGGACTCACTCATGAATGCCACCGTTGTCCGGCCACTCACCAAATTGCGCGAGTCACCGCAGGGGGCCGCCTCCAATTCCGTTAGGGCGTGGGTGGCCAGGGGGCCGAAACAGCCGATGAGCCTTGAGATCTTTGATTTGGGGCCGCTTGGAGCTGAGGAAGTCGAAGTGGCCGTCGAACATTGCGGTTTGTGTCACTCCGATGTGTCCGTCTTGAACAACGAATGGGGCATTTCGCAGTATCCTGTCATTCCCGGCCACGAAGTCGTCGGCCGCATCACGGCGGCTGGACAGCACGTCAAAGGACTGACCATCGGACAGCGCGTGGGCGTCGGATGGAACGCGGGCAGTTGCATGCACTGCCGGCAGTGTATGTCGGGAAACCATCACCTTTGCCCGCAAGTGCAGCCCACTATCGTGGGGCATTACGGCGGGTTCGCCTCCCGCATCCGCGCGCACTGGGCGTGGGCCATTCCGTTGCCGGAAAGCCTTCCCTTTGCTGAAGCCGGGCCACTCCTGTGCGGCGGAGTCACGGTCTTCGCGCCGCTCGTTCTGTACGCAAAGCCAACCAGCCGCGTGGGGATTATCGGCATTGGCGGACTGGGGCACCTGGCCGTGATGTTCGCCGCCGCGTATGGCTGCGAAGTGACAGCGTTCACGTCGAGCGAAAGCAAGTTTGCCGAAGCCAAAGGTTTCGGAGCCAGCCATGTCATTTCCAGCAAAGACTCCGCAGCGATTCGCAGGCTCAGCCGCTGCTTTGATCTCCTGATCAGCACCGTCAACGTGCCACTCGATTGGGACGCCTTGATCGGAACGCTGGCTCCGGGCGGCCGGCTGCATGTTGTCGGTGCCGTCCTTGAGCCGATCCCGCTGGCCGCCCTCCCGCTCATCGCGGGACAGCGCAGCGTCTCAGGTTCGCTGACGGGCCCGCCGGCGGCGATTGAAACAATGCTCGAGTTTGCCGCCCGGCATACTATCACGCCGCAAACCGAGCACTTCCCGATGAGTCATATCAACGAGGCATTCGCGCGGTTGGAATCGGGCAAGGCCCGCTATCGCATCGTGCTGGACACGGATTTCTGAATTTCCTAAAACTCCCAATTCAGAATGAAAGATCAATACATAGCGGCAAAGGAGCGATGGGCGCAAAAGATGGCGGGCAAAGCCCCGCTTCCGGCCCGCTCCGCTGACCGGCTGCCGCCCGGCCAGCGGCAGGTCCACAATTTTCCCGTGCTCGATCTGGGGAACCGGCCGGAGGTGCCGCACGGCGAGTGGGAATTGAAGATTCACGGCAGGGTGGCGAATCCTGTCACGCTCAACTGGCAGCAATTTATGGCGCTGCCGCAGTTCAAGGATGTGAGCGACTTTCACTGCGTTACCACGTGGAGCCAGTTCGACATGGAATTCGAAGGGGTGGCGTTCCTCACTTTGGCTGACCTCGTGAAACCGGAACCGGATGCGTCGCACGTCTTCTTCAAGAGTTATGACGGCTACTCGACTAACAATCCGCTCGATGTTTGCATGGACGATGACGTCATGGTGGCGCATTCGTGGAACGGCAAGCCGCTGAGCAGGGAGCACGGCGGGCCCGCGCGCGTTATCATTCCGAAACGCTACGCATGGAAGGGCGCGAAGTTCATCCGCGAGATCACCTTTCTGGATCGCGATATCCTGGGATTCTGGGAAGTGCGCGGCTACTCAAACACCGCTGATCCATGGACGGAAGACCGGTTTTCGCGTCCGAACGATTCGAAGTAACCGAAAGAGAATCTTTCAGAATCCATTGGCTGAAATTTCCGGGATTCGATTGGCCAATCTCAGCGGAATTTCCGCTGTTCTCAATGCCGGCGGAATTTGATTTGACGGAGGGCAGACCGGAGAACCGCGAAACAAAATCGGCAAAACGGATCTCAACAAAGCAGACAGGCCTATGAAAATAAAAAAGGAAATCGAACCCGGGTCAGGCATGTCCACACGACGCCACTTCATCGCCCGGACGGCTATGGCCCCGCTCGCTCTGGCTGCCGCGGTTCCAGCGGCGGCGGGTGACGCCATTCGCCCTTTCAAGGTGAACGTTCCGGAGGAGACTCTAACTGATCTGCGCCGGCGCATCAACGCCACGGGCTGGCCGGAAAAGGAAACGGTCTCCGACCGGTCGCAGGGCGTGCCGCTCGCGGCGATCCGGAAACTCGCGCGCTACTGGGGGACTGAATACGACTGGCGAAAGTGTGAGGCGAAACTCAACGCGCTGCCGCAGTTCATCGCCGAGATCGACGGGCTGGACATTCATTTCATTCACGTGCGCTCGAAGCACGAAAATGCGTTGCCGGTGATTATCACGCACGGGTGGCCCGGTTCGGTGCTTGAGCACTTGAAGATCATCGATCCCCTAACCAATCCAACGGCGCACGGCGGCAGCGCTGCGGACGCATTCGATGTCGTGATTCCCTCGATGCCAGGCTACGGGTTTTCCGGGAAACCGGCCACGACGGGCTGGGATCCGCCGCGCATCGCGCGGGCATGGGTCACGCTGATGAAGCGCCTTGGATACACAAAATTCGCGGCGCAGGGCGGCGACTGGGGTGCGCTCGTCACGGAGCAGATGGCCGTGCAGGCGCCGCCGGAATTGCTGGGCATCCACATCAACATGCCTTCCGCGGTACCGCCCGAAATTACCGCCGCGCTTCCAAATCACACGCCGCCGGCGGGCCTCGCGGCGGACGAAAAACGCGCGTTCGAGCGGCTCGACTCCTTCCTCACCCGCGGCCTGTCCTATGCCCTGCAAATGGCGACGCGTCCGCAGACGCTGTATGCGATTGCCGATTCTCCGGTGGGACTCGCGGCCTGGTTCTATGACAAGTTTGCCGAGTGGACCGACAGCGGCGGCGAACCTGAGCGGGCGCTCACACGGGACGAAATGCTCGATGACATTACGCTGTATTGGGTGACCGGTACGGCGATTTCCGCGTCCCGTCTCTATTGGGAGAACAAGCTTCCCTTTTTCGCTCCGATGGGTGTCTCCATTCCGGCGGCGGTGAGCGTCTTTCCGGGCGAACTCTATCAGGCGCCGCGGAACTGGGTGGAACGCGCCTACCCGAAGCTCATTCATTATAACAAGGTGGACAAAGGCGGGCACTTCGCGGCGTGGGAACAGCCGAAGCTCTTCACGGCGGAGGTGCGGGCGGCGTTCAAATCGCTCCGCGGCAGCGGAACCGGAACGATTCAATAACGGTTAGAAACCGTGAGCCAAAAGACCGCCATGAAAACCGTCAGAGCCGCCGCCGTCCAGCTCAGTCCCGTCCTCTACAGCCGCGAGGGAACGGTGGAAAACGTGGTGAGGACCATCCACGCGCTTCATCAAAAGAGCGTGCAGTTCGCCACCTTTCCGGAGACCGTGGTGCCTTATTATCCATACTTCTCTTTTGTGCAGACACCGGTGCAGAACATCACGGGACCGGAGCAGCGGAAGCTGCTGGACCAGTCGGTGACCGTGCCGTCTCCCGCGACCGATGCCATCAGCGAAGCCGCCGGAGAGACGGGCATGGTCGTCTCCATCGGTATCAATGAGCGCGACGGCGGAAGCCTGTATAACACGCAGCTTCTCTTCGATGCGGACGGCACGCTGATCCAGCGGCGCCGCAAGATCACGCCCACCTACCACGAGCGTATGGTGTGGGGACAGGGCGACGGCTCGGGCTTGCGGGCCGTGGACAGCAAAGCCGGGCGCATCGGTCAGCTTGCCTGCTGGGAGCATTACAACCCGCTGGCGCGTTATGCGATGATGGCGGACGGCGAACAGATCCACTCCGCCATGTATCCGGGCTCCATCTTTGGTGATCTGTTTTCGCAGCAGACGGAGATCAATGTCCGGCAGCACGCCCTGGAGTCGGCATGTTTCGTCGTCTGCGCCACGGCATGGCTGGACCCTGAGCAGCAGGCGCAAATCTGCAAAGACACCGGCTGTAGCGTCGGTCCTATCTCCGGCGGCTGTTTTACGGCAATCGTGGCTCCTGACGGAACGCTGTTAGGCGAACCGCTCCGCTCCGGTGAAGGCGCCGTCATTGCCGATCTGGACTTTGCGCTGATCGACAAACGCAAGCAGGCGATGGATTCCCGCGGACACTACAGCAGGCCGGAGTTGCTCAGTCTTCTCATCGACCGGAGGCCTGCGGCACACGTTCACGAACGCACGGGCATGGAGGAGTGCGTCCGGTGAATGCCTGAAAGACAGACGCGGGAGAAATTGTTAGAAAACAAAGGCGGACACCATGAAAGAAAATCAGAATAACAGTGCGGCGGGCGACGGTCCCATTCTCGTAACCGGGGCTGCGGGCCAGCTTGGAGGCGTGGGGCGGATGGTGGCGGCACTGCTCCTGGAGCGCGGGCTTCCTGTTCGCGCCATGGTGCGCCGCGAGGACGACCGTGCGGCGGCTCTGCGCGCCGCTGGAGCGGAGGTTGTCACCGGAGATCTGCTCGAGCCGGCCGATGTGCACCGGGTTGTCAGCGGATGTCCGCGGATCTACTTCGGCATGTCCGTCTCTCCCGGTTATCTGGAAGCCAGCGTGACCATGGCCGCCGTCGCGCGCGAAGCCGGCGTTAGCGCCTTGGTGAATATGTCGCAAATGACTGTCTCGCAGATGAGCATTCAGAACACCACACCGAGCCCGCAGCAGCGGCAGCATTGGCTGAGCGAGCAGGTATTCGCGTGGTCGGTCCTGCCGGTTGTCACCGTGCGTCCCACGATATTCCTCGAAAGCTTTTTGACCCTAACCGGTTCCGCTGTCCGCGAGCGCAGCCGCATTGAACTGCCGTTTGGTCAGGGAAAGACGTCGCCGGTGGCGGCGGCGGACGTTGCGCAAGTGGTGGCCGCCATCCTTGCCGATCCTGCGCCGCACACCGGGCGGTTGTATGAACTCACCGGACCGCGTTCCCAGGACCTGCACGGAATGGCCCGCGAGTTTTCGACTGCGCTGAATCGCGGGATCGTCTATGCCGATATTCCCGCCAGTGACTGGGAGCGGGAACTGAGGGGGAACGGACTGCCGGAGCACGCGACCCGGCATATCCTGACCATGGGTGAACTGCACCGCGCCGGGCGTTATGACCGCCAGGCGGACGGCGTGGAATGCGTGACCGGCCGGCCCGCGATGAGCGTCACGGAATTTGTGTCGCTGCATGCGGAGGCATTTGGAGGGCGGGCCGCTTGAACAACGTAAACCAATACACTCTATGAAAACCTGCGTAATAATCATTTTGACCGTTTTCGCCCTTATGATCGCCGCGGCGTTATTTGAGGACGAAACGCAGGCCCAGGCGGAAGCCAGGCCCCGGCAGACGGAGGCGGTCGATTCCGGGCAAAGTGAGACCCTCTATGTCACCAATGTTCCGGCGGGATACCGCGACTGGAAATTGATCTCCGTGGCCCGTGAAGAGGGCGAACTCAACGACATCCGCGCCGTCCTGGGAAATGACGCGGCTGTCCGGACCTATCGCGAAGGGAAGGCCTCTTTCCCTGACGGCGCCATCATTGCGCGGCTGGCGTGGAGTCTTGATGCGTCGGAGGAAAACAACAAGTCATTCGGGCGCTCGCAGTCTTACGTCGCGGGAGCGCCGAAAAACGGAGTTCAATTTATGGTGAAGGATTCCAAAAAGTACGCAGCAACAGGCGGCTGGGGATACGCGCACTTTGACAACGGCAAGCCCGCGGCCGAAACCGTGATGCAAGCCTGCTTTCCATGCCATCAAGCCATCAAGGACCGCGACTTCGTTTTCACGCGCTACGCGCGGTGATGCCATGCTGGAACTGATGCGCGGGTGCATTGGTTAGGCCCGTCGTTTTTTGCAACGCGGGGTACACTTTTTGCAAAGGAGGGCGGCGGCGGTTTTTGCTGGCCCTGGGCGGAACCTTTCTCTACCAATCAATGCACCCACCGCCGCCCAGGCGGATCCAACACCACATGAAACCGACCAAATCCGCCATCCCTGCGATGGCATTGCTCCTCCTTGGCCTTTTGAGGTCCCTGCACGCTCAAACCACTCTTGTTCCTGCGAACGTTTCATGGAAATATCTCGACGACGGTTCCGATCAGGGCACCGCGTGGCGCGCGGCTTCATTCGACGACAGCGCATGGGCATCCGGCGCGGCAGAGCTGGGATACGGCGACGGTGACGAAGCGACGACGGTCGGTTTCGGTCCTAACAGTTCGACGAAATACACGACGACTTATTTCCGGCACTCGTTCAATGTCGCGAATCCCGCGGACTTCCCGTCGCTGCGCCTGCGTCTCATCCGCGATGATGGCGCGGTGCTCTATTTGAACGGCGCGGAAATCCGGCGCGATAACATGCCGGCGGGCACCATTAATAATACCACGCTGGCCTCCACGGCGCTGGGAGCACCGCAGGAATCGACGGTTTATGAAACGATCGTCCCCGCGGCCGCGCTGGTGGCCGGGACGAATGTGCTCGCCGCGGAGATTCATCAGTCCAACGGAACGAGCACGGATCTCAGCTTCCAGCTTGAAGTGACAGGGTTGAACTCCGCGGTCAACGTCACGAGAGGGCCGTATCTGCAACTCGGCACCCCGACCAGCATGATCGTGCGCTGGCGCACGGACACGGCTTCGGACAGTCGCGTGAGGTTCGGAACGAGCGCCGGCAGCCTGACGCAAACGGCGGACGATTCCGCGCAGACCACCGAACACCTCGTGCAGCTTTCGGGTCTCACGCCGGGCACGCAGTATTTTTATTCGGTGGGGACGACGGCTACGACCCTGGCCAGCGGGCCGGATTACACGTTCTTCACGGCCCCTCCCATCGGCACGGCGCAGTCCACCCGCGTGTGGGTGCTCGGTGACTCGGGCACCGGCGACGCAATCGCCGCCGCAGTGCGCAATGGCTACACGACCTTCGGCGCGGGACGCTATACCGATGTGTGGCTGATGCTGGGAGACAATGCCTACGAAACCGGCACGGATGCGGAATTCCAGACGGCTGTCTTCGATATGTATCCCTCGTATCTTCGCCAGACGCCGCTGTGGTCGGCCATCGGAAATCATGAGACGGCGCAAGCTACGAATCCTCCCCTAACCATTCCGTATTTCCAGAGCTTCACGTTTCCCACGGCGGGAGAGGCGGGCGGCGCGGCGTCGGGCACGGAGAAGTATTATTCGTTCGATTACGGACGGATACACTTCATTGCGCTGGACTCGATGACCTCCTCGCGGCTGCCGGGCAGCCCCATGCTGGCATGGTTGCAGGCGGATTTGGAATCGACGCTGCAGGACTGGATCATCGCTTTCTGGCATCATCCGCCGTATTCCAAAGGCTCGCACAATTCCGACACCGAAACCGAACTCGTGCAAATGCGCGCGAATGTGCTGCCGATGCTGGAGGCCGGCGGCGTGGATCTCGTGCTCGCGGGCCACAGCCATTCTTATGAGCGTTCGTATTTGATCGACGGGCACTATGGAGCGTCGTCCACTTTCAATGCGTCCATGAAACTCAATGGCGGCAGCGGGCGCGAGGACGGCACCGGCGCCTACAGCAAACCCGCGGGACTCCCGGCGCACCAGGGCACCGTCTATGCCGTGGCGGGCAACGGCGGCCATGTGACGAGCTGGACGGGAGGAAGCACGGCCGAGTTCAATCCCTCGCCGCATCCTGTCATGTATTACTCGGCCTTGCACACGGGATCGATGGTGCTCGACATCAACGGCGACCGCCTCGACGTGAAGATGATCCGCACCACGGGAGCGGTGGACGACTATTTCACGATCGTCAAAAATGTTCCTAACAGTCCTCCGGCGGTGAGCATCTCGAGTCCCGCCGCGGGGGCTGTATTCCAGGCTCCGGCCAGCATCACGATCACTGCCAATGCCACGGACAGCGACGGCACCATACGGCAGGTGGATTTCTATGCGGACAACACGCCCATCGGCACCGCCACCACCGCGCCCTATACGATCACGTGGAACAACGTCGCCGCCGGAAACTATGCGCTGAGCGCCGCGGCGACGGATAATCTGGGCGCGACCTCCAGTTCGGCGCCGGTCAATATCACGGTGAATCCAGCCGCGCCGCCGCCGGCCGCGCCCTCCGGACTCGCTGCGACGGCGATTTCCAAAACGCAGATCAATCTCACGTGGACGGACAATGCCGGCAATGAAACCGGCTATCAAATCGAGCGTTCGGCGAACAACCCCAGCGCGTTCGTTCAGATCGTCCAGCTCGGTGCAAACGCGACCGGTTATTCGGATACCGGAGTCGCGGCCAACAAGACGTATTATTACCGCGTGCGGGCGGTGAACGGAGGCAGCGCGTCGGCGTATTCCAATACGGCCTCGGCGAAGACTCCAAAGAAATGAAGGCCATGAAATGCAGAGGCCTGCGCAGCGCCGCCGTCTGCCTGATGGCGGCATCGTTCTCCGGTGGAGCGCTGCCGGCATTCGCTCACGGCGATCTGCAGGAACAGATTGTCAGGGTTACAGCGCAGATTCAGGCGAAGCCGGACAGCGCGGAACTATATCTCAAGCGCGCGGACCTCCACTTTCACAAGGAAGACCGCCGCGCCGCGGAAGCCGACTACCACCGCGCGGAAAAGCTGAATCCTTCGCTGGATGCCGTGCATCTCGGGCGCGCGAGATTGTTCCTTGCGGCGCAGCGTTTCGATGAAGCGAAGGCTGAAATCGAAAAGTTCCTGACACTCCATCCCGCCCACGTGGAGGCGCTGGTGACCCGCGCGCGCATCGAGGCCGCGCGCGGACGGTGGCTGCCGGCGGCGGCGGATTTCGCGAAGGCCATCGAGCATTCCCCGCATCCGGAACCGGATTACTGCATCGAGCAGGCCCGCGCGCTTGTTAGTGCGGGTGAGGCCCGTCTCGATGAAGCCATCGGGGTCCTGGACAAAGGATCGGTGGCGTCCGGCAGCCTGCCCGCCCTCGAAATGTACGCCCTCGACCTCGAGGTGCGCGCGAAACGCTTCGAGGCCGCGCTCGCGCGCATCGCGCGGCTGAGTGCGAAGTCGGCCCGTCAGGAGACTTGGCTGGAACGCAGCGGCGATATCCACCTGCTCGCCGGACACCGCGACGACGCTGCGCAATGCTTCCAGCGCGCTCGCGAGGCGATTGCCAAATTGCCGGGAAACGTTAGGGAAACGAAGGCCGTGAGAGAGCGCGACGCCGGTCTCGTCCAAAAACTCAAGCTCCTGGAAACGCCCATATCTTCAAGAAGGGCGCGCTGACGGCAGGATTATTCCCGCGCCATTCGTTCACACCGCCGCCTTTTCCCGATAGGCGCGATACCGTTCCCGCTGCTCCGCGGTCAGATTGTCAGGACTCGTGCGGGGATCGGGGATGTGATTGATGCGGCCGTGGATCACGCTGGCCATGTCGGCGGCGCAGTTTTTGATGTGTTCGGCGTGTTCACCGGCGAAGAGTTCATCCACGGTGCTGCGGAACAGCGAGAGCCAGCGGTCGAATTGCGGACGGCCCATTTCGGTTAGGAGCGTGAGCTTCGCGTGGGCAGCCAGCGGATTGCCCGTATAGCCGCCGCTGCGGAAGAGCACTGTTTCCCAGAACGCGCACATCCTGGGAAGGTGCGTTCTCCAGTCCACCTGCGCGATGTCGTTGAAAATGAAGCCCAGCACGTCGTCTTCGCGAATGCGCTCGTAGAAGCGGTTCACCAATTGTTCGATTTCAACGCGGCCTTTGATATCAGGTTTGGGAACGGCATTCATGGGGATGGGAAATGGCGAAAATGGCTTCAGGGATTTTTGTTAGGGGAATCCGCCCCCTCCACAGGCGGCTTTGCCGCGACGGGCATGGAAATCTCCAGCGCGGCAAACCGGTCCTCCAGACTCTTGCGATCGGGAACATGGCATTTCAGGCATTCATTCTGGAGCGTGATGGCTCCCGCGAAACGCAGCGTGCCGTTTTCCACGGCCGTCACTTCCTTTTCTCCCTCTGTGATGGACTTCATCGCCTGCTTTCCGAACTCGTCTTTGGACAGGTTGTCCCGATTCATCACCGTCTCGTCCGTGGCGAGCCAGCGCATGGTGATTCCCTGCTCTTCGGCGATGGTCTTGAAGACGTCATTCAGCGATTCCGAAGGAATCGCCTTGCTGGCGCCTTTGCGGAAAAAGTCGCGATGCATCACCTGGAGCGACCCTGAAATCGCGGCATGGAGCAGTTGCGCCCTGACTTTTGCCTCCGGCACTCCGGGGAGGACCTTCTCCCGCTCTGCGCGAGCGGGAGTCGGCCCTTCACCAGCGATGCCGGGGGGAATGCAAACATCGCCTGTGGTTGGAATGGCTGCGGCTGCAGCGCAGAGCGCCCATCCGGAAACGCATTTTCCTGTCATACCGGACATTTTGTTAGTACTGCGCGGGGCTTCTCGAGATCCTGACGGGGACCGAAGAATTCAAAATGAGCCTGGGAGGCCGGGATGCCCCACGCGAGCAGCTGATGATAAATGTTCACCATGAACGGCTTTGGCCCGCAAAAATAGTAATCGGCGTCACGTCCCGGGACGAGCGATTCAATCAACTCCGCATCGATCTGCCCCTCGCTCACCGGCCCGCCATTCATGCGCTGACGGTCCATTTCGGTGGGATCATCGTAGCGGTATACAACCGTTAGGTTCGGATGCTCTTTGGCGAGAGCGTCGATGCGCTGGCGGAAGGCATGCACGCGGCTGTTGAGGCAGCCGTGCAGGAAAAGGATTTGCCGCTCCGGCGTTCGCTCCAGAGCGCTGAGCAGCATGCTCATGACGGGTGTGATGCCCACGCCCGCGGACAGCAACACCAGCGGGCGCCGGTGCTGTTCCGAGGGATCGAGAAAGAACTCTCCGCACGGCGGACCCACCTCGATCCTGTCTCCCGCGCGGACGTGCTGGTGGAGGAAGTTGGAAACAAATCCGTCCGGCTTGCTCTCCCCGCCGCCGGTCTCGCGCTTGACGGATATCCGGTACCAGGGATTTCCAGGTTTATCGGATAGACTGTAGTTTCGCATCGTGCTGTGTCCGCAGGGACTCGGTACGCGCAGGGTGATGTATTGTCCGGGTTTGAAGTCAGGCGTGCTGCTGGCATCGACGGGTTCCAGATAGAACGAAGTAATGGTTTCGCTTTCCGGCTCCTTCCTGGTGACGAAGAAGGGCTTGAATCCCTCCCAGCCGTTCGCGGCCGTGCGATGTTCGTGATAAATCTGCGCTTCCCGCCCGATCAATATGGCCGCGAGAAATTGATAAGCTTCGGCCCAGGCGTTGATGACCTCCTCCGTCGCGCCTGCGCCCAGCACCTCCTGGATGGACGCAAGGAGATTCGCGCCCACGATGGGATAGTGCTCCGGTTTGATCTGCAGCGAGGCGTGCTTTTGCGCGATGAGTTCCACCGCGCCGCCCAGCACTTCCAGATTGTCGATGTTAGCGGCGTAAGCGCAAATGGCGGCGGCGAGAGCCCTCTGCTGCAGGCCCGCGCCCTGATTCGCCTGATTGAAGAAGGGGGCCACCTCCGGATTGTGCTGAAACATCCGTTTGTAGAAATGGCGTGTCAGCAGCTCCCCGTGTTCCTCGAGGATGGGCGCTGTGGATTTGACGATGGCGATGGTTTGGGCACTGAGTTCCGGGAGCATGGCGTAAACAGGTATTTGACATACCTGTTTCCGGCGGGCATTCTTACAACCGGTCTTCAAATTTTTTTGAAGGCTGAATTTCCCATGGGCCGTGCAACTCACCACCTACACTGACTATGCTTTGAGAACGCTGATCTACCTCGTGCCGCGGCCCGGGGAAACGGTGAGCACGCGGGAGATCGCAGATCATTACGGCATCTCGCTGAACCACCTCGTCAAGGTGGCGAAGTTCCTGACAAACGAAGGCTGGCTCATTTCCACCCGCGGCATCGGAGGCGGCATTTCGCTGGCCCCGCACACGGTTGCAGCGAAGGTGGGAGACATCGTCCGCTGCACCGAAAACACGGACCTTGTGGAGTGCTTCCACCTTCCCACCAACACCTGCCCCATCCATCGCGCCTGCCGGCTGAAGCCGATCCTGCTTCAGGCCAGACAGGCCTTCTTCGAAGTGCTGGACTCCTACTCCGTCCGCGACCTCGCCCGCAGTGCCGGTGAATTGAAGGCACTGCGTCCGCCGCCGGGGAAACAGCCGGATGTCAGGGTAAATCGTTAGGGAAAGCCGTGGATTGAGGCACCGGCAACAGTTTTCGCCGACGGGCGACTCCCTGGCTCCGATTCAGGCATTTTCGTATTCCTGCGCCCGGCGTTTTGCGGTAAGAACTCCATGCAATGAAGTCCCCTCTCCATTTCTTTTGGTTTCTTGCCGTATGGCTCGTTTCATCCGTTTCGGCGCCGGCGGTCACGATCAATCCGGACGGTCCGTTCAACAGCGGGTATTTTCTCTCTCCGGCCATCGTGAATGGCAGGCCGGCCATCGCGTGGAAGGAGGTCGATACCAAAACGGTGAAGTATGCGCGCGCCCTCGATGCAAACGGCGAGACGTGGGGAAACCCCATCATCCTGCCCACCGATGCCGTTGAGCCGGCGAACCATGTGTCTCTCTGCGTGGTCGATGGAAACCCGGCGGTCTGTTATGCGGACCGGGCCACCGGAAGGCTGAAATTCTTCCGGGCGCTGAATGCGGCGGGCAGCTTGTGGGGCGTTCCTGTCACTGTCACCGCAGTGACTCAGGACGATCCCGTGGGCACGCTGCTGACCGTGGACGGAAACCCGGCCATCTGCTACGGCGGGTCCGCGAGGGAACTGACCTACGTCCGGGCCACCGACGCCGACGGCACCGCATGGGGCACTCCGGTGAAAGTGGATCTGACGGGCCAGTTTTACCGGTCCTGCATGACCATCGTGCAGGGCCAGCCCGCCATCGCTTATGGCGGCACCGGCGGGCTGTGGTATGTCCGTGCCTCCAATGCCGGCGGCACCGCGTGGGGCACGCGCGTCAGTATCTCTCCGGTTTCAGCAAACCTCGACAAATTGAGTCCCTCTCTGGAAATCGTGAATGGCCAGCCGGCCCTCGCTTTCGTGGACACGGTCTCATTGTTCCTGCGCTACGTGCGTTCCACCGATGCCACCGGCTCCGCGTGGGACCCTGTCCAAACCCTCGACAGCGCAGACACCGACCGCTTTGGCGAGCGCGCATCCCTCGCAGTAGTCGATGGCAAGCCGGCCATCGGCTACCGCTCCCGCAACAAGATCGATCTGAAATTCCTCCATGCCACGGATGCCAATGGCGCGCCGGGAATGTGGGCCACACCGACCAGGCCCGAGGTCAACGGCAACGTCGGTTATGAAGTCACTCTGCTCGAGGTGGCTGGCAGACCGGCGCTCTTTCACGCGGACACCACGATGGGCCGTGTCAAATACATCCGTGCCTCCACCGCCGGCGTGACGCCCGTGCGATGGCCGGGCAACCTCGTGGTTGAGTCGGTCGAGGCAACGCCGGCGGGCAATCTGATTCCCCGGCAGCCGGTCGATCTCGGGGGCGTCGAGCACGGGGACTATCGGAAATTCGAATTCCGTTTGAAGAACATCAATCTTGAGGCCAGCGCCATTGCGATTCACTCATGGCACATCGACGGACCGCAAGCCGTCGAATTCTCCGTCACTCCCGCCTCGTCCGCCACCACCCTCGCTCCGGGTGCGGTGACTTCCCTAACGGTGCAGTTCTCTCCCACGAGCCCTGGGACGAAGACCGCGGCTCTGCACATCTTCAGCGATGCAGATACTCCGGTCTTTGACATTCCCCTAACGGCTGTCTCCGGATCGTTTCCAGGCAAAAAGAACTACTCCTTCGCCCCTGCAACCGGCGACGTTCAGGACATCGCCATAGAGGCGAACGGAAATATCATCATCAGCGGTGTGAACGGCCTCTCGCGGGTCCCGCCGGACGGTTCCGTTGCCGCCCAGTTTCTTAATCTTCCGTTCTCCGGAGGACAGGTTCTTTGTCAGGCGATCCAAAAAGACGGAAAGATTCTCGTGGGCGGTACCTTTACCAGCGTCGCCTTTGGGTGGCATGCTTACCTTGTCAGGATTAATCCCGACGGCACAGTGGACGAATCCTTTGTCTCAGTCCTCGGCGGCAAGGTGAATCCGATCAGCAGCGGGGGCGTGAGTTGTATCCTCATACAGCCGGACGGTAAAATATTGGCGGGTGGCCGCTTTGCCACCGCTGGAGATCTCTCATGGCCATACTTCGCCCGGCTCAATGCCGATGGCTCGCACGATCCCACCTTTACCGCCCACCCTGACAATGACGTCCGGTGCATGGCTCTTCAGAAGGATGGAAAGGTTCTCGCGGGAGGAGGGTTTAGAAACATCTCCGGTTCCCCGGTTCCGGCACTGGTGCGGCTCAATCCTGACGGTACCCGGGATAACTTCTTCACCCCGGACCTCGCCGGATTTCTAAATGGCCGGAACGCTATCTCCGTGCATTCTGATGGCAGAATTCTCGCTGTGGGAGGCGATAATCTCTCAATCGCCCGGTATTTCCCTGGCGGAGAGTCAGATGTCCTCCACATGCCCGCACCAAATTACGTGGTTCACGGGGTGATAATCCAGGCGGACGGGAAATTTGTTATATCCGGAACATTCACCGCGCTCGGGGGGACTGCCCGCAACAATATGGCCCGGCTCAATTCAGACGACACACTCGATGCCGCCTTCGTGCCGGAAACGAACGGTTCCATCAGAATGATGGCCCAGCAGGCGGACGGAAAAATCCTCCTCGCCGGCTCCACTCTCATCCGCCTGCACAACAATCCCGCCACCGCGCGCCTGGAAACTTCAGGCCCCTCCACCATCCGCTGGATCCGAGGCGGACCCTCACCGGAAGTGCGCGATGTGACTTTCGATGTGAAGCCGGAAGGTGCAGCAAACTGGACAAGACTCGGAACCGCGGCCCCCACCGCGCGCGGATGGGAACTGACCGGACTCACCCTTCCCGCCTCCGGCAGCATCCGCGCCCAGGCCTACGCCGGGGGCTCCGTCATGGAATCGGTCGAGCCCATCAGGACGGCCCTCGAATCATGGCGGATTCAATACTTCAACTCTCCCTCCAGCACCGGCGACGCCGCCGATAACGCCGACCCTGACAAGGACGGACTAACCAATTTCACCGAATTCGCCTTCGGCCTTTCCCCGGTGGATCTGACAAGCAATACTCTGCCGGAATTCAAATACGCCGGCGGATCATTCACCGCCTCCTTCACCGCTCCTGAAGGCAGAGAGAATCTCCTCTACGGAGCGGAACGGAGCCCTGACATGAAGCCCGGCACATGGACTCCCATCGCCGACTCCGGAACCGGCGCCATTCACACCTTCAGCGTGCCCGCCACCGCAGAAAAAACCTTCGTGCGCTACACCGTGAAGATACGTTAGGAAAGACCGCGGGCGTTCCTCCCGAAGCCGGTGAATTGCGGGCTAACGCCGGCCCGGCAAAGCACTAGCAAGTAGAGCGATCTGTGGCGAAGCCCAGTCGCTTTCGCCTGCCATTGATGCAGCGAAAGCGAGTGGCCTTCGGCACACATCGCTCCACTGATATTTCCGTGACCGGCGAAATCCTGCGGGAAATACAGGTTAGGGACCTGCCTCACGGACTTTCCTTCGCAGGCTTTTTGGCCTCAGCCAGCCGGAAATAAGCGGTGCCGGCGGCTTCGGGCGCGTCCACCGTAACCGAGAATTTTGAACCATCCGCCGTGATGGTTTGCACTCCTTCCCAGGCTGCGAGGTCGCGGGACAGCTCGACGGTGTAATCCCTCCCCGGCGTGCCGGTGGCATCGAGGGTCACAGCATGTTTGCCGGAGTCATAACGAAAATCAGTGATGGCCAAAGGCAGCGCGGCGGGCGGCTCCGTGGAAGTGCGTTTCCAGATATTCCCATTGTTGCCGACGGCGACCAGCGTGCCGTCCGGAAGTTTAGTTAGGGAGGAAAACGATTCTCCACTGCCGCGGGTCACCTGCCACTCTGTTCCATCCGCGGAGTCGAGAAAGTTCCCGGCGAAATCCACCGCGACGATGTGCCCCGCCGCATCGATCACCGCATCCATAATAATGGACGGCAGCGGGTCGCCTTTCGTGTCCTTCATGGCGTCAGTCAAAATTTGCCAGGTGTCGCCCCCATCTTCGGTGCGGTGCGCTTTGTTGGTGAATGTGAATACGATCCCCTTTTGCGCGCTTTCCCACACCGCGGCGTGGATTTCATTGATGGGCGGCTGCTGCGGCGGCACCGCCTCCCACGTTTTTCCGCCGTCCTTCGAACGCGCCATCTCGCCGCGGCTCACGGATTCATAACTGATGCCGCCGGTGGCGAAAAGTGTCTGTCCGCCCGCATAGTGCAGATCGTCGAGAAACAGGCCTGTTTCCGCCACCGGATCCCATTGTGCGCCGCCGTTGACGGTGGCGAAGATGAATCCGTCTTTTGTCAGGAAACCATCTGTAGCGCTGACAAAAAGAATGTCGAAGATGGATCCGAAGTAAGCTTCGAAGCCGCCGACATCCGCATCCCAGTGGCCGCCGCTGTCACCGCTGCGGTAAAGCCCCACACGCCCGATGAACACTTCCTCCGGCGAGCGCGCGGCCACGCTCAGAAAACTGGCGCTTACAGGCGTCGTTACCGGCGTCCAGGTATCCCCGCTGTCGGAGGTTTTGAGCAGCGTGCTGAAAGCACCCGTGATATAACCATGCTGCGCATCGGAGAAATGCACCGCCGTCAGATCGCTGGTGGTTTCCGTCCTCACCCGCGTCCACTCCTGACTGAAAGAGGGAACGGGAAAGGCGGAGGCGGTGACTGCGGCGGAATACGAGAGCAGCCGCAGGACGGAACGTGAGGGGAGGACGGTTTTCATGAGAGGGGTGGAACGGTATCCGCACGGAAACGAACACCCTTTCTGCAATTTTGCCACCAGGGACGGCCGGTATGAATATAGGCCTCCCATTCCCCGTCACAGTGGGCGATCACCAATCACTTGAAACAACCCATTCCGGAGGTATCCAGCAACCTGTTAATGAAGCAGACTTTTTCCCTCGTCCTTGCGGTCGCCATTCTGGCGTCGATGGCTGTGCCCGCCGGATTGCAGGCGCGAAGCCGGGCCTCGAAGGCCGCCGCCGAATCGTTGGAAAAACGCTTCGAGCCGGTGCTTCCGACCGAGACAGAGGAAGCATGGCGCACCGTTGGCTGGCGCACGAACCTCATGGAAGCCCGGGAAATTTCCCAGGCGCAGAATCGCCCGATCTTTCTCTGGATCATCGTGGGAAACCCGCACGCCTGCACATGAAACAATGGCCAGAGGGGCCGGCGGTCCTTCGAAAATGAAGCACTGAGGCAGCGCCTGGGCAGCGAGTTCATTGCCGTTAGCGCCAACACGCAGGACCTCCAGTGGCATCGCTCGCCCGCGCAGCAGTGGTTCATGGCAATGGTGCAGCGCACGATGGACGAGGGCGTCAGTTCCCGCCACGGAAGCAAGCTCAGCGGCCAGAAGTTGGGCAATTCCGAACTCGATCTGAATCGTCAAATGGCGCAAACGAACGACCCTCAGGGCATGTATATCATCGGCGCTGACGGCACCCCCTATGCCTTCGCCAACGATCACGATCCCGCGGATATCCACGAGCTCATGAACCTGGGCCTGCAGCGCTTCCGCGAGCGTCCGCCCGCGCGGGTGGCAATCAGCGACACGGAGAAGAACGCTCCTTTCAGCGTGTGCCCGCCGGAAACCGCGCAGGTATTCCAGGTTTTCGCCCGCATCCCTTCCCCGCCAAAGGATTGCTCGCTGCTCAACAACGGCGTGGGCCGCGACTTCTGCTGGATCTATAAAAACGAGCGGTGTGAAGTCGCGCAACTCGCCTCTCGAGGCAAAGCATTCGACATGCCCGTCGCCATCGCCCGGCGCATTGCGCGCTTCCACCTCATGGACGGTGTGAGGGGAACGCCGGACATGTGGCAGAGTGACGAAGTGAAGTCGCTGCGCCTCCGCGCCCGCCCGACCGGCCCGGGGCAGTTGATCCTAACAGGAAAATTTTCACTTCGCGCCCGCAGCGGACGCCGCGGCTATACGGGCACCATCGAAGGAACGCTAACATTCGATCCGGATACTTTCGAGTGGACCCGCCTCCGCCTGCTCGCCGACGGCACCGCCTTCGGCGCCGGCACCTACACGCCCAACCAGCCGCCGAGACCCTATCGCCTCCTCGTCGGCCTCCTCAACACCACCCTGCCGGAAGCCCGCTTCGTTCCGCCGGAGGAAGTGGCCACGCGCAATGGCGACAAGCGGTATCAAAGACCGTGACGTTCACGCGAAGTCCTGGCTCACAAGTCAGCGGAGCCGGTTAAAATAATTTCCCCCGAAGTTCTTCTTCAGGTTTTCATAGGTATCGAATTCGAAGGCCACTTTGATAGTGCTACGGTCTCCCCTGCCAATACGTTCGAGTTCAGCAAAAACGAAATCGAATATTTCCTGTTGGATTCCGGTGGTTTTGGATGATTCGAGGTCCGACTTTTCCTCGAAGAACACGTACGCCCGGAAATCGACATCAAACTGGGAGAGGATGTAGAAATCATGGATCGGGTAGAGAGGTTTGAATTTGCGGCATACCGCCTCCCGTACTTCATCGAGGCCATCGTCGCACATTCGTTCCATTCGCGCCAGTGCCTCCGGGCTGAACACCACGGGTTCCACCGGCATCCGCGTTTCCAGCCTGCATTTCTTTGCGCTCATCAGTGGGTTCAATTGCCTGGAGCGGGCATTGCGACTTCAAGAATCTCGTGGCGCGCCTATTTCGGTTCCACCACTCTTGCCGGCTGCAATAGCTCGACGGGCTTTCGCGTTGGCACCAGTGGCTGCGCCTCCGTGTTCCGGGCGTGTGCTTTCATGGCGTTCAGCAGTTGGAACTGGCTTTCGTAGGAATACTTCGCGTTTCCGTATTCAGCTTGTCTTTCCCGCAAGTCTTTAGCGGAATGTGCGGCGGGTGTTGCCGGCTGGTTCGCGGGAGGCGTCAATACGCCGGCACTTAAAGGCGTGAAATCGACGATGTTGTTCCTTTTCATCACCTCCATCATTTCCAGGCGCGCCGTTTCCACTTTCGATGTCTGACGTTCGATCTGCTCCCGAACTCTCCTTTGCAAAGCTACAGCATCCTCTGCCTGGTTCTGTCGCTGCTCTTCATAAGCAAGGCGAACCGCATCGGCAATCTGCACCGCCTCCTCCCGGTCCACACTCCATGCGGACACGCTGGCGATGTCCGTGCCGCGCTCCAGTTCCGTCTCCACCATGCGTTCCAGCCGGGCCGCCGCTTCGCTTGGGGCCACTCCCCATTTCGTTTCAAAGTTCAGCCTGCGCACGACGCTTTTCAAAACCTCATGACTCGTCAGGGTTTTAAACTCCCGCTCCAGCCAATCGAGGGAACTTCCATCTGTTGCGGCCGGCGGCTGACTAATGAGGAACTTCGTGACGGCGCGAAACCGTTTTAGCCTTGCGGGGACCTGAGCTGTTTCTTCAGCCATTTGCTTCCCGCCGTCTAAACGATCCGAAAGCCAGTGTCGTTCCGCAAAAACGCCTGCTCCAAAAAACGCGGCGGCGGCAAAAACACTCAGACAGAGAGCAGCGGGGCGAATTTTCATGCCCGCAATGGACGGCAAAAACCGGAAAAGGCAAGAGACGCGCCTGCCCGTCCGCAGGAAACAGCCGTAGCAAGGCCGTCCGCCTTGAGGGTTGACGTTCGTTGCTGTCAGTGGCGTCCGGCGCCTGCGCACAAGGCCGGGACGGCCTTGCTACGGGTGACCGGTTTCAGTTAGTGACCGTTTCCACACGGCCAAAGAGCCGGCCGCCGGCGGGGGCAGAAACGGTTAGGGTGACGCGTTCCCATCCGGGCTGGACCGGCGTAACATTGGCACCGCCGGGGATCACGGGCTGCCAGACGGTGAGGTCGGTGCTGATTCGCGGAATGTAAGTGATTTCCGGCGCACTGGCGGCAGTGCGGCGGAGGTAGTCGAAGATGAGGTCTCCGCTTTGCGTTCTCTGAACCGCCGGCAGACCGGTGGTATTGCCAGGGGCGAAGACGGCCACGTTGCTGTTATTCAAGTCGCCGGCCAGAGGCGCGAGATTGAAGGCGAATTTGAGAAGGTTGGAAATGCCGTCGCCGGAGGGATTGGCAAGGTCCTGGGAGCCATCCTGCGGCAGACCGTGGAGTGCGCGCCACTGCTCCAGCGCGGAGGCCATGCCGGTTTCCTCAAGTGTCAGGCCGCTGAGCAGCGGACTGGTGAGCAGGCCGTTCACCGGAGGCACATTGGCGCTGCTGAGCACGATGGAAAGCGTGCTGCCGGCGGCGACGACTTCGCGCACAATCGCAGACGCCGCATAGCGCAGATTGGCCCCGCCCTGAGCGGCCGCGGGCATGAAGTTATCCACGGCGAGCGTGCCGCCGATGATCACATCGAACGTGCGTCCCGGGCAGCAGGCTTCGCCGAAGAGAAGCTGCAGCTTGTATTTCTTCCCGGCGGTGAGGCCGGAGAGCGTCACCTGCACGGGAGTGGCGGCTGCGCCCCAGCGGTTGGAACTGAATACCTTTTCCAGCGCCGTGTCCGCCGCGGTGGCGCCGAACTCCACGGGGAACCAGTCGGCGGAATTGTTATACGAAGTGACGCTCACGCCCACCGCATTGTCCGCAGTGAAGTTCGCATTCCCCGCCGTGCCCGCGGCTCCATTGGCGCCCACATTCACCGCGTGAGTGAAAGTGCCCGCGAGGTCGAGCCCCAGGCCCGGCGCTGCGCCGAGCACGCGCTCCACGTGATTGAGCGGCGGAATCGAAGCCGCCGATGCGCCATTCGTGCCTGCGAGGAATTCGGTGCCGTCATTGTAGCCGTCGCCGTCGGTATCGCGATTGAAGATATTGGTGCCGTTCTTGTATTCGTCCAAATTGGAAACCGTGTCCAGATCGGCATCGCCCGCGCCATTGTTAGTGGTGTCTTCATACGCGCCGATATCCGGAGCGGAGCCGGTGGGACGCGCGGTGCCGCGCTGGTCGGTGGTTACCGCGACAATCGGAATCGCCTGGTTTACGGCGATGCTGCCGGACTCAAGGGCCATGGTGGGCGTGGCCGCGCCATTGAATGAGAGAGCGCCGAGCTTGACGAGAGTGGGATTGACGCCGGTGAGGTTGCCGTTGACGCCATTCGTCAGGCCGCCGGTGCCGCCCGCACCGAGGATGTTGTTAGTGCTTTGAGCGTTCAGCGCCGCACCGGTGAGGAGACTGATGCCGTCGCCGGTATTTCCCAGGATGAGCGAGTTGCAGAGTTCGGCCTGGGTCTGCTTGCAGACGACCGCGCTGCCGCTGCCGCCGCTGGTGGAGTTCCCGCTGATGGTGAGGTGGCGGAGCACTGTTTGCGCCGCGCCGGTGGAGACGGCGCTGGCGGTGTTGAGGACGGAGTTGTTAGTGAACGTGCAGTTCTCGAGGTGACAAAGCGCGGAGCCGCTTTCGGCATAGACCACGCCGCCTTCGGTCGCGATGTTGCTGCTGAACGCACAGCGCGTGGCCTTGAAGCTGCCGGCGCTCCACACAGAGCCGCCGCTGCCGAACGGATGCCCCAGTCCCAAATGCACGCGCGAAAGCGTTAGGTTTCCGCCGGCTTCGACCGCGAAATGCCGCTTCAGCACACCGCCGCCAATCCCAATGGCGATGCCCGGGAACGTGGTGATGCCTTCGATGGTGACCGTCTGGTTCACCACGCGGAGCGTGCTGTCATCCTGCGCATTGTTCCATCCGGCTGTGAGGTTCACCGTCTGACCGCCGAGCGAGGAATGGAAAGTGATCGTGTCGTCGCCCGCGTGTTCGCCGGCATAGATGAGGGCCTCGCGCAGACTCGTGCCGGCGCCCTGGAGCCAGTCGCTGGTGCCGTCATCTTCGTCCACGGTGGTGGTCACGTTGAGGTTCTCCACGACGCCTTCGAACTCCACCGCGCCGATATCATAACGTTTCGCAAAGGGCCGCGGGAAGCCGCGCTGGTCCGTGGTGATGCCGGCGGTGGGCACGCCGCGGTTGATGGCAAGGCTGCTCCGCGTGGGAGACATGGTGGGCGTGGTGCCGCCGCTGAATGTCATGGCGGAGAGTCCCGGATTGATATTCGTATAAGTGCCCGCGAAACCGCTGACGCCGCGCATGATGTTGTTAGCGCCGCCGGTCACCGGGGCGGGCGCACCGGAAAGACCGGCCGATTTGAAATCCGTGCCCGCCGCGGCGTCGGCAATGATGGTGTTGTTCACCGTCGCGCTTCCGGGAGCCGCCGCACTGTCGCGCGTGACCACGATGCCCCGCGTGTCCGGCGCTGCATTGCCGGTGATGGTGCAGTAATTCACATTCAGAATCGAATTCCGCGTATAGACCGCGCCGCCGGCCGGAGTGCCGGGATCGACTTGCGTGGCGAGGTTATTGAAGAACGTGGAGTTCTCCAACGTCACGGTGCCTTTTCCGGCAAAGATGGCTCCGCCCAGCGACTCGCCCAGACCATTGGAGCGGTTTCCGTGCAGCGTGGAGCGCCTCACGATGAGTGTGCCTTCCGACCAGATGGCACCCCCGCGGCCCCGCGGCGCATTGTAGCCGGTGAAACCAGTGACCGACACGCGATCCAGCACCAGCGTGCCCGTCGCCGTAACGGCAAATCCGCGAATGCCGCCGCCCGCAGGCCCGATGAGTTCCACGCCATTCCCCGTCTCCGGACCGGAGATGATCACGTGCGTGGAAATGTTGTGCGTCACATTCACCGGCACGGTATTGACCAGACTTGTCAGGATAGCGGAGTCGAAATAAATCGTCGTGGGAGCGGCATCGCTTTGGGCAATGGCGATGGCTTCGCGCAGGCTCGTCGGGAGCCGCCCGATTTCCCAGGAGCCGGTGTTGTTTTCATCCGTTAGGGTGGTGACCATCACGCCGCGCCCCTGGACGTTGGCGATGTATTCGCTCACGCCGTCATCGCGGTCTTTAGCGCGCCCGCGCACCGGCCGTCCATTCAGATAGGCAGGCATAAACGCCGCCGGCACCGTGGCGGTGGGTGTGGCGGAATAAGGGACTTCAAACGTGCCGTCGTTGTCGAGGTCGAAGCTGTATTGAATGCCCGCGGCAAGGTCGCCGGGAGAATCCTGCACGTTGGAAAACGACACCACACCCGGCACGCCGTTGGTATTGAAGATCGCGCGCGGCCCGGAGTTGAGGATAGTGATGACCGTGCTGTCGGCGTCCATGATGTCCGTGGTGTCATACACCTGCACACCCACCGGATACGTGCCGGGGCCTTCCAGCGTCGCGGCGCTGAAATTCACCGACTCTCCGATTTCATCGAAGCTCTGGCCAAAAATGTTGTTGTTATCGAGGTCCCACTTGTAGGCGAGGAAAGGTGAATCCGGATCGGAGCTGTTGGCGCCAGAAAGTGTAATGGAATCCATCTCTGCCACCGAATAAGGGCCGCCAATATTGGCCGTGGGCGGATTCGACACATTCACCGTCGCCGTGAGACTGTTCACGGATGCGATGGGATTCGAGACCCGCACCCAAAAATGATATTGGCCCACGGGCCGTGGCGACATCCAGAATCCGCTGCCGGTGGCTCCGCCGATGGGATTTTGCGTGCTGGGCGGCACACCTTCGTACCATTGATAGGTAAGCCCTCCGCCGGTGCTGGTGGCCGTCACGCTCATCGCGGCGCCGCTGGCGGGCCCCACGCTTTGCATCGGGTTCGGCTGTGCCGTAATCTGCGGGCCCAGCGAGGGATCCACGATATTGATCACGAGCGTGTAGTTCGCCGTCTTGGTGCCGAGGGTATTGCTGAACCGGATAGGGATACTCTCGGTCTTATTCAGATTCCCGGCCGCGCCATTGCTCTTATAACGGAATCCCTGCGAGCCAAGGATGCGGTGCTGAGTGTTGGGCGACACGTTCCCCGGACTGAACGCATTCGGCGCGGGCGAACCCCAAATGTATTCGTCCACCAGTATCGTTTTCCACATCGTGCCCCGCGTGGTGCCGGGGATCGTGGTGTGCATCACCTCCATGCGCCCCCAGGCACTGTTCGGATTCGCGTCCAGCGGCGGCGGATAAATGCTGGAGATCGGGCTGATATCCAGCGTGCCGCCCAGCACCACGTTTTTCGTAATGACCTGCGCGGAGAGACCCCCGCCCGTCAGCAGCAAAGCCCACACGGCAAGGAATGGGAGGAAGCGCCAACGGGAAACCGGCGCGCAGCGAATGATGGAACAGGGAGCGGCATGCATAAATTTTAATTTCGCGTTCGGCTATCCGCACTCCGCAGAGGCACCTTGCTGGAAATGTGAAATTTTTTTTAAGCCGGGGCTGCTCCGGGCCGCCGGCGCCGGGAAAAAGCCGAAGGCAATCCGTGCCGGTAGAGCGAGCCTCAACATCGGATGACAAGGGGTCGACGGGACGGATTGCAAATGTGAACCCGCTTTGGCTTGCAATTGTACCGAGGGGATGAACATTTAAATGCGCTCTCCGACACCGCACCGCGTCAGGACCACGACCCCAGGCTTCATCCGTGAAGCCCTGCCATGAATTCTCAGCACAACCATGAAACTCCTTCCCGTTTCCGAACAGACCTTAAGGATCAAGCGCGAGCTTTCACTGAAGCCGCGGATTATCTTGAGCGGCGAACAGGCGAAGGCTCAGGTCGAGCAGCATCTTTCGAGCGCCAAAAAGCACTTATTAAAGGCTGGGCACAAGACCGGGAAGCTCTGATACCGGAGGAATTGTTGCTCGCGCTGACGCTGGTCTCCGATTCCACCAGCGAACACGTGGTAAGGTTTGATACTGTTCGGCAGAGAGCCGTGAAGGTCACACTTGCAGGAGTCTACGGGCAAATACCCGTTGTCGAAGGCGGATTTCTCAGCCGGCAAAATGCCACTCCTGCGGAGTATCTCCGCCGCATGGCACTCCAGATCGAAGTGTTTGCCAGTGATCTGCTCCTCGAAGGCGCGACTACTTCAGACAAACCCAGCCTCGTCCTTTTTCAGCCTCCTGGTGAGCCCTCGTTCGTGGTGTCCCAGGAGTGGTTTTCAGATCTGACTGCCCCGGACCTGGACGAGATTGCTCACTACATGGGCATTGAACAATTCGTCCCGGTTCCAAATAGCTATTTCGGATGGTGGCGGCCAGACGACCTTGTGGCAGTGGTGGACGCAAAGCCGGACAACTTTGCAAAAACTACGGCAGGTATCGTTCCGCTGGATTTACAGATGGCGGTCTTCTCCATTGAAGAAGCAACGAAAGCCGGGCTTCCGTTGAACGTGCAGGAGCCGCAGTAGGTTGACCTTTTGAGACGCGACTGTGACGAAGCCCGGTCGCTTTCGACGGGTCCGAGAGCCCGTAGCAAGCCCGGAACGCCGGGGGGTGTGGAACAGGAAATAACTTCGCGGGTTTCAGTGTCCCAAAAACGATCGTCTATGGGATTCATTGAACCGGTGATGCTCAATGGTTTAACCCGCAAGTTTGTCAGGAGGCCGTTCGGCACGGGTGCGTGCCTATACATAAATTGACTGTCACGCCCGGTCACGGCGCGTCCTTCTTCGCCTTCCCCTCTGCCTCTTTTATCACTTTTTCCAGCGCCTCATCGATGGCCTTTGCGGCGGGAGCACCGCTCCATTTGTAACGGATGATGCCCGCGGGATCGATGATGTAGAATGACGGTGTGCCGCTGGGCTTCCATGCATTGGAAATGGCGCCGTCGTCCACGAAGGAGCGCCAGTTCAGGTTTTGCTTTTGCATCACATTCTTCACTTTGGCGGCATCACCGCCGCCCCAGTTGAGGTGGACTCCAATGAGCACGAACGGTTTGCCTTCCAGGTTTTTCACGAGCGACCGCTCGTGTGGCCACTGGGCCATTCAGGTGCGTCACAAGTGATTCCAGAAGTCGAGCAGCACCACCTTGCCGCGGTACTCGCTCAGCTTAAAACGCTTCCCGTCCTGATCCGCGCCCTCGATGTCAGGGGCCTCTTTGCCGACTGCCAAATGGCGGATTTGAAAAAGCACCGCTTTGGCTTTCTCCCCCACCGTGCCGCCGGAGCCGTAATAGGTGACGGGTATTTTCACGTCGGAGAAATTTTCGACCGCGCGATCAAAGAGCGCCTCGACCTCTTTGAGAACGGCAGCGCGATCCTGCCGCAGCAATTGCGCGATGTAGTCTTTTCCAAACACGCTTTGATAACGCTCCGCGTACGCCGGCTGGTCCGGCATCAGTTCCAGCCGGCTCATGCGGGTGTTGAGAAATTGCGCGAGCGACAGACAGGACAGCCCCTGCACGTCGCGGTGCGGATTCTTTTCCATGACGGTGCGCAGGAACGTCTCGTAGCTCTGATGAAATCCAAAGATAACCGACTGACAAACCGTGCCGAGCTTTTCGCTCGTGAGGTGGTCGCGCTGGAGAATCGCCAGAGCGGTTTCCGCCGGTGTGTCTTTGCCGCCGGGCGGAAAGGCCGTGCCATTCACCATGGCCACCGTTTGGGTCAGCGCATCCACCGCCACCGGATCGTTAGGATATTCTTTGGCGAGATCCAGAAATGTCTGCGGGAGTTGCGCCATGCGCGCCTGAGCCTGCTGTTCCTTGAGGAGCTCAGCGTATTTCCCCGCGGCCGTGGAGGGAGGCGCTGCGTCCTGCGCGGGCACACCGCTCACGGTAAAGGCGAGAAGAAAACCGGCGCAGGCGATAAGTCTCTTCATGGCTGCGGAAAAGTGGCCCTGTTTCTCAAGCGCGGCAATGATGGTTTTGGGCGGCAGCCGATTGAGATATGCCGGATGTGATTCTCGGGCAATTTTCGATACACTTTTTGACGCATAATGAAGTCGAATAGATACACAATCTGTGTGTAATAAGCATGTTAAGTTTACAAAATCGAAAATATTCTTGACGCATAACCCATGGCGATGGACAGTTTCGTATGGCCCGCCCCGTGGAGATTACCCGGCAATCATTGCTTCCTGCCCTCATTACGCGCGGGCCCGTTTCGGCAGCGGAACTGGGAAGGGTGCTGGGAGTAAACCGGGCCTCGGTGGTGCGGGCGATGAGGCGCTTCGAGGAAGGCGAATTGCTCACGCTGGGAACACACCGGAGCACACGGTATATGCTGCGCCGTCCTGTGCAAAATGCCGGCAACCGCTGGCCGCTCTACCTCATCGATGAAGCGGGCACCGCACGGCAGTGGGGCATGCTGGAGTCACTCTATGAACGGCGGTGGCGGGTGACGTGGGAGAGCGGACGCCCGGCATGGGCGGACCATTTTTGCGATCGTGAGGGGTTGTGGCAGGGATTTCCGTTTTTCCTGGCCGATATTCGTCCTGACGGATTTATGGGACGCGCGATCGCGCGGCGGCTCTCGGGAATTCTCCGGGTGCCGGATGATCCGCGGAAGTGGGATGATGATCACACGCTGGTGTTTTTGCAGGCAGCGGGAGAGGATATGCCGGGATCGCTGGTGCTCGGCGACAAATCCCTGGAACGGGCGCTCGAGCAGGCGGTCTATCCGGCTGCAGAGCGGATGACAGACAGCGCGGACCGGGAAATTCGCTATCCAGTGCTGGCGCAACGCGAGGCAGAGACATTGCCGGGATCCTCCGCGGGCGGTGAAAACCCGAAGTTTCTTACTAACATTCGCACTGAGACGGGCGCGATTCAGCCCGTGCTGGTGAAATTTTCGCCGCCGCTCGATCAGCCGGGAGGGCGGCGCTGGGCGGACTTGTTATTATGTGAATACCACGCACTGGAAGTGCTGGCGCGGGAGGGTCTTGCGGTAAAAGGTGCGCAGGTGCTCGATGCTGGAGGCCGCCGGTTTTTGGAAGTGGCGCGGTTTGACAGGACCGGCGCTGCGGGGCGGCGCAGGGTGGTATCGCTCGACGCGCTGCATCCGGAAGCCATAGGCGCAAATTCCCGAACAGCGTGGCCGGTATCGGTTGCGGAATTGCACCGCGCGGGACTCATCGAATCCGCCGTGGCCTCCACGGTGCACCGGCTGCATGCCTTTGGCGAACTCATCGGCAACACGGACATGCACGCCGGAAATCTCGCCTTCTGGCTGGACGACGCGTTGCCCTTCCGGCTTGCGCCCGCATATGACATGGTGCCGATGCTCTGGGCCCCTGCGGTGCAGGGCGAAATCGTTCCCCGCAACTTCGCGCCCGCGCCTCCGCTGCCCGCCGGGCGCGAGGCATGGCTGGAGGCGCTGGGGTGGGCGGAAACCTTCTGGGAGCGCCTCGCCGGCGCTGCGCGTCTCAGCGGGGATTTTGTGCAGCCGGTGGAGGCTGCCCGCACCGCGCTGCGCAGGCTCCGCGACTATGCCGGATAAGGTGGCGATACCGGTTAACCGGGGTTAACCGGGACTCTCCACAGACTTTCAGTGGCGCCGGACAGCGGAAGTAGAGCGATGTGTGCCGCAGGCCACTCGCTTTTGTCTTCTCAACGCGGGCGAAAGCGACTGGGCTTCGCCACATCGCTCTGCTTTTGCGCACCGCATTTGCCAGGACACTGCGTGCCCGCGTCGACCGGACTATGAAAAGTTAGGCTAACAGATTCTCCGGAATGCGTCAATATCCCTCCCTCTTCATTCTCATATGCGCGCGTGACTGCTTATGTATCTTTTTCCATGCGTCGCGGGTTTCGCGGGTGAGACGCGGGCTGGCGCGGCGGGCGGCGTATTCCTGTTCGCGCAGCAGCTTTTGATAGCTTTGCCAGCGTTCGAACGGGAGGGAGCCGTCGTCGAGCGAGGCCTCGATGGCGCAGCCGGGCTCCGCATTGTGCGAGCAGTCGCGGAAACGGCATCGGGCGGCGATTTCAGCGATGTCCGTGAATGAGTGATCCAGATCAGCGGCGCAGGTTTCCCAGAGCTGGAGTTCGCGCATGCCGGGTGTATCGATCAGCAATACACCTCCGGGCGTGATTTGCAGTTCGCGGTGTGTGGTCGTGTGGCGGCCCTTGCCGACGGCATCGCTGATGGCCCCGGTGACCATGCGGTCTTCGCCCAGCAGGCGATTGATGAGCGTGGATTTTCCCACACCCGAAGAGCCTAACAACGCAAGCGTGCGGCCGGGCACGAGCCACGGTTCCAGCGCGTCCATCCCGGCATCGCAGACGGCACTGAGCGCCACGACCGGGGCGCCCCCGGCGATGGCGTTCACTTCATGCCGCGCGCCAAACGGATCGGGGTGAAGATCCGTTTTGTTCAACACGATCACCGGCTCCGCCCCGCTGGCGCGTGTGGCGGTGAGGTATCGTTCGATGCGGCGAAGATTGAAGTTCTGATCGAGCGCTGTGATGAGCAGCGCCGTGTCGATATTCGCGGCCACGACCTGTTCCGTGCCGGCATCGCCCGCCACACGACGGGAGAATTTCGTGCGCCGCGACAGCACGGCATGGATGTCCGCCATGCAGCGCTCGGACTCTCCGGTGCGCGGACGCGCCACCACCCAATCGCCCACGGCAGGGAGCCTTCCGCGTCCATCGGCTTCGTGAAGGAGACGTCCCGTGCAGGCGGCGGTGAATTCGCCGTCGGCCGACCAGACGTGATAGGAATGTTTGTGTTCGAGGGCTACGCGCGCCGGCAGAAAACCATCGCTGAAGAAAGGCTGGAAGGCGTTTTCAAAGTGAGTGTCCCAGCCGAGAGATTGAAGTGTCATTTGGAAGAAGAGAATGGATGAATAGATAATGGATGAATGGGGCGCGGCAGAATGAGGCCCCGGCACGCGGGAGTGCGTGCGAGTAGGGTTCCGCGCGGCGGCGGAAGCCCCGGTCCACTTTTGTGGCGAGAGCTGAAAGGAAGGCCCCGATTAGGAATCGCGGTCCAGGTTTGCAGTGAGGCTGTGTGAAGCGTGCTGTTTCAGGATGATGTCCAGACGGGGCGCCGCCTCACGGCAAACAAAAAGGCCGCCCGGATCGGCGGCCTCTTCTCAAAGATTCGAGTCTTGAGTTTGTGCGGGTGCGTTTAGCAGCCGCGCACGGAGCCAACCGGCGGGAGCGAGGTCTGGGAATGGACAATCTCGTTCATAGTGAATGCGGGTTGGCGGTTAATAAATTGCCGCTCACGCGGCGTGGACGCGGTAAATGAGCATTGATAAGGCCAGGAGTCAAACGTTAAGGCTGATCCTTCCCGCCAAAAGAGGGATGCGTTTCCACATAAGACGAGCCATTCATCGCGGCGTCAGCAGCTTGCGAAGCTTATCGGTGTGATGCATGCCAGGGTCGATCGATTTTGTGGACTCGTCGAACCAGTACCAAAGCAGCCAGCTTTCCGGACCGATGTAGGAAAGCTCTTCCCAGACGGGGAGGAACTCAGTGAACCGCGGGCATACCTGACCGGACTCCGGTTCATCGTGAACCAGATAGACCACCGGCGGGTCATCCGGATCGTAGCCGGGTGCTTCGGCGTCGAGGCCGAGGTAATCGCCATTGCCCATGCCCAGGAGCAGGATCGCGCGGCTCCACAAATCCATATTCGCCTGCCACACCTCCTCCTCGCCGGGATAATCTTCCGGGTCAAACCACGACATATCGAGCGGCTCCGGGTCCGTCTCGGCCGCAGCAATGAACCGGGGTCCGCCATAGATGTAACAGTTGTGCTCGAACACCTCTTTCAGCGCTCCCACTTCCTCTTCCGGCGGTGTCCAGACATAACTGCCATTCAGGTGCGCAGAGCCCTCCGTCCAAAAGCGAATCAACTCCGCAGGCAGATGCCGCTTCCACTTCGCGCGGATCCCATGGAGTTCGGGTTTTGCTAGCAGCGGCGCGATTTCGATAGTGACATCGATCTCACCGGGAAGCCGGCGCATCGCTTCGTGAAACGTCCTGGCGCGTTGGGTCCATGCTTTGTAGTCCATATTTATCTCTGAAAGTTCTGCCGAATTGATTCAATCGACCCACCAGACAAGGAACGGATCGGGAGAGGCCTTCTGCATGAGCAAACCACACAGGAGAAACACCAGTGCATACACTGTCATGTAAGCGACGCAGTGGCGCCAGCGTTTGACAAAAACGCACGTGAGCATGGGAACCGGCAGCGCAAGAAAGCAGATCATCAGAAAATGGGAAAACCGTGTGGCCACTGCGGAATGCACCTTCAATGCAAAGGGGAAGCCCCGCTCACCAATGGACGACGGCCAACCGCCCAGCGCCTGATACATGTGCAGCGCCAGCGAATAGAACAGCGCGAGCATCACGATGTTTGGAAGCACTGACAGGAGAATGCCGGTGCGGGAAGCGCCCATGCTGCCTGACCGTTCGGAGGATAAACTCTTCCGCAGGGAACCGTTTTTCAGTGGGCAGGGACATGGCGATGGTATTGATGCAGTGAATACGATTCCGGCTCTTGCGTCCACCGCTCCATCATTCATAAGCCAGCAAAACCGGAACCAGGAGCGATGCGCTTGTGCAATTCTTCGGAAGGCTTCAAAAGCTCGTGGCGCGAATGTAGAGCGACGTGTGCCTTCAGGCCACTCGCTTTTGTTCTCTTAGAGAAATCCACGTCGCAGAAGTTGCAGAGCACCAGTGACAAGTCACCAAAAATCCGGTACTCGGCATAGGTATGCTTGCCGGCGCGCGCCTGTTCGATTTCCGCCGGATCGTGGCCGCATTCCATGCAGGGCGCGACTTCCCTGACTTCGAGTGGTTCGAAGCAAAGGGGACAATGGGTGGCTTGCATGACGCAGGGTGTAGCTCGCCGGTAGGGGCGCCATCGGCGCAGCGCTTTAAAAGTCCGAAAGCGTGGCATCGCAGAATTTCTGTAAGGAATCCCGTGCAGGCGCATCCTATGCTGTAAAACCGTGACCAGACAGGAACAACAGACGCACTTTGACCAATGGCTCCGCGAGCACGGCGCGATCCTGCATCATGTCTCACGCGGATTCGCGGGCGGGGATGACGCCAAAGACCTCATGCAGGAGCTGCTGCTGGCGATGTGGAAGGCGATTCCCGCCTTCCGGCAGGGCGCGAAGGTTTCCACGTTCCTCTATCGCGTGGCGCACAATGCTGCGCTCACATGGGAACGGAGCCGCAGGAATTATCGCCGCCGCCTGGAGAAGTACGAGTCGATGATGCCGCCGCCGGAAGCCACAGACCGCGTGGAAGGCGCAGACCCTGAACGGCTGGAGCGTCTCTACGCCGCCATCCGCGCGCTCCCGCCGCTCGACCGCTCTCTCATTTTGCTGGCGCTGGATGGAATGTCCTATCGCGAGATGGCGGAAATTCACGGCCTCAGTGAAAGCAACACCGGCGCGCGACTCAGCCGCTTGAAACAAAAACTCTCAACCACCATGAAGGAGCCTAACCATGAGCTACGATGAAATCGAAAACCTGTGGCGTTCGCCGCAAAATCAACCCGCCGAACGTCAGATGGAGGAGGAAAGGCAGCGCTTCGCTGCACGCCTTCGCCGGCGCCATATTGGATTTGTGGCTTATTTCGTGTTCGTCCTGACGGCGCTCACCGCGCTCACCATCTGGATCGGAATCCGCTGGCTGGCCAAAGGAACGCTGGGATCTGCGTCCGCATGGCCTGCACTTTTCCTCCTGGCTCTGCCATGGGCGGCTGCCATCCTCTTTGTGCGCCGGTATCTCCAGCATCGCCGCCGCCATCCGGACTATGAACGGTCAATCGCCACCGCGCTGCAAGCTGCCCGGGATGAGAACCGCACCGCCCTCGCGCGGACCACCGGCATTCTCCGCCTTCAGGCCATGTGCGTGCCCCCGCTCGCCCTGTGCCTCTGGCAACTGCACGCCACCGGCCTCGCACGAAAACATGAAATATGGTCCATGGCCCTCTTCTTCGGCGTCAGCCTCACCCTGTCCGCAGGCTGGACGGGACTCGTCTGTCTGACCCAACTGAAAAAAGAGGCAAAGAGAATCGACGAAGTGATGAAGTGTTATGAATAGCGGACCGGCGGAGTCAACGCGACGCGACCCCGGCGCCATCCCATCCGGCCCATTGACGCGCGAGCCGTCCTGGCGCACATTTTAAGAATGAGTACAGCCACCATTTCTCCAGGCGGCCACCTGACCATCCCGCTGGAATTCCGCCAGGCAATGCACCTCGCGGAAGGAGACAGAGTCGTCTTGTCCCTGGAGGACGGAAAGCTGATCGTCCAGCATGAGCCCGATTCGAGAGCCACACTCGTGCAGGGAAGCTTTGGGCGCCCAGTACTCAAAGCAGCGGAAGGAGCACCGGCAATGACCCCCGCGCAGGTGAAAGCCATTCTCGAAGAGTCGTGAGCCATTTGCTCGACGTAAATCTGCTGCTCGCCTGCGCATGGTCAACGCACCCGCGCCATACCGAAGCGAATTTATGGCTCGACGCTGCAGCCGAATTCGCCACCGCCCCCATTACTCAAATGGGATTCATGCGTGTTTCGATGAGTCCGGCCTATCAAGCATCCTTTGCTGACGCTCTGGCAGGATTGCAAGCCATCCTCAAACTGCCGTCTCACCGTTTTTTGACGGATGCTGTCGAGGCGAATTTTCTGCCTCCCGTCACACGGGGAGGTGACGTAACCGACGCGCACCTGGTTAAACTGGCAGCCGGTCACGGTTTCAAACTCGCAACCCTCGATAACACGCTTTGCAGTAAATCATGGGCCACCGGTATTGCTGAAGATCCGCTCTGAATTGTTTCACCGTGCTCCGGAGTGATTTGAATCGCCCCGGGGGACTTCAACACCGGCGCGTGCTAGCCCCGCATTCAATAAAACGCCCTCAGCCGCACCTGGATCGCAGGATCAGCCGAAACAAGCTGTTTGAAGCGCCCCGTGTCGAAAGTCGTGGCGCCCTGACGATAGTGATAGGGAAAGACCATGCCCGGCTTGAATTCCAGCACGGCGTCCGCGGCGTCGTCCACGGTCATGTTGGACGGCAGGCTCATGCATACAAACGCCGCATCGATTCCTGTCAGGGCGCGCATTTCCGGAATGTCCTCGGTGTCGCCGCTGAAATACACATTCTTCCCTCCCAGCGTCACCACATAGCCGTTCCCAATGCCCTGCGGGTGATTCATGTTCGACATATTATACATCGGCACCGCCCGCACCGTCATGCCGTGCGCCGTGCCGGTGGCACCGTTCGCCAGCACGGTCGTTTTGCTCCGCAGAAGCGCCGGCGCGACGGACGGCATCATGTTATAAACCGACATGGGCGCAAAGATCACCCCGTCCGTATCCAGCAGCGCCTCGAGCACCGCATTGGAATAATGATCGCCGTGTGTATGCGTGACCACAATGACATCCGCCCTCGGCATATTGGTATAAAGACTGCCCGTGCTGCCCGGATCGCTGTATAGCATTTTGCCGTTCCACGACACCGCCACAGCCGCGTGATTCACCGGATGCAGGATCGCATCGCCCGCGGACGTTTGCAGATGATCGCCCGTGAAAATCCCCGTGCCCGTGAGCGGCACCGCGCGATAAAACCGGCGATCCTTCAGCCGCGAAGCCGTGTCCACCAGTTGATCCGTGCCCGTGCTCTGCACCGTCACGAACGGCGTCCACGTCTGCGCATCCTCAGAGCTCTCTATGCGATAATAAGCGCCCGCATCCGCAGTGGAGGTCAGGGTCACCTCACCATTCGATTGCCGCACCAGCCCCGCCACCTGCGGCGTCGCCGCCATCACCCAGCAAGCCGCACCCAGCGCCGCCAGCGGCAGAGTGATCCTGACAAGGGAACCGTTCCGTTTCATGACCCGGCGAGTCTCCGTGCAATAAAACCCCCGGCAATGAAAATCGCCGCGGTGAACGCGGAGCACGTTTTCCCGCATTTGTGGAACGCCGGATGCAGCGGACCCGGGCGACCGTCAAATCATGACCGACTCCGGAAATGGCCCCTCTGCCGCCGGCTCCCAGCGCCCGCAGCAAGGCGTGACCTCTGGAGCATGGAACAGAAAGCAGCGCTCCCTTCTTCAGCCGCGTAGCGGCGGCATACAATAGCCGTGGGCTTCAGCCCACGGTGTTAGGGTCTCCCGCGGCGAAGCCGCGCAGCGTCGAAAGAATCCCTCGTTGGACTCACCCGGCACCCAAAGCGCAAGTTAGCCCGGAACCGTCACCGCTGCTCACCGTGCCTTCTTCCGGAACGTCCGCGCGCTCGCATCATCAAAAGCCTTCGGCCGCTCCTCCGGCTTGTTTCCCGCTTTCCCCGTGCGCAGGCCCTCCTCCGTAAACTCAATGATGGAATACTTCACCCCCGTCCCCTCCGAACTCAAAAGATCCATCGCGACCGGCAGCTTGCTCACATCGATGCGGAATCGCCCCTTGTCCGTAAAGTCCGCCACTTTCATCGTCCACTCCCCATCCGCATTGAATGTTAGGGTCACCGTTTCGCTTCCGTCTTTGCCCTCCCAGGTGCCGCTCAATTTTTTCAATGTCGCCTCCACTACCTGGAAAATACCGGCATTCGGCTCCAGCACGATTCGCTCCATCACCGGCGCCTCCTTGAGTGCATCGTTGTTAGGGCGCTTGCCCGGCTCCGTGGCCGGTTTCGCCATCCGCATTTGCCGCGGTTTCGGAAAATCGATCACACTATAAAGCGCCACCGGTGTCTTCTTGAACGTGCCTGACAAATCCAGCTTCCACGGCGCCGACGACACATCCAGCTTGTACTTCAGCGTCACCGGCTCCTCCGGCCCGCGCTTGAGAATCACCCGCCCGTCGATCGTAAACGTCACATACTCATCCCCCGCCGCCGTCGTCGAATGCCACACCCCCTTCACCGCCTCCGCCGGCGGCTTCGACTCCGCCGTCTTTTCGCTGGGCAACTGCGCATGCACCGCAGTGGCCGCGTTGAGGACAAAAAGAAGAGTGCTGAGAGTTTTGCAGAACGACATGTGAACACCCTCCGCGAAAACACGCCGCGCTGCATCCGGAGAAATCACTGACACCTCACCACTCAAAACTCCCTCTTCAGAAATCCTTGACGCATTTCACTTTGTATCACAAAGTAACCGCGTGAAAACGCGTCCCCTGTCTCCCGAACTGCCGTTCCGCACCAAACTCAAACGCCGCTGGCTGCCACGTGAAATGCGCGAAGCGCCGCGCCTCGATGAGTCACGGCCCTGCGGACCTCCCGCGCCATTCCGCATCCTGCTCATCAATCCCTTTTATCCCAAAGACCCGCACGCCAGTTTCGGAAAACACGTCCTCACCCCCACGCTCGCCCTAACAAGCATCGCCGCGGCCACCCCCGCGCCGTGGGAGGTGCAGTATTGGGACGAAAATCTCCTCCACGGTCCGCCGCCCTGCGATCCATTGCCCCAAGTCGTCGGCATCACCGTGCATCTTACCTTTGCCGTGCGCGCCTATGAATTGGCCGCGTGGTTCCGGCGGCGCGGAAGCATCGTGATTCTCGGCGGCCTGCACATCCTCTCGTGCCCGGATGAGGCGCGCCCTCACGCCGATGCCCTCGCCATCGGCGATGGCGTCCAGCTCTGGCCGCAGATTCTTCGCGACATCGAGACCGGAAATCTGAAACCGGAATACCGCGTCATGTACGACCGCCCGTATCGCGACGATCCGGAGCCCGCGCGCGCCCTGCTGCCCCGCCGCAGTTTCCTGACAACCACCAGCCTCATCGCCACGCGCGGATGTCACAACCGCTGCGGCTTTTGTTATCTCGCCACCGACGGTCTCCGCATGCCCTATCGCATGCGCGATCCCGAACAGGTAGCCGCTGCCTTCCTCGCCGACGGCCAGCCTTATGCTGTTTTTACCGATAACAACCTCGGCTCGAAACCCGACTACCTCCGCTCCCTCTGCCGCGCGCTCCGTCCGCTCGAAAAAATCTGGAGCGCCGCCGTCACGCTGGATGTCACCGACGATCCCTCCCTCGTTCGCGAAATGGCCCTCGCTGGATGCACCGGCGTCTTCATCGGCTTCGAATCCCTGTCCGACCGCAACCTCACCGAACAGCGCAAGAAAACACCGCTCACCGCCGAGTACTCCCGCCGCGTCGCCCTCCTGCACGACCACGGCATCCAGGTAAACGGCAGCTTCGTCCTCGGCTTCGATCACGACGGCCCCGAGGTCTTCGCGCAAACCGCCCAATGGATCGAAGCCAACCGTCTCGAATGCGCCACCTTCCATATCCTGACACCTTATCCCGGCACCCCCCTCTTCCGCGAAATGGAAACCGCCGGCCGCCTCCTCCACCGCGACTGGACGCGCTACGATACCGCCCACGTCGTCTTCCAGCCAAAACTCATGACCCCCGCCCAGCTCGCCCACGGCTACGGCTGGCTTTACCAGCGCCTCTTTTCCCACACCAGCATCTGGCGCCGCCGCCCGCAGCAAACAAACGCCGTCCTCCCCTATCTCGCCATGAGTTATCTCTATAAACGCTCCAACTTCTTTTGGCATTTTCTCATCAAACACGACCTCGTCCACACCATCTGGCACCCCCTCGTCGAATGGACCCGCCGCCGCCACCTCCCCTTCCGCCACGCACTCGAAAAACGCGCCACTCCCCAACCCTCTCAAAGCGGAACCGTCGTTTACGCCGGGGTTTGAAATGTGCCCTCCAAAACCCTGATTGGTGAATTCGGCTGGCCGTCATCTCACCACTCCTCTCCATCGTCTTCCGCCATCCGTTTGCGGTTCCAATCTGCGTCGCGTATCTCCCTTTCAAGAACTTCTTGATAGAAGGGACCAAGCATCGGATCGGCTTCATACTCTTTTACCGCTTTCTCTGCCTCCTCCCGAAGGTAGCGGTATTCGGGATCAAGCTCCCCATTTGTGTATCCGCGCGATTGTGAACCCGCACCGTGAATCAATTCCGACGTAATGCGTTCGAGGGACTCATGGCCGAACTCTGTGGCCTTTCTGAGGAATGCCTCCGTGAGCTGCGGATACCTGAAAATGACAAGAGAATGCTCAAATCCTGTCAGTTCCGCAAGTTGCAGAAGCGTGTCGGTATCAGTCGCAGCCGGAATTCTCTCCAGCAGGAGCGTTTCCACCAGCGGGCTCGTCATGGTTACGGTCATGGCGAAGAGCTTCTCCCACAACCAGCGGTCATCCGAATTTGAATCTCTTACTCGTTGCAGCAGATCGCGGGCGATTTCCTCGAACTCCGGGTCGTTCTCTATGCCTTGCATTGACAAGTCTGGAGTAACCGGAAGCGCATCAAATTCTTTATTTCCGGCAGCCCGTTCGCGCACCGACCGCTCTACCCGGTGCAGGAAAGTGTCGAAAACGAGCCGCGGATAGAGCGGAGTGACGAAATGGAGAAAGCCGTGTTCGTGATACTCACTGCTGATATAGTTTGATTTGGCGAGGCGATCTAGGAGAGCGGATACGATAGAGATATCGAGGACAATGTCTCCGTAGCGCGCGCCGTGATAGACAGCATTCGCGAGGCTGTCAGCCTCCTGGTCTGTAATATCTCTACGGAGAATGGCCAAGGTGATATCAGACGCCCACAAAAATGATTTTGAAGCATACCGAACCAGGCTTATCAACGCGTTGAGAACCGTTCCTTCAGCAGTAGCGGTGAGGCGAAGCACCGCATCGCGAACTGTATTGGTGCGAAGATCTCTTCGAAACTGAATTGCCGAAAGAAAACTACAGGCAATAGCGGCATTTCCGGATTCAAGTCCACACTGGACGGCGCGGTCCCATGTTTCTGTGTCGCCGTCCGGCGTATTTCCCAGCAATGCTGCGGCATCGTAAGCCAGCGGGGAGCCTTGCGTCTCATGTATGCAGCAGAGAAGCGAAAATGCCAGCGGTTGATCCTGCGTGGCCAATTCAATAAGCAGCGGGGTCATGCGCGGGGAAAGGCAATGGGTCGTACAGTCCCCGTGCCACTGGCTTAGTAAAAAATGAATACCGGCGGCGGACGGATATCTTTTAAGCAGTTCAGCAACTGTGGCTCGAATCAATAAATCCCATGCAACTTTTTCCCGCTCCCGCTCTTCAGTCCTGTTCGCAGGATCGTGTGGTTCAAGCGAATCCTCATGACACCACGAGAGCGTGAGTCGTGCGAGTCGCATCTCGAAAGTATCCGGTAAGGAGAGCAGAATTTCGCGACAGGTATCTTTGAATTCCGGGTGGTTCCCGTAGACTACCTGCCACCGCAACATCCGGCGAATGTGATGGTGCACCAGTGGGTGCGGGTAGCACTCTGCGGTATTCCGAATCGCCAGCAATGCTTCGCGTTGCTCCGGCAGCCAGGCACTGGACGTCGCCGGGTTTAGTTCACAGTTCCAGGCTGGTTGGTGAAAGAAATCACCCAGCGCGGGCAAAGCATTGATCGCCGCGACAGTGCCCCGTGGAATCACCTGCACGGTAACGATCCGGAAGGCCCGTTGGCGCACCGCTTTTGTTTTCGAGACGGAAATGGGGACATTGGAAAAAACAAATGTGCGCTTATCTTTCCAAAAATTCTGCTCAACACATCTCACTGAATAAGGTCGAAGAATGGTCTCCAAAAAATCAGACGGTTTATCAACGACCTGCGCCGCATCGGGTCTGGTAAGAAATTCCTCAAGCCATTCCAGAACACCCTCGCAAGCGAGCGGGTAATTATGTCTGAAGCTGGCAATTTCAGCGAAGATCCTGAATTCAGAATCGCGCGGGTTTTTCTCTGGCCGCGGAAATTCGATGTGCAGACGCCACAGCAGATCGAGAGCAGCTCTGCGGTGCGGGTGGGACCAAATCGCAACCGGTTTCAGCAGTGCCGGAACATTCCCCAGGACCGTGGAGTGATTGTCGAAATTGCTGACATGGGGCATTGGGGGGGCCGTCTTCAGAGCCATGGCCCATTGAGCCAATTCGAGTGACCTCTCAGGTTGGAAAAAAGCGATGCCGCTCCATTGTTCGAGCTGTCTGGACCGTTCCCAAAATGTGGCCTCCTGAAATTCCTTGAGGAAATGATTCCATACGGGGGTCACCAGCGATACTGCCTTCTTCCCGTGTTTCTTGAATGCGCGCCATTCGGCCTCTGCAAGATTTTTGAGGATCGCACGGGAATGCTTCTCCAGAAACCGGTCAAGAAAAGGCCCGGTAAATTGGGTGTTCTGTCCGTTTTCGTCATAGCATGCCGCATAAACGAGGTGGTCTGAAAACAAATCGGGCGTGATGCGAAACCCGTCGCGCGTGAGCAATAACAAACCGCCGGTGAGCAGGGAGTCGCATGCTTCGTCCACCTGGCCCCTCTGGACTCCGAGGAATTCCGCCATTTTTTCGGCATTCTCAGGAGCGCGTGAGTCCCAGGGAGAGAGCAATGCAATGCACCGCAGCAGCTTCTTAATATCCAACTGGAGATGGCCGCGTATCCGCTCGAGTTCCTGTCCCTCAAAGCGGTGAAAGACCTCAGCGCGAAACTCGTCGCTGCGGGTCAGGTCCAGATCATTGATTTCACCGCGCTGCAAAAGCTCCGCGCCCACGAGCGTGATCAGCGCGCAGCCCTCCGATAACGATGCAAGGGGATGAGCGGCGGCCTGACGCTTCGGTCCGAGGCTATACGCCGCCAGTTCCTCCATTTCCGGCCGTGAGAGTTTATCGACCTTTTGCTGTTCGATATCTCGGGCCTGATACCCTTGCCTCATGAGCAACTCGCGCAGGACTTCCTCCGCGCCCGGACGTGTAGCGAGAATGAAGCGCGAACCGTTGGACCGCTCTGCGCTCAGAATCGCTGGAATGAGGAGCGGAATGGTATCGATACGGTGCGCATCATCGTGGAACACCGTCATCGTCCCGGCATCTTCATCGCGCGGCGGCTCTGAATTGGGTGAGGCCGCCGGATTGATAAATCGAACAATGCGCTCCGGCGCTTCCTTTTCGATGTGTTCCGCCGCCGCGCGAAGCAGGCGGGTCTTGCCAATTCCGCCGGCCGCGGAGAGGATGAGGACTTTTGTTCCGCGTCCTCCCGCTCCAAAAGTTACTATCCTTTCCAGAAGGTCTTTGCGCCCGGTCAGCGGTGCATTGTGGTGGAAGAGTCTATCTTTGCCGTCCCAACGGGAGAAGAATTCCGCCGGTGTGATCAACAGACTGTCCGGCAGCGGGAAAAACTTCTTGGCCCATTCTGGTCCAAAGATGCTGCTGATAATTTGAAACGCCTGTCGGCGCGGAGTATGCTGAAGGAATTCCTGCGACAAGCGTTCACCGCTCCAAAGCGTCCATTTGGGATTCGCATGCACAAAGTCCAGTGCTTTGGGGGAAACGCCGCCGGTCACCCACAGGAGATAGCGGGCCGGGCGATGTGAGCCGTACTCGGATTCTGCTTTGCGGATCGCCTCCCTTGTCTCTCCAACGCCGAACTTGTCGGTGTGTTTGCACTGCACCACCCACGTCGCGCGGTTTTCCATTCGGGCGAGGATGTCGATCCCCTTTTGTTTTTGTCCGGCGGAGCCATAACGGACGGCGTCAATTATCCGCAGTCTCGCGGGACCCTCGCGGCCCTGGTCAAGGTTCAGGTTCGGAAGGGTCGTTCCCGAAATAAACCACGCCGCGCAAAACCGCTCAAAATGCTCCCACCCAAAGCTCTCCGCATGGAACGGAAGCCTGAACGGAGCAGGAACAGTATGGAGGGCGATGGCCACTTTTTCCTTGTAAATTTGGAGTACCATTCCAAATTTGCAACCATGAAAGCGATTCTTCCCAGATTTAACCTCCAGGAGCGGGTCATGGCTTCCCTGGGACATCATCCGGTCACGGCGCTCCTGGGTCCCCGGCAATCTGGCAAAACCTGGCTCGCCCGCACCCTCCGGGTACCGCCGGAAAACTACTTCGACCTGGAGGACGACGTGTCGCTGGTGCGGCTGGAATCCGGCCCTCAATCGGTTTTGGATCGCCTCAGCGGAGTGGTGGTGATCGATGAAATCCAGCGCCGCCCTCAACTGTTCACCGCGCTGCGCGTGCTGGCGGATCGTCCTGAACAGCGCGCCAAATTCCTGATCCTCGGCAGCGCTTCCCCTGCGCTGTTGAAGGAGGCATCCGAATCTTTGGCGGGACGCGTGAATTATATTGATATGGCCGGATTTCATTTGGGGGAACTTGATCCCGGTGACATGGAATTTGCATGGCAGCGGCTTTGGACTGCGGGCGGCTTCCCGCGCGCGTTCCTGGAAACAGATCCGGAATTATCTCATCGCTGGCGGCAAAACTATCTGCGCTCGCTTGCCGAACGCGACCTTCGCGAACTGGCCGAGACCAAAATGACGGGTGATGAACTGCGCAAGTTGCTGCTGCTGGTGGCCCATCAGCACGGACAGGCATGGAATCACTCCGCGGTCGCCAGTCATTTGGGAATCACGGGTAAGACCGTGCAGCGCCACATGGAATTGCTCAAAGCCGCCTTTATCGTCAGGGAAATTCAGCCCTGGTTTGCCAATGTTTCCAAGCGGCTCCGCAAAGCTTCCCGCTATTATTACCGGGACTCGGGGCTGCTGCATGCTTTGCTCGGACTCAAAGACCACGAAGCGATTACGACTCATCCGGTTCAAGGGCATTCGTGGGAGGGCTTTTGCATCGAGCAAATCATCCGTGGCCTCGAACTGGATGAATCCCGGTGCTTTTGTTATGGCGTGCAAAGCGGCACAGAGATGGACATGGTGGTGGAGACGGCACGCGGACTGATTGGTTTTGAGTTCAAAGCCAACCCCGTCCCGGCGCGCACCCGCTCTATGACTGAATCCATTCAGGACCTGGGGCTGGAGCGCGTTTTCGTAATCCACCCCGGCGAAAGACGATACGAACTCGATGCGACGATCGAAGCGGTGCCGCTAAAGTTCCTGCACGAATTGCGGGACCGGCTCTAAAAGAGCTTTGTTATCACCCACCCTCATTCCTTCGCGCTTCTGCATTCTGATTTCGTCATTTTGCAACTCTATTACCCTATTTTCCATTCTCTATTATCCATTATCCCCCTGGAAATCCATTTGAAACTTTCCATTTATAACACTATACTATTCCCGGTCGCGGGCTCCGTAAAAGGACTTACCCGGCAACGGCCTCGTGAACTTCCCGGCCTGCAATAAAAAGCGGCTTACCGGGCGGCCAGCGAACATCATCCCTTCCCTTCCGGGCACAACTTCCGTTGCCGCCCTCGCGCTCCCTCCATGCCTCAAGCCAGCAAACACGCTCACCCCTCCAACCAGATCAATCCGCGATTCCCTCCCGTCAAGCCTCCACTTCCTCCGCGTCCTCTTCTTCAAATCCTCTTCCCCGCGCCTTCGGGTCACACCCTGAAATAAAAACAAATCAAGGTAAATCAAACCAAATCAAACCACCTCCTCCAATCCCGTTCCTACTCCTACTCCTACTCCTACTCCTACTCCTACTCCTACTCCTACTCCTACTCCTACTCCTACTCCTACTCCTACTCCTACTCCTACTCCTACTCCTACTCCTACTCCTACTCCTACTCCTACTCCTACTCCTACTCCT
>DASZQB010000002.1:0-31512 GCA_035550135.1 Verrucomicrobiales bacterium
TAGCCCTAGTTCGTCAGTTAGTAAAAATCCTGGCCCGAAATCCGCGCGGGGCGCAACTAATTTCCGGTGTGGCGGCATTGCCGGAGGTTGATTTCGCCGGGTAGTGGAGAACCGGGGGATTGAGGTTCCCGGGCGGGCGGACGAGGATGGTCCATGTTCCTGCGCCGCAACCGCCGCAATCACGAAGGCGAGATCTACGAATACTGGACCCTCGTGCAGACGGTGCGCACGGCCAAAGGCCCGCGGCAAAAAGTGGTGGCCACGCTCGGCAAGGAGCCGGGCATGGAGCCTCAGGCGCGCCGCAGCTGGGAACAAATCGAGGCGATGCTCGACGGTCACGCGCCCTCTGTGCAGGGCGCGCTCGGCCGGTCGCTGCCTGCGGCTGCGCAGTGGGCACAGGTGGACACCGGCGGCGTGCGGGTCGAGCGCGTGCGCGATTTCGGTCAGGTCTACCTGGCGCTGTGTCTGTGGCGGCGGCTGGGACTGCACACCGTCCTGCGGGAACTCATTGAGCCCGGTCGCGAGGACGTGCCGTGGGAACAGATCGCCTGCATCCTCACTGTGGCGCGCTTCTGCGGCAATAAAAGTGAACTCGAAGTGGCGGAGCGCTGGTATGCCGACAGCGCGCTGGAGGATCTTTTGAACATCCCCTTCCGCCGCATCAATGACGCGCGGCTCTATCGCGGACTCGATGTGCTCCATGCGCACAAAGACAAGCTCTGCGCGCATCTCATGCAACGTTACGAAGACTGGTTTGGCGTCGGCTTCGAATTCCTTCTTTATGACGTGACGAGCACGTACTTCGAAGGTCAGGCGCAGCGCAATGAAAAGGCCGCGCGCGGCTACAGCCGCGATCAGCGCCCCGACTGCAAACAGGTCAACATCGGGCTGGTGGTCACGCCGGAAGGTGCACTGCCCATCGCCTATGAGATCTTCGCCGGCAATAGAGCGGACGTCACCACCGTGGAGGCGATGATCGAAATGATGGAGTCCAAATACGGCAAAGCCAAACGCATCTGGGTCATGGACCGCGGCATGGTCAGCGAAGAGAACATCGACTTTCTGCGCGAGCGTGATGCGCGCTACCTTGTCGGCACGCCCAAAGGACAGCTCCGGCAGTTTGAGACCCAACTGCTCGACGAAGACGACTGGTCGGAAGTGCAACCCGGCGTGGAAGTCAAACTTCTGGACCATCCCGACGGACTGGGCCGCGAGCAGTACGTGCTCTGCCGTTCCACCGATCGTCAGAAAAAAGAGGCCGCCATGCTCGCACTCCAGCGTCAGCGCCTGCTGGCCAAACTGCATCAGACCGATGCCTCCCTGCGCAAACACCCGGTCAAAGATCCCGGAGCGGTCGAACGCCGCATTGGCCGCTGGTTGGGCCGATACGCCGCCGCCGAACGGCTCCTGAGCGTGCACGTCGAACGCAGCGCCGAAGGCCATGCCACCGGCCTGACGATCACCGAACGCGCCGAACACACCCTTTGGGCGCAACACGCCCACGGCGCCTATCTGTTGCGGACCAACTGCACCGAACGCGATCCCGCCCAGCTTTGGCGCTGGTACATGCAACTGACCCGGGCCGAGGAAGCCTTCCGGATTTCAAAGAGCGATCTGAACCTCCGTCCTGTCTTTCATCAGAAAACCGAACGCGTGGAAGCCCACATTCTGGTGTGCTTCCTGACCCTCGCTTTGTGGAGGACTTTGGAAATGTGGATGTATGGCAAAGACCTCGGCAACTGCGCCCGGCAGTTGCTCAAGGAAGTATCCACTGTGCGCAGCATGGACGTGGTGCTCCCTGTGCGGGCACCCGGCACGAAGAGCACCGCTGATTTGCGCCTGCGCCTTGTGGCCCGCCCGGACCGCGAGGTCGCCTTCCTGCTGCAACGCCTGGGCATTGAACTGCCATCGCTTCCCAAACGCATTCAAAATGTAGTGGAGAAAATCGCCTCCTGAAACGCATAACCCGTTGATTTTGCGGTGTCGCGCCCCCGCAACTGACGAACTTGGGTTAACACGATTGAGTTCCCTCGTTTGGCCCCAGTGCTCGGCATAGACCTTGAGCATCTCAGAAGAACTCTCGACCGTCTGTTTCTGCCATGCTTCGATCAGTTCGATTCCTTTTAAGCCGCGGACAGGTTCAGTGATTTTGTTTAGTCCCCAGATCTCGTAAACCAGTTGAAACCACGCGAAGTCAAGAATGCCGTGCACAGCCATGTATTTCCTCATTTTCAGATGAGCCGCCTCCGCCTTGGCCGTCTGAGCAACAATCCGTTGCTCCAACGATTCGATGCTCTCCGCGGCTTCAACTTTCCGGGATTGGCTGGCGTTCGTTGGTGCCGAGCCCCAGTAGTGTTCTGTGAGAATGCCCGCTACCGACAGTGCCGCGACGAAAACGGCACCGGCAAGAAGGAGGGTGGAAGGTTTTTTCATTTGGGGACTTGCCGACCGACGCTGGATGGTAGCAACCTATTCGCTTAACGGCAACGCTCCAGGATTCGATTTAAGGCAGGGGTGCCGGATTCCGTTGTGGTCGGGCCGCTCGCCCCGTGGCGCTGGCGTGGTGAGAGGAGGAGCCCCGCAACACAGACTCTCTTAAAGATACAGCACCGCGGGACTATCCGCTCCTAACTAATCTAGCGGACGCCGGGAGGCGATGCAGGGAGGATGCCGAAAACCTGACACATCAGAGCATGCGATGGCGCGGCCTCCTCTGAGAGAGTGGTGATTACGGTTGGTGTGTGCGCTTGCCTGAGCGGCGCGTGTGTTTTTGTTATGGGATGAAGAGACGCCGGTTCACATTTCTCACGACGGTCGCGATTCCTGGTTTTTGCCTCGGGGCCGCGAAGGAGGATAAGGCGCTCGCGGAGCAGTTCGAAGGTATCTGCAAAAAACATGGCGTGCCAGCGGTGACGGGCGGGATCGTCACGACGGACGGCTTGCAAGTGAGCGCTGCGGCAGGCGTGCGGAAAGCGGGTGGCAAGACGCCGGTGACCAATTCCGATCTCTGGCATCTTGGCTCGAATACGAAAGCAATGACCGCGACTCTGGCGGCGACGTTTGTGATGGAGAAAAAATTGAAGTGGGATGCGAAGCTCGGCGATCTGCTCCCTGACTTGATGGCGAAGGCCACGCCTCAGGCGCGCGGGATTACGATGGCGCAGTTGCTGACGCATCGCTCCGGGTTGCCGGCCAATACCGACTGGGGCAGTTTCCCGGCAGCGCGCAATCGCACGGATATCATCAGGAAAGAGTGTGCGCGTCCGCTGCTGTCGGAGCCGGGGTCCACGTATCTTTATTCCAACGTCAATTATATGATCGCTGGCTTTATCGCCGGCAAGCTCGGCGGAGGGATATGGGAACAGGTGATCACCAACCGTTTGTTCAAGCCCCTGGGAATGAAGGCCGGGTTTGGCGGCACGGGCACTCCCGGCAAAGAGGATCAGCCGTGGCCGCACGGGGCCGACGGAAAACCGATGCCCACCAACGGACCCGCGCAGGACAATCCGCCATCGCTGGGTCCTGCGGGCACGTGCCATATGTCGCTGGCGGATTATGCGAAGTTCATCGCCGATCATTTACGCGGCAGCGGAGGCGGGAAAGCGCTCCTAACACCCGCGCTTTACAAAGACCTTCATACACCGCCGCAAGGCGCCGATTACGCGATGGGCTGGCTGGTGGCTGAGCGGGATTGGGCGGGCGGCACCGTGCTGACGCACAACGGCAGTAATACGATGAACTTTGCCACGGTGTGGATGGCGCCAAAGAAAGGCTTCGCGCTGGTGGCGGCCTGCAACCAGGCCGGGGATGCAGGAAAGAAAGCGTGCGATGATGTGGTGGGGGTTCTTACTGAGCGACGCGGGAAGAATGGGTGATTTGGATTCGAATGACGAAATCCGAAACCAGAAGGCCGAAAGAATGACGAAGCCGCGAATGACGAAGTGACTATTTTCGGCGGGCGAGCCAGCGGGACATGAATTCGTCGGCGATGACGCCGCCGAGGACGAAGAGGCCGAGGATGACTTCCTTCCAGTTGTCGTCCACTACGAAGAGGACGCCCTGGCGGATATCGGCGACCATGAGACTGCCGAGCAACACCCCGGCGATGGAACACTGACCGCCGCGCATGCTGCATCCGCCAAGCACGGCGCCGGCGATCGCCCACAGTTCGAAAAAACTCCCGAAGGACGAGCCCTGGGCGGATTTTGTCTCGGCGAGGAAAAGGATGCCGGCCAGTCCGGCCAGCACGGAGCAGATGACAAATGAGAGGATGCGCACAGCATTGGTATTGACGCCACTGAAGCGCGCGGCCTGCTCATTGCGGCCCGCCGCCAGCATGTGACGGCCCCATACGGTTTTGTTCAGAAAGATTGCCGCCACGGCGCTAATGACGAGCAGAAGGAAAAAAACGGCGGGCACCGGCAGCGCAGCGATGGGCCGGCCCGAGACGAGCGACGATTGCATCCATTGCAAGCTTTCCGGAAGCATTTGTTCGCGTCCTCCGCTCACGACGCGCGCAAAGCCTCGATAAATGAAGAGTCCGCACAGAGTGACGAGAAAAGGCTGCAGCTTCAGTTTCGTCACCAACAAACCATGTCCCGTTCCCGCCGCTGCGGAGAGCACCAGAATGGCAGCCACCGCCAGCGACGGATGCAGTTGGTTGCCGGTCACCAGGACAGGCAGCAGCACTGCGCTGAATCCGATCCACGAGCCGATGCTCAAATCGATGCCGCCGGTAATGATCACGAAACTCACCCCGAGTGCGATGATGCCGTAGAGGCCGGCGTATTTCAGCACGAGGCCGATGCTGTCGGGACTCATGAACTTCGGCTCCAGCATCCAGCATACGAGCGAAAGCAGCACGAGGAATGCGGCGATGATGAGAGTCTTCTGGTGATCGGCGAAGCGGGGCATGGAGGGAGAAATGACGAAATCAGAAGCCAGAAATCCGAATAAACGAGATCAAGCGGCGGCGCGGCCGGTGGCGAGATTCATGATGGACTCTTCGGAGAGCCGGGCGTTAGGAAGTTCGCCGGCGAGCCGGCCCTCGTGCATGACCAGCACACGATCGCTGAGCCGCAGGATTTCCTCGAGGTCGCTGGAAATGACGAGGACGGCGGCACCCTGAGCGGCGAGGGATTCGATGACTTCATAAATCTCGCGCTTGGAGCCGACGTCCACGCCGCGGGTGGGTTCGTCGAGAAGGAAGACGGAAGGCCGGAGAGCGAGCCATTTGGCGAGTGCCACTTTTTGCTGATTGCCTCCGGAGAGCTGACCGGTCGATTTGCTAATATCCGTGGTGCGGATGGAGAGTTGCTGCCGCATGGCGTCCGCCTGAGCATTGACAGCACGATCATTGACGAATCCTGCACGAGCCATGCGATTGAGGCCGGGCAGTGCGATGTTCTCGCTGATGGCCATCTCAAGGATGACGCCCTGTTCCTTGCGGTCCTCCGGTGCGAAAACAATGCCGGCGCGGATAGCCGCGCGGGGATTGCCGGGAATGAGCGTCTGCCCATGGACGGTGACACTTCCTGATACCGGGCGATCAATGCCGAACAGGGCGCGGGCGATTTCCGAGCGTCCCGCTCCCACAAGGCCTGCCATGCCGGTGATTTCTCCGGCTCGCAGGTCAAAAGAAACTTCGTGCGCCGGCCACATGGCGGTGCGCAGAGCGCGGGCGCTGAGGAGGACATTGCCCTGTGTGGTTGAGGCGGGGCGCCGTTGCTTCAGGTCCAGATCCCGGCCCACCATGAGACTAACAATTCGCTCCGGAGACATTTCCGCCCGCGTCAGACCGCCACTGTTCTTGCCGTCCTTCAGCACCATGACGCTGTCGGCGATGACCATAACTTCCGGAATGCGATGGGAAATAAAAACGACACAGACGCCGGCTGCCTTCAAGTCCCGCACCACGCCGAAGAGGATGTCCGTCTCCGCTTTTGTCAGGCTGCTCGTGGGTTCATCCATGATCACCAGGCGCGCCTGCTGTGAGAGCGCGCGGGCGATTTCCACGAGTTGTCGCCTTCCGATGGAAAGACGATCCACGCGTTCGCCGGGCGGCACATGCAATCCCACGCGCTTGAGGAGTTCCGCGGTGCGGCGCTGCATCGCGGGGCCATCGACGAAGATGCCGGCGCGCCGCGGTTCGCGTCCAAGGAAGACGTTTTCGGCAATCGTTAGGTTGTCACACAGATTGAGTTCCTGATGGATGAACGCGATTCCCAGGGCCTCTGCTTTGCGTGTGGTGTCCACGCGCACTTCCTTTCCCTCCCATTCGATCACGCCTTCGTCCGGCTCATGCACGCCTGCGAGGCATTTCATGAGCGTACTCTTGCCCGCGCCGTTCTCACCCATGACGGCCACGACTTCACCCGCGAAGAATTCCGCGCTGACATTCTGCAGCGCATGCACTCCAATAAAATGCTTGTGCAGCCCGCGGGCGCTCAGGAGCGGAATCATGGTGCGCTGAGGGCGTCGATCAAACCGCGCCGGCGTTCGCTGGCATTCATGGCATCCACGCTGCCGACAAAGAGCATGATCTTTCCGCCTTCCGGCATGCGCTGACGCATGAACTTTCCAAGTTCCACTCCCGCTTCGTAGTTGTCCGTGCCGAGATAGACTTTCCGCGCGCTCTTCGGCGCATCGCTGTCGTGGGTTACCAGCGGCATCTTGTCCGCGACTTGTTTGAGAAGGCCGCCCTGGCTTTCCGGTGAAATAACAGACAGGGCCATTCCCTTGCACTGACCTTTGACGAGAAGACTTTCGATGATGCGGTTTTGCTCTGCGGCGTCCTGTTTGTCAGGCATTTGGAAATCGACGGTGATCCCCAGTTCCGCCTGTGCTTTGTAACAACCCGCCCGCGCCTCTTCCCAAAAGGAACTCTGGTTGTTGGAAATGAACGCGAACACCTGCCCTCCGCCTGCCGCAGGCGCGCTTTTGGCTGCGGCGAGCATGCTGTTCACTTCCGTTTGATAGGACGCCGCCGTGTCTTTCGTGATGATCTTCACGGGAATCGCGATAATCCCGTCCTTTGAGGCGACCTCCTTGCCTTCGCTGAGCGCCTTCAGCGTTTTCATCGACTGGTAGCCGAACTCAAACGGCTGCTGCACCACGGTGCCTTCAATGTGCCCGGCCTTCACTCCATTGAGCGTAGTTTCCAGGCCGTCGAAGCCGAAGATCTTCACCTTTCCCAGAACATTTCCCGCGCGCGCGTCCGCATCCTTCACCGCCTCAAGACACGCTGGCGGATTGTAACCGTAGAGTCCCACCATGGCAGCGAGGTCCGGATGCAACTGGAGCGCATTCTCCGCATTCGCTTTGGCCTGGCTGATATCCGCGTTGTCCGTCTTCGTGCCCACAATGACGAACTTCCCGGCCTTCACTTCTGAAGCCTCTTCATTTTTTTTGCACGAAAGGGCACTCAGCGATCCAAGGAACGCAAAGAAAAGGGCGAGGGTCTTTTTCATGGAGAGGATGAGCAGGTTGATTCCGCCGCGAAATACATGGGATGACCGCCGACGTAAAGTGTCCTGTGAAGACGCGATTTTGCCTCAGCCATTCGGATTACCGGGTCCCTCTCCCGCTATTCTGCAAACATCAGGGAGCAAACAACTCGCCGAGGGTATTCAACACTGCCGTGGCCGTGGCCCTGTCTATGCTGCCGAGACGTTTGACCAGTCGCGTCTTGTCCACTGCGCGCAATTGATCCAGAGCGATCTCACCGGTCTTCCCCTGAAAGGTAACGACCGGGCGTGTTGGCCAACGGCGGCGCACCGTAGTCATGGGCGCGATGATGACTGTATCCAGCGCATCATTCACGTCGTCCGGTGAAACGATCACGCAGGGCCTCGCCTTCGACGCCTCCGCGCCCTGAGTGGGATCCAGCGCGACCAGAAATACCGCGAACCGTTCGGTCACCATTGCCACTCTTTCGCGTCAAACTTGTTCTGGATCTCACGCGCCTCCGAGAGTTCGTCCGAGCGGGATTTCGGGCCGCGAAACGCCTTCGCCCAGCCCTCGCGCGGTTTGCGGCGCGGTTTCAATAAGAGGCCCTCACGGGTTTTCTCTACTTCGACTCCGTGAGGCCAGGCGTCCGAAGACGGCGTTTGCGTTTTCATCAGACCATAGTCCGTCATTGCCCTGGGTGCGTCAAGGACGCCAGTGCATGGGCTACCTCCGAATGCTCACCCCCGCGGCGGCGTGTAAATCTCCATGCCTGGCGGAGTAACCGGCGACGGCGCTTTTTTCACCGGTTTCCTCCGTCGCGGCAGAAACGGGTGCAGCAATTGCCCGACGTAGGTTCGCGAAATGGGCTCGTGGATGCCGAAGGCCACCGGCTCGTGATCCGGGCAGCGGTACGTCCCGAACGCAAGGTCCATGAGCGGGGAAATGTTCGCGTAGTTTCCCGCGTCGCGGGCCTTGTCGTGATGCCAGTGGTGCAGTTCCGGGGCACCGATCAGTGCGCGCAGGGGACCGATGGGCAGGCGCACGTTCGAGTGAATGTAAATGGCCCACATGCCGCGAAAGGCGAGGAAGCCGGCAAGGATTTCCAGCGGAAAGCCCATGAGCACCGCAGGCAAATTGATGATGGTGATCGTGTAAATGGTATCGATGGGATGCTCACGGTGCGCCGCCAGCCAGTCGAGATGCTCCGCGCTGTGATGGATGGAATGGAAGCGCCACAAAAACGGCAGACGGTGCTGCAGGCGATGACCCCAGTAGATGAAGAAGTCGCTGAGCACGATGACTTCGATGGCCTGAAGCCACCAGGGCTGGGCAGCGACCGTCTGGCGGAAGGTGCCCGGCACCACCGTATCCAGCCAGGCTTCGAGGTACCCGAGCACCCAAAAGACGCCGCCGGTCCAAAGCAAATACTGGCCCAGGAAAAAGCACAGGTCCGTAACCCACGCGGGCCGGAAGAGCTTTTGTTTCTTCGCCGGAAACAACATTTCCAGCGGACGGAAAACGAAACACAACAGCAGCAGGCTTAACGCGGCTGCCAGCAACAGTTCGCCGATGCTGTCGATTCCAATCATGGGAGAGCCTAACGTTGGTTGACCGACTGCTGACCCTGCTGCTGCATCCGCCGGATATCAGAAGGAGTCATGGCCGGTGCAGACTTAGACCCGAAGCCGCGAACACGCGTGGGAGCCGGATTGGAAGCCGCCGCGGGAGGGGTGGGAGGGGACAGCAGCGGAGTGGTAACTTCGGCGGGCGCGGGAGCAGTCGGTTGCGGCGGAGCCTGCGGACTGCTTCCAGCGGGGGGCGGCGTGATCATGCGCGCCGATTTGGTCCCGGCCGCCCGGACTGGAGGCGCGGCCGGTTTGGAACCGGCGTAACCGGGTGAACCAGCATCTCCCGCCGCAGCCGCGGTCTCCGTGGCCAGTTGCTGGCGGTTGGAAATCTGACAGGCGAGAACAGTGAGGGCCGAGCCTACGGCGAGAATCCTCAAAACGGTGACGGTGTGACGCGACATAAGGATGATGGAGTTTTATCTCCATGATTATTGCCGCAGTGTTAATGCTGTCTGTCAGCAGTTTGTAAAATCGCTCCGCCGCGATCAGTCCACGGGGTTCCCGTGCTGTTCGAGCGCCCGGACAATTCGCCGGTCCGGGATGAGCCACATCAGCGCCACTGCGGCATACAGCGTCCAGGCGGCCCATGGCAGGATGCAGGCGAGGCCAATGGCGAGGGCATACAGCAGGATGGACACCTTTCCTTTCCGGTCCCGCCCGACGGCGGCAGCCAGCAGCGATTCCTTTCCGCACTTACACATGATCGCTTTTACCAAAATGGTGTAGGAAATCGCAGCCATCAGCAGCACTCCTCCATAGATTGCCGTGGGCACAGCGGTAAAGTGGTTCTCTCCCATCCATGCGGTGGCAAAGGGCACCAGCGAAAGCCAAAACAGAAGGTGAAGATTCCCCCACATCACCGCGCCGTCCACGCCCTGGGCGGTCTTGATCAAGTGGTGGTGGTTGTTCCAGTAGATGCCCACGTAAATGAAGCTGAGCACATAACTGAGAAACTTCGGCCACAGTTTGTAGAGGCCGGAAAGCGTATCATCGTGAGGCACTTTCAGTTCGAGCACCATGATGGTGATGATGATGGCCAGCACGCCATCGCTGAAAGCTTCGAGTCGTCCTTTTCCCATGGCGTCCAGTGTGTCAGAAAGCGGGCGGAATCAAGCTCTCCGTGCGGGCTTGCCCTGCTGGCCCAATGCGCCTAGGGGAAACAGACACATGACTCTGAAAGACCAGGTTCACGCCATGGGCCGCCGCGCAGTGGAAGCCAGCCGCCGGCTGGCACTCCTCCCGGCTGCACAAAAGAACGCCATTCTTCTCGCGATGGCGGAGGGTCTCGCACGCGAAAGCACCGCCCTGCTCGAAGCCAATGCGAAAGACCTCGCCGCCGCAAAGGCCAAAGGCCTGAGCGGCGCGATGATCGACCGCCTCACCCTGAATCCCAAACGCGTTGCCGAAATGGCGCAGGGAGTGCGCGAGGTAGCAGCCCTCACCGATCCCGTGGGCGAAGTCCTTTCCGAGTGGACCCGCCCTAACGGCATTCGCATTACCAAAGTGCGCGTGCCCATTGGTGTCATCGGCATCATTTACGAAAGCCGCCCTAACGTCACCGCCGACGCCGCCGTTCTCTGTTTGAAGAGCGGCAATGCCACTCTGCTGCGCGGAGGCAGCGAGGCCTTTCACAGTAACATGGCGATTGCCGCCGTGCTGCAATCCGCCGGAGAAGCGGAAGGTCTCCCGCCGGACAGCATTCAACTGATCCCGTTCACCGACCGCGAAAGCGTGCAGCACATGGCGGAGATGGACGATTGCCTCGATCTCATCATCCCCCGCGGCGGGAAGGGCCTCATCGAAACCGTCGTCCGCCTCGCCCGCATGCCGGTCATCAAACACTATGACGGCATCTGTCACGTGTATGTGGACAAGGCCGCGGATCTCGAAATGGCCCTGCGCATTCTCATTAACGCAAAGTGTCAAAAACCCTCCGCCTGCAACGCCGCGGAAACGCTTCTCGTGCATGAAGCCATAGCCAAAGACTTCTACCGCCTCGCCGTGCCGGAACTCCGCGTGAACGGAGTGGAACTGCGCGGCGACGAATCGCTGCGCGCGCTTTTTCCTGACGTAAAGCGCGCCACCGAAGAGGACTACGACACCGAGTATCTGGAACTGATTCTCTCCGTGAAAACCGTGAGCGGCCTGGAGGAAGCCCTCCGGCACATCGCAGACCACAGTTCACGGCACACGGATGTGATCATCACCGAGGACGCCCAGTCCGCCGCTTCTTTTCTCAATGCGGTGGACAGTGCCGTTGTCCTTTGGAACGCCAGCACACGCTTCAACGACGGCGGAGAATTCGGCTTTGGCTGCGAAATCGGCATCAGCACCGACAAACTCCACGCCCGCGGGCCCATGGGCCTCCCGGAGCTCACCAGCTACAAATACCTCGTGCGGGGAAAGGGACAGGCGCGGGAATAAAATTCAGGCCAGCCAGGCCGTCACCAATAATACCGGTATCTTGATTCGCAGTTCCGATTGTTCGGTACGTACGACCATGCATCTTTGCCCGCGATGGCCTGAAAATGCAACGACTGCGGAATGGAGCACGATGAGGTGCCCCTTTGCTTTAGTGCGCCGGCGCCCTGCTATTGGATGCTGCCGGAGGAGGAGATCGAGGATCGGGCGGTCGTTTCAGCGGACCAGAGCATTGTCGATGACCGGCATTTTTTCATTCGCGGCCAGCTTGAATTGCCGGTGGTGGGGCATCCGGAGCCGTTTGCGTTTTCGGTATGGTCCTCACTCAGTGAGCAAAGCTTCGACCACCGGTGCGAGCGCTGGGAGGCCGCGGACCGCGGAACGATCCGCCCTGTTTCGGATGGTTGAGCAATATCCTGCCGCTGTCCCCGGACACGCTGAATTAACGTTGTCCGTGCAATCCCGCGCACCGGGCATGGTGCCGCTTTTCACGCTGGAGGAAACCGACCCTCCGTTGTCCGTGGATCAGTATCGCGGGATCACGGTGGCGCGCTGGCATGAGATGGCGCGTCAGTTGATGAAGCAGAGGCATTAGGACGCAGGCGTCGCCTGCGGCGAGAGCACCAAACATCAAGCGCCAAGCACCAGAGAAGCTCCAAACAGCAAAGCTCCAAGGTGCGTTAGGAGGTGTGGGGATGGGTGTGAGTGGACGGACTCGGCGCGATCCGGTTTCCTGGCGGGCGGGCGGTGAGGTCTTTAGGAGTTTCAAGAACGAGTGCTCACCGGCTAAGGCACTTTTCAAAGCACTCGACGATTTTCGGGACGCAGACTTCGGGGGAATAGGAGGCTTTGACGTTTTCCTGGGCGGCGCGGCCGAGGGTGGCGCGGAGGGAGGGGTCGCGGTCGATTTTGAGAAGGGCGTTGGAGAGGGCGGTGAGGTCGCCGGGTTTGGTAATGAGGCCGTCGATGTTGTGGCGGACGAGTTCGGCGACGCCGCCGACATTGGTGGCGACGCAGGGGAGGCCGGTGGCCATGGATTCGAGGAGGGCGATGGGCATGACTTCGCTGCGGCTGGGAAGACAAAAGATGTCGCTGGCGGCGAGGAGGTCGGGGATGTCGCTGCGCTGGCCCATGAGGCGGACGTGTGATTCCACATTCAGTCGCTGGATACAGGAATCGAGGAGCTGGCGGTAGGCGGGGTCCTGTTTGCCGATGAGGAGAACGAGGGGTTTGACGCCGGAGGAAATGAGCGAGGGCAGGGCTCTAACAAGGAGTTCCTGGTTTTTGCGGCGGAAGACTTCGCCGACGGTGATGATGACGAAGGTGTCGTCTTCGACGCCGAGTTCACGGCGCACTTCGTTGCGGGTGCGGGCGGCCTGGAGACGGGTGGTGTTGATGAAGTTAGGGATGATGTCGATGCAGCGGCGGGGCACCCAGTTGACCCATCGCTGGAAGCGGGCGGTGGCTTTGGAGGGGGCGATGATGCGGTCGCAATACCACCAGTGGGGCTGGAGGAAGGTGTTGTGGCTGGTGGCGACGCGCGGGTAATGATAGAGGAGCGAAAGCAATGCGCCGAACATGTGCGCGCTGCTGCTGTGGGTGTGTATGACGTCGATATGGCGCTCTTTCATGACGACGGCCACGCGGCGCAGTTCGGCAAGGCGGCGCTTGAACGTCATCTCGATAAGCTCGACTCCATCGGGCATGGGCTGCTGAGCGATCCATGCTCCGGCCTTGTGGCCGAGGAGAACCCGGTGGCCGCGCGCGGCGAGTTCGCACGACAGATCATAACAGTGGCGCATGGCACCGTTCAGATTGGCGGCGGAGACGAGTTGCAGAATGTTCATTACCTTCCGTGGGGGTAGGCGGGAGGAGGAAGAAATGCAATGGAGGGTGATGGTTCGAAACTGCTGGGCGGGCTCAAAAGTTTCCGTGCAATATTATCACGATGCAGCAATCTCACTTCGTGAAGAATACCACCCGACGAGTAAGGCCGCCCAGGCGCAAGGGCACTCTTTCGGGACTTGGCATACCGAAACCCTCTATGAGTGTGGCCGAAGTGGAAAAGCTGGTGAGACCTCCAAAGGGAACGCCCCCGTGCCGGGCTGTCGAGACTTTACTAAAGATGCGGCGCGGCGAATGATTTTTTACGCTGACAGAAGTTTTGTCATTTCTCTTCTCACGGAGGACGCATTCTCGAAGAAATGGGAGTGGTGGCGGGTTTCAAACTGTCCGGTTTTGATATCGGGATTTGTAAGCCTTGAAGTGAAGGCGGTTCTTCACCGCCTCACCGTGGGCTTCAGCCACGGTGTTAGGTTCCCCACGGCAAAGCCGCGCAGCGGCGAAAGAATCCCGGCACCGGTTCACCCCTGCCCAGCGCTCCAAACACAAGTTAGTGATGAGGCCGTCCGGCCTTGAGTAACTGCTGATGGCACACAGCGGGGAACGTCACCCCTCAAGGCGGACGGCTTTCCGCGGGTTTCCGTATGCCTAACCCGGCAACAGCGTCACATCCTCAAGTGCCGCAGCCTCAGCGCATTCCCGATCACAGAAACGCTGCTCAGAGCCATCGCCAACCCTGCCACCATCGGGTTCAGCAGCCATCCGGTCAGCGGGTACAAAAGCCCCGCCGCCAGCGGAATCCCCGCAGCATTATAGACGAAGGCAAAAAAGAGATTCTGCCGGATGTTGCGCATCACCCCGCGACTGAGGCTCAGCGCGCGCAAGATTCCGCGGAGGTCTCCTTTCACCAGCGTGAGCCCGGCGCTGTGAATCGCCACGTCCGTACCCGTGCCCATCGCAATCCCGATATCCGCCGCGGCCAGCGCAGGCGCGTCGTTGATCCCGTCTCCCGCCATTCCCACCACCTTGCCTTCCTCCCGCAGGGCGCGCACCACCGAAAGCTTTTCCGCCGGCGTCAATTCCGCCCGCACGTCGTCGATTCCCAGTTCTCTCCCCACCGCCTGCGCCGTCTGCGGGTTGTCGCCTGTAAGCATCACCACGCGCAGCCCCAGCGCATGCAGCGCGTCCACCGCCTCAGCGGTGGAGGCTTTGATAGGATCGGCGACCGCGATGAAGCCGCTGACGCTGTTGTTTTCGGCGATCCAGATCACCGTATGCGCCGCTTCCTGCAACGCGAGTGCTTTATCCGTCAGCCCGGATGGAATCGCCACGCCTTCCGACTCCAGCCACGCCCGCTTGCCGACCCGCACGGAAACGCCATCGATGTTTCCTGTCACCCCGGCGCCTGTTAGGGATTGAAAGTCTGTCACGCTTCCCATGGTTAGTCCCCTGCTCCTGGCGCTGTTCACGATCGCCTGGGCCAGAGGATGCTCGCTCAACTGTTCAAGCGCCGCGGCAAGGCCAAGAATATGATCCTCTCCGCCGGCTTGCACGGCCACGGCATGCTTCACCACCGGACGACCCTCTGTCAGGGTGCCGGTCTTGTCCGTGATGAGATGCGTTATTTTTTCCGCCCTCTCAAGGGCCGCTGCATCCCGCACCAGCACACCCCATTGCGCGCCTCTTCCCACCCCCGTCATGATGGACATTGGCGTGGCGAGTCCCAGCGCACAGGGACACGCAATAATCAGCACCGCCATGCTGTTGGCGATGGCATGCGCCAGCCGCGGTTCCGGCCCCCACACCATCCACCCGGCAAATGTCAGGACTGCCGCGAGCATCACGGCAGGCACGAACCAGCCGGATACCCGGTCCGCAAGACGCTGGATTGGGGCCCGGCTGCGCTGGGCATTTGCCACCATCTCCACGATTTGAGACAAGAGACCCTCTGAGCCGGTCTTCTCCGCCTTCATCAGAAAGGCGCCGGTTTGATTGAGTGTCGCCCCCGTGACGCGGTCTCCCGGCTTCTTCGCCACCGGCACCGGCTCGCCGGTGATCATCGATTCATCCACCGCGCTGCCGCCTTCGCTCACCACTCCATCCACCGGCACTTTCTCGCCCGGGCGCACCCGCAGCACATCGCCTGCGCGCACTTGGTCCAGCGGCACCTCCTCTTCGGTTCCATTGGTTAGGCGGTGCGCCGTTTTGGCGGCGAGTCCCAGCAGCGCCTTTACGGCCTGCCCCGTTTTGCTCCTCGCCCGTGCCTCCAGCCATTGTCCCAGAATCACCAGCGCCGTGATCACAGCCGCAGCCTCAAAGTACAATGGAACCCCTTCTCCATGCCGCATCGCATGCGGAAACAGTCCCGGCGCCAGGACGGCCACCGTGCTGTAAAGCCAGGCCGCGCCCACCCCGAGCGCGATCAAGGTGAACATGTTCAAGCTCCGGTTCAAAAGCGAGCGCCACGCCCTTTTGAAAATGAAACCGCCCGGCCATGCCACCGTCACTGTCGCAAGAATCAACTGCACCCATCCGGAAACTCCGGCCGGCATCCATTCCTGCATTCGTAACACCGGCACCATCTCACCCATGGCCAGCAAAAATACGGGCAACGCCAACGCACCACTCAACAGGAGCCTTCGCTGCATCGCCAATGCCTCCCGGTTATCGTCTGCATCCGCCTCCGGCTGAATCGTCTTCGGTTCCAGCGCCATGCCGCAGATCGGGCACTCCCCCGGATGGTCCTGCTCCACCTCAGGATGCATCGGACATGTGTAGATGACTTTTGCCGCTGGCTTCCACGCAGGGTTTCGCTCAAGGGCCATGCCGCATTTCGGGCAATCGCCGGGAACATCAGACTCCACGCCGGGGCACATCGGGCAAAACCAGGCAGCGCCCGCCGGCGGTTTGATTTCGCCGGTATGATGGTGATGCCTATGGTGATGGCAGCAGTCACTCATGGCAGCCTCCTTTCGTTTGAGTGTTTTTGCCGCCAACGAATTCCGCGATCGGACAGCCCTGCAACTCACCTTTCCCGTCGCACTGTTTCACCAGATTCCCCAGCGCCCGCTCCATGGCACGCAGAGTGGCGAGCTTTCGTTTTATCTCCTCCAGCCGTTCCGCCGCCAATTCGCGCACTTTTTTCCGCGGCGTGGTGATATCCCCCGTCAGCCGGATCAACTCACCGATCTCCTGCAAGCTGAATCCCAAATCCTGCGCCCGCTGGATAAATTGAAGACGCTCCAGGTCCTCCGCTCCGTAAATCCGATAGCCGGACGCGTTGCGCTGCGGTTTTCCCAGCAATCCCTTCTCTTCGTAAAAACGCAGTGTCTCCAGCCCCGTTCCGGCGAGCTTCGACAGCGCCGCCCGGGTCCACGCTGCTGATGGTATTTTCGCTTTCATGCCGCCCATCCTACATCTCTGTAGTTAACTACAGGGCAAGAATAATTCTTCAAATAAATCCCGTTCGTCCACACCTCGGGGATTTCGACGCGTGGCCCGGAAAATGCAGTGTCCCCCTGGCCCCCTCATCCTGCGTCGCATAATGCAATCATCGTCTCTCCGGGCACTCGCGTCAGTTCTGCTTTCCATCACCGCCTTATCTTCAAGGGCGCAACACGAAGACCACGGGCATGACTCCGGGAAACCGAAGACTGCGAATTCCCGCTCGCCGGTTTCTCATCAGCAGAGTCCCTCACAAAAGCCCGGACCACCTGGCCACAGTGAATCGGTATCCCCTTCTTTTCCAAACCGGCGAAACCTTCCACGGGCAGCCTCTCATTGATCGCCAGCATCCGCACGACTTCTTCATGGAACTCGCGGCCCGCTACCGCCAGCAACTCGCGGAGACGACCTCTTTGTCGTTATACGTCGCCGCCTCAGGCGAGCCCGCGCTTGGACCGCCCGCCTTTCCTCACCGGGCCTCCGCGGCGGATAATCCCGCCGCTCCACTCTCACACCACTGGCAGGACGCCACGCACATCTCCTTTGGAGTCGTCACTTTGGGCCTGACCCATAACAAATGGCAGTTGGAAGGATCGGCTTTCAACGGACGGGAGCCTAACGAAGAGCGCTGGGGCATCGATCGCCTCCGCCTCGACTCCTTTGCGGGCAGGCTCTCTTTCAATCCTGCTCCTGCATGGAGCTTCCAGGTTTCCCACGGTCTCATCCACTCGCCGGAGGCCCTGCATCCGGATGAAGACGTCCGCCGCACCACGGCCAGCGTCATGCACTCCATTCCTCTCAGCAGCGGCGGCCATTGCGATACCTCGTTCATTTGGGGCCGCAATTCCATCGATGGGCGCGGATCAAACTCTTTCCTTCTCGAATCCAGCATTGGTATCAACCGGACCACCACCGTCTTCGGCCGGGCGGAGTACGTTCAGAAAGGCGCGGAGGAACTCGGCATCGAAGGCGACAGCCGGCGTTTCGGAATCACCCAACTCACCCTTGGAGCCGCAAAAGAACTTACACCCGGCAAACGGCTCTCGCTGGCTCTGGGCGGTTCGGTCAGCTACTCCTTCGCTCCGGACGACCTGGATTCCCGCTACGGAGACAACCCGTGGGGCGCATGGGTCTTTTTCCGCGTCCGCCCCGCAAAGATGGACCACGCCCCGTTCCCCGCAGCGTCGGGCAAATGAACGGACTGCCAGTCCCTGCCCCATCGTTGCGTTTCTCTTGGGCATCCGCATCGTGAAAGTTAGGTCAGATTGGCTAACAGATTCACGGAGTGGACTCTGGCGTTCCACGCTGGCACTCTGCCGGGGTGCAGAATATTCGCGGGCATGACGAGGCGTCTGCATTCCTTCGTCGCTGCGACGCCTCGCTGATGGCTGCGATCCCTGACGGTATCAGGGAGAGGTGTGGCGAGTGAGCTTGTTAGTCAAGCGGTGCCGGGATCTGTTGATTCAATCCCGCTGAAAAACTCACCCTCCGCCCAATCCTGAAACCATTTCTGCAATGCCTGACCAAGTTCATCATCGGCGCCCGGCCATGCACCCGCCGCTTCGTCCAGAGCCTCTGCAAGCGGTTTGCTTTGAATCACTGCGGTCAGGAGCGCGTGCGCTGATTCTGACAACTCATACCGGTGCACGACGAAATCGCGGCGATTGAAGGCGACCCATGACGGCTCCGCGTCCGGCGGCGTGGCGCTTTCATCCTTTCCGGCCTGGCGGAGCGCGGTGTAAAATCCGTTCACCGGAAAACGAAACGCGGCCACGCTTAATGCTGGCCCGGGCACCAGTCGCGCTTTGTCCCAGGCCTCAGCCGGCAGTCTGCCTAACGCTTCCGCGCTCAAGGCGGTTTTCCCTTCCATGCCGGGGCCATCGAAGGTTTCATAGACGATCCATTCCATCCGCGCGAGGTCCACGAGCAATTCCGGCCAGTCCGGGCCTTCGTCCGCGGATGCGACGCCCGCTTCCTCCTCGGCCTGCGGGCGGGAATTTTCCAGCCATGCAGGAAATTGCTGGCCAAGGTGATGCAGCGTATAACTCCGCGAAGGAATGGCCTGGAGGTAATCGAAGGCAAAGGCATCGAATGTTTCCGCGCCGAGGAATTTCTTTATCATGGGGAACACCTCGCCCATGCATTCGATCAGGCGGGCAAAATAGGCATCGGCGTAAACCGAGAGCCGGTCCGCGGCATCGAGCGCGTTCGAACGCGTGAGGTTTGCCTCGATCATGCCCTCGCCTCCCTCTGCAGCGGCGGCGCCGGCGGCCACGCCTTCAGGATGGGAAATCACAGCCTGAAACCACCGCTGCATTTTCTCCAACTGAGTGGAGTCCGCTGTCGCACCGGCGCTGCTGTGCGGTCCAGCGTTCATGCCACTTCCACCATCGAATGATGAAGCGGATGCGGCACCGCGGAAACCGCTGCCGGCTCTGCGTGCGGAGCGGGCGCTGGCACGACTGTCAGGTTTTCGGACATGAACTGCTTCGCCTTGAGCACCTCGGCGTGCACCACTTCGAATGGCGGAATCTTCGCATCCCACTCCAGCAGTGTGGACACACCGCCCGTGCGCAAATGCGCGAGCCGATACAGTTCCCACACGGGATCGATGACGTGGCCGTCGTGCGTGTCGATGATATGCGTGCCCATGTTAGTGTGACCGGCCAAATGCATTTGCACGATGCGCTCCGCGGGCAGCGCGCGAATGAACTCGAACGGGTCGAAATCGTGATTCACACTGGAGACATACACGTTGTTCACGTCGAGCAGCAGGCCGCAGTCCGCCTCCTCCGCCAGACGGGAAATGAATTCCCATTCCGGCATGGTGGAATCCTTGAACCCCACGTACGAGCTTGGGTTCTCCAACACGAAAGGCCGCTCGAGAAAATCCTGCACTGCGCGCACCCGGCTGATGACATGCCGCAGCGACGCTTCTGTTAGCGGCAGCGGCAGCAAATCGTGTGTATTAATACCCGCTACACCCGTCCAGCATACGTGGTCCGAAATCCACCCTGGCTTCACGCCCGCCGCGAGCGCCTTCATCTTGCGCAGATACTCGAAATCCAGCGGATCGGTGCTGCCGATGGACAGCGACACACCGTGCATGACGACCGGATAACGCTCCGCGATTTGATCCAGCACATAACGCGGGCGACCGCGCGAATCCATGTAGTTCTCCGTGATGACTTCGAACCAGTCCACCTCCGGATGCTCCGAAAGAATGTGCTGGTAATGGACCGTGCGCAGCCCCACGCCGAGGCCGAGGTTGGCATGTCCGAGACGGGGAGCAGTCATGGGAATCCGAACAGGAGAAATAGCCGCCGGGAAAGCGCGAAAACAAAACGGCGGATGCCTGCCTTGTCAGGAAAACACCCGCCGGTCGCGTTGAACCATTAAAACAAATCAGCCCGCCTTAGGAGCAGCGCCGAACTTCTTGCCGGCCTTCTTCATGGCGGCTTCGTAGGTCTTGCGCGCCGTTGCCCAGGTCTTGTCCTTTAGCGGCACTGCGCAGGCACCGGTGCCTTTGCAGGAATTTTCGCCCGGGTGGCCGCCGCAGCCGCCCTGTCCCTTGCAGTCATTCTTGGCGTGGCAGCCGTGAGCCGTGGCGATGGCGCACTTGCCCTGACCGGCGCAGGCGTTGTCACCGCCCTTGCCCTTGGTCTTGCAGGTGTTGATGCCGCGGCACACGTGGTTGTCCACGAGGATGTTTGCCGGATCATTCTTCCCTTTTTCCTCTTTCTTGTCGTCTTTCTTCTCATCCTTCTTTTCCGCAGGTTTTTTCTCCTGCGCGCGGGCTACCGCTCCACTCATGAGACCGCCGAGGGCGGCGGCGGCCAGGAACTTCCGGCGTGAAACTGATTTATCTTCGGGATTCATGGGATTGCTCAATTGGGTTGTTTTTTCGTGTCGTGAGCGCCGCCGCCAGGGTCAGACTGCGCCGCATCCGGCGGACGTATCATTGAAATAAATCCCGCAGAAGCGAGCCTTTTCTTTTTAAGTCCGCCCGCTGATGCGTAGGAGTTATAACCGCGTCACTGCTTTCCGGTCTGCGGCAGGAGAGCCGCCCCGTCCATATCCCCGTGGCAATTGAAACACGCCGCTTGGAGGGCAATCACCGGGCGCACCGGCTCTTTTTTGGACGTGATGGGCACCGGACCTCCCGGCATCGGCCATAGCCTGCTCGCGGCGAAGAAGATGACCGCCGCCGCCACGGCCGCCGCCAGCCACCACGCCGGATGAGGGACCACCCTTCGCCGCTCCGGCGCGGGAGCCGTCAGCAATGCGCGCGTCTTTTCATCAGCGCTGAGCCAAGCGTGTAACTGCGCCAGCTTTGCAAATTCCATCCGGGCCGCCGCATCGGACGCCAGGAGGTCCAGCACAGCCTGTTCCTCCCCGGGATCGAGCGTCCCGTCGAGCATGGACTGGAAAAGGGATGAATGAACAGTTTCAGCATTCATAACAACTATGGGGAAGGGACCTCAGCGGTCCGATTGATGCATTCGAGAAGGTTCTGGCGGGCTCTCCAGAGGATCTGGGATACCGCATTGGCAGGCAGGCCCAGCGCGGTGCCGATGGCGTCCACCCGCTCGCCGTTCAGGTAGCGGCGCATGACGATTTCCCGCTGGCGCACGGGCAGCTTTGGCAGGCACGTCTCCAGTGCGGCGTGCCGGGCCTCTGCGGCAGCGTCCACTTCGTCCAGCGCTTCGGCCACCCCTTCGAGGAGGGTGTCATTAAAAACCAGCCGGTCTCTGCCCTTCCGCTGCCGCCATGACAAAAACTCAAAGTGTGCCACCCGCAACGCCCACGCGCTGAAACTGCTTCCCGCCGCAAATTCCCCGCTCTTTTTCCAGAGTACCAGATTCGTCTGCTGCAGCACGTCCCGCGCCTCCGACGCATCCCCCGTCAGCGCGATGAGCCATGCCAGCAGGCGCTGCTGGTGGGCATCGAGAAGGGCCGTGAAGGCGGTATCGAGGGCCGGCTGATTTTCGGGCATGATTAAAACAGGCGTCCCCGGGGTACAGCACATTCCCGCCGTTTCTTACGGGAAATCTCCTTTCCCAGGGCTTTCCCCGAGTTCCCTCCGCCGCGCCATTTACAACTTGCGGACCGCACTTTCAGCGTTTCTTTGAACGCTTCGCATGGCAGGCTTGTCCAACGCCGATCCAATACCACTCCTCTTCTTTCCCATCATGAAAATTCGTCTCCTTCTCACTGCGTTCGCCGCCTCCCTGCTCGCGACCGGCTCCGCGTCCGCCCAGACGCAAATGAAAATCGGCATCGTCGATATGAAGCGCGTCTTTCAGGAATACTACAAGACCAAGGACGCCGAGAAAAAGGTCAATGAGGACAAGTCCAAGGCCAAGAAGGACCTCGATCAGCGCAACAACACCTACCAAAAGCTCATCGAGGAGTGGAACAACGCCTCCAAAATCGTCGGCGACAAGCTGGTGAATGCCGAACTCAAGCAGCAAAAGAAGGCCGAAGCTGATAAGATCGCCTCGGAAATCAAAGCCCTTGAGCGCGAGATCGACGAATTCCGCCGGCGCCGCGAGCAGCAGCTCCAGGAGCAGGTGATGCGCATGCGCAAGGGCCTCCTCGACGACATCTCCCAGCGCGTCGAGGAAAAAGCCAAACTCGACAACTACGACCTCGTTTTCGACAAATCCGGTGTCAGCCCCTCCGGCGTGAAGTTCCTCCTCCACTCCAAGGACGCGGTGGATTTCAGCAATCAGGTGCTCGCCGAGTTGAACAAGAACGCTCCGAAGGAATCGCTTGCCACCCCCACGACTCCCGCCGGCGAAAGCGAACTGACTAAATAACGCCCGTCGCGTCCCCGTCCATTTCTCCGCCACTGCCTGTGGAAATCTCGCTGGAGCAGCTTGCTGCGCTGACAAAGGGAACGATCCTCAGTGGCGATGGGCAATTGATGCTCACCGGCTTCGGTGGTCTGCGGGAATCGGGACCAGGCGACCTGAGCTTTTGCGCCAACGACCGTTTTGTAAACGATCTGCGGAAGACGCGTGCCTCTGCCGTCCTCGTGAAGACGGGATTCGCGGAAACCATTCCCGGTGTCGCCCTCGTGGCTTGTGATAACGCCCTCGTCTCGTTTGAGGAAGTGGTGAAATGCTTCATGCCGCCGTCGCGGGAGTTCAAGCCGGGCATCCATCCCTCCGCCGTCGTTCACGCCACCGCAAAATTCGATCCCGCAACCGTGTGCATCGGCCCGTGTGCGGTCATCGATGAGGGAGCCGTCATCGGCGACGGCACTGACATCGGCGCCGGATGCTTCGTCGGCGAACACACCATCATCGGACAGGACTGCATTCTCTTTCCCCGGGTCACCATCTACCGGCACTGTGTGCTGGGCGATCGCGTGCGCCTGCATTCCGGCACGGTCATCGGCGGGGATGGATTTGGCTACGAATTCTACGGCGGCAGCCACCAGAAAATCGATCAAATCGGCATCGTCCAGATCGACAACGATGTGGAAATCGGCGCGAACACCACGATCGATCGGGCCCGGTTTGGCCGCACATGGATCGGCGAAGGCACCAAGATCGACAACCAGGTGATGATTGCCCACAACTGCATCATCGGAAAACACGTCGTCATCGTCGCCCAGACCGGCATCGCCGGCAGCACCCGCATCGGCGACTACAGCGTCATCGCCGCCCAGGTCGGCGTTGCCGGCCATCTCGAAATCGGCCCGCAGGTCACCATTACCGCCAAAGCCGGCGTCACACGGAACCTTCCCCAGAAAGGCACCTACTCCGGCCACCCGGTTTATCCTATCAAGACCTATCAGGAGCAGCAAATCCGCACCCGGAACCTGCATGAACTTTTCGAGCGTGTCCGCGAACTGGAGCAAGCCGCAGCAAAGTGGTCCCGGCCTGAAGATTCGAGCGCAGGGCATTGAGGCTCGCGCTCCGGAGATTTTGGGGTTTGCGCGAATCACCGTTTGCTCACCGGACCAGCCGTGTTTAATGACCCGAAGTGCCCGGTTTCCGCTGCATCCATCCCGTGATGGCCACCGTTCGGTTTCCGGACCATTTAGCGTTCGGCGCATCCCTTTTGCAGACCGCATGCTTCACCTCTCATGCCGTTAATGGACGCCTCTAATTCCTCTCCCGCCATCTCGCCTGTTAGTGCCGACTGGAAAGCTCTCGTCGCACGCTTTCAGATCCCCTCCGTCCCGAGAGCCGTTTGGCAGATGGTAAACACTTTTGGATCGTGCCTCATTCTCTGGGCATTGATGTACTGGTCTGTTTCCGTCTCATGGTGGCTCACGGTGCCTCTCGCGATTCTCACCGGTCTCATTGTGGTCCGCGTGTTTATCATCTTTCACGATTGCGGGCACAGTTCCTTTTTTAAATCCCGTCTCGCCAACGACATCACCGGCTACATCGCGGGCATCGTCACGTTCACGCCTTACTATCACTGGCGCTGGGAACACGCCATCCATCACGGCTCCGCGGGAGATCTCGACCGCCGCGGCACCGGCGACATCTGGACCATGACGGTTCAGGAGTATCTTGAATCCACCCGCTGGAAAAGATTTGCCTATCGCATGGCGCGCAATCCCTTCGTCCTCTTCGTCGCCGCGCCGGTTTTTCTCTTTTTGGTTAGGCAGCGTTTCTCCTCACCCAAAGCGAAACCCCGCGAGCGCCAGTCCGTCTGGTGGATGAATCTCGCCATCGCCGGCATGGTCACAGGGCTGTGCTTTCTTTTCGGCTGGAAGAACTACCTGATCATTCAACTCATCGTCATCATGGTGGCCGGCGCTGCCGGGGTCTGGCTGTTTTACGTGCAGCATCAGTTCGAAGACGCCTACTGGGAGCGCGGCGAAGAGTGGGACTACACCGCCGCCGCCCTCCAGGGCAGTTCGTTCTATAAACTTCCAAAAGTCCTCCAGTGGTTCTCCGGCAATATCGGCTATCACCACATCCACCATCTCAGTCCCCGCATCCCGAATTACAATCTCGAACGGTGTCACCATTCCCACCCCATGTTCAAGAATGTAAAGCCCGTCACTCTCCGGACCAGCCTGAAATCGCTGGCCTACCGCCTGTGGGACGAACCCCGCAAAAAACTCATCGGCTTCCGCGAACTCCGCCGCCAGCGCCGCGCTCAAAAGCACGATTGACCTCCCGCCTGCGTGCTTCTCTCGCGCCCCTGGGAAGCCGGCGTCGCAGTACTGCTCTGCTCTTTGCAAGCAGCATTGACGGGAACGCCGCCACCGCTTCAGTGTGCCCGCACACACGAATCCACGTGCCCATTTGGTGCTTGAAGCATTGATGTTTCTTTGGTGCTTGGATTTTGGTGCTTGGTGCTTTCCCCGCTTCCTGCCCAAAAGCTTACGAATTCTCGATTTCCTTCCCATGTCCCTTCCTCACCTCCCCATTCTCCGCCACGGCGTCCCCTACACCTCCCTCGACGTCGCTGAAATCCCCAATGTCGCCACCGGCGAACCCGCCATCCGCGTCAGCCAGGCCAACAGCGGCCTCATCGGGCGCGACCTCAAACAATCCCGCGCCTCCCGCGATGCCCTCCGCCGCATTCCCATCGCCGAGCGCATCGCCATGGTGAAGCGCGCCGGCGACATCTTCCAAAACGACACCCTTCCCCTCGGCGAAGACGGCCAGACCCAGTCCCCCGACGACTACGTCCGCCAACTCGCCACCACCAGCGGCCTTCCGTATGCGCTCATCCGCATGAACATGAAGCGCCTCGGCGGCATCTTCGCCGATATCGACACCATCCTCCGCGGCCTCACCCGCGGCATGGACCTCGATGTCCTCGACCGTGGCTACGGCACCCAGGGCGGTGCCCCCGTCGCTTACCATTGCGTCACCGACAACCTCGCCGTCATCCTCCCCAGCAACTCCCCCGCCGTCAACGCCCTCTGGATTCCTGCCATCGCCCTCGGCGTCCCCGTCATTCTCAAACCCGGCCGCGAGGAACCATGGACCCCGTGGCGCGTCATCCAGGCCCTCATCAAAGCCGGCATCCCCCGCGAAGCCTTCAGCTACTACCCCACCGGACACGATGGCTCCGGCCTCCTCCTCCGCCACGCCGGACGCGTCATGATGTTCGGCGACGACGCCACCGTCGCCCAGTACGCCGCCGACCCCCGCGTCGAAGTCCACGGTTCCGGCCGCTCCAAGATCCTCATCGGCGAAGACAAAATCGAGCAATGGCGCGACTACCTCCCCCTCATGGTCGAAAGCGTCAGCGCCAACTCCGGCCGCTCCTGCATCAACGCCTCCGCCATCCTCGTCCCCCGCTACGCCGAGGAAATCGCCGCCGCCCTCGCAAAGGAACTCCTCCCCATGGTCCCCCGCGCCACCGACGACCCCGACGCCCGCCTCTCCGGCTTCGCCAACCCCGCCATGCCCGAGTGGATCGACTCCACCATCACCGAAGGCCTCACCACCCCCGGCGCCACCGACCTCTCCGCCACCCTCCGCTCCCCCTCTTCAGGCGGTCCCGACGGCTCGTCCCCTTCCACCCGCCGCGCCACCCGCGACGGCATGAACTACCTCCTCCCCACCATCATCCACTGCCCCGCCTTCGACCACCCCCTGGCGAACCGCGAATTCCTCTTCCCCTTCGCAAGCGTTACCGCTGCCCCCCAGTCCGAGATGCTAAACCTCATCGGCCCCAGCCTGGTGGTGACAGCCATAACCGACGACAAAGCATGGATCGAGGAACTCCTCGAATCCCCTCACATCGACCGCCTGAACATCGGACCCACGCCAACCAACCGCGTGCAATGGGACCAACCGCATGAAGGCAATCTCTTTGAATTCCTCTACAAGCGGAGGAGCATTGGACTGACCGAGCAATTCAAAGCTGCGTAACACCACACCCTTTGCCAAACCCCAAATATAGGCCGATTTTGGAATCTCGCTAAACGATTAACGATTGTGCAATAGTAATCATTAAACGTAAAACCGGCTTCTCAACAAATCCAGTTTTTCCAATGGCAACCGTCATTTTTCGGCTCTCTTGACAGCCCGAACTATGACGACCGCTCCAACATATGCTGGATCGATCGTTTCTTCAATACGAAACCCTGCAGCTTCAATCATCTGGAACGTACTTTTTTTTGTGTGCTCATGAATTGCCTGGTCCATTTGCAGATGACGCGCATACGCATCCTCAAGGTGCGGACGCAATTCTTCATGCAGGTTCTTGCCAGCAAGACATGCCTTGATAGCCGCAAACAACCGCAACACATCCGTTTCATTGTGTGGTGTTGAAAGCACAAGGACGCCGTTCGGCTTCAGCACACGATAGACCTCTCTCAAGCAAAACTCCTTGTCCTCCATCGCATAAAGCGAATTCACCATAAAAGCCGCATCAAACTCCCCCTCACCCTTCTCGCGTAAACTAAGAAGAGCGTCTCCCTTTACAACAAAAAGGCGATCCACGATTTCCGGCCTCTTTTTCAGCTTGGCGCGCATCCTTTCCAGCATCGCTTCATTAGATTCGTAAGCCCAGACCTCTCTCGTCGGACTAGCACCCAATAGCTCGAATGATACGTTGCCTGTACCCGCACCGAGATCCGCGCAAACTTGAGCACTGCCCGCCATCCCGACGACCGCCTTAATAAGTTCAAGGTATTTATCAAAATGAAGAAGTATTTTATCGTAGGAAATTGCATACTTAGACCAGTTGACCTCGCGATCCAATCTTAACCCAATGTGTTTCCACAACAATCCCCACTTCTCCGCCGAAGTAATATTTAAGCAAACGGACCATGCAAGGATCTCTCCATTATCTGCCGAAATCTGTGATGCCAATTTATGAAACGTTATCATTCCAAATTTCGACGAATCGAACCTTAGTTCCTCGTAATCAACCGAAGGTACTTCTCCAATTTTAAACGTGCTCCTGGACCTCTCAATTACATCGCATGAATTATCGAGTTCCAACACGAAATCTTCAGCATGAGATCCCCTTGTAAGACCAAGCGGTTTTGCTATTATCTCATCAAACAGTGGATTCCAGTCCAAAAACCGATACTTCGAACTAAGAAGGTAACTAGGAAGATTTAGATCAAAAACGTGCTGCCTCGCCTCGCGAACGTGCTCCCACCGATCCTCAACCTGAATTTCGGACGGTTCTTCGACGAATGGCAAAGGTGCCTTGAGCTTCATCCACTTCTCTATAAACACTTTTACCGGGATTACTCTTCTCGCTAAGTTGGTCATCAATTCCGCATGGGCGTGGTGTTTACCTCTTAGTTCACCGTCCGGAAGTTCCAACAGTGTATATACCGCTTCCGCAATGCTATTCGGAAAAAAATCGGTGCTCGACAGGCCATCGACCGTTCGCCGGATCTGCTCACGAAGCAGCCTCCCGTCTACGCCGTCCGCTGTCTCACCAATTATCAAAGTCCCGCTCATATCAGCCGACCAATGCATTGGGGTATGCGGAGCTTCCTTCGCTACCTCGCGCTGGACATAACAAGACAACTCTTCCATCGCAATAAGACCATCACCGTCGAGATCTCCCGCACCGTTTAGGCCATTAATCAGGTGTTTTGTGAAAACACTATATTGTTCACCTTCCTTTTCCGTAGAAATCTGCGTGGCGGTAGACGAAGTCATAACGAATTTTCCCCGCCCTTCTTCCTTTTGCGCCAGTTGCTGCAAGCGTTCGTCCACTGTTCCCTTGCTTAAGATTTCTCCTGCCGCGCCAGAGTAGCAACAGTCTAATATCAGGATCACCCGTTGACAGCGGGACATTGAAGCACACTTCGCTATACTGGCGACATCAACCGCGGAGCCGATCAAGAGATCAACGTTTGTATTATGACAAGTGAGGTACAATGATCCGTCGAGTGCGGTTTTGCCGTGCCCAGAGTAATAGATAAGCACGAGGTCTTCGCGATTTGCGTCTACGAAAACCTGATTAATTCGATTCAACACTTCAGGGCTCGGTTCGTTTCGAAGGACGTGAATATCGTCATCGTTAAAATCAAGTTGTTTTGGAGTGCGAAGCGTACGCCTTAAGCCATCAACGTCATTCAATGGACATTTTAGAACCGACAACCTGTTGTTGGATTTCGGAAATTCTGAACTGCCAATAAGAACCGCAATCTTCTTGCTCATGGCCGAATGAAATTCTCGATAAGTGCTATAGTAGTAGAATACTCAGTTGATTGAATCTGCGGCGCACTTATTTCAAGCGTCGCACCATCCGCCCGCTTAATCGTTGCTTTTAGAGTGCTTCGCTTGTCAAAAACCGAGGCAATTTTTTCTATGAATTTGGCGGCTAGTCCGCTTTTGATAAAGGTCAAAATGATCGCGCCGACCGTTATAACCTCTCCTGATTTACTACCAGCAAGCGGATTTCTGGTTTTTAATCGTGCTTCAAAATCCTGCATAGCCGTGCAAGCAGCTCGGGTTACCTCCTGCAATTGTTGTTCGGTTAAATCAGAGTTATCGGATATAATGAGTTCGTATTCTTTCATAAAGTATAAAACTGGCTAATATGCTTTAGCTTACGAATCATCCGAAACGACCCAAGGCGCGACATCGTCGGTTAAGGCGGCCGCCATTGCAATTGCCATTTGGTCGAGTTCGCGTGCCCTAGAATAAAATATCTTTTTCCCTTTGACGATCAAGTTAAAACCATACTGCTCGTACATTTTTTGGTGGTGCGGAGCACATTCGAGGACCATAACTTTGCGAGCAAGTTTGCGAGCGGTGTCAAAACAGAATTGGATCAATGCGCTCCCGACTCCCATGCCGCGAAATTCGGGGTCTACAATGAGGCGGCTTAATTCACAATATTTGGCGATGGGACGCAGTCTTCTCTTATATGTCTGTGGGAAAGGGAATGTGTCAAAGATAGGCATGGATGCAGTAGTGCCTTGATCAAGGCGCTGCCGGAAAACAGGGTACGGCTCTTTGTCCGCCCACTCGCGGCAGTACTTCTCTCCGAAGAATTTAATGTCGGAGCAAGGAGGGGCATTTCCGGGAACGATTAAGCGCGCGGTACCTATGACGCGTTGGGTGGTTGCTTCGAGTGCGGCAATGTGTACGGCTTGCGGGTCGAAAAAGTCCATCTCGATTTTGAGTTCGGAGTCCTCGACTTCGCGGTCAATGTACCCCAGCATACCATACGTCGTATAGCGCAACTCCAGGCATTTGCGAAATTGCTCGCTGCTTATGTTTGTGGTGACGAGTGGAGGGCTGCTTGATGTACGTTTAGAAGGCGGTGCCTTGTACCAAAGCCGATGCACAACCTTCAGCGCATACTCCCTCAATAATGTCGGGGATTGCAAGGTAGACGCCGGGAGCACAAGGTCAACATCTGATGCTCGCATGCAGTTCTCCCCCGGATAAAGGGCGATTAAGCCGCAATATGATTGGCTGCGGAAAAATAAAGCGCGGAGTTGCTTGGTTAACTCGGATGCTGCGAGCGCTCCGGGCGCCGCTGAACTTGTTAACTTATCGGAAACGATAATGGAGAATGTTGGATCGCTTGATTGCGCCAAACGAATGATGGCCGTGTTCAGCGCGTCAGTGGAGTTAAGAAACTGTACGCTAAAGTGAACCGTTTCATTAGTCCACTTGATGGCGACTTGCTGAAATGACTCAATGAAGCGGTCGAGTTGGACGTCCTTATACAAAATTGTCGGCAGCGCGACAAGTAAGTTGAATACTAGGCCATGGTCGGACATAATATCTCGCGGAGAAGAATCGAACGCCTCGGCGGGTGAAGAAAGGGGCTCAGCAGCGGGAGGGCCCGAACGTGTGGATGTGTGCGATCGGCAGGGTGAAATTGTTTGCTCGTCCCGGTCTTTAACCGGTGCTTCTACGAGTACTGCGGGAGAAGGTGAAGATTGCATTACTTAATATTTGAAAGTTCGAGGAGATGCTCGAATTATTGCAACTTTTGATACTCAAGCCGACACTGATTACTTGGATCTAAGCGGTGACTTTAGAACCGCTATGCGTTGAGTGCCGAGAGGCATGTGGGGTCACTGCCCAGGACGGCGTAGGGCCTGTACACTTCTTCTGCACATTCTCCTACTGGAGAAATAAGAAAGCAGTCGGGCATGCGAGTTTCGGTAGTCCTGGTCGCTTGTGGCGTTGATAGTGTTGAGTTCGGATTTAGGACGAAACGGATTTTGAGTTCAAGCTTAATTTTTTGATATTCCCGTAATTGTACAAGAGGAGCGACTGCGAAGGGGATGAGCAATTGATCTCGGTAAGTGGTTCGGCATCGCGGCACCCGGAAGGAGGCGGTTCGCATTTACAGCGGAGTGAAGACAGTTTTTCTTGCGGCAGGGTGGCTTTGATCCAGAGGCAATGGGCGGTGTTCTCCACTTCTGCGTTGGCATGCGCGAGCCGCTGGGGCTCGGGTTTTTGTCGGTGTGCACGGTCCTCTTCACGATTACGTCCGCCGTAACCCGCAGCGTATTGCTTATGGGTCGCAGCAACGAGAGGAAAAGAAGACGACAACGACAAGAAGAGCTAAAAGAAGAGGGCGGACCTTGTGACAAGGAGGGTTTCCCGTGACCATTTCTGCGATGGCTAATCCCCGCGTCTTCACCTCTTCCTTCACCTAGCCCTAGTTCGTCAGTTAGTAAAAATCCTGGCCCGAAATCCGCGCGGGGCGCAACTAATTTCCGGTGTGGCGGCATTGCCGGAGGTTGATTTCGCCGGGTAGTGGAGAACCGGGGGATTGAGGTTCCCGGGCGGGCGGA
>DASZQB010000003.1:0-26409 GCA_035550135.1 Verrucomicrobiales bacterium
CTCCGCCGCGGCGACCACTCCGCCGCCCGCCTCAAAATGGAGCAAGCCAACCACGACCGCGACCACGCCCCCGACGACGACTCCGAATCCCCCGGCGAGCGCATCCTCATCGAAGGCCTCCGCCGCCTCGCCTACGGCATCCCCCGCGACACAGACCCTGACGACCCACCCCCTCCTTCCGATCCATCCCGTCCATCCCGTCCATCCCGTCCATCAAGTCCACCCACCCCCCGTAAATCGGGCAACGAAGCGGAGCGACATAGCCTGCCGAAGGCAGCCCGAAGGGCCGCGCCGGAGGGCGCGGGCAAAATCAGGCAAAATCAAACCTCCAATTTTTCACCTCCCTCCGAACCAACTCCCGTTCCTACTCATACTCATACTCTCACTCCTACTCCCTCCGAACCCGCCCCTCTCTCCGAACCAGCCTCTCCCTCCGCGTCCGAACCAGCCGATTCAACGATTCACGATTATTCATCATCACCCATTCCTCCATTATCTCCCGCCTCCATTCCCGCCGATTCCACCATTCACGATTCAACGATTCACGCTTCCCCATCCCCCCCGCCTCCACCCCCCATGTCCGCCGAAGAATTCAACCGCCTCCGCCACTACAACCCCGACCCCATGCCCGAATGGCGCGAGAAAATCCTCCACCCCATCCCCCCGTGGCTCACCATCCCGTATGATCCCCCTGCCCCTCGCCCGCTAAAATCGATCATGCCCTACCGCTGCTGATTCGTCCCCATACTCATACTCTTACTCCCTGAAATTGCCGCCTGTCCGGAAAGAGTTGTGCTTTGCCCCGGTTCGGTGTGAACATTGAACACTTAAAAGCCGCCGATGTCAGGAGCCCTGTCCGATCCATGAAAAACACCCGCGCCACCGTTCTGCCGATCGTTGTTTTTGCCGGGGCCATGGCCGGCGCGTGGGGTGTTAGGTTTTTCTGGCCGTGGAGTGCGGAGACCAGCCAAAAAAGAGCAATCCCCGCCGGCGTCGCAACTTCGCAGGGCGGGCGCCGCGATTCCGCACCGGAGCCATCGCCTGAGATCAATTTGAGCGACCTCCGCAGCGTGCGCAGCGGACTGGTGGTGCTGCCGCCTGATGCCACCACCGAAACCATCGCGGCGGCGTTTGCAGAGGCATGGAAAAAACTGTCCGTAGAGGGAGGCCATCATATGCAAATAAACGCGCAGCAGTTGTTCATCGACTGGCTGCGCGTCGATGCGGAGGCGGCCATTCGATTTGTTAGCGATCCGCCTGGAAACCTCATAAAGCAGGGCGGCGAATACCTCCTGACCGCGCTGGCGGAAACGGACCCGTCAAAAGCCTGCGCCATTGCTTTCAAAGGCGGTCTCGATGGCCCCCTCGCTTCCGAAAAAGTATTGAAGGTTTGGGGCAGCCGCGATCCTCAGGCCGCCCTGGCGTTTGCTGCGGGTCTGCCGGCGCATCAACGGCTCGCCGCGGAGATGAGCGCCCTGGGCGGTTGGTTGGCGGTGTCCGGGCCGGAGGCCTTCGCATGGCTCCAGTCGCAACCGGAGAGCTGGCGGCGCGATATGATGATGAACCGCATGGCCGTCACGCTTCTGCAAAACAGCCCTGCCGAAATCGCCGAACTCGCCAGAACCGGATCGCTGCCCGACGAAATGAAACGCAGTCTGCGGAAGTGGGATGAAAAGACCGACTCGGCCACCCTCATCAATTTGGTGCAGGACGCCCTGACCGCAGGCGGCACGGCCAAATCCTTGCTGGACGTGGCCAATGGCCTCGGGTCCACCCGCATGGCGGCTGCGGTCGTTTCCGCCGCCGTCCAGTCCTCCACGCCAAAGGATGCCGCGGATGTCGCGAAACTGGCGGCGTCGCTCGGCTTGAAGGATAACACCGCCCTTCTCTGCGGCTTGGGCCGCTCGGCACCGGAGGCCGGCTTCGCATGGGCGCTGGAAAACAAACAGCCGCTCGACCTGCTGGCCGCCGCGTGGGCCGAGTATGACGCAAAGAGCGCCATGCAGAGCCTGCTCGCCCAGCCGCGCGGAGGCCTCGCCGACGAGGCGGTTCAGGCCATCATCGGCAAAACAGCGTCCACCGCGCCCGCCGAAGCCATCGAGGCCGCGCTGCAGATTCCCATGGATACGAAGGAGCGGAGGAAGCACCTTTCCGCCGCGGCGCGTGTGCTCGCCCGCAGCGATCCCGCACAGGCTGTCGCCGCGCTCGGAAAAATTCCCGATGCCCCTCCGGAGGAGGTTTCCGCCGTGCTCGCCGTGAGCGGTCGCGCCAATGCCAAAGCCGCTGCGGCGGCTCTGGCCCAGGTTGATCTGAATACAAATGAATACATTGCCTCGGAATCCCTTACCCGCGGCTGGGCCATCGCCGATCCCGCCGGGGCTTCGGAATGGGTGCGCACCCTGCCAAAGGGCGACCTGCGCGACGGTGGTGCCGCCGGTCTCGCCCGCGGCGTCATGCAGAGCGATGCCACCGCCGCCTTCGCATGGGCCATGGAGATCAACGACCCGGTCATTCACGACCGCGTGGCCGTCGAAGCCGTCAATGAGTTGAAAAAGACTCGTTCCCTGGAGCAAATCAAGGCCGACACCGCCCTTGATGACGCCATCCGCGGACAACTGGCCACTTACTGGAATCGTCCTGCTCCAAAGAGCAGCACCTCCACCCCCCTGATCACCATTCCGCCGGCTTCGAATCGATGAAACGGCAACTCCCCATCGCCGCCGTCGCCGGCATGGCGGCTTCATTTGCCCTGCCGGTTCCCCGCAACGAAAAGCCCGTGTCGGCAGCGCCAAAAGTTTCCGCGGCATCCCATCCGTCCGCGCGTCGCGCTTCCCCTGCCCCATCCAAAGACTGGCCCCTGGAGATGAAATCCATCGCCGGCCTGTCTGCGAATGGATGCGGTGAAGCACTGGATAAAATCCTGCGTTACCACGCCTGCACCCTGCCGGAGGAGGAAACCCTCAATGCCGCTGTCGCCCTAACCATGCGGCTGGTGGAACTCAGCGCCGCGTCCAGTCCCCTCGCTGGTCGCCGCCTCCCTGCGTGGCTCCTCGGGCACGTCACCGCTTCTTACCTGCAGCAATCCTTCGGGCTGCCTGCTGCATGGATGAACGCCGTCGCCGTTTCTCAGGCCGGTCGCGATGTCATCGCCGCTCTCACCGCGGAATTCGCGGTCTCCTTCCCTGACAAAGCGAAGGCTCTCGCCGCCGCCGCGCCCGACCGCTGGCGACCGGATCTCAACAGAAAGGTGAGGGAAGGATTTGCCGTACACGATCCTCTGGCAGCCGCGCGCGAGTCATGGGAGGCCGCTTCGCCCACTCCTCGCGATCCATCTCTTTCGGGCCCTGCTAAGTACTATGCACTTGCTGAAGAACATTATTTCCGCGGGCGAAACAAAAAGGACGATGACCGCCTCTCCGTGTTGACCGTGTCGTCGCTCAAAGGCCCCGTGAAGGAAACCGTCGAGGCCATCACCCTCTACGGTGAAGGCGGCGCTAACGAATCCGAACTGCGTTCCCTCTTCACCAATCTCCTGCGACGGGATGCAGCCGCCACGCAGGCGGCGGTCGATGCCACCGGGGACCCACTGACCCGCGCACTCTTCGAGTCTGCGAAGAAGCCGTCCTCTCCTAACAATCGATTGCGGCACCCCGTCGAATCCGGCGGATGGGACCAGTCGCCCCGCGTTGACACCAGCGCCGTATTCCAAATGCACGACCCCGACGGAGCCGCAAGACTGGAGGTCGCCACCCAGGGCAGTGTGCCGGCTCAACTCATGCGCGAGGGATTCACTGATCCCGCCCAGGCATTCGACTGGGCGAAGACAAATCAGCCGGGCCATTTACAATCCATTTTCAGGCTTTGGGTTCAATCCGACGGGCCCGCGGCTCTCAAGGCAGCTCTCTCGCTTCCTCAAAGCGATTCGTTTCGCCGCATGGTGGAAACCAGCATGACCCTGCCGAATCTGGACGAAGTCGAATGGCGCAATACGCTGTGGGCTCGCGAAAGCACAAAGGATCCATTGAGTGACGACACGTCGCAGGAATTTGCTCCGTGCCCCTTTATGGCGCCGGAGATCTGCACGGCCGCCCGCTACGTGAAAATCCTTGAGCCCGCTCCCGCCGCAACACCGGCGCCTTCTGCACCGCCCGCATCCTCATCATCGCGGACACCCGCCACCTCTTCGCTCTGGAAGGACTGACTGTGAAGAAACTCACCCTAACGATTTCAGGCATTGCGGGGGTCCTCACTTCCTTCGCCCTCCCGCTGCCGTCTAACAAGCCCGCCCCGCTCATCGCGGAGAAGGAGAGCGCCTCCCCCGCGCATCCCGCCGTGCCCCGCACCATCATTCCTCCAGCCCGGGACTGGCCCTCCGACGCATCGGCCATTGCCCATCTCTCCGCGGGCGAATGCGCCGCCGCGCTCGACAAAATCCTGCGCCGGTTTGCCTGCGCGACACCGGACAGCGATACGCTCGATATTGCCACTGCCCTCACCTTGCGCCTGAATGCCGCAGGGCACGTCTTGCCGGGCCGCCGCCTTCCTGGCTGGCTGATCACCGCTGTAACCCGTTCCCTGACAAAAGATTCGCCGGTACCACCGGCATCGTGGATGGCGATCATATTGCAATCCTCCGAAGCCCGCGGCGCCCTCATCGGCCTCACGGCGGAACTGGCCGCCGTTTCGCCTGACAAAGCGAAGGCCCTGGCGGATGCCTGCCCCGCTGCATGGAAGGAACCTCTCGATGCGAAACAGCGCGAGGGCCTCGCCGTGCGCGATCCGGTGGCCGCAGCCCGCACGGCATGGGAGGCCACAGTTCCTTACGGAGTAATAAATTCCGACAGTGCATGGAGTTGCCTGCGCGTCTCTTCAAAACACGGTCCAGTGCGGGAAACGGTGGCCGCGCTCGCGCTCTACGGCTCCCCCGGCGGATATCCCGAAATCCTAACTAATTTACACCGGCGTGATCCCGAAGCCGTGCGCGCAGCCGTGGAGGCCACGGATGATCCCGGGCTTCGCAAAGCCCTGAATAAAATCGCGGAAGGTGTGCCGGACGACAGGGACAAATCCCGTCTCAAAGCGCTGGAGGCCGCGGCGGCCATCGATCCTAACGAAGCCCTGCGCGCATGGAGTGCCGCCTCCGGCGAGCGGACAGAGGAAAGCAGACACATGGTCGCCGGAATGATTCGGACGGATCCTGGCAGAGCATTTGAGTGGGCAAAGACCAATGCCCCGCAGGAACTGGCCACCGCTTTTCAAAACTGGATGCTCGCCGACGGCCCCGCCGCGCTGCATGCAATCCTGACCCTGACCCCCGGCGACCCGCTGCGGGACGAGGTGCTGCGCTCCGCGGCAAGGCCACCCGATCCCCGCGAAGCCGCATTATTTGACGCCGCGAATTCGAGCAGACGCGGGACATTCCGTACCCTGATGCTGTGGCCCGATATAACAGCCGAAATTAAAGCAGCCGCACGTTATGTAAAACTGCCCCCGCCGCCCGCACCTGCGCCCGCTGCAGGTTCGTCACTTTGGGATGACTCCGGTCGCTGAGCCGAAACTCAATGAATGCCGCATCCTACTCCTACTCCTACCCTACTCGTACTCTTACTCCTCAAGCATAGGAGTAGGAGTGGGATGCGGCGCGCCATCGTCGCAAACATAATCATTCCTTCTTAGAAAGACCCTAACCGTGACCGCTCCCCTCCACTCCCCTTCCCCTTCATCGGTCCGCCGACCGTGGTGGCGCCGGCTGGGCGTGGCCGTGCTTTGGGTGGTGATCGCACTGCTCAACTTATGGGCCATCGGTGCGCTTTGGTTCGATTTCCCGGTGGCGGTATTTTTGCGCCCGGTCGTCGCCATCCTCTATGCAGTGGCTGCCATATTTGTCGTCCGTCGCGGCGGCGCGCAATGGAAACGAATGATTCAGCTCGCAGGCACGTTTTTAGTGGTTCTCGTCATGTGGCTTTCTCTGCGGCCCTCTAATGACCGGCGGTGGCAACCGGATGTGGCACAGACCGCATGGGCCGAAGTCAATGGCGACGTGGTAACCCTGCATAACGTCCGCAACTGCGAGTACCGCACTGAAATGGACTACACCCCGCGTTGGGAAACACGCGCGGTGAATCTTTCGCGCCTTCGCGGCATCGATATCGCCATCAACTATTGGGGCTCCGCATGGATGGCCCATCCGGTCATCAGTTTCCAGTTCGAAGATGTGCCGCCCGTTTGCTTCTCCATCGAAACGCGCAAAGAGGACGGTGAATCATATTCCGCCATTGGCGGGCTCTACCGGCAGTTCGAACTCATCTGCGTCTGTGCCGATGAACGCGATGTCATCCGTGTGCGCACCAATTTCCGCCGGGGCGAAGACGTCTATCTTTATCGCACCAAAGTCGCCCCCGAACAGGCGCGCCAGCGTTTTCTCGAATACGTCTCAACCATCAATGCGCTGCACTCGGAGCCCCGCTGGTACAATGCGGTAACCACGAATTGCACCACGGGCATCCGCACCCAGCACGCACCGGACCAGCGCGTGCCCTGGGACTGGCGCATTCTCCTCAACGGTTACGCCGATGAAATGCTGTACGAACACGGCGCCCTCGCCGGAGATCTCCCCTTCCCCGAACTCAAACGCAGCGCCCTCATCAACAAAGCCGCCCAGGCCGCCGGCACCGCCCCCGACTTCTCCCAACAAATTCGCGCCGGCCGCCCCGGCTTCAATCCCTAACAAGTCTTTTGAAGTTTGAGGCTTGCAGTTTCTTTGAAGTTTGAAGTTCGACGTTTGAAGTTTTCCTACGGCACCCATCCCGGCAGCGCCGCCGCCTGCCTCACCCACTTCTCCATCTGCGCCTCATCGAATGCATCGTCCTCATAAATGTCTATCCAGCGCCCTTCCTTGCTCTTCGGGGTCCCGCCCGGCGGGATCGGGTCCAGCGACAGGCCGTTGAAGAAGGTCACCTTGACGTAGCGGGTGAGCACATGAAACGCCAGAAACCAGCCCTGCCCTTCCATTCCGTAAAACGGCGAGTTCCACCTCACCGCCTTCCGCACGTTAGGCACCGTACGCATGATGAGCGCGTCGAGCCGCTTCCCGAGCCCGCTCTTCCACCCAGGCATCGCCGCGATGTAAGCCTGCACCGGCGCATCGCCGTCACCCTTCGCGATCTGCGGATTGCCGCCGGACAGCAGCACCACGCCGGTCTTTGGGTCCGCCTTCAGCGGGGCGGTTGGTTTGCGCGGCTTGCCTGCGCTCTTCGAATTGGGTGTCCCGGATGCAGATGGCTTTTTCATAACGGACTTCTGGCTGATTCCCCGGACTTAAAGCCGGGACTTTCCGGTTGCACGCGAAAAGGCCGCCAGCACCCTCACACCCATGCAAGAAGATACGTTCTCCCTTCCCTCCAACGGCGTGCTGGCCGGCGTTTCACCTGCCTCCCGCGAGGCGCTCACCGGGTTTGGAGACTTCATGACACGGCTCAAGGGCAGCGTGGTCGTCGAACAGGGCGGTCCCGCCAATGCGCTGCATCTCGTCGTCGATGGCGAACTCTCCGTCGTCCTCCGCACGCCGGAGGAACTGGTGCCCCTCGGCTATGTGCAGGTGGGCGAAACGGTGGGCGAAATGGGATTCCTGGATCAGGAAGCCATCGCCAGCGCCGCCGTCACTGCGCACGTTCCCAGCGTCGTTTGGTCCATCACCACCGACGCCTTCGAAGCTTTCCTGGCAAGTCACCCGGTCGCCGGGACCGAAATCCTCAAAGCCATCCTCAAACTCGTAGGCCGCCGCGCCCGCAAAGGCAACGAACGCCTCGCCGACGAAGTAGCCGAGGCCTGACCCCGCGCAAAACCATTCGCGGCAATCCCTCCTTCGTGCTAGAGGTGCCGTCCATGAGCGCCCCGATCGCCCGCTTCATGATTGCCGCCGCCTGCATCGGCGGAGGTGTTGCCCTCGACAGGTATCTGCTGCCACCCCCGCACACCGTCGGCACCGTTGCTCCCGCATCTACTGACAACAAGTCCGTCTCCGCCGCTCTCTCTTCCGCCGCGGACGAAACCGTTAGGGAAAAAGGCAAACCCTTCACCGGCGGCATCGCTGAACTGTTGCGCCTCGCCCGTCAGATCAACGATTACCAGCGCGCGCAGATCAGGATCTTTCAACTGCTGGAGCACACGCCCGCCGCTGACATCGCCAAACTCGTGCGCGACTTTCCGTGGCGGATGAACCTGCCATGGCAGGAAAACGGGGTTTACCAGACGCTCCTCAACCGGTGGGCCGACCTCGATCCCGCCGCCGCTCTGGCATGGGCGCAAACCCTGACAAAACCGCGCATCTCGCAAACACTCTCGCAGATTCTCGGCAACTACGCGCGCACAGATCCGGAACAGGCCATCGCCTTTGCCCGGAAGATCTCCAATGTAACGGATCGCAACGCCGCACTCGAGAACATCGCCAATTCCCTGGCTTCCACAGATCCCAGACGCGCTCTGAGCATCATGAATTCGGTCAAGAGCCGAAACGGTGAGTACCGCTTCTACAGCCTCTACTCCACATGGGCCGCCACCGACCCGGAAGCCGCTCACGCCGCCGCCATGGCCATGCAGAAAGGGCGCGCCCGCGCCAACGCCATGCAGGGGATTTTCTCCTCATGGGCCGCCTCTGATCCAAAGGCCGCCAACGCCGCCGCCCAGGCGATTCCGGAAGCCGGCCTCCGCCATCAGGCACTCAGTGCCATCTTTGAATCGTGGGGCTCCTCCGATCCCCAAAGCGCCCTCGCTGCCGTGCAGATTCTCCCCAAGGGCCAGGCGAAAATCGAAGCGTTGGGACGCATCTTTTCTTCGTGGGCCGGCACCGATCCCTCCGCTGCCGCCGCCGCCGCCGCGTCTCTTCCGAAACGCGAGCGCCAAAACGCCATCTCCTACATCGCCGGAAGCTGGGGAGCCAACGACCCGGCAGCGGCTTTGGCATGGGCCAAAACCATCCCTGCAAAAGAGGGCGGCGAGTGGGCGGTTTCCAATATCCTCTCCCAGCAGGCACGCACCGACGGACCCGCCGCCGTCGCTGCATGGCGCGAACTCCCCGCCAGTCAGCGCAGCAACCCGTTGCGTGAAATCGTCAACAACTGGATGAACTATGACCGCGAAGGCGCCCTGGCCTTCGCCCGCTCCCTGGAGCGTCCGCAGGACAAGGCCAGCGCTCTCAGCTCCTGTTTGCGATCCATGGATTTCAGCGAAACCACGGAGATCAACGCCCTCCTCGCCGAGCTGCCCCAGGGACAGCCGCGCCAGCAGGCCCTGCGCAATCTCGCCGAAAATCGCGCATGGCAGGACCCCGAAGGCACGCTCGACTGGCTCACCTCGCTCTCCGAAATGGACCGCGCCACTGCCTTAAAGGAAGGCTCTCTTGGACAGCTCGCCTATTCCAATCCGCAAAAAGCCGCGGAGGTCCTCAAGAATACTCCCGAGATGGCCAGCCAGCCTAACCAATGGAGCATGATCGCCGGACAGCTCGCCGGTGACAACCCCGCGGCAGCTCTCGCGTGGGCCGAAGCGCTTGAAACTCCCGGCGCCAGAAAACAATCCATCGAAAATGTAATGCAAACCTGGGGCCGCGACAATGGTCCGGAGGCCATCGTCAGAGCCCAGGCGTTCACCGATCCCGCCACGAAGAAGTCCGCGCTTTCCGCGGTCATCAACAGTTGGGCGGACGTGGACCCGGACGCCGTTCTGAAATGGGCCCAAACCGCCAGTGGCGAAGCCCGCGAAATGGCGCTCCTCCGCGGCTCCATCCGCAAAGCGGGCGACGATCCCGCCTCCAGCGCGGCCGTGGTGGATTCCCTCATCGCTGGCAACAATGGCGGGGAAAAAACACCCTCCCGTTTTGTCGATGCCGCCAGCGACGTCGCGCGCAACTGGTTCTCTCAGGACACCGCCGCGGCCAGCGCATGGGCGCTGCAACTGCCGGAGGGCGACGCTCGTGACAATGCCGTTCGTGTCATCGCCGAAGCGTGGACCTCGCTCGATGCCGTCGCCGCCAGTCAGTGGGTGCAGCAGTTGCCGCCCGGTCGCGGTCGCGATTTCGCCGCTCAGCGCCTCAGCGAAGGCATTGCCGACTCCGATCCCGAAAGCGCCTTCACATGGGCTTCCAGCATCGGCGACGACAGCAAACGCGACGACGCCGTCCGCCGCGCCGCCCAGACGTGGCACAATGTCGATGAAAACGCCGCCCTTGCCGCCGTCATGCAGGCCCGCATTTCAGACAACGTCCGCAAGAGCCTCCTTGAGCAGTTTGATAAAAACGATTGAGGAGATTATCCCCTCCGCGCCTCGCTCATTGCCGCCGTGATTTCCTTCGCGGCGCTAACCATAATGTCGTTATGCCCGGTGCGCTGCATCTCTTGAAACGTCACCGCGCCTGAAAACTCTTTTGCCAGCGTGCGGCTCATCTCCGCCGGAATGATTGTATCGTCCGTTCCATGGAAGATCCACGCGTGGCCGCCGCAATTTTTGAGACACGCCAGACCCGCGCGATTGTCAAAGCGATGCCACACCAGAAAGCCGAGCGGCACCCTCAGCACCACCTGCGCCATATCCATCGTGCTGGTAAACGGCGCGCACAGCACCGCCTTCTGAAAGTGGAACTCCTCCACCGCGATGAGCGCCGCCGCACATCCCAGCGAATGCCCAAAGACACACGTGCGCTGGTGCAGGTCTGCGTCCGTCATCTTCAACTCCTTCGCCGCCAGCGGAATCACCGTGCGCAGGCTTTCCCGGATGCGCGCAGGGTGCGGCGCTCCCTCGCACGCGCCATAGCCCGGATAGTCCACCAGCAAATACGCATCCTCCTTGAATGGCAGCGAACGGCTGAATCTCTCCATTCCCAGGGCCGTCGAGCCATTCCCGCCGCACACAATCCACAGCCGCTCCATCGCCTTCCCATCCTGCGGCGGTATCAGCCAAGCGCTCTGCTTCCCCTCCCCCGTCGTAAAATCGATCCGCCGCCCTCCGCGATTCAAAAACCCCGCCTCGTCATTGGCCTGATACTTCCTTGGAAAATAAATCAAACTGCCCTGACACCCCGTCAGCAGCGCCGTGAAGCCAATGATGATCAGCGAAATCATTCTAACCAGCCTTACCCAAAGACGGGCCGGTCGCCGGGAACGTGGGGCACTCATAAATTAAGAAGCTCCTGCCGCGGCACCATCCGGTGACAGGCCGGGCATTGGACCGCCTGCTCGCGCGTTTGGTTCAAAAACAGATGCCCGCAAATCCCGCACACTACGCGGTGCCGGTTCCTGCGGTGCTCATGCAGCCGCGCCCGCACTACCCGGTAAATCCACAGCAGCGCCAGCACCAGCAGCAGTCCGCAGAGGTTGTAAACGATGAGATTGGTTAGCGAAGTCTGGATCATCCGGCGACCCCATTGGGTACTCCTGCTTCGCCGCCTTCTCAATCACTTCTGCGCGTCTCTTCGGAGGAGCGCGCTTACGTTCACCTCTTCATCTCAATGCTTGCACTTTCTTCGTCTGCCAGGAAAGCTCCGGCGCATGACAAATGAAGCCTATCAAGCGCCAAAAGGAGATATTGTTCCGCCCCCGGGTTCCGCGGACCGCTGGCCAAAGCAGGTAAAGTTCATTCTCGGAAACGAAGCCGCCGAGCGCTTCAGCTTCTACGGGATGAAGGCGATCCTCACCGGTTACATCATCGGGGTGCTCATGAAAACCGGGGACCAGGCCACGAGCATCGTCCACCTTTTCGGGATGGTGGTTTACTTCATGCCGGTGCTGGGGGCGTGGGTGTCAGACCGGCTGTGGGGACGCTACAGCACCATCCTTTACATCTCCCTTTTTTACTGCCTCGGTCACGCCGTCCTCGCCTGCAGCGACATGACGGGCTCCGTGGACGTGAAGATTGCCCTCCTCTACACCGGTCTCGGGCTCATCGCGTTTGGCGCCGGGGGCATCAAGCCCTGCGTCTCGGCCTTTATGGGCGACCAGTTCCGTCCGCACCAAACCGAATTTCTGCAGAAAGCCTACGCCGCGTTCTACTGGATGATCAATCTCGGCAGCACCCTCTCCTTCATCGTGGTTCCGTGGGTCAAGGACAACTGGGGTTATGGCTGGGCCTTCGGTATTCCCGGCATCGCCATGGGCATTGCCACGTTCGTCTTTTGGAAAGGCACCCCGCGCTACGACCGCGTCCCTCCCGCCGGTGACCCGGCATGGCGCGTCAAACTGGCATGGATCCTCGCCATCCTGGCGGGAATCATCGCCCTGATCTGCGTCAACTCCATGGCGCCCGGAGCCATGACGCCCGCTCTCATTGTCGCCGCGGTGCTGTTCGTCGCCGCCGCCACCATATGGACCCGCAAAATGATGCGCCAGGTAAATGTCGCTGCGTCGCCCGTGCAGTCCGCCGCCTTCACCGTATGGTGGTACGCAGTGATCCGCAGACTGTCCGGAAAATCCTCCGGCCTCTGGCAGGGCCTTGAATCAAAATTCACCCCCACCGCGCTCGACCACGGCGGCTCGTTCGGCCGCATCATGTCCATCTTCGCGCTCGTTCCGGTCTTCTGGGCGCTCTTCGACCAAACCTTCTCCACATGGCTCCAGCAGGGCAAGCAAATGAAGCCCTTCTACATCGGCACCTACAAGGTAACCGAAGAAGTGATGCTCTCGGCCAACCCCATTATGGTCATCATTTTCATTCCCATCACGGTGCTGTTTATCTATCCCATGTTCGGAAAACTGGTGACCCCCCTGCGGCGCATGGCCACCGGCATGTTCCTCGCGGCAGGATCGTATGTCGTCGTGGCGTGGCTGCAGCAGCGCCTGGAGGCCGGCGAGGAATTGAGTGTGGCGTGGCAGACCCTTCCTTATCTCCTGCTCACCTTCTCTGAAGTGCTCGTGAGCACCACTGGCCTTGAGTTCGCCTTCACCCAGGCCGCGCCCGCCATGAAGAGCACCATCACCGGCTACTGGCAATTGACCGTCGCCGTCGGAAATCTGCTCGTCGTCGTGCTCACCGCCGCCCTCGGAGGTCATGGCGACGCCTCCTCCGTGAGCAGCGGCAGATTTATGCTCTACGCCGGCATCATGCTCGGCGCCGCCATCCTCTTCAGCCTCATCGCCGCCCGCTACCGCTACCGCCAGGTGCCCACCGTGGACGGAGCCGTGGCCGCTCATTGATGGACGAAATCGCACGCAACCCCCGCAGCAAGGCCGTCCCGGCCTTGTCAGGCCCCTCTTTTCCTCTGCGCATCCGTCCGAATCCCTAACAAGTCTGTGCCTTTGTTGCGGCATTGTCCTCCTCTTTCATGCGTAACCCTCGCCCATGCTCCTGACATTTCTTATTCTCTTTTGCGCCGGGTATCTGTTTTACGCTGCAGTTGAGTTGTTCTCCTGGAAAAAGCAGCCGGACCTTCCAGCCGGATGGTTACTTCCTTCCGATGATACGATCCAGTGAATCTGAGGTCTGGTAGATCAGCGCTTCCGGGTAGTGCGGGTAAGGATGGAAGTATTCAAAAGTGACGTATCCCCTGTAGCCCGCCGCCTCCAGGCCATCCATTACCGCAGGCCAGTTGGTGGTTCCATCCAGCAGCGGGCGGAATGTCTCCAGCGAATAGTCCGTGCCTTTTTTGGTGAACTCCTTGAAGTGAATGTTGCGTGTGCGCTTGCCGAGGATGGGCACCCAGTGCTCCGCGTTCTGAAACATCGAAATGTTGCCTGTATCGAAGTGCACCGCGCATTTCTCATCGCCGAAACTGTCCACAAACGTATTCATCTCCATGGGCGTCATGAGGAAGCCGTTGAAGAAGATGTTCTCCATGTTCAGGGACACCTTGAGCTTCGCCGCCTGTTTCAGCAGCTTGCCCACGGCTTCGCGGGCGCGCCGGTCGCAAACATCATTCGCCACCGGTTCGTGATCGGTGCGCCACGGAATGTGCACCGCTCCCGGCACCACCAGCACGTTTTCGACGCCGAGATCGTGCGCCGCCTGCGCGATGAGCCCCGCCAGCTCAATGCCGCGGTTCCGTTTCGACTCATCATTGCTGCTCAGCGGATAGGGCCAAAAGAGGAACGAGCACAGCCCGCTGATTTGAATCCCAATCTGATCTGCCATCTTCCGAATGGCTGCATACTCTTTCGCGCCGGCTTTCGGCGACAGGTCGTTGTCGAGATCGTAGTTTAGCTCTATCGCGTCAAAACCTGCATCCTTCGCCAGTTGCAGGCACTCGCGCAGATTCATGCGCTGCGGATAGGGAAACGCCCAGAGGTTGATGGACTTTTTCACATTGTACTTCTTCGGCGACCCGCGGCGATCATCGGCAGCCGGCTTTGCCGGCGTCTGCGCCGCGGCCGTTGCTCCAGCGGCGAGAGAGGCTCCGGCCGCGAAAAGCGCCGACTTCAAAGCCCCGCGACGCGTTAGGACACCCGGCTCTATACCGAACGGACCGACGGCGGAAGGAAGAGTGAACTGGCTCATAATCCCAAATCCTGCCGCCAGCGCCCCCGCGAGTCACGCGCGAATTCGTCCACACGTGCGCATGGACTTTTGGTGTAGCCATTGCGCGCCTCGCGGCTTTCTTTACAACTGTAGTTCAGTTCCCCCTTGCGGGAAGACGCAGCGTGGAGAGGATGACTGCGTGAGAACGATACTGGCAGCATTCTTCTCTCTAACGCTGTGCGTTTCGGCATCGGACCAGGTTCCGGTGAAACGCCAGCCGCCGAAACTGCCGCCTCTCGTTGCGAAACCGCTCTACGGCGTGATCGTCTTCGGCGCCAACAGCGGCCATCCGGTGTGGGCGGTGCTGGACAAATCGGATAAAGCCATCGCGCACTACGATGTCCTTTACCTCGATTTAAACGCGGATGGCGACGCGACACAGGAAGGCGAACGGTTTTCCGGCGTGGTAAAAGATGCGGACAGCGACCCTTCAGTCCGCTTCGAACTCCCGCGGCTAAAAGAGCCGGGATCGGGACGCGAACACACCGCTTTTGCAGTGGTCTGGAGGCCGACCCGTGTGTCGGCTTCGATTAAATGGCTCGGCGACAAGATCACGAATGCGGGATACGGGACGGAACTGGACAAATACGGCAACTTTGCGTCCTCGCCGGACAAAGCCCCCGTTTACGTGCTCGGACACGAATTGCCATTCCAGTTTCAACACTGGACGAGTGGAAGCTTGAATCGGGGCGGTGAGACCGACTTTAGAGTCTTCATGGGAAATCCTGGAGAAGGTCAGGGCGCATTTTGTGCGGTGGATCAGGATTTCCTGCCCGCATCCGATTACGTGGTGGCTACGGTGATCTACAAAAGCGAATCCGGCGAGGAGGTGCGGGAGAAGTTCAATCTCAAAGACCGCTGCTGAGGTATTCTCTACCACGGCCCCGTGCGGGTCGCTTCCAACGCAAAGAAGGGAAAAGCCACCGTGCGCTGCGAACTGCCCCCCTCGTCGGAGTTCCGTTCGACTCCCACAGACATCGAGGTGGAGGTCAAATAATCAACCTGTTGCGTTCAGATCGCGAATCCTGCGTCCATTTCTTCGAACGGGGAAGACTCTCCGAGCGCGAGTCCGCCGGTGAGGTTCCATGCGCGCTCGACGCCGCTGCGCCGCAGGACCTCGGCGACCTTGCCGCTGCGGTTGCCGCTGCGGCACAGGCAGATCACTTCGAGGTTTGACCTGCCGGGATGTTCGGTCAGAAGCTTGTGCAGAAACTCAGGGAAGCGGGTGAGCGGGACGTTGCGCGGAGTTTCTGTTAGTCCCAGCGCCTGCCAGTCCTGCACGAAACGGAATTCGTGCGGCTCGCGCACATCAATCACCAGAGCTCCGCGGTGCTTCTCAAAGAATTCCCTGCGGTCCTCCGGTTCGACGGCCAGCGAGGCATGGCGCACACACGGCGCGGAGATTTTGCCGCACACCAGTTCGGTGTTGGACTCGTCGTCGATTCCCTGATCGAGCAGCGGCTTCTCGCGGCTGAATTCCTCAAGGCTCATCGGCATGACCAAATGGAGCATCCGTGCAAGGAAGGCGTTGTCCCTGCGTTCGGCATCCAGCGTGGTGGCGAAGCCGTTGTGATAGTCGTGCGTCGGACAGATCACGGTTGCCGGTCCCAGCAATGATGGAAGACGCCTTATGGAGTCATACAGAGCCTCGCTCGAACTGCTGTTGAAATCCGTGCGCCCAATGCCGCCGATGAGGATCGTGTCGCCCGTGAAAGCGAAGCGAACGACCTGTGGGCCCAAGTGTCCGTCTATCGGCTGGCCCAGCAGCAGAGCGTGGCCGACCACCGTATGTCCGGGCAGTGGCACGCGAGCCAGTACGTCGCGTGCACCGAGAGCGATCGCCGGCGCCGTTTCTCCGGTGCCCACTGTCACCTCGAAAGTCCCTTCGGGCCAGCCCAGCGGATCGGTGGTTCGGGCGGAGGGCAGCAGCAGGTTTTCCAGGCGCTTCAGAAGTTCGCCGCGGCAGGATTCGTGATCGACATGCGCGTGGGTATCCAGAATTGCCTGCACCCTGCAATCCTGACAGCGGATAATCGTTTCGATCCGGTCGGCCAGTTCGGTGAAGGGCTCGATAATGATTGCGGTGGCGCTCTTCGCGTCGATGTGGATCCACGAGCACATGGAGCCGCGCTTGAGTTGAATGAGCCCGTCACGGATCTCCGTGGGGGCCTCGTGTTCCTCACGAACGATCAGGCAGGAGGCCCGCAGCGCGCGGCCCGCCTCTTCAATCCGCGAGCAGGCCGATGCGATCTCGAAGGGCGTCGCCATCGGTCCGAACGACAAGCGGATCGCGCCTTCGCTCCTCCACTTCGGAAGGTGCATCGCCTCCAGCACATAAGACCCGACAATGGCGGAGCCGCAGGCCGAGCCGGAACTGACCCGGATGTCGGCGGCGTCGAACAAATCGAGGAGTTCCTTGCTGCTCAGACCAGGGACCGCGAAATTGATCACTGTCGGCACTGCGATGTCGAAGGGCGTGTTGAAGACGATGTCAGGGAACGCTTTCTTCAGACTCGCGGCGAGCCTGTCGCGGAATCCGGCGAGTGTCGCGGTGTCGCCAAAGCCGTTGCTTTCCATCGTGTCGAACACTGCCGCAATCGCAGCCACGCCTGGGAGATTCTCGGTGCCGCCGCGCGCACCGCTTTCCTGGCCGCCCCCGGCCATCAGCGGTTTGAGCGGCGCGCCTTCGCGCACGTAGAGGAAGCCGATGCCCTTTGGAGCATAGAGTTTATGGCCGCTCACCGCCGCATAGTCGATGGTAGCCGTGGCGAGTTTCAGGTCCACTTTGCCCACCGCCTGCACCGAATCGACCAGCCACAAGACTTCCGGATGGGCACCGCGAATCGTCTCTTCGATCGCCGCAAGGTCATGGATCACGCCGGTCTCATTGTTCACCGCCATGGTGCAAATAAGGTCCGCCATGGGCGCATGTTCCGCAAGGAATGCGAGATCGATCCGGCCCTGCGCATCGACGGGGAGCGCCATGATTTCATGCGGCAGTCCGAGCACCGACGCCCATTGCTTCAGCGCCTGAGGCACCGCCTTGTGTTCGGTGGCTCCATACAGCAGACAGCGTCCGCCGAATGTTGTTCCTGTTCGTTCCCGGATCGCGCACAACGCGGAAAAAATGGCCGTCTGGATGGCCTCGGTGGCACCGCTGGTGAAGACAATGCGTCCGCTCTTTGCGCCGAGGACCCGCAGCGCCGACTCGCGCGCCCTGGTTAGGATGCTGCGCGCCCGCAATCCCGCGACGTGAGAACTGCTCGGATTGCCAAAAAAGTCCTGCATCGTCTCCATCGCGGCCCGGGCCGCTTTTGGCAGGACCCGGGTGGTCGCATTGGCGTCGAGATAAATGTCGCGTGGCGGTGCATTCATGGTTCGCAGACTCTACATTCGGATTGGCGAGGGCAAGCCTGATATCGGAGTTTCCTGTTTCGCAAGGGCACTGCCCGGTCAAGGCATGGCTTCGCATTCGCCGCCTCCATGACGTCCTTAGACCTGCTGACCGTTCTCTTTGGGATGGTCATCGGTTATTCCCTGGGGCTCACCGGCGGCGGCGGCTCCATCTTTGCCGTCCCCATGCTAATCTACGGGCTCGGAACGGGAGCCCGCGAAGCGGTCGCCATCAGTCTTGCCGTGGTGGGTGCCACTTCGCTGCTGGGGGCAGCCCTGCGGTGGCATGCCGCAGAACTGGAACGGCGGGGCGGAATCGTCTTCGCGATGGGAGGCCTTGCCGGCGCGCCGTTCGGCACTGCTATCGGCCACCGGCTTCCCGAGACACTCACCCTCATCTGCTTTGCCCTGCTGATGGCCTGTGTTGGGTTCCGCATGTGGCGGGGCCAGCGGGGGCCCTCGGTGCGGCAGGCACGTCTTTGCAGTTACCATGAAGATGGCAGTATGCACCTGACTGCCAAATGCGTCGCCGTCCTGCTGGCAGCCGGCCTTCTGGTAGGAATCCTCTCGGGAATTTTCGGGGTTGGAGGAGGATTCATCATCGTGCCCGTGCTGGTTTTTGTAACCGGAATCCCTATCCACCGCGCGGTCTCCACGTCTCTGCTGGTCATTGCCGTCATCTGCGCCTCCGGCGTCATTTCCAACAGCCTTGCCGGTCAGAGCCTTCCGGTTCGGCTCACATCGTTGTTTATCCTCGGCGGATTTCTGGGAATGATCCCCGGCGTCCGTCTGCGCTCGCGGCTGTCCGGTCCGGGCCTGAACAGGGTCTTTGCCGCAGCCATGTGGCTGGTCGCGGTGTTCCTCATCGTGAAAAACACTCTTTCCGCCGGCTGATTGTGCCGTGTCCTGACTGCACCCGAAGTTCTTTGACGTTGTCGTTTGAAGTTTGGAATTTACACGCTTCCCGTTCCCGCCCCAACAAACCAACCCAATCCACACCATGCCACTCTCCATTGGTTCCAAAGCTCCGGACTTCAAGCTCACCTCCATCGGTGCCAGCGGCCCTGAATACGTCAACCTCGCCGGCGGAGGCAAAACAGTGATCCTTTTCTTCCCCATGGCGTTCACTGGCAAATGCACGGAGGAATTCTGCTCCATCTCTGCCGGCCTCAACGACTACACCAGCGTCAACGCCCGCGTCCTCGGCATCTCCGGCGACAACCCCTTCGCCCAAAAGGCGTGGGCGGATAAGGAGAAGATCACCGTTCCGCTCCTCAGCGACTACGACCATTCCGTCGCCAAAGCCTACGGTGTCGCTTACGACAGCTTCCTCCCGGAAAAGAACCTCGGTCAGGCCGGTGTGGCCAAGCGCTCCGCCTTCATCGTTGATTCCAATGGCGTCATCCAGTATGCCGAATCGAGCGACAATCCGGGTCAACTCCCCGACTTCAGCGCCATTAAATCCAAGCTCGCTGAATTGAAATAGTATAACAGCGACATGAATTGCGGCAACGGGCCGATTTTTTGCCTGGGTCGGCGCTTGTAATTGAAATCCGCGCTGCAATCGTTCCATTTCAGCGGCAGTTCGGGTCTTGCACCGTGTGCCCGGCTCTCTGTCCCCTCTGGCAGTTCTCCGGCTCCCGCGGTTCGCCTTTGCTGCTGTCAACTCCGCTTCCCGCCGGCTCTTCAGAGGGATGCCGGCGGGAGCGGTGTTTGACTCTTTCTTACGTTACGCGGCGTCCGCTTTTCTGAACCACAGGAGAGGATTCAAGGCCGGTGCGAGCCGGTTCCGTGAGCGGAACCAGAACAGTCCGATGCCGATCGCGGCGAAGAGGATGTTGACTCCCCATGCTGCGATGAACGGCGGCAGGTAATTTCCCTCGCCGGACTTCAGCAGCATGGTGGAAAGAAAGAAGACCACCACGAAGATGCCGAGAGCCGAAGACACTCCCGCCATGACGCTGCGACGCGACGCCACAATGCCCAGCGGGGCCGCCAGCAGGACGATGAGGAAGCACCGCAGCGGCAGCGCAAAGCGCCACTGCAGCACCGTTTCGTAGCGGGCGATCACTTTCTCCGGCAGCGATTCCCGGCCCTTCAGCGAAGAAAGGAGCGTAGGCACACCGAGGTAGTCGGCATTCAACTTGTCATTGAGCATGCCGCCCGGCGTTTCGCGCCATGCCGTCTTTTCCATCTGGGAAACCTCCGTCCGATTGGCCGATCTCAGCCGCTTTCCGGTCGCCGGATCGGTGTAGGCGAAGTGCACCACATCGCGGAACCGCCACACGCCGGTCTCGGGAACCCAAAACGCGGTGCGGGCAAAGTCACATTCGATGAGTTCGCCGGCGGCGTTCTGCTGCCAGATATACACGTCGCTCATGGGATTGTCTTCGCGAAGGTCGTAGGGCACGCTGTAAAGGTACCAGGTGCGCAGCGCCTCACGATTGCGATAGAGCACATTGAGGACGGCGGGATCGCTGCCGGTGGACTTGTTGGCGAGGTTTCGCATCTCGTCCTTAATGCGCTGGGCTTCCGGGGCGAACTGATAGTTCATGGCCAGCATCGCCAGAGAACACCACAGGCCGCAGACCAGCAGGGGCAGCAGGACGCGAAAGACGCTCCGGCCAGCGGAGTTCATGGCCGACAGTTCATTGTGCCGCGACATTCGTCCCAGTGAAAAAAGGGTGGCCAGCAGCAGCGAGGCTTCCGCCGTCGTGACCAGAATGCGCGGCATCTGCCTCAGATAATACATGGCGATCTTTACCGGGCCGAGCCCTGCCGCCACGTAGTCGTTGGCGTTGTTGAGCATGTCCATGGAGATCAGGATGCCGCAAATGCCGCACTGGCAGAGCAGGAAGGGGGAGATAAAGTTCCGCAGCACATACCGGTCCAGCATCGTGGAGCGGTAATACATCCACAGCAGCACGGGCGGGCTGAGGACGAACGTGGCCATCAGGATCAGCTTCCACTGGTAAGCGCCCTGGGAGGGTTCCATGCCGAGGGGATCGTTGAGGATCCGGTGAAGATTGGTCAGCAGATCGGTGCCCAGCCAGTAAACCATGAGCCAGAGCGAGGCGACCGTCACGGGGACGAGCATTTGTTTTCCCCGCAATTTCAGAACCGCCACCAGCCCCGCCGGCAGGAGGCAAAGAGAGAACCGCACCCATGCTTCGCGCAAAAAGTTCAGCCATGCCTCCCGCGTCTCCGGCTTCTGCACTCCTTCCATGAAGTCTGTGCCCGTGTGCCCGGCACTCTCCAGAGCCCGCCACAAGGGAAGCGTCTGCATCACCGCCACCACCATTCCGCACAGGAAGACTGCGGTCGTTAGCCATGGCAAGGAACGCAGCCGTTGAAACATCACGGCAGCGCGTCCCGGCGATCGGCTGTCCGGTTTCGGCTCCATGCGGCAGGCGGTCAGTCCTCCGAGACTGGCCATGCACCATGGGAGCGTCAACAGTGTTTAGCGTCTCCACCCTGGTTCTACACTCCATTGACGGGCGGGAAACTTCCGGTAGCCTCACCCCGCGCAACAAGCTCTGTTTATGAAAACGACGACACTTAACAGGATCGTGGCGGGGATCATTGTGGCATGCGGATTCATCACAGCGGGTATCGCCGCTGAGCCGGAAAAAGAAAAGGGCACCGCGGAAAAGAAGCCCTCGTTCAAGGTGACGGGTGAACTGGAGGAGGCGTGTTCCTGCGCGCCTGCCTGCCCGTGCTGGTTCAAATCGCTGCCCACCAAAATGACCTGCGACGGGGTGCAGGTCGTTTTCATTACCGATGGCCATTACGGCAAGACGCCACTGAAAGGTTTGGCGGTGGCTCAGTTCGTCCAAAGCCCGGAGGGCAAGACCATGCTGGAGTCGTTCGGGAGCTGGAAGTTCGACTATGTTTACATCGATGAAAAGGCCAGTGAAGAACAGCGCACGGCGCTGAAGGAACTGGCCGCGCATTTCTTCCCGCCGCCGGCGCAGAAGCGCGAGTTTCGGTTTGTGCCGATCACCCGCAAGATCGAGGGGGACGAACATAAAATTACGGTGGGTGATGTGGGAGTCGTTTCGGGGCATTTGATCGAAGGCGGAGGTGGCGGTCCTCCGAAGGTGACGAATCCGCCGCTGGCCGATCCGACCCACAGGGAATTCCTCCAGGGCGAAACGACAATCCTAACATATAATGATGCGGGCCAGGGGTGGAAGTACGAGAAGTCGAACTACATGCGGAACAAGTTCACGGTGGATGACAAACAGTATGCGAAGCACGAAGCGGAAATGGCGAAGAAGATGGAGGAAATGAAGAAGGCGGAAGAGAAGAGGAAATAGCGGCAGCAGCTTACGGTCAGCGGTCTTCAGGTCCTCATGCGGAGGCCTGGGTTGACGGGACGGATGGCCTTCGGCTGTCCCGGAGCCGGCCCATGGAAATATCCGAATGGAAAGGCGAAGCCCGTGGACTGATACCGTTTCCAAAGTTATTCAGCAATCGGCGGAAGGGAGCGCTTCGAACTCCCCGCCGCCCCCGCCGATTGTGAATAACTTTGCCGCCGACAAATTGCCGGCGGTGAATAATTTGCCGGCGTCGGCTCACGCCGATGACGGCAGCGCCCCGGACGCGGCACGGTTTCCGTGGACTGGCCTCACGAAGGCTTCCCGCAGAGCACCGGCCCGTCCGCAGGCGTCCGCTCCAAGGTCTGATAGAACCAAGGCTCACGAAGCTCCTGTATCAGTACGACCCCGCGGACGCCCGTCGCCCCGTGCCACTCCTAACACCTGCAGCAAGGTCATGAACCCGTACGCAGAACTCACCCACTTCGCCGGTTTCGACTGGGCCAAAGACCATCACGACGTCATCATTGTTGACGTTCAAGGCAAAATCATCACCGGATTCCGCATGGATCACACCGTGGAGGGCTGGCGCACGTGGCGGGAAAAAACCGCCGCTTATCCCCGTCTGGGCGTGGCCATTGAGACAAGCTTTGGGGCGGCCGTCGAACAGTTGCTGGAGAGCGCCGTGAGCGTCTATCCGGTGAACCCCGCCAGCGCCAAACGCTACCGCGAGCGCAAGTGTGCCAGCGGCAACAAAACCGACCGTCATGATGCATGGGCGTTGGCCGATGCCCTGCGCCTGGACGGTCAGGCATGGCGCGCCCTGCAGCCGCAGGACCCCATTGTGGCCGAATTGCGCATCCTCTGCCGCGATGAGGTGGCGCTCATCGAAGAGCGCACCGCCCTCGTCAACCAGCTCCAGCAGGCCCTGCACGAATACTATCCCGCCGCGGAGGAGGCCTTTGACGACTGGACGCAACGCTCTGCATGGGCCTTTGTCGAGAGGTTCCCCACTGCGGAGGCCCTGACCCGCGCCGGCAAACGCCAGTGGGAAAAATTTCTGCACACGCACAAACTCAACCGGCCGGAGACCTTTACCCGCCGCATGGAGATCTTTGCCAGGGCCGGCGAATGGAAAGTCAGTGCGCCCATGGTGGCGGCCAAAAGCTTTTATGCGGTGGCCAAATGCCGGCAACTGCGCCTGCTCGAAAACGAACTCCACGCCTACCGCCGGCGCATCGAAGCCCTTTTCGCCAGCCATCCGGACAGCAGCACGTTTGGCTCCCTGCCCGGCGCCGGACCGAAGCTCGCCCCGCGGCTGCTCGGCGAAATCGGCAGCGACCGCACCCTTTACGAGGATGCCGGCGGCCTGCAATGCATGGCCGGCACCGCCCCGGTGAGTTATCAGTCCGGCCAGATCCACCGCGTGAGTCTGCGTCACCGGTGCAACAAAATGCTGCGGCAGACGATACACCATCTCGCGCGCCTCAGCCGCGCGCAATGCACCTGGGCGGCCAACTACTACGATGCGTTGCGCGAACGCGGCAAAACCGACGCGCAGGCTCTGCGCAGCCTCGGGCAGCGATGGTTGAAGATTATTTGGAAAATGTGGCAAACGCGCACCTGCTACGATCCGGAGCTGCACCTCAAAAACCAACTCGCCCATGGCTCCTGGGTCCTCTCCTTCCAGCCCTCCACACCACCCAAAAAACATGCGAAGAACTTCTCCAAAAAAGCGACTTGCAACGGATAGAACTTCTGCGGCAGCCTGCTGCCGCTGTTAGGGCCGCAGCCTGCTGCGGCGCGCTGGACGCTGACAGGAGAAAGGATATCCGGCCGACGTGGCATATCCAGCAGCCACCCAACCCGCCACCCCGGCAGCAGGGCTGCCGCACACGACAGCGGCAGCAGGCTGCCGCAGTCCACAGGGCTCCGCCCGGTGCCTGCCGGGAATCCAGGGTGAAATCAACGGCTGTCCGGATTTCAAAATACACCGGCCCGGAATACCCGGAAAACCCGGAATACTCCTCTGCGGGGGAGGTTTTCCGGGTATTCCGGGTTTTCCGGGTGGTCGTGTTTTGAAAATGACGAAATCCGAAATCAGAAATCCGAAAGAATTCCGAATGCCGAATAACGAAATACACACGCGGCGTCAATTCGTCATTCGTCATTCCTTCGGGCTTCTGGCTTCGGATTTCGTCATTATGCCGGTCAGCCCCGCCGTGGACTGCCGCATTATATATTCATATTGTGTCCTGCTGACTCCCATTGTATCCCAATATGATCCATTGGTTTACAGTATGTTGTGTAATAATTATATGTGATTTTATCCTTGTGTTTATATCATTTTCGAGGAGGATGCACACCATGCAAAACACATCCATTCCCTCGCCTTCCGCCGCTTCTGAGCCGCGTTTGCTGACGCGCCATGAGCTGGCGGCGAGGCTTCGCGTCAGTCATCGCACGGTGGACAATCTGATCGCGGAAAAGGCCATCGAGTACATTCGCGTGCGGGGCTCTGTCAGGTTCTCGCCCGCCGCGGTGGAGAAGTATCTGCTGTCCGGCACGATCGCTGCCGCCGTCTGACAGCAGCGCGCTGCTTATTCCTGCATCTTTTATTCATACAATTCCCTTTTTTGATATGGAAAACAGTACTGTTTCCCCTGGTGATGCCTGTACAGCGCCGACGCCTGTCAGCGCTTCCCGGATTGTACCGCTCTACTCACCGCCGGCTTTGCCAAATGAGCCTGCGGAGGAGCCGGCTGTGCAGCCGCCCCCTCCGTTTCCGGTACAGGCATTGCCGGATTTTATGCGGCGCATGGCGGAAGCGGGAGCATTGGCCTCCAACAGCCCGGTAACGCTCACAGCACCGCTCACGCTGGCGGCGCACAGCATGGCGCTGGGTGCAGGCCTTGAACTTCATTGCGGCGGTACCATGCGCTGCCGCGGGAATCTGCATTTGCTGGGCATCGCGGAAAGCGGCACTGGCAAGAGCGAGGCCACCAAGACCATCTTTGCGCCTCTGCATGCTCTGCAGCGCGCCAGACTCGAAGAATGGGAATCCACGGAGAGGCCTATGCAAAAAGCGCGCGTCGCCGGTTTTAAGAGCCGTGAAAAAGATGTGGAGCGCAATGCCGCAAAGCTCGCCTCCATCATTCACTCCCGCGAAGTGGCCGAGCGCGGCGCCTCGGATGGTGCGCGTCCGCTGCTCTTTGCCAGCAATGTCACACGCGAAGCACTGGCGGCCGCACTGGCCCATGCGCCGGGTCAGGCCTTTGCCGTGCTCAATCCGGATGCCCGCGGCCTGCTGGGCATCATTGCCGGAAAATATTCGTCAGGAAGGGCATCGGATGAAGACATCTATCTGGCGGGATTTTCCGGCGATGCCATGTCCTCGCTGCGCATTGGCTCGGGCTTCGTGCATCTCCATTCGCCGTGCCTAACCACGTGCCTGCTGATCCAGCCTGACTGTTTTGACAACCTGCGCAGCAAAGCGATCTTTGCCGAAAGTGGCTGGCTGCAGCGGAATCTTGTCTTCGACAGCCATGCCGGATTTGGCCCGCTGCCGGCCCTGCCCGCCACCGTGCCGGACGAAGTGGCCAGCGAGTGGGAAGAGCATCTGACCGTGCTTGTCGAGCAGGTGCGGGACTCCGGCGAAACGGCCACCGTGACGCCCTGCGCGGCCGCTTCCGCGCTGATGCTGGAACGCGCCAATGCCATCCGCCGGCGCATCGCGGAGGGCGATCTCAAAGACGCAGCCAGCTTTGCCTGCCGCTGGCCGGAGCAGGCCAACCGCATCGCGCTCAATCTCCACGCGGCCCGCCACGGTGATCCCGCAGACGCCACCGCCACCCCGCTTTCGGCGGCCACCATGGAGCAGGCATGGGCCCTCGCGGAATGGTTTGCGCAGGAGCAAACGCGCCTGCTGGCAGGCCTGCGGGAAGACAAGCGCTACGCCCGCTGCGAGCATCTGGTGAAGATCCTGAGCCGTCAGGGCGTGAAGGGGCAGATGCCGCGGTGGAGGCTGGTGGACAATGGATTCCAGGAGGACGAATTGATGCTCCTTGCCCGTCTGTATCCCTCCCGCCTGCAGGTGTCCGACGTGCCGGCAGGATCCAAAGGCGGACGTCCGCAAAAGTGGATCAAGGCGCTTTGATTTTCAAAATACAGGCACCCGGAAAACCCGGAATACCCGGAA
>DASZQB010000004.1:0-8783 GCA_035550135.1 Verrucomicrobiales bacterium
GCGTCCACCTCCGGCGCGGGGGCGGACTTTTTGGTTGGGCGGGATGAGTCAGGCATCCGCCTAAGGAACTCACATTATAGAAAGTACAACCACTAAAATGCGAAACCTGGAGAACCTGGCAATTAAGTGCGTCGGCCCTGCGCCCGCAGGCCCCTCGTGTGCCCCGGCTTGCAATCCCTTCTCCTGCCTTTAGGTTGGCTTCCCCTTGCCGGTCCTGCGACCGGCATTTCCGTTTCATCGTATGACACCGGAGAAAGCAGCGCTCGTTGTGGCCACCGTTTTGTTCCTGGGAGGATTCGTTCACGCGTTCCTTTCCCTGCGGCGCGGCATGTACCGGCATTCCTGGACGGCGCTGTGCCTTCTGGCAGCGGGATTTGTGTGCCAAAGCCTGTTTCTATACTGGCGTGGTCAGGAACTGGGGCGGTGCCCCATCACCACTCCGTTCGAACTGCTGACCTTCACCGGTTGGTCGATGACCCTCTTCTATTTTGTGGTGGGAAGTGCGTACCGCCTCTCCCTTCTCGGAGCCTTTACCGCTCCGCTGGCCTTCGCCTTCCAATTCGCTGCGCTCCTCATGCCGGATGCGCATTCAGCGTCAGGAAAGCCGGCAGGCGGCATGTGGACGGAGATGCATGCTTCGCTTTCTCTTCTGTCGTATGGCGCCTTCGGGCTCGCGTTTGTAGCGGGCATTATGTTTCTCATTCAGGACCGGCTGCTGAAGAACCATACCGGCATGAACCTCGTGCGCACGCTGCCGCCGGTCCGCTACCTTGCGCGGGCTCTCAAACGGCTGCTGGTCACCGGAACACTGATCCTTACCGCGGGCATCGTTTCGGCTTATCAGATGGAAACGCGTCCCGCGGCGGCAAAGCTGGTCCTCGTCTGGGGCGTGTGGACGGCCTATGCGCTGCTGCTGGCGTATGAATACTGGCGCGGGATGTCCGCCCGGCGTGCCGCGTGGGCGGCGACGGCGTGCTTCGTTCTCGCAGTCGCCAGTCTTTGGTTTGTCACTCCCGCCCGGTAATCCGATGGTAATTCTTTGCTTTGGCCTTAGTCACGCCACCGCTCCCGTGGAAATCCGCGAGCGCGTGGCAGTGGCGGCGAAGGACGTCCCGGAAGCCGTGCGGCAACTCACGGCCACCGAAGGCATTCCGGAAGCCGTGGTGGTTTCCACCTGCAACCGCATGGAAATCTACGCCGTCGCCGGCACTCCCGCTGCGGCCACGAGGGTGGACGCATGGATTCGTCAGCGCTTCGGCCTCACGGATACATCCGCATTCTTCCAGCATTTTCAGGAGGATGCCGCGCGCCATCTTTTCTCCGTGGTAAGCGGCCTCGACAGCATGGTGCTTGGCGAAACGGAGATCTTCGGCCAGGTGAAAGACGCCTACGCAGCAGCCCAGCAGAGCGGCGGCACCGCGCGCACCCTCAACAAGCTCTTCCAGCACTCCTTTCGGGTGGGCAAGCTGGTGCGCAACACGACGGACATTCAGCGCGGCTCCACATCGGTAGGCTCCGTGGCGGTGGAACTGGCGGAGAAGGTCTTTGGCGATCTCAAAGACAGCCGTGTGATGCTGCTGGGCGCGGGGGACATGAGCCGCCGCTGTGCGCAGAGCCTGCAAAGCCGCGGTGCGAAGGGCATCGTCGTTTCCAACCGCAGTCACGACCGCGCCATCGAACTCGCCGCGGAATTGTCAGGGCACGCGATCCATTTCGATGCCTGGCCCGCGGAGGTCGCGCAGGTGGATGTGATTATCAGTTCCACCGCAGCTCCTCATACCGTTATTCACCGGGAACAGATTCTTCCCGCGATTCGCCGCCGTCGCGGGCGCCCGCTCTTCATCATCGACATTGCCGTTCCGCGGGATGTGGAAGCCTCAGTCAATGACATCGACGGCGTCTATCTCCATGACATCGACTCGCTCGAATCCATCGCCAGTGAGACCCGTGCGAAACGCGAACAGGAAATCACCCGCTGTCTCCAAATCATCGATGCCCAGGTGAAGGCGCTCCCGCTGTTTGCGCAGGAAGTCTTTCCCAGTCACGGGGCCGGCAATATTCGTCCTGTTTCCAATCGGTGATCCGAGCCCTGCCTTGCAAGAAACGGTTGTTTACCCCGATGCACGAATTAACTTGGCATGCATGAGCGATGTGTGCATAGAGCTGGAGAATACTCTGCGACAACTGGATCCTGCGAGCGCAAGTTCGCTGGAGCGGGTGGTGCGGGATGTATTGAAGCTTGCGAAACAGCGGCGGTCTTCTGACGCGGACGGGGGCATTGATGCGAACGGATATCCGATCGGCCATTTTAAACACCTCACCGGAAGCTGGGCAGATGTGGAATTCGAGTTGCCGGACGATTCTCCGCCTGACGCGTCCCCTGCGTGGTCATGACTCACTTGCTGGATTCGAATGTCGTTATTGCGATCCTGAAGGGAAAGGCTGATGGTCGAAGAGCGGCGGGCCGGCTGGCAGAGGTTCCCGCGGACCAGGTGGTTGTTTGTTCGGTCGTCGAGGCCGAACTGTGGTATGGCGCCGCCAAATACCAGGTGGCACAACGTCGCCGCGATGACCTAAGGAGACTGCTCGCAGTGCATCACTCACTGCCGTTCGACTCTTCCTGCGTCCCCCATTATGCACGCATACGGCATGCGCTGGAGGAACGCGGAGAAATGATCGGAGCAAACGATCTCATGATCGCGTCTATCGCTCTTGCGCATGATTTGACACTCATCACCACAACGGTTCCGAATTTCGAAGAGTGCCAGAGATAAGGGTCGAAGACTGGATGGCGTGATCAATTGGACAGATGTGACTTGAGGCTTGCGTTTCGAATGGGCCTGGAGCACTGCGTTTGGACTCATGACAGAACTCATTCTTGGCACGCGCGGCAGCGAGCTGGCACTGACGCAAACGGAGATGACCCAGGCGGCGCTCGCAGTGGCGTGGCCGGAGCTGCGGGTGCGTCATGAAATCATCAAGACGTCGGGTGATCTGCGGCCGGACTTGAAGCTGGCCGATTTCAGCAAAGGCGATCAGCCGGTGGTGGATAAAGGCATCTTCACCAAGGAACTGGAGCAGGCGCTGAAGGCGGGAACCATCCACGCCGCGGTGCACAGCCTCAAGGATGTGCCCACCATTTTGGAGGAGGGCTACCGCATCGCCGCGGTGCTGCCGCGCGCGCCGGTGCAGGATGTGCTCATCTCGAAAATCGCGGGAGGACTCGAAGCTTTGCCGGCCGGCAGTGTGGTGGCGACCAGCAGTGTGCGCCGGGCGCGTCTTCTCAAGTGGCTGCGGCCGAACCTCACCGTCGCCGAGATTCGCGGGAATGTGGCGACGCGCATCAGAAAGGTTGCGGACGATCCGTCCGCCACTGCGCTGCTGCTCGCGCGCGCCGGTCTGGAGCGGCTGGGCCTTTTTGAAGACAGGCTAACGGACTTCGGCCCGGCAATGCACCTAACGGTTCTCGACGCGGCGCAGTTCCTGCCGGCGGCGAGTCAGGGGGCGGTGGCGATTGAGACGTTCGGTGAAAACGCGGAGTTGCAGACCATTCTCGCGGCCATCAATCATCCTGACACTTTTTCCGCGATCACCGCGGAGCGGCGCTTTCTCGAACTGCTGCAAGCGGGCTGCCAGACGCCGGTGGGGGTGCACACGAGCCTCGATGCCGGCGGGAATCTGCACATGAAGGCGCTGGTCTTTCCGGATGCGGGAGGCGATCCGGCCCGGGGTGAAGCGGCTGGTCCTGTTAGTGATCCCCGCGCGGTCGCAGCGGCGCTCTTCAAATCCCTAACAAAAATACCCTAACAAGAAATGGCGGGCCGCCGGCGGTCGTCATTCCCCCTCTGCCCGTGTGGCGACGGCGGCATCGCAACCGGCATCGAGGATGGCATTGATGACCTTTTGCTGGAGGCCTGAGGCGGCGGTGCTGTCGCTGTTCACGACGACGTAACGGCAGTCTTTTTTCAAGGCGATCAACCGGGCCGTCAGGTCGCCGAGGGCGATGTCCTGATTGTTCAGAAGAATTTTTTGCGATTCACGCGAGGTGATGGTGACGATGTGCGCGCGCTCGATGGGTTTGAGACTTGATCCGCTTACCGGCAGTTCGACGCGGTAACCGGAGCGCACGACGAAGGCGCTGTTGAGGAGAAAAAAGACGAGGAGCAGCATCACCACGTTCAGCAGTGGAGCCAAGTACAGGAAGTCCGGGCGGATGCGGATGGTGCTGTGCAGTTTCATGCCTCCCTCCCATTCCAATGATCATTTCGGCCCGCCGGAAGCTCTGCGGCGTCTTTCTTCGGCCACGGCCTTCGCGCCTTCCTTGAAGCCCACGATGTCCGTGGTTTCTCGGCTTTGCATGATCATGTTCACCACTTCGATGCCGGCGCGCTCCATGTCGTGCATGAGGTTTTTTACCACCGACGAGAGGTAGGCGTAAATGACGTAGGCGGGGATGGCGACGGCGATGCCCGCCGCAGAGGTGACGAGGCTCCGGTAAATGCCGCGGGACATTTCGGTGGCGGTGGCGAAGCCGTTTTGCGCCACGGGCGCGAAGGTATCCACCAGGCCGAGCACTGTGCCCAGCAGGCCGATCAGGGGGGCAATGTAAGCAATGGCGACCAGTACGGTGAGATGGCGCTCCAGGCGCGGCACTTCCAACTGGCCGGCTTCCTGGACGACGGCTTTCAATTCATCGCGTGGCGCATCGGGCCTCATTAACACTGTTTTCATCACCCGGGCGACCGGACCAGGCGTGCCGGAAGTAACCGTGAGGGCTTCCACGTAGTTCTTCCGGTTGATCAAATTTCCCACTCCCTGCAAAAGATCCTGCACGACGACCGTAGAACGGTGGAAGTGGAAAAACCGCTCCAGAAAGACAGCGACTGCCAACAAACTGCAGGCCAGCAGCAGAAAGATAAGAGGACCTCCCTGGGTGATAAGTTCCTTCATGGGAACGCGGATCGTAACAAGCGGCCTGCCGGGGGCAACTGCCGATTGCGTGTAAATACTTAAGGGGTTTTAATGGTTTTGGCGAGTTAAATCATCGGCTTTTTTGCGGCGAGGCGAGTTGGCGAAAGGCAAAACCGCGAGGGCGTGAAGGAAAAGGATGGTCGCCGCGCACCGGGTTGTGGCATGGACAGCGGCTCCCCCGTTATCGCATGAACCCCTATCAGCCCCCCGGCTCTGACCCGGTACCCGAGACACCGAAACCTGGAGAAGTGGACTCCGCCGCAATGGAGTCCGCCCGCCGGAAGGCTTACTGGCGGCTGCTGCCGCTGCTCTTTATCAGCTACATGGTGGCTTACGTGGACCGGCAGAATGTGGCGGTGGCGAAGCTGACGATGACGGAGGATCTCGGGTTCGACAATGCGGTGATCGGGTTCGGGGCGGGGATTTTCTTCTGGGGTTATTTTCTCTTGGAGGTGCCGGGGACTTTGCTGGTGGAGCGCTGGAGTGCCCGGAAGTGGATCACTCGGATTATGGTGACGTGGGGGTTCATGGCGGCGCTGACGGCGTTTGTGAAGACTCCGATGCAGTTTTATGTCGTGCGATTCCTGCTGGGGCTGGCGGAGGCGGGGTTTTTCCCGGGGGTCATCGTTTACCTGACTCATTGGTTTACAACGCGTGATCGCGCGCGGGCGCTGGCGATCTTTTTCTGCGCGAGTCCGCTGGCGCAGATCGTCAGCCCGGTGGTGAACCGGCCATTGCTGCCGATCGGGGTGAGCGCGGAGGGGCTCGCAAAGCTGAACATGGCGGGGCAGGAGCCCATTCCCGCGGTGCTGGGGCTCGTGGGATGGCAATGGGTTTACATTTTGTGGGGAATTCCGGCGATCCTGCTTTCGGTGGTGGTCTTTTTCCGCCTGACCGACAAACCGCGTCAGGCGAAATGGCTGACCCCGGCGGAGCAGGAGGCACTGGAGACGGCGCTGGAAAATGAACGGGCTGCCACTGCGGGAGGCAGGCGGATGGGGGTGATGGAGGCCCTGACGCATCCCCGGGTGCTGCTGCTCGCCTTTGCTATGATCTGCGCGGTGACGGCCACCTACGGGATGGAGTTTTTCATGCCGACCATCCTCAAGGACTGGTACGGGCTGAATCTCGATGATCTGACCTGGCTCATCATTCTGCCGCCGGCGCTGGCGATGCTGGCCCAGCCGCTGACGGCGTGGAGTTCGGACCATTTCCGGGAACGGCGCTGGCATGCAGTGGTGCCGATGCTCATCGCGGCGGGATCGATGAGCCTGCTGCCGTTCTCGCAGGGACATCTGGTGCTGACGGTAACGCTGTTCATGCTGGTGCTCGCCGGGTGCAAAGCCTACATGCCGGCGTTCTGGTCGCTGCCGAATTTGTTCCTGACGCACGCGGCGGCGGCGGGGAGCATCGGGCTCATCAATTCCATCGGGAATCTCGGCGGGTTCTTCGGGCCGACGATCATCGGGAGCCTGCAGGCGGCGACGGGGTCGTTTCATACGAGTCTTTATTGGCTTTCCGGGAGCCTGCTGCTGTCAGCGGGTCTGATCTTTTGGATTGCGACGATTTGCAGGAGGAGGATGGCGGCAAAAGGGCAGGGTGGATAAGGGAGAGGTGAGGTTTGACGTGGAGGCGGCGCGGCAGGGCGGAGACGGGAAAGTATCGTTTTAAAGGTTTTGGGGAAAAATCGAGGCTTGATTTGGCTTGATTTAGCCTGATTTAGAGAGCGATTTGATACAATTATGATAATGGGGCGAGCTGGGTAGTTGCCGTTTCCTGGTCGCGGGGAGGCGGGAGGGCAGCGGTGGAAACGCGCCAAGGGAAGGGGCAAAGAGTTCGCCATGAAACGAGACATTGGTGGCGACGGGTGCGCTCCGGCTTGTGGGTGCCCTGCCGGGATGCAGGTTATCCGGAGGTAAAACCTGCACCACTTTTTGGCGCCGCATCCGACGCCGGACCGTGGTCGTCGGCCAGGCGATCTTCCGAAATGAACAGGGTGGGGCATGGTTAACTTCGGTGATTAAGTGCCTTCGCTGTCAATTGGTTTTCTGCCCGTTTGTCAGGATTTTAAGGGCTTGTGGGGGTGCGAAAAGAGCTGCAAGGAGGCGATGAAAATGGAATGCGAAGGAAAGACGACGACGCGCGATACAAAGAGCGCGGCGGCAAAGACTGGTTGGTCCGTGGACCCCTTTGAAGGCCGTGATAAATTCACAAAAATGGATACCATTCGTTTAGTTCGCCCCACCCGATGCATCTCCGCTACGAAGAGTGGCTCCAGCACGTCTTTGACCATCCGGTTTCAGATCCGGCATGGTATTGGGGGGATGATGCGCCGTCGTTTGAGGCGGACGAGGCCGAAATTGCGGAGCTGATTGAGAATACTTTTTTGAACCCGGGCCGGGATCTGGCGCGCTATTCGGACGCGCAGGTGAATCAGGGGATTTGGTATGTGGCTTCGATGTCCTGCTCCGATTACATTTGGTCGCTGAACAACCCGGGTGTTCCTCTGGAGGGGAGGCTTTCGGCCATCGCTTCCATTGCGACTCTGTACCGGGATTGTTTTGCACTGCGGTGCACGCGGACGTTAAGTCACCTCGATGAACAGCCGTGTTCCCCGCTAAACGGGTCATGCTACATGTTCTGGGACATCTCCGCTCTGACCAACATTCAGGATGAGGCGAACGAGGCGGCTATCGCCGGGGCGTGTTTCTCAGTGCTGTCTGAAATGCTTGCCATTGACCATCCCGCCTGTCAGGAAGCGGCCATCCACGGATACCTGGAATTTCAGTATTCCCATCCGGAGCAGGTCGCTGCAGCCATGGATTCTTTTCTGCAGGAGATGCCGATCGCGGACCCGCGGTTGAAGACCTACGCAATGCAGGCGAGAAGTGGTTATGGGTTGTGAAGGCAGTGCAAGATTGTCCGTGGCCTCCAAATGAACCAAGCCATTGCGCCGGTGGCTATCGGCTTGCGGGCCGGGCTCGCTGAGTTGTATGTTCGGACTGTTCACATTCATCCATGAAAGCCATCGAGCCAAGTGCAGAGGAGACGATGGCAATTCGCAGGGCTACCGGGTTGCCTGTTTTGGAGGCTAAAGAATTCATCCGTTCATCTTCGCCTGAGTTGATTCAGCGGATACTCGACGCACACAGTGCCCGCCGCGCCGTCGCAACTCAGGAAGCAAGGGAGGCACTCCACGATCCGATCGAGGACGATGCGGTGGCGGGCGCAGTCGTTCGCAGGGTGCTGGCAGAGGTTGAAAGGGATGTGAAGGCGGAGTGCGGCACGCTCCGGATGCAAGGCCATCTGATTTGGAACAACGCGCGCAAGAGGCTTCTGAAGGAGCACGGGATTGTCTGGTATAGCCCGGCGCAGATGAATCCTGGAGATGTGTTTGACTGATGTTATACTGCCGGTGAAGCGGGACGCCTAACGATAAGTGGTGTGGCAGACCGGGCGCGGGGAACGTCCATTTATCAGGGCCACCACGCTGTGGTGGAGGGTCTATCTTGCATTGACCCGGGGTTCACTTTGTTCACCCCGGGCTCCTATGAAGGATGTCAAGTAGCAGAGTGGATTTTCCGATTCAGGCCGGAACTCGCAGCGTGTGATCTGGCGGAGAGCTGCCGATGCGGTCCTCTGTTTTTGCCTTTTCCTGACTTCTTCCTCTCCATACTGGCCAAAGCGGCGGCTCGCCGGGGAGTTTAGAACACTCCCTAACGGGCTTCGTTTTCCTCTGCGGCGCCGGCCTGCGGCATGGCGAGTCTCTCCGCCGGCAGCCCTGCACCTTCAGGGCTTCAAGCTCCTATCCG
>DASZQB010000005.1:0-2453 GCA_035550135.1 Verrucomicrobiales bacterium
TCCGGTAAGCTTTTTAGGGGCCGGGTCGGCAGTGTGGCCGTTGAGGGTAAGTCCAGTGACGGAGCCCGCGGTTAACAAGAACTCAGGGGATTACCGGAAAAAAAGTCAAATGATTCCGATGGGAAATCTTCGGAATGGGGCGTGAACCGGGAAAATGGAGCGGCGGAGGGGGGAGATGCTTGATGCAGCGTCTGATTTTGTTAGGGAGACGGCCCGGGGCTGGCTGGGAAGGCGTTTTTTGCGGGGCAATTTTCGCGATTTTCCCGGGGTATCGTTACGTTCCGGAACGTAACGATGGGGTTTTGGGAGGGGCAAATGGCCAAAGCGGAACAAGGGCCCGGTTTTTCCGGCCATTTCCAATCCGCGCTGCGTTCACCCTGTGTCCGTCACTTTGCCGGTGCGGGCGGCACGGGCGTATCTGACGCTACCACCTCACACTTGCCGCCAATGAGGGCTCTCACCTCATGGTCCTTTCCCGCGCGGTAGCGAAACAGCAGGATCTGCACATCGTCGTTCGCGTTCAATCCCTTGCCGCGATATTCGATGACGCCGGCCATTACTGCATCGCCCTGCGCTTTTTCAAAAATTCCCTGGTTTGCCATTTCGTTGAGTTCTCCCGGGAACGCTCCGTCCTTGTCCAGGGAAGAGGCAAGGAGCCATGTGTGCAGCGTTTTGGCATCCTTCATGGACTTCATTTGCTCCTTTTTGTCCGCGATACCCGACAGCGGATTTGCCGCCGTGCCCGCGCTGTGCTTTTCCGGGTTTTCCTGCGCGGGGAGCGGAACCGGCGGGGTGTTCCCCGGCGGCTCTGGCTTCGCTGGCGCGGGCGCAGACGGCTCAGGCGCGGGCGCGGGCGCCTTCTCGGAACAACTGCAGAAGGCATGAACCACAGCGAGACCGGCGAAGAGGCGAAACATCTTTGGCATAAGGCGGATTAACCAGCGCTGGACTGGCTGTCAATGTCTTCCGGAAGGTGGGGTCGGTGAGGTGCGGTTTTAGGGGAGATGGGGCGGATCGGGCGGATCGGATGGATGGGCGAATGGGCGAATGGCACTGTCACCGACCCGGGCGCTTCACGGTTTGGGCCTTGAAGTTTTTCGCGGGACCTGTGTTTATTTTCGCCGGTGTTCCCAGCGATTATGGCCAACCGGTTTGTTGCTCCTTCCTCATGGCGCAGGAAGTTCCTGAAATGGGGCTTCGGCGCAGCGTTGCTGCTTATGGGGGCCTGGATCGTGGTGAATTATGTACTGCCGCGGACGAATCCCGATTTCGTGCTGCGCAAGATTGATTTGCCAGGGGCAAAGGTGAGAGCGGTGGCGCAACTCAAGGAGGAATTCGATCCGGCGGGCCCGGACGCGTGGGAGGGGCCGGCGAGGGGTTGGGTTTGGTTTCATTCCCCATGGATGAAGGGACGCGCGGATGGCAGTGAGGGTCGTTCCCGCTATGTGACGGCGGTGCAGTGGTCGTTCCGCAGTTTTCTGCGCAGCGGCACGGTGCTGGAAAAGCGTGTGGTGCTGGAGGCGGCGACGGCGTACGCCTGCGAGCTGTGCCGGGAGGAGTTTTTGCAGATGCTGCCCGGCGAGGATGCGGAGGGCAGAGCATTGATTGCCCGCTGCCTTGGCATGTTAGGGGATGCGGACGCACTGACCGAACTGGAGAAGCTCTCTACGGACCCGGATGAAGAGGTGCGGATGGGGGTGTTGAGGGCTGTTAGGGACATTGAACACGAGAACCAGGCTGAACTCCTGGAGCGGGTGCTGTCGTTAATCCGGCGGGCGATGCGGGAGGATTTGGCAACGGCGGTGCGCAATGAAGCGGAGGTGTGCCTCATCTTCCTGCGCTGCTATGGCCGTGAGCCGTTGCCGGCGCTGATGTATGATCAGGAATTGGTTTCCCACTGTCCGCCGGAAAAAAGACGGGGGCCGTTGACGGAGGAAATTGTGCGGGAGCAGCTTGGGAGGCATTTGCCGCACGGATTGGGGTTTTCGTTCCTGCTGCGTGATTGGAAAGACGACGCGGGGCCGCGCGCAGGGGGGAATGGCGGATGAAGAGACCGGCGGTCTTCGTTTTGATTTCGGGTTTTGGATGGCTGTGAGAGTGGCATGCCCCGCTCGCAATGGGCCACCACGCTGTGGTGGAGGTTTCTTTTTGTGCGTTACCCCAGGTTCGCTCCGCTCACCTGGGTCCTCCTATGAAGGATGTCAAGTAGCAGAGTGGATTTTCCGATTCAGGCCGGAACTCGCAGCGTGTAATCTGGCGGAGAGCTGCCGATGCGGTCCTCTGTTTTTGCCTTTTCCTGACTTCTTCCTCTGCATACTGGCCAAAGCGGCGGCTCGCCGGGGAGTTTAGAACACTCCCTAACGGGCTTCGTTTTCCTCTGCGGCGCCGGCCTGCGGCATGGCGAGTCTCTCCGCCGGCAGCCCTGCACCTTCAGGGCTTCAAGCTCCTATCCG
>DASZQB010000006.1:0-6322 GCA_035550135.1 Verrucomicrobiales bacterium
GCATCATCGCGGACAATCTTCCGGAGCGATGCAAGCAGCCGGTCGATCCGGCCTTCATCCATTATCATCAGGGAAGGCTGATAAACCACTGCGACCGCTGAGCCTTCGGGCCGCAGCCACCAGCCCTCGTCCGTTTTCAAAAGCTCCAGCCCGCATTCATCGGCGATCATTCTCAGTGCTTCGGCAGGAGGTGCCTTGGCCTGCATCGTAACATGCGTCCGGTCGTGGCTTTCATCGAGGTCGGCGGTGACGGTGATGCCCGTCTGCTTCACCAGCCGGTTCAGGGCTTCCGGCAAGGCAATGTGGTCGAACTCGATACTGACAGCGTCCGGTGATTCCTGCTGGTCCGGAGACTGCGCAATCTTCAGGAATGAAGTCTCCCGACTCGCCTCCTTTTGCACCTGAACCAATCCCGATCCGGATCTCCCGCTTCCGCCGGAATGATCCCACAGCAAAAATACCAGAACCGCAATGCCTGCAGCGGCGAGGAGCGTGAAAAAAATGCGGCGCTTCTTCATCTGCCGAAACGCGACTATACACCCTGACATTCACCTGTGCAAATCCTGTCGGGCCTAACGCTTCCTTGCTTACAACAAGAACCCCTCCAAACAGGGATCCTCTGAATCGATAAAAAACGTATGCCGTCCCGTAATCCAGGCGCGGCCTTCCACTTCCACGATCCATGCAGGGTTTCCATGTTCCTCGGTTTTCGCGACGATGCGGCCCGTAAAACTGTTTCCGAGGATGCCCTCCACTGTGAAGTTCATTCCATGCGCCGCCTTGCCCCGGGCCGCCATGAGTGCGAGGCGCGCGCAGATCGCCATGCCTGTGGGACTGCGGTCGATGCAGCCTTCGGAGAAAACGCAGACGTGCCGGCTGTCGGCCATGCCGGTCCTGCGGCGCACCGGTTTGTCAATGAACACAACCCCGAAGAGGAATCCCAAATCCGGGTCCACCGGGTGTTTGAAAGCGAATTGCCGGTTGATGGCCTGAAGAATGGCGCAACCCGCCGCCTGGATCTTTGCCACGTTTTCGGGAATGCAGGAGAGGTTGATGGATGCCGCCTCGACAAATGCGAAAAACGCGCCGCCGTAAGCTGAATCGAATTTCACTTTCGTGTTCAGTTCCGGCACTTCGACTTCCTCGTTTTCGTGGACTACAAAGGACGGCACATTCTCAAAGAAGACTCTGCGGACGCGATCATCTTCGATGTGGCCATAACATCTCACGAGGCCGGCGGGAGTATCGATCTTCAGGCGTGTCTCCGGCGCCCGCATGTCCACAATGCCGGCTTCGAGCAGGATGGTGGTCAGTGCGATAACACCGTGGCCGCACATGGGGCTGAATCCGCCGCGATGGATGAAGAGTGCGCCGAAGTGGGAATCGCTGCGCTGAGGCTCTGTCAGGATGCATCCGTACATATCCAAATGCCCCCGTGGCTCAAAGATGAGCGCGCGCCGGAGATGATCGAAGTGCGTTCGGGCATATCGCCAGCGGTCCAGCAGGCTGTGTCCACGAAGATGGGGCATTCCGCTGAGAATGAGCCTCAGAGGCTGCCCGGCCGCATGCGCATCGATGGTCTCGATCTTGAGTCCATAGGAGGGAGCCACCCATTCATGCAGGTTTTTAAGACGCTCGATGACTTCTTCGTCCATTGAAATGCTTCGGCACAGGGCAGAAAAGTTGTCACACTGCCGCCCACCCTGCCAGAGGTATATTTGAAATCAGAAGTGCAGAAAAACAGAAAACACAAAAACAGCGGCGTCCGGCGGGAGTGCATTGCGCGGAAGACGTTCTGCTGGTAGCATCCGGTATGAAGCTTTGCCTGCTAAGTGCACTGGCAGTTCTGATCGGAGGGATGGTGAGCGGTGCCATGAACGGCTACAAAAGCGGCAGGGCAATTTATCAGTTTGGTATCAGGCCGCGCGCGATTGCACCTGGGGTAGCTTCGGAACTGACGTCGCACATGGATAAACCAGAATGGCTGAATCTGACTGTTGCGGAGAGAAACCGCGCTTTGGCGGCGGAATTCTCCCGGAGTGTCCGGCGGATGAAATGGACGGAGACGGGTGAACTGGAGTGGGAGGAGACGAAGGAAGCCCCGCGAAAACATCCGGCTCCATGAAAATCCACCGCGCGCTTTGTTGGATTATTCCCTCCGGGTTGTTGGGCTTTGCGATTGTTCACAGCGTTAGGGATCGCTACTGGTTCGGTGTCTATAGACACTACCGGGCTGAAGGGAATCTGCCCTGCGCCCTCGCGAGGGGCTACGCGCAGGAGTTTGAAGCGAAGAACGGGCGCAGGCCCGGCATTGAGGAACTCAGCGTGTGGGCGTCGGAGCGGTTTGCCGGGGATCTCGAGCGCATGGATATTGGGGAGGACGACAAAGCGCACTGGAAAGATACGGCATTCGAACGGCAGGCGGAAAAGTGAATGTCATCGGGAGGGCAGGGGATTTTTCTCATCCAAAGGGAAAAAAGCGGCAATTTCGGGCCACACGATGCGAATAAGTAAGTGTGGGACCGTCTGCGCCGTACCTGTTTGTCCGGCGTGTCGATTCACATAAAACCCCGGCGTGCGGCCAAATGCGTGGGCCTGCACGCCGGGGTTGTCTTTTCGCGGCCGGGCTGTGTTCGCAGCGTTGTGCGCCAAAAGGTACGGCGGGAAACGTGGGATGGCGCTGGTCCAGGCACCTTTTATTCCACGGTTTCCACTGCCTGCGGCGCCGCCGGACTCCGCGAGAGACGGTCATGAGCCGCTCCGATAGCGGCCAGCGTTTCATCCCGCCGGCGGAACAACACAGGGGACCACACGCGCTGCAATTCCCAGCCCTGGCTGCGCAGCACCTGAGTTCGGAACAGATCCCACTCCACGGGATCAGGTGTCTTGTGAAAGCGGCTGAAATCCGTCAGGACGCCCACGGTTACATCGGCCGGCATCAAGGGATGAGTGCAGGCGACATCGACGCAAAAGCCGTCATTGCCCCAGTGAACGTGAGAGCCGGTATTCCGTTCTTCGAGCAGGTTCCGGCCCATGGCGGAGGCGAGCGGAGAAGGCGTGGCGGTGGGCCACACCTTCAGTTCCGGAAGCGTGTCGCGTTTCATGCGTTCCAGTTCGTCCTGGTAGTCAGCGTACTGCCGTCCCAGTGCTTCGGCGTAGCGCAGGTAGGCATACAGTTGAAGGCGGCCATTGGGAATCGTCCCGGGCGGGGTTTGCTCCACCGCACTGTATTCCGAAACAGGAATCGATGTCAGGACGTGAATGGCCGAGCGGGCGCGCGTGACCAGCACATTGAGCCGCCGGCCTCCGTCCATCTGCGAAAGCACTCCGAAGTTGCGCCGGAATTTTCCGCCGGGGTCGGGGCCGAACGTCGTGCTGATGATCATCACGTCGCGTTCGTCGCCCTGCACGTTCTCCAGATTCTTAACAAACAGGCCCTCGAACGAATCCCGCCCTTTTCGCTTCCTCGCGATTTCGAGTCTGCGCGCAAAGATTTCATCCGCCTCACACTTTGCTTCGAGGGCATCGAGAATGGCATCGCGCTGGGTGAGATTGAAACACGCGAGACCGATCGAAGGCGGCTCCGCTTCGGATAAAAGATCCGCCACCAGCGACGCGGCGGCCTCCGCTTCCATGACGTTGGCACGATCTTCGTAAACGCCGTTCACGCGGTGGAGTCGAATGGGGGTGTCCAGCGCTTTGTTGCGCGGATGACCGGGAATCGGCTGCAAGCGCGAGCCGTAGTAGTGTTCGTTGGAAAACCCGATGAGCGATTCGTTCCGGCTGCGATAGTGGACGTCCAGATAGGCCTCGCGAACATCGAGATTCAGCGCCGCGGTGAGTAAATCCTCTGCACCGCTTTGCTGCTGATAAAAAAGCTCCTCCGCAGTTTCAGCGTCACTATCCGAGGAATCGGACAGGGCAGTCTCAAAAAATCGCGTGGGTGGCAATTGCTTTTGGTCTCCGGCGATCACCACTCTCTGGCCGCGCAGCAGCACCGGCAGAGCTTCCTCCAGACGGCATTGCGAAGCCTCGTCGAAGATGACCACATCGAAGATAGCGGAGCGCGGAAAGATTTGCGCCACGGTGGACGGGCTCGCCATCCAGACCGGGCAGAGGTCGTAAATGGGATCGCCGCCCTCGGCACTTTCGCCGGTGGCCAGCATTTGGCGCAGCTTCAGGGCTTTTTTTCCTTTTACATAAAGCCGCTGGCGCAGGGAGGATCCGTGGCGGTTGAGTTGAGTTCCCGTGCTGCTGAGCAACCTGTCGCGCTGATGGGTTAGCCACGTGTGACGGATCGCGTTCTTCACCAACTCCATCTTTTTGCGGGAAAGGGTCAGGAAGGTATTGAATGCCGCTTCGATGCGGTCGCCATCGATAGCCATCAATTCCGTGTCGGATTGAAGACGTGACCGAAGCGCATTTTCCGTCGCGATCTTCGCGAAGGCATCATGCATTTCCTCAGAAGTTGCGCCCTGCAGGGCAAGGGAGTCCGCACCGGCCCGGAGCGGCGCGGGCAACTGCTCCAGCGCTGTCGAGAGCCGCACCATGTGTTCCAGGGAAGGGGCGGCGTCCATCCATGCGGCCGTCGCTTTGGCTGCGCTCTCACCACCGGTCCAGCGCTGTGAAAGCAGGGCAGGGGCCTCTTTGTTGAAAAGATGGCTGGAAACGACCAGACCGCGCAGTTTCTCGAGCGCCGCCGCCCAGGCGGCTTCGGCTTCCAGTGCCGCGGCATTCGGTTCCCATTGATCCGCGGCGAGGGACGTTTTCGGTCGCCCCGCCATTGCACAGGCCGCAATCGCTTTCCATGCGATCAACGCGGATTGCAGCCGCCCTGACAATTCCGAGTCCTCCGGCAATGCCGTGTTCGAATCACCGGTAATCCTTCCCGCCAGATCCGCCAGCAGCAGCCGGGCTTTGGCCGCGGCGTAAAATGCCCTGGCGGCTCCGACTCCTTCACTCAGGTTCAATCCCAAAGGTGTCAGGGAAACGGCGGCGGCCTGCTTTGTTTTTCCAGCGAAGAGGCGCTTGAAGAAGCTCCCCGCCACGGCTTCCCACGCCCCAAGGGATGACAGATGCTGGTTTACTGAAGGCAGTGTCAGCACGCCTGCACTGCGCGCCGATGTCAGCAAAGAGCGGTCCATCGGCTGACTGAGTTGCTCCATCAGCGGTCGTGCGGATTCAAGCTCCCCGGCGAGGTTCTTGCGGGTGGGTTCCGGCAGGCGCAGTGCCTGCTGCGCCGCTTCCTGATCCGGTGCCGCCGCCAGTTCACGAAGGGCTGCCGCTGCTGCCCGCAGGGAAGATTCCTGCTCTGCAAAACTCCGCGCGCCGTCCAGCTGGCTCTCTGCGCCGGGCCTTGCCGCATCCGCTGCAAGCGCCGCGTCATGCAGTGCGCTGAAAGTGGCGCGCACATCAGACGAAGAGCGCATGAGCAGATCACTCAACGGGATGCCGTGCAGTCCGCGCAGGGGATTGTTGGGGTAACCGGCACTCTCGGCTCGCCGTGCGATTTCCTCCAGCGTGGTGTGTGCCGCTCCTGCTGATTCCGTGGTGATTCCGGCATCCGGTGTCACTTGCGGCAAATCCGCGCGCGAGCCCAGCGCCAGCCAGGTGCCCAGGAGATCGTGAAACGATTGCGCCTTACCGTCCGGACTCTGATGCAGTTTTTGCCGGCATCTCTCCAGCTCGGTATGAACCGCCGCCAGTTGCTGATTCACACTGGAAAGTTGCGAGCGGGGATCATCCGGCACCGGCGCGTCGGCAAGGTTTTCCAACTGCCCGCGCAGTCCCATGTAGAAATCCTTCCGGTCCGCGCCAGGGTCATGCACGACGCCGCAGAAATCGCCCAGACCCACGGCATCCAGCCGGTATTTCACCACATCCAGAGCCGTGCGTTTATCACACACGAAGAGCACCCGCTGACGCCGTGCAAGGTGATCGGCAATCATGTTAGTAATGGTCTGGCTTTTCCCGGTGCCGGGCGGTCCGTGCACCACCAGAGCTTTCGCTTCCCTTGCTGCGAGCACGGCATTTGCCTGACAGGGATCAGCGGAGGACACCAGCCATTCAGAGGCAAAATCCCGCTGCTGAATGACCACCGGTTCCCGCGAAGGAGCGTCGTCGTCCTTTTCCAGCGCCTGCGGACTCAAAAACGCGCTGGCCGGCTCCACGAGGGACGGCTGATTCTCCAGCATCCAATGCGTGTCCCGGAGCAGCGATTGATTCGACAAAGGAAACAGTCCCAGCACTGCGGACGGCAGCACGGTCACATTTTTCGGCAGCTTGTCGGTCGCGGGAACTTCGGTCAGGACCGACTCCGCGG
>DASZQB010000007.1:0-69365 GCA_035550135.1 Verrucomicrobiales bacterium
GAGCAAAACCTCTGCAACTGGCGCCAGGGCGGCTTCCAGGAATGGCAAACCCGCCGTGAATTCCTCGAACGCCTCCAACTCTTCTCCGAGTCCGCCGCCGATATCGAATCCGCCGCCGCCGGCATGGCCGACTACGCCGCCAGCCTCCTCTCCGTCCACTTCGCCACCGCCATGGAGGCATTCTCCTTCAGTTCCTCCCCCTCAGCCCAAGCCCACCCTACTCATACTCTCACTCCTACTCATACTCCCTCCAAACAAGCCACTTCCCCGATTCACGCTTCCCCGATTCACGATTCAACCCTCCACGCCTCCCCATCCCCCGCTCCTCCACCCCACTCCCCCACCATCCATTCCCAACTCTCCCCCCTCAAGCCCCTCTACGCCCTCGCCCTCGCCGTCTCCTCCCTCCGCCGCGGCGACCACAGCGCCGCCCGCCTCAAACTCCAGCAGCAAGCCGCCGCCCGCGCCGCCGCCAAAGCTTCCTCCGAAGGACCCCGGATTTCTAATCCGCCTCACCAACCCGAGCCCCTCCCAACGAGCCGTCCCCTCGAACCCGCCGGAGCCCCCGCTTCGGAAAATCAAGGTAAATCAAGCCTCTCCTATCCGAACCATCCTGCTCATACTCATACTCATACTCTTACTCCCTTCGGCCCAGCCGATTCAACGATTCACGGTTCAACCATTCACGATTCACGTTTACCCCCCTGTGCCGCCCCCGCCCACACACCCCTTAACCATTTTCCATTATCCCTTCTCCATTATCCCGCTTCCCCCACACCCCCTACTCCTCCCCCTCGTAATAATCCAGCCCTTCCGACCTCACCAATTTGCTTTCCGGTGACCTCACCAGCCACTTTCCGCTGTCCGGATAATAACATGATTCCCCCAGCGGGTTATCCGCAATTACATACAGCGTCAAATCCTCTGTCCCGTCATTGATCAACTGATGCGGCTCATCCGGCGGAAAGAGAAACGCATCCCCCGGCCCGATCGCCGTCATTCCATCCTTATGCCTCACCTGCCCGGTTCCGGAGATCACATGATAGAACTCCCACTGCGCGCTGTGCGAATGATAGGGGCAGTTCGGCTTCCCTGGCGGAATGATTTGAATCTCCACATCGAACGGATGCCGTTCACGCAGGTCCGTCGAGTTTCCCTTCCGTCCAAGCGCATAGGAAACACCTTTGAACCTCTGGGCAAACTTCCCTTTCGGGGAGGAATACTCCTCCGCCGCCATTTCATTAGTGTTTACCTTTTTCATAGAAGTGCACTCACTCATCCGCGACGCCCCCTTTTTTCGCTGGCCATTCCGCCGATTCACTCCGCGCCGTCTTCAAATAAGCGTCCAGTTTCGCCGCCACCTCCGGATTTTTCTCCGCGAGATTCTCCTTCTCCGCCGGATCACTCTGCAAATCATAGACCAGCACCGGCCCGCCAATCTTTTCGCGGATTCCCTTCCAACGCCCCTGATAAAGCGCCGCCTGCATGAAGGCCTTTTCGTGAAACTCCCAATAGAGAAACTCATGCTTCCCCTGTTTGTCAGGCTGTCCCAGCAGCACCGGCGCGAAACTGATCGAATCCCTCCCCTGCGGCAGCGCCGCGCCAGCCAGTTCACAGGCCGTCGCCATCCAATCTCCAAAATACGCCACCTGCTTTGCCTCTCCGCCCGCCGCAATCCTTCCCGGCCACCAGGCAATCAACGGCACGCGAATCCCTCCATCCGTCAGGCTCCGTTTGATCCCGCTGAACGGCCCCGACGGCTGAAACCGCTCCAGTTTGTGCCCCGATTCCTTATGAGGCCCGTTATCGCTCGTAAAAATCACCAGCGTGTTTTGTGCCAGGCCGCTCTTCTTCAACTCATCGAGCAGCCGTCCCACATAGCCATCCATCCGCGTGATCATCGCCGCGTGTCCCTTGTCTGGCTCCGGCCAGTCTTTGTCCTTGTACATTCCGTAGTCCGGCACTTCCGCCCCATCCTTCAATGCGCCGCGCCGCTCGTTATTCGCGTGCGGCACCACCATGCTCCAGAAAAGAAAAAACGGCTTCGCATGAGGTTCCGCGATGAACTTCAAGACCTCATCCGCAAACAAATCATCCGCATAGACCTTCGCCTCCGTCGCATATCCGCCTCCCTCGCCGCCTTTCGGCGTGACCACATTCGGCAGCGTTATCCGCTCCTCATTTCGCCACAGAAAATCCGGATAATGATTGTGCGCGTGCGTTTGATTCAAGTAACCGAGAAACGCATCAAACCCCTGCTTCCGCGGCAGCCCGCTTTCCGCAGCGCCCGTATCTCCAAGCCCCCACTTTCCGATCAAGCGCGTGTGATACCCCGCCTGCTGCAGCACCCTCGCCACTGTCACCTCATTCGCCTTCAGCGCCTGTGCCGCCGGTTTTGCCTTTCCGGCATTTCCCCGCACGCTCGTGTGCCCGTGATGCTGCCCCGTCATCAGGACCGACCGCGACGGCGCACACACTGTAGCGCCCGCATAAAACTGCACAAACCGCAGCCCCTCCCGCGCCATCCCGTCAATCCGCGGCGTCTGAATCACCTTCTGCCCGTAACACCCCAGCTCCCCGTATCCAAGGTCATCCGCCATGACCCATATCAAGTTAGGGCGCTCCGGCCCGGCCTTGGCCGGCAATGCAATCACTAACAAAAAAAGAGTCGCGAACTGAAATAACCTCATCCCCTGAACAGGCCACGAACCACCCTCAACGCAAGCCCCGCAAAAGTGTGAACCCCTGCTACAACCTCGTCGCCCGCGCCCTCAAAAACGCACGCGTCACGCCCGCCGGCAATCCGCTGACCCGCACCGTCACCGCCTCCGTCACCCCATTCCCGTCATCCACCGGCGCCTCCGCATGAACATAAGTCGATGCCTCATCCCAGGTCGCCAAATCCGTGGACAGCTCATGATGAAACGTCGCGTCCGTCCCTTTCCGGCGGTGATACACCATCGCCGTCCCTTCCGCGTCCTGCGATACCCTGACATCCGGCGCATCCACGGCCTGCGGGTTGGTCGCGAACGCAAACTCCGCCAGATTGCACTCTCCGTCATTGTCAGGATCGGAAGTCTCCTGCGCCGCCTCCGCCGTCGCCTGCGCGCCGAACTTCGCGCTCTGCCACGATTCCCACGGATGACGCGGCTTCCAGTAATCCATCAGATCCGCCAGCGCCTGCGGCGGATTCACCGGCGCCGCGTGACCGGCCTGGTCCGCCGTATTCAATCCGTGGCAACTCGTGCACGTCCGGATCTCCCCCGCCTGGAACGTCACCCAGTAGCGCTCCTTCACCACCGATCCGTGATCCGGCGCCGTCAAATGCCACGTCAGCGCGCGGTTCGCCGGCACGAACGCCGCTAGCGACCCATCACTCCCCAGCTTCACACCGCCTGCCGGACCCGTCGCGTTTGGCACATTCTCGCCGCCATCGTCATGCATCGGCACCGGCAGCACCCGCCGGCCCGGCACGGTTGTTAGACCCCTCAACTGATCCGCCTGCAGAATTTGCAAATCCGAAATGTCATACACCTTCCCCGCCGCGCCGGTCGTCTTCGTATTCGTCCCGGCCACCTGCAAATTGTACGGCTGTTGTTTATCGATATCATCCCGGGTCGTCACATTGCGGCTGACGATGAGCGCCAGCCCCTTTTGCCGCAACCACCGCTGCAGCAGCGCCACATCCACCTGCCGGCCATTGATCACTCCCGCTTCGATTCCCGTCACCTGCGGCAGCAGTTTCGCCGGCTTGGTGCGTGCCACCACTTCCACCGGGTCCAGTTCCCACAGCGGCCCGTTGTAGGTCAATTGCTGTCCGCCCGCATAATAGGTCACATTTGCCGTCGATCCCGCGCCTGTCAGAACCTGATCCACGACCCACAGTGCGCCCTGCAACTTCAACGACTTCAGCCGGAACGCATAATTACTAACAGGATTTGTCGCCGTGCCGATGTTCGTATCCGTCCCCGTCACCGGCGTGCTCACCGCCACCAGGTTTCCGTCGCTCAGCGGCAAGGGATTGCGATACACCACTGCACTGCCGCCGTTCGGACTCGCGAAAAACGACAGCTTCGCGGTCACGTTAGTCACTGTCATCACTTCCGGATTCACCGCCGGACCGGCATCGATGCTAACAATCTGTCCCGCCGCATGCGTCCCGTCCTCCTGCGTGTCGATTCCAAAATATCTTCCCGGCACCGTGCCCGATTCCCTCACCTGCACAAAGTTGCTGTAATAGTTCCGCGACCCGACGCTCAAATCGATCAAGTTGGGATCATCGAGAAAGCTTTTCTTGAACGTGCCGCACAATTCGTGACGCCCCGCATGATTGACGAACTCCTCTCCCGTCCCGTCTTCCAGCATCATCCATGGCGAAAAGATATTGAACGCCTGCCCGTTGAAATTTCCACCCTCCGCCGCAATCGCGCTGCGGTCAAAATTGCGGGGTTCCGGAAAAAACTGCACCGCCGCCGACTGCGCCGATCCGGGCAGCTCACTCGCATAGTTGAACGTCCCGTTCGCCGTATGCTCGGTGAACGTATCGCCCGCCTGCGGTCCCCGGTCATACACTGCCGCCGGGTCCCGCGCAAGGTGATCCCACCTGACAAATATCACGCGCCCAAAACTGTCGATCATCGGCGAGAACGCCCCCGAGGGGCTGTGATTCAGCAGCTTCAAATCCCCGCCCGCCACCCCCGGATCGATACTCCACAAACCCGTCGGCGTGGGGATATCCAAATACTCGTCGAGCTGCGGATACAAATGCGCCGACCCGTCCCGCGAACGGTCACTGACAAAAATCACCCGCCCGTCCGTTCCGTACACCGGATGAATGTTATTCGCATTCGCCGGCTGACCCTCCACTTTCGTGATCACCGGCGTCTCACCCTGACCGAAATGCGTGATCTCAAAAATCTGCCAATAAAACGCCGTGCTGTCCGCCGCATTCAGCGGCAATCCCGACACCATGCTGAACATCGCCTTCGTCCCCGTCCAGTCCACGCACGGCGTCCTCACCGCCACAGGGAACCCCAGGCTGGCCGTCAAATTCCGCACCGTTCCCGTCGCATCCGCATACCGGATCATCAGCGCCCCGCCCCGCGGCGCCGACGCCGTATCCCCCAGATGATTCCCGAAAACACTCCCCGCATTCATCCGCGTCTGCGCCACCACATGCCCTAAATCCTTGTTCTCATTCAGCACCGGCACCTGCGTCACATACAGAATCGGCCGCGTCGGCACACCGCCACACGCACGCCCCGCCAACAATACAAAAAAGAGAAAACCGGTCTTCTTCATCCAACCATCATACTCCATCCCTCCCCCTTCAGCCACCAATTATTATAAAAACCATAATTTGGCTCCCTTCCGGTTGCCTGTCCGGCGAATCTCCTTTGCACCCGCTCCGCCACCGCTACTGTCCCGACTTCCTCCCATGCCACTCGAAGACCTGCGCAAAAAAATCGACGCCCTCGACGCCGAACTCCTGCGCCTGCTCAACGACCGCGCCGACCTCGTTCACGAAATCGGCGTCATCAAGAAAGCCCAGGGCCTCCAAATCTATGCCCCGGAACGCGAGGAAGCCGTCTTTCAGGGCCTCGTCCGCAAAAACGCCGAAGCCAATGGCCGCCTCCCCGAGAAGAGCATCCGTGCCATTTACCGCGAAATCATGTCCGCCGCCCTCGCCCTGGAGGACGATCTCCGCATCGCCTTCCTGGGCCCCGCCGGCACATGGACCCACCAGGCCGCCATCAATAAGTTCGGTGCCAGCGTCGATTACGCTCCCGTCGAAAGTCTCGAAGAGGTCTTCGATGCCGTGGCCCGCCGCCAGGCTCACTACGGCGTCGTCCCTATCGAAAACACCTCCGAGGGCGCTGCCATCCACACCTTGGACCTCTTCGCCGACAGCCCCCTCCACATCTGCGCCCAGATTCTCCTGCGCATCGAAAACTGCCTGATGGCCGCCGGCCCCCGCGAGGAAATTCGCACCCTCTACAGCCACGCCGCCATCTTCGCTCAGTGCCGTCTTTGGCTCCAAAAACACTTCCCCAAAGCCGACCTCATCGAAGTCCCCAGCACCACCCGCGCCGCCGAAATCGCCTCCCGAACACCAAACGCCGGCGCTCTCGGCGGGGCCCTCGCCGCCCAATTGCATGGCCTCAACGTCCTCGACTCCAGCATCCAGGACCACGCCACCAACACCACCCGTTTTCTGGTGATCGGCGAACGCACTTGCCCTCCCACGGGCCGCGACCGCACCTCCATCATGTTCAGCGTCCGCAACGAGCCCGGTTCCCTTTTCCACGCTCTCGCCCCCTTCAACGAACTCCACATCAACATGTCCCGCATCGAAAGCCGTCCCAGCCGCCGCCGCGACTGGGAATACTTTCTCTTCGTGGACGTCCTCGGCCATGAACAGGACCAGAAAGTCGCCACCGCCCTCAACGGGCTCGCGCAGCATTGCAGCTTCGTCAAAATCCTCGGCAGTTATCCTAACTTCGAGGGATAAGGGGCGGAGAGGCAAGGAATCGAACCAAGCCGGGCAAGGATCACTTGCCCACAACGGTTTTGAAGACCGCGGCAGCCACCAGGCACACATCACTCTCCAATGCGGGGAACGCGCGGAGTATTGGCCGGTGGAAAGATTGTGGAAAGGGAAAAGTGCGCGGAGCGCTTGAAGCTTGATGTTTTCACCGAAGGCATGGAGAAATGCGGCCCTCATGACCCCCCGTCATTTTATCATCGGCACTGCCGGCCATATCGATCACGGCAAAAGTTCGCTCGTGAAGGCCCTGACCGGTACCGACCCGGACCGGCTGCCGGAGGAAAAGGCGCGCGGCATGACCATCGATCTGGGCTTTGCGCACCTTGACATCGCGGATCCGGAGAACACCGAAGTGGCTTACAGCCTCGGCATTATCGATGTGCCGGGCCACGCGGATTTTGTGAAGAACATGGTGGCGGGGGTGGGGAGTATCGATGTCGCACTGCTCGTCGTCGCGGCGGACGACGGATGGATGCCGCAAACGGAGGAGCACCTCCAAATCCTGACTTATCTCGGCGTGACGCGCGCCGTCGTCGCCCTGACAAAAAGCGATCTCGTGGAGGAGCCCGAATTCGCAGCGGAAGTGCTGCGCGAATCGCTGACCGGAACCCCATTCGCCGAAGCGCCGATCGTCCCCGTTTCCGCCCCGAAAGGCCGGGGCCTGACGGAACTCAAAGCGGCGCTCGCCGCCGTGCTCCGCCACACACCCGCGCCGGCGGATATTGGCAAGCCCCGGCTGCCCGTGGACCGCACGTTTTCACCGCAGGGAATCGGCACAGTCATCACCGGCACGCTCACCGGCGGCGCATTCCAGCGCGGGCAGGAGGCTGTGATACAACCATCGGGCCTGAAAACCCACCTGCGCAATCTTCAGTCGCACAGCAGCAACGTGGAGACGGCGCTGCCGGGAATGAGAACCGCCGCGAATCTTGCCGATGTCACCATCGCAGACCGCGAGGACCGTGCAGGAGTGCAGCGTGGCGACATCATTACTTTGGAATCGCTCGGCCCCGCAGCAGACACTTTGGATGTGGTGCTGGAAAAGTCCACGCGCCCCGTTCCGGGATCGCCAATGGCAACCACGCCGCTGCGCAACGGACAGAAACTGATGTGGCACCACGGCGGCTCCGCCCGCGAAGCCCGCGTCTATTTTCAGGGCACGCGGACCATGGAGCCGGGTGCCCGCGTCGCCGCGCAATTGCGTTTCCGAACCCCGGTTTTCGCCTTCGTGGGTGACCATTTTGTGCTGCGCGACTTTGCCCGGCAGGCGACAATCGCCGGCGGCACGGTGCTCAACGCAGAGGCCAGCCGCGCGCTCTTCCGCAAGCCCAACAGCCGCCGCTGCCTCGAAGCGTGCGCGGCCGCGCCGCACGATATTGCGGTGCTGCTCGCCTCCAAAGTGCAGCGCGATGGCGCCGTGCCGCGTGCCACCGCCCTGCTCAAAAGCCGTTTCAGTGCGGCGGAAGTGGACGCGGCTGTCACGAAGCTTGTTACCGCGAAGACGATCATTGCCGATGGCGCATGGCTCCTCGACGCCGGCTGGTGGTCCTTGCATCTCGCAAAGTGCGGCGATGTCATCAAGGCACATCACAAGACATTTCCACAACTTACCGGCATGGACTTCGCCGATCTCTCCGCACGCGCTGCCGCCCTGCTGCCCGACAAACGATTGCTGGATCCCTTTATCGCTGCCCTCGTCGCACTCGGATTCGTCCGCAGCGGTCGGTATATCCGGTGGGGTGCGCACCGCGCCTCCCTGCCCCCTGCCCTTCAGTCTGCCGGAGCGAAGCTGCGCGCCGCGCTGGCGAAGAACCTCATCGAACCCCCCAACCCTGGCGAACTCGCCCCCGGGCCCGTTGACAGACAAGCTCTCAAGTTCCTCCTCGATACGAGCGAAGCCATCCAACTCGACGAAAAGGCCGTCCTCCTCATGGAAGCCTACGAGAAGCTCAAGAATCAAATCGTGGCTCATCTCCAAAAATCCGGCCAGGCGACAGCCAGCGACCTCAGGCAAATCACCGGCACCACCCGCCGCATCCTCATTCCCCTCCTCGAACGCCTTGACCGCGAGGGTGTCACGCGACGCAACGGAGACTTCCGCTCCCTCAAACAGTAGAAGAACAGCAAGGCCGCCGCCCTCGTGGTACGATTCTTGCAAGGAAGTTTCCGCCTGGAATTTATAGTGTACTGCTCTAAATTCAGAATCCCCAACTCCCCCTAATCTCTTTCATGTCGCCCTGCACCCTCGTTGATCAGCTTGAAATTCTGGTCAACAACTCTGCACCCTCCGCGCGCATCAAGTCGGTTCTCGCCGATCTGAGGGGGCACATTGCATTGATGGAGCGCGAGCTTGACCACTTCCGCGGCTTCCCGAAGCCCGAAGAAAATACAGTGGCAGTCCCGGCCATTCTCAGTCCCGAGTTACATGTGTCTCTTGAGCCGCCAGCAGTTTGATACAGAGCCGGCCTCAAGATACCAGCGGCCCGGCATCTGATCTGCACGGCCAGGTGGATGGAAAAACCCGCTGCGCCTCCTCCCAGGAACCGATCACCCGGAAGCAGTTTACGAAAGCTCAAGGGAGAGGCAGCGCATTGCACCAACTGCCCGCTCTATAGAAACGCCACACAAACGGTCTTTGGGGAGGGGCCGGCGAATGCCCGCGTGGTGTTTGTGGGAGAGCAGCCAGGAGATCAGGAGGATCTGGCAGGAAAACCATTCGTGGGGCCTGCCGGAAAAATGCTGGATCGAGCCATGGCGGACGCGGGTATTGATCGCCGCACGGTGTATGTGACCAACGCAGTGAAACACTTCAAATGGGTGCCCCGCGGAAAACGAAGACTTCACCAAAAACCCGACGCTCGGGAAATTGGGGCCTGCCGTCCATGGATGACCGGTGAATTTTCGGCTATCCGGCCGCTCGTGGCAGTGTGTCTCGGCGCGACGGCAGCACAGGCAGTAATGGGATCGAAAGCGAAGGTAATGAGGGACCGGGGAAAGCTCCTCGAGTCATCGTTTGCAAAATATACTGTGCTGACGGTGCATCCCTCTTATCTGTTGCGGGCCCCGGACGAGAAAAGCCGCCGGGAGAACTATAAACTCTTCGTGGCGGATCTGCGGGTCGTGGCAAAGGTGCTGGAGAACGAAGAATGATATACGTCGCGCAGATATTATCGGGTCATGTCATAGCAGATTACGGTACCGCTGTTGTTGCGAATGAACAGTCGATGGTCGCTGAAGGCAGGCGGAGAGAAAACTGTTTTGGGAATGGCCTGGAAGCGTCCCAGTTCGTTGCCGGCTGCCGGTGAGGCTTCGGCTAGAACGAGTTCACCGTCCTGGGTGATGACAAGAAGTTTACTCCCGACGGCGATGAGGTGGGCGCGTTCATGCCCCGCGCGATGCCGCCAGCAAACTTTTCCAGTGGACCATTCGAGACATGTCAGGACGGCCGGGTTTTCCGCCTGACCCTCCACCACATAGAGATGATCGCCTAACAATACGGGACTTTGGAAATGAATGATGAGCTTTTCGTTTTTCCAGACCGGGCCGCTGCGGGCGTCGATCAGCGCGATGCCTCTGCCGTAAGCGGAGCCGATGAAGAATTTGCCGTCGCGCTGCACTGGAATGACGGCGTTGACATCGAAGTCTGTCTTCCAGCGCTGACGGAAGAGTTCAGTGCCATCCCGGGGATCAACACCGGACAAGCCGGCGGCATTGAAGAAAGCAACACCGCTGAGTGCCGGCCCGCTGAATAGAATGGGACTGGCGTACGCCACCGGGTCGTTGCCGGACTGCCAGAGGGTTTCGCCGGTAAGCTTGTCCAGGGCGGTGCGGCTGGTGCCTTTGCCGCCGGGTTCAACGATGAGCTTGTCACTAACAACGAGAGGGCTGCCGGCCCAGCCCCAGTTCGGCTTGAGGCCATGAAGGTCGTCCACCAGGTGGCGCTCCCATAGCTTCGTCCCGTCTTTTGCATTCCAGCAGAAGAGTTGGCCGCGGAAACTGAGCGTATAGAGCCGCTCGCCATCGAGCACGGGAGTGACCGCGGGACCGCCATCCCATGAACGTTTGTCAAACTTGCAGTCGTACATCTGCCGCCAGATTTCTTTGCCGCTGGCGGCGTCGAGACAGAGGACCGATTCCTGGTCGCCCCTGCTGCCCATGGTGTACATGCGGCCCCCGGACACTACGCAGGAAGAGGCGCCGGGGCCGGCCTGGAATTTCCAAAGCAACGGCGGCTCCTTGTTGTTCCAGTCAGTGTTCCATCCGGTCTCCTGCGAGATGCCGCTGCGACCCGGTCCCATGACTTCCGGCCAGTCATCGGCACAGGCATCCGCGCTGATTAACAAAGCACAAAGGAACACGGACCGGCATTGGCGAGCAGGCATCGCCCTCGCATTGCAAACGGAATGCCAGCGGGCGCCCGGCTGACGCGCACCATGCAATGCACAACGCATTTTTCGGCGGGGAGAAGCGGTGGAGGCACGATTTCCGCAGAAGAAGAGTATTATGAAAATGAAATCTCCCTCAAAGAAATCAAATTCCCCCGACGCGAACGCTGAATTGAAGAACCGTCCGCTGCGAAGCGTGGATGAAATTCTCGAAGAAAAATTCGAGCAGCGCACGCCCGCGGGCGGCGATGTCGATCACGGTGATGAAGTGACCGGCATGGATGACAAAGGCTCCTCAGAAAGAAAGGACCTTGCCAAACCACGGGAGTTCCGGGATGAGGAAAAGGAGGGGTTTGTCTCGGGTACTGGCTCAGGCAAAGAACAAATGGAGAAAGACACGCCAGGTGGCATTCCAGGGGAGGAACTCCCTGGAATTGAAAAGAATGACCGCGAGCCGGTCTCGGCGAAAGAAGTCCTGTGAGAGATAACCGGGGCCCGGTCGGGTCCCCCGGATGCACACGAATGAAAACCGCTCTTCCGAGCACAGTCGAAATCATAGCGGAGGCCGCCCGCCCCGCGCTTAGGGAGCGCGATTATGACGCGCTTGTTGAGCGCGCGGCTACCGCTCAATTTGTCCTTATTGGCGAAGCTTCACACGGAACGCACGAGTTCTACGCCGTTCGCGCCGCGCTGAGCAAACGGCTGATTAAAGAAAAGGGGTTTCAAATTTTGGCGCTTGAAGCCGATTGGCCGGATATGCTGCGCGTGCAACGCTATGTGACAGGACGCGGAGGCGACACCCATGCAACAAAGTCGCTGGCTGATTTTCGACGGTTTCCTGCATGGATGTGGCGGAATACGGTGATGCTGGATTTCGTTGAGTGGCTCCGGGGATGGAATGCCGGGCGAACTCCCGACGACTCCAGAGCGGGTATATTCGGCATGGACTTGTACAGTATGCATACATCCATGGAGGCGGTGCTCGGTTATCTCAACAAAATCGATCCGGAAGCCGCACGCCGGGCGCGTCAGCGCTACGGCTGCTTCGATATGTTCGGGGACGACCCGCAGGCTTACGGTTATGCCACGGCGCGCGGCAAGGCCGAATCCTGCGAAGAGGAGGTCGTCGCGCAGATGGTCGAATTGCGGCGCAACTACGGCAACCTTGTGAGCCACGACGGAAAAGCTGCCGAGGACGAGTTTTTCTATGCCGAGCAAAACGCGCGGCTGGTTGCGAATGCCGAACGTTATTATCGCTCGATGTTTCGCGGACGCGACGAATCGTGGAACCTCCGCGACGCCCATATGACCGAAACGCTGGCCGCTCTGGTGAGCCATTTCGGCGGCGAAAAGGCGAAGGTAATCGTATGGGCGCACAATTCGCACCTAGGGGATGCGCGCGCGACCGACATGAGGCGGCGCGGCGAATGGAATGTGGGGCAGCTCACCCGGGAACGATTTCGCGGGCGCGTATTCAACATTGGCTTTACGACGTACACGGGCAGCGTCACGGCGGCGCGCAATTGGGGTGATCCGGCGGAACATCGCAGCGTGCAGCCAGGGCTGCACGGCAGCTACGAAGAGTTATTTCATGAGACCGGAATTCCACGATTCTGGCTGGACCTGCGCGGAGACGCGGAAGCGGCTTCGGCGCTGCGCGAGCGCCGGCTGGAACGGGCCATCGGCGTGATATACCGGCCTGAGACGGAACGGTGGAGTCACTATTTCGAGGCCTCCCTTCCAGAACAGTTCGACGCGGTTATCCACATCGACAAAACCCGGGCGGTTGAACCGCTGGAGATCAACAGTGAGTGGAGGCGCGACGAACTGCCCGAAACATACCCGGAGGGATTGTGAAGCGGAGAATTAGACTATCTTGACAGCGGCTCCGGACTGGATCGACTCCTGAATAGCCGCGATGATGCGCATATCCGCCAAACCTTCTTCACCCGGGGTGCGCGGCGTTTGGTCGTTGAGAATGCATTCGGAAAAGTGGTCCATCTCCGCGGCAAAATGGTCCACGGGCGGTAGCACCACCTCAGCATCCTGAGCGCTCTTTTTGCTGTCGCCCTCCCTGATCCGGAGCCGCAACCCGCGATAAGAGAAGGCGGGCTCCATATCGATCACTCCCTTTTCGCAGTGCACTTGATAGGAGCGGCTTTCGGCGGATCCAAAGGAGCAATCACAGTGAGCAAGAATGCCGGAGGGAAATCGAAGAATGAAGGTGACACTTTCATCCACTTCGCGGAACCTCGGATCGTCCGATGGGCGCTGTGCCGCGGCGAAAACCTCCACGGGTTCTTCCCGGGTGACATAACGCGCGGCATTGATGGAATAAACACCCACATCCCCGACGGCACCGCCGGCGAGGGCGCTGCTCAGGCGGATGTTAGGGGCTTTTACCTGCTGACAATTGGTGGAGGAGAACGTCTTGATGGCACCCAGCGTTTTCTGCGCGCACAATTCCATGACTTTGCGGTTGTATGGCTCGTAGTGGAGCCGGTAGCCGATCATGAGTTTCCTCTTCGCTTCAGCAGCGGCCTCCACCATTTGCGAGGCTTCCTTGACGTTTACTGCCATGGGCTTCTCGCACAGCACATGCTTTCCGGCCTTCAGGGCGCGGATGGTGTATTCCGCATGCATGGAGTTCGGAAGGGCAATATAAACGACCTGAATGTTTTCGTTATCGGCTATGGAATCGAAATTTTTATAGTCGTAGATGTTTGCCTGATCGACTTCGTAAGCGCGTGCGACTTTGAGGGCTTTATCGCGGTGACCACTGACGAGACCGGTCAGTTGCGAAAACTTGCATTCACGATACGCGGGGATGACTTCACCGGCGGTGAGCTGCCCGATTCCCACGACCGCCCATCCCACCATTTTGGCGACCGGCTCGGGGACGGCGAGATCGGCGGGTTGTTTGTCAGGCGGCGCCAGGGGCGTCTCTTTTGCCCGGGCATTCAGGGTGCCAAAAGCAGCGCCGAGCACTGACGAGGTCTGAATGAAACGGCGCCGGCCCACACGCACCTCTGCAGCGGGAATTTCGCAGGAATGAGGAGAGGAAGAGTTCATAGCAATTGTGATGAATCAACTGTGGAAGAAGGACAGCCTGCACGGGATATGCCCCCGCTGGCGGAATGTCCTAACAGTAATTTTATTTGCACTGTGCAACGTGCTGCTTCGCCCGTTGCAATCAGTGCACTGCGGGCTCCATCACGGTCTGGTCCACTGCCTCAAGATCGCTGTTGGCCGGTCCCATGATTACTTTGCCATAAGCATCGAAACGCGAACCGTGGCACGGGCAGTCCCATGTCCGCTCTGCAGAATTCCACCGAACGATGCATTTAAGGTGCGGGCACACGGCCGAGTGGCGATGGAGAGTGCCGTCGTCATCACGAAACACGGCCAGCTTATGAACACCGTCGCGAATCACAGCGCCGGTTCCCGGCCGCACGTTTTCCGCGCTGCTGACGTCGCCGGGGGTGGCATAGTCCCTGAGTTGGGCCACGACATTCAGGTTTTCCCGGAGGAAATCCGGGATGGTCTTCGCAATGATGCGGCCCGGATCGTAAAGTGACTCCCATGGATTCAATTGATCACGGATGAGATTACTGATGAGCATACCCGCGATCGCGCCATGTGTGATGCCGTTTCCGGAGTCACCGGTGGCGACATACACATTGACGTCGTCGGATGGATTCCGGCCGATGAATGCCATGCCGTCGAGCGGCTCGAAGACCTGGCCTGCCCAGCGGTATTCGATTTTACCTGCGTCGGGGAACCGCGCGCGCGTCCAGTCCTCAAGCGCCAGAAATGCCGCTTCCGGGTCTTTATCCTGGCCCGTTTTATGGTCTTCGCCGCCCACGATGAGGAAGTCACCACCGGCGTCATGCCATGAACGGATATAATGATAAGAATCGGTTTCACCGGCCTTCTGTGAAGTATCCCACATCAGGAACCGCGGCGCAAAGCCTGGAGCACAACGAAGGGCAATGACCGACGTGTTGTAGGAGGCCTGCTTGGTATGAATGACGAAGCGATCGTTTACCGGGGTATTGGTGGCTACCACCAGGTGCCATGCTTTCACGATATGCCCGGCGTCGGTTTCGATCACTGCAATATCGCCGCCTTTCATGCGAGTGGCCCGGGTGCCTGTAAAAATGCGTCCCCCGCGCCTCTGAATCGCACCGGCAAGCCCCGCGAGGTATTTGACCGGATGGAACTGAGCCTGTCCCATGAAGCGCAGGGCCGGTCCTGTATTCCAGCCGGTGAAGGGCACACGGGTTTCCCATTCCACATTCACTCCGGCCCTCTGTGCCGCATTGTATTCGTCCTGGAGCACTTCCACCTTTTCTCGAGGCGGATTGAAAAGAAATCCATCAACGTGCTCCAGATCGCAATCGATTTGCTCGTCCCGCACGATCCGGGCAATCCGTTCGATCGCCGCGGTATGGCTCTGAGCCGCCAAACGGGCGTTCTCCGGACCGAGGACGCGTTCGATGGCCGAATACCGGTCGTCGAGCGCGTTGGAGATATGAGCCGTGGTGCGGGCCGTCATGCCGCCACCCAGCGTGCCGGCTTCCACGACGGCAACCGAATAGCCCGCGCTGGCAAGCTCATAGGCGACGGAAAGGCCGGCCATCCCCGCGCCGACCACGCAGACATCGACAGTAATCGAGCCCTCAAGCGGAGCGAAGGAGGGTGCGGTAAACGTATGCTCCCAAAGGGACGGCTGATGTCCCGGAGCGGGCTTGAATGTATTCATGGCGGAATGATGAGAAGTTCCCGCAATGTCCTGCACGTTGCGGGCCTCCTGCCGTCCTCTGAATCCAGCGGTTTAATCTCTAAGGCTCCTTGAGCCGTCCGAGCGCGGTGAGATGCTCCATAAGTCGGGGAAGCAATTCCCCGCGAATCGTAGTCTTGATTTCGTCCATCACGCCATCGGACTCGAGAGCATCTTCGTATTCCTTCATGCCATGCTGCTCGCCTTCTTCGAGAGCCTTCAGGGCGGCGGACTTCCCCATCATTTTAGCAGTTCCCTCCACAGCCTTCGCGAAGGCTCCCCATGCTCCCGAACCGGCAGAAGGTTCTCCGCCCATAGACAGAATGTGCTCGCGCAGTTTACGGGCACTTTGTGCGTGATCCGAGCGAATGCGTTCAAGCACTGCCCTCTCGGCCCCGGTTGTAAAGGTCTCGATGGCCTGGCCGTAGGTGTCCACGGCTGAAAGCTCGCCGCGGAGAAGGCTGTTGCAGGCGTTGATGCAGGAATCCAGTGAAAGTTCGGTTGTGTTCATAGGACCTGCGTCTTTGCAGGGTGTGTGCCCGCGAGTCCTCCGGGCACACTTTCAGCAAAGAAGCGGCCTCGAAGGGCGGTGTTCGCCCGGAACTGCCATGAACCTTGCTGTCATTCGGAAGATACCTGCTCTTTTTAAGGAGAGCTTCGCAAAATGGAAATCAGACAATGCCATGCGCATGGCGGCCTCTCTTGCTTATTACACGGCGTTTTCTCTCGCGCCCCTGGTTCTTGCGGCCATTGCGGTCGCGGGCCTCATCTTCGGCGAGGACGCAGCCCGGGGGCGGATCTATTTGGAACTTAAAGGAACCCTCGGGCCGTCCATTGCGGCTTCGGTGGAGGAACTGGTCAAGGCGGCCAGCAAACCGGTCAGCGGCATCTGGGGAGCCCTGTTGTCGTTTGCGCTGGTTCTCTTCGGAGCGTCCGGCGTGTTTGGTGAGTTGAAGGAGTCTCTGAACGGCATTTGGAAAGCATCCCCGCGGAAGGGCAACGGTATTTGGATATGGATACGGGGCCGGTTTTTGTCGATCGGAATGGTGCTCGGCGTTTGCTTCCTCCTGTTAGTGTCGCTGGTAATCAACGCGGGGCTGGGCGTGGTGGCCGACTATGGTTTGAAGATGGTGCCTGGCGCACCGTTAATCATGCAGGCAATCGGGATGATCTTCTCGCTTCTCTTCGTGATGGTGCTTTTTGCGATGATGTTCAAATATCTGCCGGATACCTATGTGGCCTGGCGGGATGTGTGGATCGGGAGCGCGGTGACGGCGATTTTGTTCACGCTCGGTAAAACCGGTCTGGAGATCTATATTTCCAAATCGGCGGTTTCCTCGGGTTATGGCGCCGCGGGAGCTCTCGCCCTGGTGCTGGTGTGGGTGTATTTTTCGGCTCAGATTTTCCTGCTCGGCGCCGAGTTCACGCAGGTGTATGCTGAAAGAGAGGGCTCACGCGCCTCCGTTCCAGCGGCGAAGGTGGAAGCTGTTTCGCACTCCCCCGTGATCGCTCCGCCGGCAACCGGCCCCGTGCCCGCAGTCGCGTCGTCCATGGAACCTCCGGTGAAGACCGCGGGAAAAATCCTGGGAATCGACAAAGAAAAAAAACTCAAGCCCGTGGAGCAGGCGGGACGGGCGGCCGGCGCCGGGATTGTTCTCGCCATCTCGCGGGCAATGGAACGCCTGGGGCGGCGAAAACGGGGCGTTTGAGAGGCTTCAGTTTGAAAGGCTTCAAAGTTCCCCGCGGCGGACGGCTTGAGTGTAACAACTCCGGCACATGGGCGCGTGTCCCTCACTTTTGATCCATTCCGTGACTCCCCCGCGCCGGAATTTTCTCCCGCAGCGGGGGCATTTATGAGAGAAAAACAATCCCGCCAAAAGGGACAGACATCCGTTGGCTCGCGAAGCAGGCAAAGACATAGGAGAATAGAGAACAAAACCGGAATGCAATAACGGTGCCTCCAGCATCCATTCCAAATTGAGGTTGCCGCACCGGCGGCAAACACTACCCTGACTTTATGAATGATGTCCCGCCCGTCGCCATTCCGGTCTTCGCATCCGATGACTACGAAGTTATTCTCCAGATGCTCTCAGAGAGCAACGAGGAGACACGCGTCCCCTATGAGCAGTATGTGGCCGGCGCGGAGGAGCATGCGGCGGAACTGCAGGCGTCGGGGATACCGGTCCATCGCGTCCCCGTTCTTCCGGAGCGTTTGCGTTTTTGGTGTCAGAAGCACAACCGCCCGCTCGACCGCGAGTCGATCTCTCTCTTCGCCATGGCCGAACTGGCGGGTGAGGAGTAGGCGCGGCGGCAAAGAATAGGCAGGAAGCAGCTTCCGCCACTTCCTGCCCTGTGTTGGCTCCCGTGTCTTCCAAAGACTGGTCTATACGGCGACGGGATTCTCATCCATCGCCTCTTCGTTGCTTTCGCTGGTGGCGATATCGCTCAGCGTTTCATCCGCAGCCTCCTCCTCGCTCAAAATCTCATGAAGCAGTGCCTGAGCGTCCTCTTTGCCCAGCAATCCCGCCCATGTGGCGAGACAGCCGTAGGTGGCGATTTCATAATGCTCCACCTTTTGCGCCGCGGAGATGAGCGCGGCATCAAGGGCCGCGGTGCCTTCGAATTCCTCGGCAAACTCGTCGCCTTCTTTCAAAAGGCCAACTGTGGCCTGGCACGTTTTGCGGTAAGGGCTCGTTTTGAATGCCGCAAAGACGCGTTCGACTTTTTTGACGTGGCCTTCGGTCTCCGAAAGGTGATTCTCAAATGCTTCGCGAAGGTCATCGGACTCAGCTGCCTCCGCGAGTTTCGGCAGCGCCTCTGTTATCCGGTGCTCGGCATCATAGATGTCGGCGAGAGTGTCGAGAAAAAGGTCGTTGAGTGTTTTCATAACTGAATGGGATGGTAAGAGAAGCATCAATGCATGAACGGGACCACACTCTGCCAAAGGAGCTGTTCCTGAGCGTCCCGGCGGGCATGACGAAGGCACCGGCCGCCGCGATGTCCGCTTTTCAATGAAAAGAAGCTGCCTACGATTCCCTCAAGTTCCCACTATGCAGCCATGAAACTTCAGGAAGTGATCGCGATTGCAAAGCGCAAAGCGCTGGGCCGGAGGGAACGGGAAGCCGCTCAGGTGGCCGGTCGCGAGGACGAGGTGAATCGCGCAACCACAAGCGCGGCGAATTTCCTGTCGGGTGTCGTTTGCCCGTTTCTCAAGTCCGTGGAAACACAGTTGAAATCAGCAGGTGTGCCTTCGTCAATTACCGAGCGCTTCAATACTCACTGTGCGAGGTGCATGCTGACGATTCACAGTGACGAGGATGTTTCGCCCTCCCATCTGACTTTTGAAGCGTGCCGGTGTGCTGTGGTGCCACAACTCAAATGCACCATCGGAGGAAGGACCACACTGCTCTCAGAGCCCGATATGGTAGCCGTGTCCAGAATCGTCTCGGAGTTCATTACGTCTTCACTGGAATGAGTCCTGGCGCCTCAAGGATTGAAAATTGATTTGGGCATTATCGTGATACGGCACGCAAGATCCACTTCACCGGAGGCTACCACGTAATGGTCGCCGGCATCCGCGATGCCGCAGGTGAAGACGACATTCGACAAATACATCTGCTCCTTCAAGGGCTGCGTCAGCGCTGGATTGCTTTCAAGAATGGGCACTTCATCCACTACGCGGAGAATGCGCGACGGATTCTCGAGGTCCAGTAAAGCCCAGAACGTCCGGTAAACGCCGACGAGCGTCCCTGGCTCTACTCCGTGATAGAGCATGAGCCAACCGTCCGGAGTGCGTATGGGCTGGGTGCCGCCACCGATCTTCATGGTGGCCGCTGAGCCGCGCCTCGGCCTGATGAGGGGAGCCTCGTGAGGGCGCCAGTGCAGGCCGTCCGGGGACACTGCAAGATTGATGGAGGGTCCCGCCACAAATGTGCTCGCCGGGGGATAGGCGAAATAGAGATCACCCAGCGGCCGGGTGAGCGCGTAGAACGTTCCGTTTACTGTGCCTTCGAAGTACAGCATGTCCTTATTCTGGTGATCCAGGACCATGCCTTGAAGGGTGTAATTGAGCCCATCCGTGGAGGTATAGAGGGTGGTGCTGTGGCGTTCGGCGCTCACGGAACAGGTGGTCATGTAATACGTCTCTCCGATGAGAGAAATCCGCGCGTCCTCCACTCCGTATTGTTGATAGGATTTTTGCGGCGCGATGATTTTGTCATAGTGAACGGCCACGACCGATTTTCCTTCAGCATCAATCTCCACCGGGAGCAACCATGACAGCGACGTCAGCGCCATCACTTTCGACTGGTGGCCGAGAATGTGAAACTTTCGCGGGTCCGAAGCATCCACGAGCGAAAGGTCGTACTCATCGATCACATAACTGCTTCCCTGGACCCAGCGAATGGAGTGTGCGCGTCCGTTCGCGACGGGATCGCGCAGGGCCTCGGCCACGCGGACCATCATCAGCAGATTCCCGTTAGGCAGCCGCGTCAGTCCGGGATTGAAGGCCCCGAGCACAAACGTGGACATTTGAATGGACGCCCGCAGCGGGGAATGCGCGAGGTCCACGTCCCCGGGAGTAAAGACGAGTTGGTCGAAAGGATAATCCATAAACCGCAGCGCCTCCCTGCATAAGTTGATCCATCACAGTTTCGCGGCCCTCGTCAATCCATAGTAAAGAGCGTGGTTCGACCGCTCTCTACAGAAACGACCCTGAAAATGCTCTGTTCCCCCGAGGGCACGGGCATCCACCTTCCCGGTGGGATCGGAATCACCTGCCCGACCTCCGAGAAATTGAAAACCGCCAGCACAGTTCCCCTTCTCAGGGTTAGCCATCTGCCGTTTTCGTCCCATTGGACCACGGGTTGCGTGAAGTCAGTCCGGCTTCGGCGGCGCAGTTGGCTGAGCATTCGGCACCATCGAAGGATTTCCTGGTGAGCCTCACCCCTGCTCTCGCTCCAATCCAGTTTGCTCTTCTCGAAGGAGGCGGGATCGCTCGGATCAGGAATGTCTGCTCCCCACTCAAAGGCTTTGAACTCTTCATAGCGCGACCGGCGGATTTTCTCCCGAAGTTCCGGCGATTGATGATCGCTGAAGAACAGAAAAGGGGTCCGGGCTCCCCATTCTTCACCTTGAAACAGCAGCGGCACCCACGGGGAGAGAAGAACCATCGCCATGGCTGCTTTTACTTGATCGGGCGACGCGAGAAGCGTGAGTCTTTCACCAAAGGCCCGGTTGCCGGTCTGGTCATGGTTTTGGCAGCAAACGACCATCTGATGAGGTTCAACGCCTTCGGGTGGACGCCCGTGGGAGCGCAAACGTGCCGGTGAGAACTGCCCCTGGTAGATGTAACCCGCGGCCAAAGCCCGGGCAATATCGCCAAGTCCGGAGAAGTCCGCGTAATACCCCCGGCGTTCGCCGGTCAGATAGACGTGGATCGCGTGATGCAGTTCGTCCGCCCAATGGGCATCAAGGCCGTATCCGCCGCGTTCCGGCGGATGGACAAGCCCCGGATTGTTTTGATTGCTCTCCGCGATAAGAACCAGCGGACGATTCTCCTCCTGTTCCAGCAGGCGAACGCGAGCGCTGAGTTCTTCCAGAATGTGAACGGCGCGCCCATCATAGAGTTCGTGCACGGCATCGAGACGAAGGCCGTCGAAGCCGTAATCGCGCAGCCACATAAGCGCGTTGTCTATGATGAACTCACGGACGCCATCACTGTGGGGACCGTCGAGATTCACGGCCGCGCCCCATGGAGTGGCTGTCGCCTGAGTAAAATAGGGACCGAAATTCGGCAGGTAGTTTCCGTCCGGACCGAGGTGGTTGTAAACTACGTCCAGAAGGACGGCCAATCCGTGAGCGTGACACGCCGCAACAAGATCCGCGAGGTCCTGCGGCGTCCCATAAGCCGCATGGGGCGCATAGAGAGAAACACCGTCGTAACCCCAGCCGTGGTTCCCGGGAAAGGCAGCGACTGGCATAATCTCCACATGAGTGATGCCTAACGCGACGAGGTGCGGCAGCTTTTCGATGACGGCGGAAAAGGTGCCCGACGGGGTGAAGGTTCCGATGTGGAGTTCGTAAAGGACCGCATCCCGAAGATGCACCTGACGAAAAACAGGCTGCGTGCGATCCCGCAGACCCCGAAGGTCCACGAACGCAGAGTCGCCATGAACCCCCCACGGCTGCGACGGAGAATGCGGGTCCGGAAAAGGCCCCCGGCCATCGATGCGATAACGGTAGCGCGCACCCGCGACAGTGTCCGGAATGTTAGTGGACCACCACCCCCGCTCCTCCCGCGTCATCGGATGAAGTGTGCCATTCAAAATCAATTCGACCTCTTCGGCTAGAGGAGCCCATGTGCGGAAATTCATGACCGGCTGGAGTTGAGGAGGAGAGCGACGGGAAACTGCGCAAACAATTGTGAGGGATCGACCGCGTCCCTCAATGTGAGACCGCTAAACTGATCGACCCACAGTCCCCCGGGCAAAGGAATGCGGGTGTCCTCCCACGCGGGTTTGCCAAAAGTGAAGCGCGGGACTACGACGGCTACGTTTTCCTCCCCGCGGGTGAATGCAATCAGACGCGAAGCCTGGCTTCCCTCCACAAAAAGCGGGCGATAGGGCGATGAACCCCCGAAGAAACGGGGATGGCTCCGCCTCACTTGAAGAGTGCGGTGAATGAGCCACAGCTTTGTACTCGGAACGCACCAAGCCTCCGGAGAAGGCGTCAGATCAGGCAGTTGATCGAGAACGTCCCTGCGGAGCGAAAAATCCACCGGCCGGCGATTATCCGGATCAACGAGACTGTAGTCCCACATCTCCGTTCCCTGATAGATATCAGGGATGCCCGGTGCCGTGAGTTGGATCAGCGTTTGGGCGAGACTCGTCACCGCGGCGGCGGGCGTGATTTCGCCAACAAACTTCTCGAGCGACGAAACGAATTCCGGGCGATCGTAAACAGCGTTGATGTAGGAGCGGATGCTTGCTTCGTAAGGTTCGTTGGGATCGTCCCACGAGGTATGAACGGCGGCTTCCCGGCAGGACTTTTCCATGCAGGCGAAGCAGCGCTCGCGATCCAACGGCCACGCTCCGGTGAGAGTTTGATAAAAGAGCCATTCGAATGACTTGTCCGGAGGGCGGTCGCGCCAGGCATCCAAATTCATTTCCGACCATGTCAGGAGAGCATCCCGCCACCGTTGGGGAGCGCAGCTCAATACCGCAAGCCGCGCCCGCACATCGCCACTGCGTTTCGTATCGTGAGTGGACAGCGGGATCAGCGAACCGGGCCGGGATCTTCCCTGCCAGAAGGCGTGAAAAGCCTCGAGACTCAGCGAAGGCGCTGCGGGATTTCCTCCCACTTCATTCGCGCCAGGAAGGGGATGCCAGCGGTAATAAGCTGTGTCCTCAACTCCCTTGGCCATGACAGATCCTGACAACTGCTGCCAGCGGGCGACACATGCCCGCTCCCCGCTCGTGAGAGAGGGTTTAAACAAAAGTGTCTCAAGGAACGAGAGCGCATCGGGAAAGATCGCCGGCTCCCGTTCCCGCGCCGACGCGAAAGCAACCCGCAGTGCCTCCCGCCCGGCGGAATCCAGGGCGTCCCCGGCGCGATAAGTACGATAGACGGGAAGACACGCCGTTAGTTCCAGGATGGCCTCTGCCATTTGCTGCTGCGTAATGGAATCACGTCCGGCAAGTTTCACCGCAAGGGAAGCCAGCCGCGCGAATTCCGAAGGGAACAGGGTGCGGGAAATCATGCGTTTCATTTCGCGCGCGACGATCAGGAATTCCTGCTTTTCGCCGCAAAAATCAGCATGGAAGGCCGTCAGTGCAGATGCGCCGCGGGGTTCGACCATCACGGAATTCAAAACGCGCAGCGCCTCATAGCCAACGGTCCCATCCACCGGCCACTCCTCCGAAAGCTCTTCACCGTCGGCGAGAATCTTCTCCACGTAAATCCTGCCGTCAGGCATCAGCGCCCGCAAACGCCGCAGGTAACTGGCGGGATCATACAAACCATCCGGATGATCCACACGAAGACCCGCAATCTCACCATTCGCAATCATCTGCGCCACCCGGCCATGGGAGGCGGTGAACACCTCCGAGTCCTCCACACGCACCCCGACCAATGTGCCAACGGCAAAGAAGCGACGATAATTAATCACCTCCGGCTCCCGTTTCCAGAAGTGGAGCTGATAAAACTGCGCCAACAGCAATTCCTGCATCTCTTCAGCAGAGAGCGCAGCACAGACCGCATCGGATCGGATTCGATCCCTGAGGGCAACGCTGAGTAAATGCCAGCGGTCCATTTGCACAGCGTCCGGTTTTGAAACCGCCGCCAGTGCCCGCAGTTCGGAAGTGATTTCACCTTCCAGATCCAGATCCCGGATCACCCCCGCCCAGGTCATTGCAGTCAACGGCCACGAATTCTCACCACAAAAGACCCGCGGCAGGCCGCGTGAGAGCTCAATACGAAAGTCCCGACCCGCGAGGGCCGCCTCACATGGCCTGGCAAGCCGCGCCAAATGCAGTCGCCACGGCTCTTGCCCGCCGGAGGTAAAGAGATCGAAATAAGAGCACCACGGGCTATAAGGACCGTTGGCAAGAACGTCGTCCCACCATGGATTGGAGGTATCGGCAGCCATGTGGTTCGGCACGATGTCGAGCAGAATCTCCAGTCCATGTGCCCGCGCCGCCCGGTGAAAATGCGACCATGCCTCCTCTCCCCCGAGGTCCTTACTGATGAGGCCCGGATCCGCCACATCATACCCGTGAGTGGAACCCGGAACCGCCTGCAAACACGGGGAAAGATAGACGTGACTGATCCCCAGCTTCGCCAGCCAGGGCAGCTCGGCCTCGGCGGCTGAAAGCGGGAATCCCGAGTGCACCTGAAGCCGGTACGTGGCGATCCACTCTTTATTCATGGCTCAGCACCGCCATGGAGCCAGCGCGCAATGCGTAAACATCCCCCGCGGCGACGGTCTCTGCGTTTTGCGAAAGATCCGGACGCGCCGTATCCAACACGACCTTCCACCGAACTTCCTGAGGAAACGCCAGCCGGAATTCGAGGTCCTCATGATGACTGTTGAAGAGCAGGAGAAACGCGTCATCCCGGGTGTACTCACCATCCTTTCCCCGGATGCTGGGTGAATCCCCGTTGAGGTACATCCCCAGCGCCCGCATCCATCCGCTTTCCCAGTCCTCCTGGGTAAGCTCCGCTCCATCGGAGCGAAACCACTTCACGGACTCCTGAGTGCGCGCCCACTGCTCATGCCCCGGTTCTGAAAAGCTGCGGCGGCGAAAATTCGGATGCACACGGCGGAGATGCACGACCTTCCGCGCAAAATCAAAGAACTCACTCCGCCGGGAATCGAGATCCCATTGATGCCAGGACAAATCGTTGTTCTGACAATAACCATTGTTGTTCCCCTGCTGTGTCCGCCCGATTTCGTCACCGCCGGAGATCATCGGCACTCCCTGGGAAAGAAGAAGCGTGCACCACAGGTTCCTTTTTTGCCGTTCGCGGAGTGCGAGCACGGCTTCATCATCAGTGGGGCCTTCGACCCCGCAGTTCCAGGAGTGGTTGTCGTCCGAGCCGTCGCGGTTGTCCTCAAGATTGGCTTCGTTGTGTTTGTTATCGTAGCTAACAAGATCATGGAGCGTAAATCCGTCGTGCGCGGTAATAAAATTGATTCCCGCTGTCGGGAGCCGGCGGCTTTGCTCATAAAGATCCGGACTTCCACTCAGCCGCGTGGCCAGTTCGCCCAGGACACCCGCCTCCCCTTTCCAAAACCGCCGCACGGTGTCCCTGTATTTGCCGTTCCACTCCGTCCATCCCACCGGAAAATTTCCGACTTGATAGCCGCCCTCCCCCAGATCCCACGGTTCCGCAATCAATTTGATCGTGGCGAGTGTCGGGTCCTGATAAATTGTGTCAAAAAACGGTCCTAACTGGTTTACGTCTTTCAATTCACGGGCCAGCGCGGAAGCAAGATCGAAACGGAACCCGTCAATATGCATTTCCGTGACCCAGTAGCGCAGACTGTCCATGAGAAGCTGCAGCGAGTGCGGATGAAGCATATTCAGCGTATTACCGCACCCCGTGTAGTCCATGTAGAACCGCGGGTCGCCTTCCACTGTGCGGTAGTGCGCGAGATTGTCGATGCCGCGGAAAGAAACGGTGGGACCGAGTTGGTTGCCCTCGGCGGTGTGGTTGTAAACCACATCCAGAATGACCTCGATCCCGGCATTGTGCAGGTCTTTGACCATTTGTTTGAATTCCCGCACCACATCGGCGGGCCTCCGCTTGCGTGAGGCGTAAGCGGGCTCCGGAGCGAAGTAACCCAGCGTGTTGTATCCCCAATAGTTGCTCAGTCCCTTTTCCAGAAGATGACGGTCGTTGAGGAAATGATGGACGGGCATCAACTCAATGGCAGTTGTCCCAAGGGCGTGCAGGTGCGAGATGATGGGCGCCGAGGAGATTCCGGAATAGGTCCCCCGAAGCTCCTCCGGCACATCAGGATGATTCATGGTCAATCCGCGCACGTGCGCTTCATAGATGACTGTATCGTGCCAGGGCACGCCGGGCCGGTCCTCGTCCGACCAGTCGAACCGATTGTCGATCACCACTCCGAGCGGTGCCGTATGAGCGCTGTCCCGTTCATCGAAAGAAAGATCTGCATCGGGATGCCCCACAGTGTATCCGAATACATTGTCGTCCCATATCAGCGCGCGCCCAATGGCCTTGGCGTATGGATCCAGCAGCAGCTTGTTGGCATTGAAGCGCAACCCTCTTGATGGGTCGTAGGGGCCGTGGACACGATAGCCGTAATGCTGACCGGGCTCGATGCCGGGAACAAAAATGTGCCAAATGCCGTTTGTTCGTTCGCGAATGCGAATGCGCTGGGTCTCCACCGGCTGTTCGGCGCTGTCGAAGAGACAAAGATGCACTTCCTCCGCATGCTCCGCGAAAACAGCGAAATTCACCCCTTTTCCATTCCATGTAGCACCCTGGGGAAACGGACTGCCCGGTTGATAGGCCGGTTCGGACGAAATTGCAGGAACAAAGGTGCGATCAGGTGAATACATGTGCCGCCAGGAGTGCATCATGTGTTCCGATTGGTCCTTTCGGGAGGCGCCCCGGGTGGGATGGGCAAAGTGCAATGCAGGGCGCGCGCGACGGTATGCAAAATGCGTCTGCGCGGCAAATTGAACGCGGTTGTTTCCCGAAAATCAAAGGCCCGGTGAATGCGGACGGCACCCTCCCATGAACGGTACACGGGCGGTCATCACAGGCGCGGGCTCCGGCATAGGGAGGGCAACAGCGATGCTGTTTGCGGCGCGGGGAGCGCAAGTCGCCGCATTGGATAAGTCGGAATCGGGGGTTCAGGAAACGCTCAACATGATGGGGGGGGCTTCCGCAGGACACCTCTGTATGGCTGTGGACGTGAGCCGCGAAGACGAAATGCAGACCGCGTTTTCCTCCCTTTCCATGAAATGGAACCGCCTCGACCACGTTATCGCGAACGCAGGGATCAACGGGGTCTGGGCACCGCTGACGGAATTGACCGCCGCCGAATGGGACCACACCATGGCAGTGAACTTAAGAGGCGCGTTTCTCACGCTGAAATGCGCAGTGCCTCATCTTTCCGCCGGAGGCTCGATCGTCATTGTGTCCTCCATCAACGGGAACCGAATGTTCAGTAATACCGGGGCAACCGCCTATGCCTGTTCCAAAGCTGGTCAGGTGGCGCTCGCCAAAATGGCAGCGCTGGAACTCGCACGGGATGGCATCCGGGTAAACGTCGTATGCCCCGGCTCCGTCGCCACAGGAATCGCGGAAAGCACCATCCAGCGTGATCTGGATCGCATCCGCCCGGACGTGCATTTTCCGCGGGGCGAAGTGCCTCTCACGGACGGGAAACCGGCACGACCGGAAGAGGTGGCTGCGGTCATCGGGTTCCTCTGTTCGGAAGAGGCCTCCCACATCACCGGCACCGAGTTGTACGTCGATGGCGCGCAGTCGCTGATGAAAGGATAGCCATCGATTTCCGGTACGAATTCTGCATGGCGAGCGATTCTATGAAAAATCAGTCCAAGAAAAGCGGCGTCGTGCAAACCTCTACGCCGGGGGAGGATACGGGCGTTCCAAACCGGATCGCCACACGGGAGGAGATTCAAAATCTCGCCTACACGATTTATGAAGCCCGGGGCCGGGAGTGGGGACACGATCTCGATCACTGGCTGGAAGCAGAGCGCGCCCTCTGCGGTGCCACAGAGCCGCTTTCCCGCATCAATCCCTGATTCACAGCTTCCATCTCCTCTTCCCTATGAATGGCGAACCTTCGGCCTTTTTCCCCAAACCGCCGCAATACGATCCCGACTACTGGAGCCAGAGATTTTCCTCCGAACCGTATCTCCAGGAAGGCGACCGGTTTGAGGACTTCGAACCAGCTTACCGTTTTGGGCATTCGTTGCGGGGCGAAGCCGATGACTTCGACCTGCATGAGGAGGCGTGGGAGCAGCGATGGAACGCCGTCAAAGAAGGCTGCCGGCTGACATGGGAGCGCGCAAAAAAGGCGATTCGCGCAGCATGGCGGCATGCAGAGGCCGAGGTTTCCCTGGCGCAATCAAAACTGGAAGCGGTGGCGGACCGCGGTGAGGAAAAGCTGTCTCAGGCTTTTCACCGCTGGGAGGACAACGTGCGCCGCTATCCCAGCGAGTATGTTCTCGGTGCGGCCGCCGCAGGGTTTGTGGCCAGCCGGCTGCCGGTGCGAAGTCTTTTGTTGAGCGGTATTGGATTGGTGGCCGCAGCAGCTCCGCCTGCGCTTTTGTTGATGGGAATATACAAAGCGGCGGACTGCTTTCTCCACGGTTGTGGAAGCAAACAGGGTACCAGCAATGCCAGAGCGGCAGCGCTGCCTCCCGACATCGCCGCCGCTGAGATTTAGCCCATACGAGTCCATCGAAGATCAGGTTTTTCCGGCCTGTGATGCAACCTTGTGTTTCCGCTTAACCTTTCCAAAGCGCCATCGCGGACCGGGAGGCGCGGCTTCAAACGGCAAGCGATCAAGTTCATCCGGATGCAGGGAACGGGCACGGGTTCCCGCGGGCGCAATTGCTTCCGGAACCGGGATCCCGAGCCGGCGCATCAACCCGTGTGCATCCACCGGCGCCCGCACTTTCACGTCGTTGTCGAAGTAGCAATAGACGTCACGGAGCGTTCGCTTTGCGTCACTGCGTTTTCCCGCAAGAATCGCATCGCGCGGCTGTGAGCCGCCCGACCAACACCGGATGCGTGCGGCCCAGCGTTCCAATGCTGCGGAGGTATATCCGCTGACATAGAGCTCCGCGTCTCCATGAAGGCGCAGATAAACGAAATCTGAAGTCAGATCTTCAAAATAAGGCCACTTGCCGGCGGTATCGGCGAATACCAGACAAATGCCGTGCCGCCGCAACTGATCAACGAATCGCGGAGTGCGGAAGCTTTCATGGCGGATTTCCACAGCATGACGGAGCGGACGATTCCCGTCGATCCGAAGAGCAGAGCGCCCTGTCATGCGTTCGTCCCTTCCACGGGCGAGTCGCAATGCAGCTTCCAAATCGCGGGGAAGGAGGTCGAAGAATTCTTCGAACTTACGTTCGTCGTAGCGGAACTGCGGCGGGAACTGCCAAAGGAAAGGACCGATCTTTTCCCGCAGATTGAAAATCCCCGACGCGAAGAAGTTCGCGAGGGGAGCTTCGATGTTCACAAGCCGGCGCAGATGCGTGATGTAGCGGCCGCCCTTGATCGCGAAAACGAAATCCCCGGGTGTTTCGTCGTACCAGCGCCGGTAGCTTTCCGGACGCTGCAGCGAGTAAAAAGAACCGTTGATTTCAATCGTGGGAAACGCCCGCGAGGCATACTCCAGTTCGCGCACCTGGGTGAGACCCGCGGGATAAAACACCCCGCGCCATGGCGGATACCGCCAGCCTGATATGCCAATGCGGATAACTCCCTTGCCTCTCATGAGGTCTGGCGTTCGCCGCCGGTCCTCCCGCCCGCGTTACCTCTTTTGTCCGGAACCTCGAATCCCTCGCGATCCTCCTCTTCGCCGGAAGGAAAGTCCTCCTTTTGCAACGAAGACTCTCTCTTCACGGGAGAACGATCCCTCGCCGGGAAGGTTTCAGAGGGGGGACGTTTGGACAAGTTGGTGCGGGCGGGAGGATTCATAGTTTTTGCTGGTCAGCGTCCGGCTGTCGCCATGGCAGGTTTGCGGCCTGCGCTGGACTTGGCTCCGCGCTTCTGTTTGGAGGCCGAAGTTTCCTCTTTATCACCTTCCGCGTCGTCGCCTCCGTCCATGGCGGAAATATTAACCGCCGACATGGCAAGCTCGGTAAGCTTTTCATCGGTGGCCTTTTCTTCGTCGAGTGTCTGCTGAAGAAGTTCCATGACGTTCTCTTCGCCAAGCAGTTCCGCGAAAGCCCTTGCTGTCCCGTAGCCCGCGATTTCATAATGTTCGATCTTTTGCGAGCCGCAAATCAGGCCGGCATCGAGCACTTCCTCATCCGGTTCATCCGAGATAAGCGTGGCGCTTTCTTCGATGAGGCCCTCCATGGCCTTGCAGCTCGGACCCCGGCCGGTGGTTCCCAGTTCCTCGAAGATCTGCTCCAGCCGGTTCACGTGTTCCTTCGTTTCCTCAAGGTGCTTTTCCACGCCCGCCTTCAGGTCAGGATTCGTCGCGGCTTTGGCGACTTTCGGCAGTGCTTTCACCAATTGTTTTTCGGCACTGTAAAGGTCTTTGAGTTCGTGAATGAGAAGATCGCGCAGTGTTTCGAGTTTCATAGGTATTGAATATTGAGAGTGGGCACGATGCCTGTGCATCGGACGTACCACTCAACCGCGCGGAAGCTTCTTCGCAGTCTGTCCGGCAAACCCGAAATAACAGCACTGCAGCGGAGTGCACATTGAAGCGTCAATCCGGCTCCCGGATTGCGCACTGCCCGCTTTCGAACGTTGCGGGCATTTCAGAGGAACTCAAAATCGCAGACGATAATACTTCCGCGGCGATCCTGGAGGAATTGGATAGGGAGATACCGCACCCGGCAGGTCAGTGAAACCGCTGAGCCCGTCGGACTGCTGGAGAGTGCCTTTTTGCCATGTGAGGGTGGCGATGGCTCCGGTGCGGGTGATCTGGAGGGGGGCAGCACCGGCGAGACCGGTGATATAATGGGCGGCAACCCGATTCGGGGAGAGAGCCTGGCGGTAGATGGCGACTTCGTCGATGGTGCCGTTGAACACCGCTTCCTGACCGGAGGCCGGATAACCAGCCGCGCGCTTCCAGCGGCCACGGGCACCGACGGCCCAGTTGGCATTGGCGACAGGAGTTACCCCAATGGGATCCGCTGTCGATGCCACCAGCACACCGTTCCGGAACAGATTCCACGAGGTCCCGTCATACGTGCCCGCGAGATGAACTGCCGCGCCGGTGGATGTGTCCGGAGAGGCCGTGAAAGAAGCGCGGGCATTGAGGGAACCGAACTCGTAATTGCCGCCCTTGATCCGGAGGGAAACCTCCGCGGGGGAGGTGTCATCGTTGGCGCCGTGAGAAACAATGCGCGCATCGTCGGGCTCCGGATCGTTCAACGTGACCCACGCCTCCACGCTGATGCTGCCGGCAAAGTCGATACCCGCCGAATTGAGAGCAGCGGGATTGCCCAGTTCGATATAGGTGTTCGTGTTGAATACGGCGGCGGGATTCCCGGTCTCAAAGCCGGTGTAATCCGGTGCCTGCGGGCCCGTGCCGGTATTGAGCGTGTTCACATAGGCGGCGTCCGCTTCCGCACCGAGGCTGCCGGAATTGGCTGCCGGACGGTAAGCGGCCCCGTTCAGCCGCAGATACTCCACCGCGCCGTCGGAAAGCACCAGCGACTCGTAGGAACGGGTGCGGCCTGGATCCAGTCCGTTTTGATAGTGCTCCATGATCTGAGCGGCGGTAAGCACCGACGGATAGAGGGCGACTTCATCGATGTCGCCGGTAAAGGGGTTCTCGATTCCGTTAGGGAAACCGCCTGCGGAGAATTCAACGGTATCAGTGTTCGGGGCATAAGCGCCGGTGGCCGTCTGAGTGCCGCGCGCCACGCCGTTCACATACAGCACGCCGGTGAAGCCGTCGAAAGTGGCGGCGAGATGCACCCATTCCCCCACTGTGTATCCAATGTCACTGGTAATGTCGATGCTGCGGTCGGCGTTGATGCCGTTATACATGCGGAAGTTCCAGCCGGTGGCCGCATCGCGCTGGAAGAAGGCCCAGCCGGTGCGCACGTCACCCTCTTTGCGGTTGTAGAGCGGACACTGGGCGTTGGACGTTCCGTTGATGACAGGGCGCAGCCATGCTTCGACGGAAAAGACAGCGGTGTTCAATTCCGGTTTGAAGGGGACATGAGTGGGCACTCCGCCATCGCAGGAAAGCGGGTCGATGGCAGAGTAACCGGTGGCGGTGTCGCCGCTGGCTGCGAGCGCGCCAGGCCGTCCGCGCTTTTGGCCGGGGAAGTTCAGAGCATCGCCAGCCGGGCCGAGGCTCCCGCTGTTGGCGGCAACATCGGCATCGGGCGCGGGTTCATCGAGATGCAGATACAGCACGGGAGCGCTGGCGGCGACCAGTTCGCTGTATGGCTGGGTGCGTTGAGCACTGGTGCCGTTCGTGTAGTGAGCGAGGATCGTGGCGGAAGTGAGGGCGGTATTATAAAAGGCGACTTCGTCCAGCGAGCCGGTAAAGGCATTATCGCCAGGGTTGTCGGCGCTGTAGGCCCCGATGCCGAGCGGAGCGTCGGTATTCGCCACATAGCCCGCGGCTTGCGAGCCCACGGACACCCCGTTCACATAGAGAGTCGCCGAGCTGCCGTTCCAAACGGCAACCAGATGACTCCACTCCCCGATGGTGTAGGGACCGCCGGTGAGGTCCACGGATTGCGTGCTGCCGTTTTGGTCATACATCCGGAAATTGAATCCCTGTGCCGACGGACGCTGGAAGAAGACCCAGCCCTGACGGTTGCCGGTGGAGTGACGGTTGAAGAGCGGACACTGCGCGTTCCCGGCGCCTTCGATCGTGGGCTTCACCCATGCTTCAATGGTGAACGGAGAGGCGGCCGGGGGATTCAGCTCGGGAATGAACGGTACAGACGTGCGTCCACCATTACCTAAATACTCAGCGGCGCCGGAACCGCTCCCCGCCAGAGCGCCGGGCACGCGATGCGTCACTCCGCCAAGATACGCACCGTTTGCGGAGAGACCGGCAATGCCGCGATTGAAAGCAGCATCGACGGGCGCGGGGTCATTGAAGCGATAGTAGAGCAGCGGATTGTCGGCGAGGATCTCTTTGGGGTAATCGGCCGCGCGGGCGACGCCGGCGAAAATGGTTAGAGACGCAAGCGTTGTCAGAACAGGAGAAAGGGCGCAGGCTTTCATGGAGGGGCGAAACGAGCCTTCCGTTACAGGGCGGAGGGCGCGGACGCAATCAGACGGATGATGATGATCTGATGAGACTCATATCGTTCCTGCGCGAAGACATCCTTTTCGTCACCGCTTGGAACGATACTCGGACGGAGTAAGACCGATCCACCGTTTGAAGGCGCGGGAGAAGACGAGGGCGTCACTGTAACCGGTGAGCTGAGCAATGACCTCGAGTTTGTCATCGGTGGTCTCAAGAAGCGTCTGCGCGCGCTGCATGCGCATGTAGGTAACCTGATGGATGGGACTGCGACCCATTTCCAGATGGCAGCGGCGGCGAAGGTGTTCAGTGCTCAAGTGCACCTTTGCCGCGAGACGTTCCAGCGTCCACAATTCACCAAGGCTTGCCTCCACGTTGGCCCAGAGGCCGGCAAGGCGGTCATCGCCCTGCACCGGACGCGCGGCCCGGTGCGCGAAAGCCTGGATGAGGCTCACCCAGTGATGGATGATCTTTGGATTGCGCTGACCGTTCCATTCTTCGCGCAGCCCCGCAATGCAGCGCGCCAATTCCAGGCCGCCATCGCGCGATCGAACCGGTGAGGCGGCACCCACGAGTGGCCGGACCCAGTGGGGCTCTTCATAGCGGAGCCAGGCAAAAACCCAGCGCTTTGCCGGCGCGGCATAGAATGCGTTGAGCACTCTTGGAGGAGCCATGCACAAGGCGCCGGGCGTGACGCGCTGCCACCGTCCATCGAGAAGAATCCTTCCTTCACCCTCCATACAGGCGAGGAAAAAGCTGCCGGCGGGCTGCATGCGCACCCGCCGGTAGGGAGCGACAGCCTCTTCGATTCCAAGACGGGTGATGCGATTCGCGTTGAATTCGCCGCAGTCGCCGCGTTCAAGCACCCAGCGCCGGGTGCGCGGGCCATCGATAGTGGTTTCGTGAAACTGGTCTTTGTCCGCCGTGGAAAGCATGCGGCCAGTATAAGCGCACGCACGAATTGGCGAGGGAAACGTGCAGAGCCGGCGGGGATGAAAATGCGCACGAAAAAACCACTGTCGCTTTCGAAGCAGCCAGGCTTGTTGGGCACATGCGCATTTTGTACATTGGAACGGGTGAGATCGGACTGCCAGCACTGCGGAGTCTGCTGGATAATCCTGCCCATGAAGTGTGCGCGGTGATTTGTCAGCCTGACAAACCGGTGGGCCGCAAGCAGGTGCTGACGCCGCCCGCCACGAAGGTGCTGGCCATGGAACACGACGTGACCGTTTACCAGCCGCGCCGCATCCGTACAGAAGCATTGCGGGTTGCGGACCTGCAGCCGGAAATTGCCGTGGTGATGGCTTACGGCCAAATCCTTCCGCGCTCCGTGCTTGACGTGCCACCGCACGGCTGCCTGAATCTCCACGCCTCCCTGCTGCCAAAGCACCGCGGTGCCGCGCCCATCCAGGCGTCTATTCTGGCGGGCGACGCCGAGTCGGGGATCACGGTCATGTACATGGACGAGGGTCTGGACACCGGTGACATTCTCCTAACGGAAACGATTGCGCTCGCTCCTGACGAAACGGGCGGATCACTGCATGACCGCCTGGCCCTGCTCGCGCCGGTTGCCCTGGCGCGGGCGCTGGAATTGATTGCCGCCGGCGCCGCACCGCGCACGCCTCAGGACGCAACCTCGGCGACGCACACGGGTAAGCTGGAGCGCGCAAACGGCGTCCTCTCATGGGAGGAGCCCGCGGAGAACATCGCTCGCCGCATCCGGGCTTTCGATCCGTGGCCCGGCACTTCGACGACGCTGCCGGATGGCTCGACGGTGAAGATTTATCCCCCGGTGGAGGCGCTGGAGCTTTCCAGCGGCTGTGCCCCGGCGGGAAGTGTTGTCTCCGCAGGTTCCGATGGCCTAACGGTCGCCTGCGGCACCGGCGTCGTGCGTCTGCACCAGTTGCAGGCGGAAGGGCGGAAACGACTGGAGGCGGCTGCGTTTTTGGCAGGGCGTCCATTGGTTCCAGGGGACCGGTTGGGCTTCGCTCAGGCAGGCATCAAATTGCCGTAACGGTGCCGCGTTTCACTCACGGATTGCTCGCGCAGCCAGCGGGTAAGCTCCACTCTGCCGTTCGCGCTGAAGGGAGCATCGATCCAGTTCAGGCCGGCGGCAAAGGAGGCGCGCAGAACTTCATCCGATGGAGGTGTGATCGTGCGCAGGAATTCCGCTGAGGCAGCGAGTTGCGGCAGCCGGGCGGCGAAGGCGGCATCGCTTTCGACAGAGCCGTGACTAACCGTTAAGGGAACACCGCAAATCCCGGCGGCGGCGCGGGCAGCGGATTCCACGGCGGCATCCGGTACTGCGAGACGGAGGATTACCCCACGGCAGGGTCGATAGCGAAACGCGTTTCGCTCACAGCGCAAGGCGGAGGGATCGTGAGGGAGTGAGAAATAAGCGTTCCACTCTGTGCGGTAGTTTTGCACACCCGCTGCGGGATCAAAAGGTGCGGCATCTTCAATGTGCCTGAAAAGGTTGACGTAGTTAGGACCGCCCGCCTTGGAACCTGGACCAATGCAACTGCGCTTCCAGCCGCCGAAGGGCTGGCGTTGTACGATGGCTCCGGTGATGGCGCGGTTCACATACAGGTTGCCCGCCTGAACGCGGTCTTTCCATGTTTCGATCTCCGCTTCGTCCAGGGAATGCATGCCGGCGGTGAGTCCATAGGGAGTGGCGTTCTGAAAATCCACCGCTTCGCCGAGGTCGCGGGCGCGCATGAGCCCGAGCACAGGACCGAAGCACTCGGTCTGGTGAAACCATGAGCCGGGACGCACCCCGAGTTTGGTGCCCGGCGACCACAAGCATGGATCGTCCGAAGGCTGGCGGGGTTCAACGAGCCACTCTTCGCCTTCGTCCAATGTTGTCAGGGCGCGTTGAAGGCTTTCGCCAGGTTCGCGGATGACAGGTGTCACGACACTGGCGGGATCGCGGGCCGGGCCGGTATTCAGGCTCGCGGCGGCATCGCGCAACTGGCGGCGGAATGCCGGATCGTCATAGACCTCGGCCTCAAGAATCGCGAGACTCGCCGCAGAGCATTTTTGTCCCGCGTGTCCGAAAGCCGAGCGCACGATGTCTTTCACCGCAAGGTCGCGGTCGGCGAGCGCACTAACAATGATGGAGTTCTTGCCGCTCGTCTCCGCGAAGAGCCGCAGGGAGGGACGCCAGCCAAGGAAAAGCTTCGCCGTTTCATAGGCGCCCGTAAGCACGACGGCGCTCGTTCGGGCGTCGGTGATGAGAGCCTGTCCGGCTGCGCCGTCCTCACACCTGACATATTGCAGGACTCCGCGCGGCACGCCGCCCCGCCAGAGCAGATTGGCCAGCAGCCATCCCAATTCCACGGTTTCGGGGGCCGGTTTGAGGATCACGGCATTGCCCGCCATGAGAGCGGCCAGCACGCCGCCGCAGGGAATGGCGAAGGGGAAATTCCACGGCGGTGTGACGACGACAGTGCCGAGCGCCTTCGCGTTCACACGCTGCGGCGCAACGCCCGTTTCAGCATAATAGCGGGCGAAATCGACGGCCTCCGAGACTTCGGCGTCGGCATCCAGCACGGCCTTCTTTCCCTCGCGGCGAAGCAGATCGATGATCTCAAAGCGATGGGCGGACATCACCGCGGCGCATTGCCGCAGAATGTCCGCGCGCTGCGAATCACCCAGCGCCTCCCACGCCGGTTGCGCGCCGCGGGCCGCGTCAAGAACCGCTGGGATTTCCTCAACGCTGCTCAGTTCGGGGAGATTGGCCGTGGCGCACTTCGTGGCCAGCGCTTCACGATTCCTCTCCTGAGTGAAGTCCGTCTCAGGTTCATTGAAAAATTCGGAGACCGAATGCCCCAGCGGCTGTGCACGGCGGGAAGCGGTGCTCACCTCATGGCGGTTTGCCCAGCCTTCGAGAAACCGTCGCTCCTGTTCCTTCCAGGCGGGGCTGCCCGGCGTGAAGGAAAAGACGCCACTAAGAAAATTCTCCGGCGAGGTATTCTCATCGAGCCTGCGGATCAGATAGGCCAGCGCCGCTCCGAAGTCCTTATCGTGAACCACGGGCGCATATAATAAAAGGCTTCCGGCGGTATCGCGCACGGCGCGGGCCTGGTGGTTGGCCATGCCTTCCAGCATTTCGATTTCCACAGCGTCTCCAAGTTTCCGTTCCTCACGCAATACCAGGGCGAGCGCGACATCGAACAGGTTGTGGCTCGCGACGCCCACACGCATCGCTGCCATATGCTCCGGACGGCAGGCATAATCCATCATGCGGCGATAGTTGGCATCCGTTTCCTCCTTGGTTGGATAAGGCGCGGCATTCCATCCGTGCAGTTCCGCCTCCACTGCTTCCATCGCCAGATTGGCACCCTTCACGAGCCGGATCTTGATGGGCGAGCCCCCTGCGGCCAGCCGTGCCTGCGCCCAGCCCGCCAGGCGTTTCAGCACGCCGTATGAATCCGGCAGATACGCCTGCAGGACAATTCCGGCTCTGGCGTTGCGAAACTCCGGCTCGTCAAGCACTTCACAAAACGCAGCGGTGGTGAGTTCGAGATCGCGGTATTCCTCCATGTCGAGGTTTACCATCTTTCGTTTTGGCAAAGCGGCGAGATAAAGGACCCGCAGGCGTTCTTTTGCCGCCACCAGGGACTCCTCCCATGCCACGGTGTGAATCTGGCTGAAAATCGCGGACAGTTTCACGGATATATAGTCCACATCCTCGCGGGCCAGCAATGCGAGCACGGAATCCAGACGGTGACCCGCCTCTCCCTCGCCCAGCACCGCCTCGCCAAGTTGATTCACATTGGTCCGCATTCCAGCCGCGCGGCGCTCCGCCAGATAATGAGCCAGCGGTTCCTCTTCCGCCGCGAGAATAACGCCGCTGCTGTCTTTTCTCAGCCGGCGACGCACCGCTTTCATCACCACTTTCGGCAGAACCCGCGAGGCCGCAGCTCCCGCCCGCAACAGAAAACGGTCCAGTGGTGCGAAGCCCCGCGGAAAGCCGATTCGGGACAAAACGGCGCGCCAGCCCCGGGCGGCTCTGGACGCGTCGCTGCTTCGGATCAGCCGGTCCGTCATCGCCATGGTCAGGGCTTTTGCCGCCGGATCGGAAATCAAGCCTGACATTTGTCCGGCCTTTTGTCTTTCTTCCGGCCGGGAAGCCGCGAGCGCCCTGCGCAAAAGCTCCTCTGCCAGCGCCACCGCCTTCTGGGCAATGGCGGCGTCCCGGTCTCCCGGTATCGGAAGGGTCTGCGGTCTTTCAGGTGCGGTCATGGTGGCGGGCATGAGACAAGTTATCAGATTGCAGATTTCCGTCTTTGGTATTCCCTTCCCGGCGGATGCCGAAAAAACACAAAAAGCGCTCCGGGCCCTCACCTTCTCCAGTAGAGGCGATGCGCCGGGAATTGTTTGCGAAGGTGCCCGGTCTCGCAGTCATGGAGCGCCTCCTCGACCATGCGGAGGACCTCGTCTTCTGCATCAAGAACCGGAACGGCCAGTATCTGTCTGTGAATGAGACATTTCTGCGCCGCACCAGGCTGGGCTCGCGGAATCAACTGCTGGGCCGCACCGCGCGCGAGGTCTTCCCTGCCCTGCTCGCCGCGGGTTATGAACAACAGGACGCCGTGGTTTTTAAAACAGGCAGCGAAGTTCACGATCGTTTGGAAACGATTACCCATCGCGACGGCACCATGGGTTGGTACCGCGCAGACAAGGTGCCGGTGCGCGATGCCGGCGGCACAGTAATCGCCCTCGCGGGCATTTCGCGTGACCTCCACGTACCGGCCGCCGGCGATCCGAAGCTCGGACGCCTTGCCGCTGTGGTGGAGAGAATCCGCACCGGTTATGCACAGCCTCTGCGTGTCGCAGATCTGGCGGTTCGGGCCGGACTTTCCATTAGCCGCATGGAGCGGCTCATGCAAAGCGTGCTCGGCGTATCACCGCGGCAATTGCTCACGCGCCAGCGTGTGGAAGCGGCGGCCGGCCTTCTGCGCAGCACCGGGAAGGCGCTGGGTGACATCGCGCTCGAATGCGGCTTCTGCGACCAGCCGACGTTCTGCCGGCAATTCAAAAGCCTTACCGGCATCTCCCCCGGCGCCTACCGGAGGATGTCGGAGGAGTGACAGCAGCAGGCATTAGGGTGCATACTCCAAAATGGCCACGCCTGGCTCCAGCCGCACCGTGGTCAGTTTCTTCAGCACTGCCATGATCGACGGGTCTTTGCCCGCCCGCATTTCATCCATGAGCAGCGCATCGAGGTGATTGTTTTCCTTGTAGTGGGTCATGAATCCCTCTGAGATCTTTTTGCCGGGAACTGTCAGGTTTTTGGTGGCCAGCTTGATTCCCCTGTCCTTGTCTTTTTCAGCAGTGAGGTCGGCAAAGCCGTTGAGGTAAAGACGTTCGCCGGTGAACGGCACTCCGTTCAGAGCCACCGAAATCTGCACCCGCACGGAATCGCCGATGCTCTCCACTTTGGCGTTTTCCTTCATCGGCTTCGCGGCCTCCTCCGAGGAAAGAAGGGCATTCAAGTCATCGACACTCAGGCGCAATTCGGCTTTCCGGCCGCTTCCCACTGCGGCTCCGAAGGCATTGATGCGGGCGCGCAGAGCGGTGAGTTCCTCCGCTTTGGGCTGCGCCGGGACCACGTGCTTCGGCTCTGAATCGGCAAACGTCCGTATGTCCTTCACCTGCGCAAACACCGACCAAATCATCCACACCGCCAGCACCAATAGCCATACTCCGCCCACGATGAGCATGAGACAGCCAGGGGTAACACGGCGCGGAGAGGGCGAGAGGGGATCAGACATACGCCGACGCAAAGCACGCAACCGCGCGCGGCGCAAGGCGCAAGCGGGTGGGCCGTTTCCCCGGGGTTGCCCCGCTCAGGACTTCGAAGCCTTCGCTATCACCTGAACCACGGAGGCGTTCAGGCGTTTGACCACTTCCGGCAGAGACAGGCCGGCGGGTTTCCGGATTTGTGAAGTCTTCAATTTCAATTGCTCCGCCGGCACGGCTTCCATAACGGCTTTCACTTTCACCGCATAGTTCACGTTTTCCGGCAGGGCTCCGGTGGTTAGTGCCGCGGCGGCTGAGAGCTTGGAAGTCACGACGCCCACGATTTCGCCGTTCATGTTAAAGAGCGCGCCGCCGCTATTCCCTGGCTGAAGGGGAACGGTAATCTGCATACTGGACTGATCATTTTTGATACCGCTGAGGCTGGAGACTTTGCCGTCTGTCAATTTCGCCTCCGTGCCCTGAATGTCAGGATTCGGGAATCCCAGCGTGAATACCGTCTCACCCGTCTCCGCGCCGAGGGTGTTGATAGTGACAGCGGGCAGTTTGCCCTCCTTCAACTTCAGCACCGCAATATCCGACACTTTGTCTTCCGAGAGCACCTCACATTCGTAGGATTTGCCGCTGGAAAGCACACTCACCGCTTTGCGTCCATTGACCACGTGCGCGCAGGTCACCACGAGCGTTCCATCTCCCACCGCAGTTCCGGTGCCGGAAGCCGCGGCGACATTCGTTGCCAGGGTCCGGCGGGGGATTTTCGGGTAATTCCTGAAGCGGTCCTGAATTGTTTGGAGTGCCGCCTCCGGAATGGCTCCGAGTCCCTCCGCGGCGGCAAACGTGTCGGGAAACACCGTCCACGCGGCAAGGGAACTGCCGGATTCCTTGTAAACCCCTGCGGGGAAAACGATGGCCCGGAAGTGCTGGCGATCCACAATGAAGCGGGTATCGCAAATCACAAACACCGGCCCTTCCTCGAAAGCCTTCGGCTGCACCCATTTCGTTTTGATGGTGTATTCCACGACCGGCTTTTTGTCCTTGCTGAGGGATCCGCCGGAACCAATCTGCGTTCCGGCAATCTCCGCCTTCTTGACCTCCACTTTTTCACCGAAAGTGCAGACAATTTTCTCAAGGAGAACGCCATCGTCCAGCACCTGCGTGACCGTCCCATCAATGGCCACATTCACCTTGTTGAGCACCTCGACGATCTTGTCCATCTTTTCACGGTCCGCACGTTCGGCCTCGGTTTTCTCCCGGAACGCTTTGGCCTTGTCGGCTGAGAAGCCATATTTCGCCTGCAGGTCCGCGGGCAGTTGCTCGAACTTGATCTTCGCTGCGCCGTTTTTATGGAGGATGCGCACCCCGTCCGGCTCCACCTTGGTGATTTCCACCTGCTCGTAACCGGCAAGGGAGGGGATAACTTCGGCAAATGCTATCTGCTGAGCAGCGAGACAGGCGAGAAAGGCGAGAAAGACGGCGGGAACCTTCAATATATGCATAATCCGTGCCTTATGCCTCCGAAGCGGGAAAAGTAAAGAAACGAAGACCGCATCCGGAGAGCTTAGGGGAAAAGCTGAGGCTGGAAGGAACCCTTTGGGGAAGGCCGTGCATTATCCTGTTGGCAATTTCCATTATCATGGAATCAGTTACCGCTCGCCCTATGAAAGCCCTCGTCAAAAAGGAATCCGCACCCGGTCTTTGGCTCTGTGACATGCCCGAACCAAAAATCGGCATCAACGACGTGCTGGTGAAGATCCGTAAGACATCCATCTGCGGAACGGACCTCCACATTTACAAATGGGACGCGTGGGCGCAGCGCACCATTCGCCAGGGGATGATCGTCGGCCATGAGTTTTGCGGTGAGATCGTGGCCGTGGGGAGCAACGTGCATGATTTCAAGCCTGGCGAACTGGTGAGCGGCGAGGGCCACCTGGTTTGCGGCCACTGCCGGAATTGTCTCGCAGGGCGTCGCCATTTGTGCGCTCACACACGCGGCATCGGAGTGAATACAGACGGTGCTTTTGCGGAATACCTCGCCCTGCCCATGAGCAATGTGTGGCTGGCCGATCCAAAGATCCCGGAGGAGATCATCTCGTGCTTCGATCCCCTCGGCAATGCCACTCACACCGCACTCAGCTTCGATGTGCTGGGCGAGGATGTGCTCATCACGGGCGCGGGCCCCATCGGCTGCATGGCGGCGGCGATTGTCAGGCACGCCGGCGCCCGGCACGTAGTGGTAACGGACGTGAATCCGTGGCGTCTCAACCTCGCCAAACGCATGGGCGCCACCCGCACCGTGGATGTATCCAAAGAGAACCTCCAGGACGTCCAAAAAGAACTGGGGATGCACGAGGGATTCGATGTGAGTCTCGAAATGTCAGGCTCGCCCAAAGCGATGGAGACCATTGTCGAAAACGCGTGTCATGGCGGCAAGATCGCCATTCTCGGCATCTTCCCCGAGAAATTCCCCATCGACTGGGACAAAGTCATTTTCAACATGCTCACTATCAAAGGTATCTACGGCCGCGAGATGTATGAGACGTGGTACAAGATGACTATGATGATTCAGACGGGATTGGACATTTCTCCCGTTATTACCCACCGGCTGCATTACACGGAGTTTGAGAAGGGCTTTGAAGTGATGAAGTCCGGACAGGCAGGGAAAGTAGTGCTCGACTGGACAGCCTAACAAACAACCGGATCAGTTTTCGCGGACCGGTTGCTTCTGCTGGAAGCGGGCAATCCAGGCAGCGAGACGCGGCGGCCAGATGGTGTCACCGGCGGCGGTGGCGAGATCTTTCGCGCGAAGGGCTGTCTTTTCGGCGGCGGCGAAATCGCCTGTTTCCGCCTGCGCGGCGGCGAGCGTAGCCATGACGACCGGATGTTTGCCGCCGGAGAGTTCTGCGGCTTTGGTCGCGTGCTTCACGGCGGCAGCGCCGTCGCGGAGGGAGGCGTCAGGGTGAGTGGCCCGAAGCCATGCCAGATTGTTGAGGACGGGCATGAAATCGGGTTTCGTCTGCAACGAATGGCTCCATGCGTCTGCAGCACCTGCGGCATCGCCGGTGGCGCGGAGGGCCTGACCTAACTGGAAATAATTCGTGGCATCGGGGCGCGAGGCAAGGCTTTCGCGCAACGGGGCGATGGCTTCGGCAGGGCGGCCCAATTCCAGTTTCAGGACACCGAGTTTGCCCAGGTCATCCGCGTTAGGGTCCACCTTCACAATCTCCTCCAGTTGCTCAAGAAGGGCGGGATAGAATTTCGGATTTTTCAAGCCAATGTAAAGCCGGGCGAGATCCCGGCGGGTCTCAAGGGCAGGAGCAGCGGCGAGAGAGGCGGTATAGCGGCGGAGTGCCGAAGGATAATCTTTTCGCTCCAGGTCCCAGGAGGCGAGGAGGTGCTGCGAGGAGGCGAGTTCCATGCGCCGCCAGTTTTCCTGGGCCGGAACGGCATCTTCTGGCAGCGGCGCTTCGTAGTAAGAGACAGCGGCAAGCAGCAACTGTTCTGCCGCAGTTTTCAGACCATCGGAGAGAAGCAGTCCCATCGGGCCTTTGACACCCACGGCGAAGAGCGGATCATGCCAGCGGCCGGACTTGTCAGGAGAGGCGGCGGTGCGGCGCGCAGAGTCATCGGCCGTGAGCAGGGCAAAGTCCGCCTCCACCTGTCTCGCTGAAACCGGCCCTTTATAAATCGCGACGAGACGGCGGCGGAAATCGAAAAGAAAACTAACGGGAACAGGCATGTCTTTCTGAAGACCGAAGCAGCCTTTTTGGAGTGAGTCCAGCATGGCAGGGAGTTCGGAAGGCGGGCCTTTCGAACCGCTTTTGGCAGTCGTTAGGATGGAACCGGAAAAACCGCTGCCTTTAGCCACCCTGGCAGCTTCCGGTCCTTCGGCGTCAATGCACCACGAGGCCACAGGCACCCCGGCGGCTGCCCATTCCCTGAGATGCGGCGCCCAATCTTTGAGTTCGGCTTTGCAATTGAGACAGGTGCTGGACCAGAGATTCAAAAGCAGGCCGGACTTGCCGGCAGGGCCTGGCAAAAAAGTCTCCGGCACCGGAAGCGGGCTCAGTAGAACGAGGCGGGCGACTTCGCTGGAATCTTCGGTGGGAGGCGCACCGGGCTTAGCTTTGGAAAAGGCGTTAGGCTTATCCGGTGGAAGCCACTTTACAGCCGCCCCGGTGCCCTGCTTCAGGTCGTAGAATCCGTCCACCTCCACGCCGGTGAAGGTTTCCGGCGCGGCACCTGGCCATCTGACGATCACCTTTTCAATACGCTCCGCGGTTCCCAGGCCGGTGTGCTGCCAAACGGAGGACTGGGAGAGAAATCCGCTGCCGGCGGTGACCGTGCGCAGCAGAGGCACGCGCGAGCCCGCTGGATAAATTTCAATGCGCGCGCCAATCGCATCCCGGTTCACCGTATTCCCGTCGCCCGTCAGCCGCAGGCTGAGCCAGTGGCTGCCGCCGGTGACGTAGCGGTTGAGCATGAGGCGAACGCGGGGGCCGGTGCGGTTGGTAATCCAGAGGTCCTCGCGGCCATCGTGATCCCAGTCACAAAGCGCGAGACCGCGGCCATCGTCGGGAAAGTCAAGACCCGTCGCCGCGCTGAGGGTGCCAAAGCGGCCGCGCGAAGCGTCGCCGGAAGCACCGGCGTTGAGGAAACAGCACTTACGTTCACCGCCGGACTCGCTCTTGCCCTGGCGGAGGAGCTTTTGCAGCGCCGCCCATGCGGTGGAATAGGCCTCCTTTTCCTCCCGCGTGCTGTTAGCAGCGGGACTGCGCGACACGACCTGCCGCCAGTTGAAGCTTCACAAGTCCGCGGGATCAGGACGACTGTAGAATCCATTGCAGACGAAAAGATCATCCCACGAGTCATTGTTGAGATCGACGAACAGGCTGGCCCATGCCCAGCGCCCGAGGAAAGTGCCGGAGGATTCACCCAAGTCGTCGAAGGTACCGTCGCCTTTGTTGCGAAAGAGGGAATTTCCGCGGGCAAGCCGGAGAATGCCGGCGCGGTTCTCCGCCGTGTCTCCGGCCTTGAACGACAGCTGGCTGGCAATGCGGCGGCCCGCACTGGAAAACATGTTGGCAACATAGAGGTCCATGTTGCCGTCGTGGTCATAATCCGCCCACACTGCCGACATTCCGGAACCGGTATCGATCACGCCTGCCTCTTCCGCGATATCGGCAAAATGCGCCTGCGCACTGCGCTGGCCGTTTTTGATCAGGTCGTTGCGGTAGAGGTTCTTCTTTCCGAAGTCGTTGGCACAATAGAGGTCCTGATCACCATCGTTGTCAAAGTCCTCCCACGCGGCGGCAAACGTAAACCGGCGGTTGTTCACGTCCATGCCGGTGGATTCGGTAGCGTTGGAGAAACGGAGCGAGCCGTCGTTATGAAGCAGGAAATTGCGCGCGCCGTTGTTGGCGTTGTGGATGGGAACGGGGTTGGCCAGCAGGTCGCCGCCGCCAACGGCATTGCGCGGTGTGTAGCCGCAGAAGTAGAGATCGACACGCCCATCGAGATCGTAGTCCGCGGCGACGATGGACATGATCCAACTGTTCATGTCCACGCCGGTGCGGGCAGTGAAGCGGCCCTTTCCATCGTTCTCAAAAATATGCACCGCATACCCGAGGCTCACCACCCCGTCGGGGTCACCGTCATTGTCGAGATCAACGAAGAGCGCCGCGCGGGAGTTGTCGAGGAAATCGAGGCCGGCCTTTGCGGAAACATCGGTTAGGGTTCCATCGGGCATGCGTTTGAACAGCATGTTGTGAATGCCGGCGGGCTGGCAGAGGAAGACATCCTCGCGCTCATCGCCGTCGATGTCCCGGACACTCACGCCGTGATAACCCTGCGGGATCTGGAAGGCGGTATCCACCTGTTTGAACCAGTGGTCGAGACCATGAACGAGAAAGTCTTTCCATGCCGGTGTGTTGCCGAGGACCAACGGTGCCGCGTCAACGAAAAGCGGCGGCGATTTGCCCGTGCGCACCGGCTGCACCTCCTCGTAATCACTAACGGCTATAGAAGTGAGGAGTGGAGCCTCTTCAGCCGTGACGCCCTTCCATTCGCAAGTCCACGTGGCGGACTGTTGCGCAGGACCCGCGGAGGTCACCGCTGCACTCTGGACGAAGGCTGTGGTTCGAGCGGTGCCTGCGGCCGCGTCCACATTGACCGTAACGATCTTAAACTTCGTATGCACTTCCGAGCCTGCGGGATACGCAGCCTTCCAGCCATCAAGAGCGCCGGCCATGCGAGCGGGTCCTTTTTCGCGAGGAACCTCTTTGTCAGCATCGCCGCGGAGAATGTTAAGAGAGGCGTCGCGAAAAACGGACCGCAGGACGGCAGGGCGCAAGGGAGGCGTGGCAAAGGTGTCGGCGGTAAAGGCGGAACACGCTTTGTCATCCGTGTGGCCGGCGTGTTCAGAGACAGTCGCGAGTTTCTTGAGAGCCGTGGAGGCGCGGTCCGCAAAGGCTTCGGCGGCCCACGTCTGTTCGTCACTGGACGGGTTTACTTTTAAGAGGTAGTCCGTTAGGGCGCTTTTCGATTCTTCGGTCCGCGTGACAGGGGCGGGGCGCAAAGGCGGGTCGGCTGCCTCACAGAGGAGAATCGGCAGAAACGCGGCGAGAAAAGGACGTGCAGCGCGAATCATTTCACCGCGTGGCGGCGCCAGGACTGAGTTTGAGGCGGAGCGCGCCGGGCAAGAAGTCAGCGCTGCTCGTGGAGCCGTCCGGCCAGAGCACGGTCACTTTGCCTTTGGCCGACGCCGTGCCGAGACCGAAATGGAAGACGGCGGGATTCTGTGAAAGGTACCCGCCGCCTGCGTGATACTCCGCAGCCTGCGTCGGCGCGTCTTCCCGCTCCATGCGCACCAATGCACCGGGAGCGCCGGCAGCGTCGAGGATAACGGTTAGGACTTTGGGACCATCCGAAGGGAAGCGGTTGTGCAGCGCCTTCAAAGACCCGCCGTTAGTGGACACCAGAAGGTCCTGTCTGCCATCGCCGTCGAGATCACACGCCGTGGCGGCCTTGGCGTCGTCGGGAATGGCAATGCCGCTGTCACCGGAGGCGATGGGAAGGAGTTCCCTCTTGCCCTGGTTGAGGAGCAATTGGCCAAGACCCCCGTCGTAACGGCCCGTCTCAATCTGCGGGCTGTGAAAGTTCTGCGCAAGCATGAGGTCGTTCAGGCCGTCCCCGTCGAAGTCGGCAACCACGAGGCCAAAGGACGGGGCAATTTGCGCAATGCGCTCCAGCGCCATATAACGGAACTTTGGCACCCCGTTAGCGTCACTGCCTTCGTTGAAGAAGATGCCGGAACCGAGGGTATTGGCTTCGAACTTGTCGGCCTCCTTAAGCTTGTCGCCATAGACCTCGTCGAGTGTCGCTTTGGCGAACGTGTCATAGGTCGGAAACTTCTTTTTGAGGAACGGCATGGCCGTGCTGGAACAACTCCGCCCGCGCTCCGGATAGAGTTTGTCGCCTTCGCGTTTCACTTCGACGATGTTCTTTTTGCCGGTCTCATCGAAGTCCGCGTAGTAGAGCAGCTTCGGCTTCTGCGGCGTGGCCTCTTTATACTTCGTGTTATAACCGAAGTTGCCCGCGACAATATCGAGGTCGCCATCTCCGTCCATGTCGGCGGTATCCACGCTCAGCCACCAGCCGGAGTTTTTGGCAAGGTCATCGTCGGCGACGCTGCGCAGGGCGAGTTTGCCTTTGTTGTTCATGAACAGCGCGACTTTTCCCCATTCGTGAGCGAGGAGGAGATCCGGCCAGCCATCGCGATTGACGTCCGACCACACGGCGCCGCTAACCATTCCTGAAAGCCGCAGGTCTTTCCCGCCAACATCGTCGGTAACATCCGTAAACCGGACTTTTCCGCCACTGGTTTCATTGCGAAGCAAGCGGCTGCGCGGGGTTTCAGGATAACTGCCGGGAACCACACGGGAGCCCACATAGACGTCAAACTTTCCATCGTGGTCGAAGTCAGCGACAGCCACCGGGCCGCTGGATTCACGGAAGTCGGGAATCGCATCCGCCGGCGCTTTGACAAAGTTCCCCTTGCCATCATTGAGGTAAAGACGGCTGCGGAGATTGGCGTCACCGCGCTTGAATTGATAGGAGCCGCTGGCAACGAAAAGGTCGAGATCGCGATCTCCGTCGGCGTCAAAGAAGACCGCGCCCATGTCTTCGCAGGCTTTGTCGTCGCGGAATGCGTCCACCCACTGCGCGGTGAATCCGCCTTTGCCATTGGCGATGCGCAATTCACCTGCCTGATCGGCACCGCCGCCGACATAGAAATCCGGCTGGCCGTCCGCATTCACATCGCCCCATGCCAGCGCAGGACCGAGGCGGGACAGCGCATGAGGCAGAAGGATTTGATCGGCGTAATCATCGTATGGTTTCTCCTGGTGACGGATGGGAGGAAAGTTCGCAGCGGGTACGAAATACGGTGAAGGCTTTGCAGCAGGAGCAGCGGGCGTTCCCTTCTCCGGCTGCGTGAAGGTGTAGGATTGGCCTGCCCTCAAACCTGCGAACGTCTGCACAGAACCATCGGGCCAGGTGATCTCCGCTGACTTGATCGTGTCGTCCGCGCCAAGCCCAAAATGGAGCGCCGCTTCGTTGAGCGAATGATACCCGCTCTGCGGGAACAACTGCCGGAATTGCCGGCCCGCTGCCGTCTCGATAATCGCCTTCGTGCCATAACCGGCGGTGTTGCCCCCTTGCCCTTTGAAGTGAAACACCACGGCACGGCCGGTGGCGCCATTGCGATAGATCGACGGCGGTTCCTCCAGATTCACTTCCACCAGATCCACATCGCCGTCGCCATCAAAGTCCGCGTACGCACAGGCATAAGTGATCGCCGTGCGATCAAGGCCCCAGTTCGTGGAAACATCCGCAAAGTGCAGGTGTTGTTCGTTGCGATAGGCGCGATGCTGCTCCGGGCGCGGATCGCGGTCTTTATAATAGTCCCACGAGTGATGGTCGATGAGCTTGGAACGTTCGACGGTGAAGTCGGAATGGTTCATCGCACGGATGATTCCGTTAGTCACATAAATGTCCTGCCAGCCGTCGAGGTCGAAATCGGCAAACTTGATGGCCCAGGTCCAGTCGGTGCTGGCGATCCCTAACAGATATGCCGCTTCAAGAAACCTTCCGGTGCCGGTGCCAATGAGGCAGGTGTTCCGCATATATTGCGGCGGTGTGGAAGCGACAGCGCGCTTTAGATCCAGACCACCCATGGCGCCCATAGTGGTCTTCGATTTATAATGCGTCGTCGCCGCCATGTCAGCGATGAGAAAATCCGGTCGCAGGTCGTTGTTCAGGTCGCCCTGGTCAGCGCCCATGCTGAACCAGCACGTATGCGGCGCGGCGGCGGGCAGTGTGTTTGTGAAGGTGCCGTCGCGATTGTTATGCCACAGCCTGTCCTGGGAGATAAAATCGTTGCCGACATAAATGTCAGGCCAGCCGTCCTGATCATAGTCCCACCATGTGGCGGAAAGCCCGTCGCCGCGTCCGGAAATGCCCGCGGCAGCGGTCACGTCGGTAAAGCGCGGGATGCCGTCCGCGCCATTGCCGTCATTGCGAAAGAGCAGGTCGGGCCGGCCAATGGACTCGGAGCCCTTGTTCTCGTCGTCGTACTTGAAGAAGTCGTAGTAGCGTTCGTATTCGGGCTTCACCGAAATGACCCCGCCTTCGATGTTCAGCGGCGGACGGTCGGGACCGGCGAGACCTTTCGGGTCCTCCACTTTGTTAGTGAGCAGGAACAGGTCAAGGTCGCCATCGCGGTCATAGTCGCAGAAGTAGGCGCTGTGACTGGAATCCACTGAGGCAAGGCCCGCGGTGACGGCGACTTCCCGGAACTTCAGTCCGCCGTCATTGAGGAACAACTGATTTGGTGACTCGTAGTTGCAGAGAAACACATCCAGATCGCGGTCTCCATCGATATCGATCAGGGAACAACCGGTCGTCCAGCGCTCACCGCCGGCGATTCCGCCGGTGGCCTTGCCGGTGACGTCCTCAAACTTGAAGTCCCCGAGGCCGCGGTAGAGGTGGTTCTTTTCCGCCGCGCCGCCGAAGAGGATGTCCAGTTTACCGTCGCCGTCGACGTCACCGACCGCCACTCCTCCGCAAACAAAACCCGAGTGGTACATATAGCTGAGCTTGTGCTCATTGTGCACACGCGGCGCATGAGTCACGCCTGTGCCCGCCGGGGGGAGCAGGTCAAAGAGCTTTTCGTCTGCCGACTTTGCCTGGGGAGCGAGAGGAATCGCCGGCGGCGGTGTCGCAGGTTCACTTCGAACGCTGGCAAGTGAAGCGGCAAAAGCCGGAAAGAACAGAAATCGAAACAGCATGAGGGGGGTTAAGAAAAGACGACCTTGAGGCTATCCAACGCCGGAAGGGGAAGCAAGATTTTCACGTGAATTCGTGGTGAAAGGAGAAACGCAGGCCCGGACTTGCGGAACCGCCGAAAAAACCGCCGAAACAGAAATCGGTGCTTGAAGGGGCTGCCATCCCTGAATTACTCGTCGGGCCTATGAGTCAGGAATTTTTCCCGAAGATCGACAAAATCCAGTACGAAGGCCCTAAAACGAAGAACCGCCTCGCGTTCCGGCATTACAATGCCGAGGAGGTGGTGGCCGGCAAAAAGATGAAGGATCACTTCCGTTTTGCCGTGGCCTACTGGCATGCGATGAAAAATCCGCTGGCCGATCCGTTTGGCAGCGGCACCGCCATCCGCCCGTGGGATGACGGCAGCAAGACGGTGGAGAACGCCAAGCGCGTGGGCGATGCCTGCTTCGAGTTCCTGACAAAACTCGGCGTCGAATATTACTGCTTCCACGACCGCGACGTCTCTCCGGAGTTGGACAGCCTCCAGGCGAGCAATGATGCGCTGGATGAAGTGACGGACTACTTTGGCAAGCTGCAAAAGCAGACGGGCAAGAAGCTCCTGTGGGGCACGGCGTGTCTGTTTGCACATCCGCGGTATTGTCAGGGTGCAGCCACGTCGCCGAATGCGGATGTCTATGCCTACGCCGCGGCTCAGGTGAAGAAGGCGATGGACGTGACAAAGAAACTCGGCGGTCAGGGCTACACCTTCTGGGGCGGTCGCGAAGGCTACTCCAGCCTGCTGAACACGAACCTGAAGCGCGAGATGGACCACCTCGCCGCCTTCCTCCACATGGCGGTGGACTATAAGAAGCAGATCGGATTCAAAGGCCAGTTCTACATCGAGCCGAAACCCCGGGAACCTTCCACGCATCAGTACGACAGCGACGCTGCCGCGTGCCTCAACTTCCTGCGCGAGTATGACCTGCTGGATCATTTCAAGCTGAACATCGAGACGAACCACGCCACACTCGCCGGCCATTCCGTGCAGCACGAGCTCACCGTGGCGGCGGCCGCGAAGGCACTCGGTTCCATCGATGCCAACACCGGCGACGAGCTCATCGGCTGGGACACCGACCAGTTCCCCACCAGCATCTACATGACCACGCAGATCATGCTGATCCTGCTGAAGATGGGCGGCTTCAAGACGGGCGGCCTCAATTTCGACGCCAAGGTGCGCCGCGAAAGTTTTGAGCCCGTGGACCTCTTCCACGCCCACATCGGCGGCATGGACGCCTTCGCCCGCGGCCTGAAAGTGGCTGCCAACCTCATCAAGGACGGCGCGCTCGATAAATTCGTCGCCCAGCGCTACAGCACCTTCGACAGCGGCATCGGCAAGAAGATCGACCAGGGCAAAACCAGCTTCGCCGAGCTGGAAAAGCACGCGCTCAGCTTTAAGAAGAGTCCCCTGCCCGGCAGCGGACGCCAGGAGATGCTCGAGAATATCATCAACGATTATTTGCAGTAGTCACTGATCAGACAGCGGGCGCGCCTTTTCATCCTTCAGTGGCGGCGGCACCGCCAAGCAGTTTCACATTCAGGCTGCCGCCTGCGAAAAGCATTTCATCGAGAGCACTCTCCAGATCTGCCGTGCTGAGATTACCGTTGCGATTCATCCGCAGCGTTACCTGAGCGGCACGGCGCATGAGTTCCTTGATGAAGGCTGCGCTGGCATGGCTCGTCTTGCGCACGATGAAAGAAGCGACCTCGTCACTGAATTTCAGCCCGCCTGCGTAAAGGTGCACGAGTTTTCGCCGCCCTTCTTCATCTGGCAGCGGAAATTCGATGGCCTGGTCCACTCGACCGGGGCGGGCGGCGAGAGCGGATTCCAGTTCCTCCGGCCGGTTGGTTGTCAGGATGAAGAGCAGCGCGGCATCCTCCCGCAGTCCATCCATTTCATTGAGCAACTTGTTAAGCAGGCTTTCCTCGCAGGGGTTTCGCATGGAGGTGCGCGTCCGCGCAATGAGGTCCACGTCTTCCAGCACCACCATTGCGGGCTGCAGGAAGCGGGCAAGCTGCATGTATTCGTCGAGCAGGCCCACTTGTTCAGCAGTGATCAACAACGTGGTGTGTTCCGGCAATTGGCTGGCGAGATAGTGAATGGTGTGGGTCTTGCCGGTGCCGGGGGGGCCATAGAATAGGAGCCCCTTTTTGATGCTCATTCCGAGGTCCCGCAGGCGGTCACGGCACTCGATGAATTCACTAACGTTTCGTTCCAGCAGTTGAAGCGTCTTCGCAGGCAGGATGACCTGTTCCCTGGTCACGGAGCGGAGCTTGTGGACACGGACGCTGCCGGATTTCCCGGAGAAATTGTCGCGCTCCTCAAGCGAGATCACTTTGCCGCGGTAGGAGCGGGCTTCGCTGATGCGCTTGTCCAGTTCATCGAGCAACTCCGCGCTTAGGTCAGGGCCTGATCCTTCCGGCAGCAGGGCTGCCTCCACCTGCCAGCCCGACACGCCGCGGTGCGACATGACAGGCGTAAGAAGGAGCGCGACAGGCACCTCGCTGGATTGGCAAAGCCACAGGGTGGACTTGAGTGCGCGCACCGGTATCGTCTCGCCAATGTCCACATCCTCGTATTCCAGCGGTCCGACGACCGGTGCATGCTGCCGATCAACCGACAGCATGCTGAAAGTAAACGTCTGATAGGCATAGCCAGCCTGCACGCCCGACCGGTGACTGACGCTGAAGCGCGCGGAAATGATGGCGAGCAGGGCGGTCTGCAGGTCGATGCGGGCCGTGACGGGAAATGACCGCGCCGCAGTAACCAGTCGATGCAGTTCCCGCTGGCTAAAGTGCGTCCGTAGCAGGGCTGCGACTGTCGTGAGATCGCTGTCGTCGGAGGGCGTGTCACTCATAAGCGTAAGATGTGCCGGGAACTTTTCTGACGTCTCACGGTGATGAGCGAGGTCCGCGGCGTTTTCAAAATGACGCACCGTTGTTTTCGTTGAAAGCGTGGATTTCTCACCGGACTCAAGACAGACCCGGGCGAAGCCCTGTGGACTGCGCGCAGCCTGCTCCCGCTGTGAGAGCCGAAGCCTGCTGCGGCGGGCTGGAGGCTGGCAGGAGATGGACATCTGGCCAACGACGGACGTCCGCCGGCGAACGAATCCTCACCCCGGGCAGCAGGCTGCCGAGTCCACACGCTTCGCCGTTTTATTCTGAAGCTTTCCCGCACACGGATTTCGCTAACGCACCTTCAGTTCCACCGTATTACCGCGGGTATCCACGTCCACCTTCCGCCATTTCTCTCTGTCCCGTGTGAACGGCATATCCGGGGCGGTCGTTTCCCAGCCTTGTGACACGCGATAATAAGTTATGCCGGCTGCGTAATCATTGGCAAACCACGCTTCTCCGTCCGCATGGCCGCAATAATAAAGCCCGTGCCACAGGCTGCCGGTGGCGCCTTCAGGGCCCGCTGCGATTTCGCCCAGTTCGGTCATATTCTTCAGCCGGTGGCCGCTGCGATGGTAAAACCAGATGCCCAAAAGCGCGCAGACCATTACGACGGACAGCACGATACCGAACCGCTTCCTTGAAGTCATGGCAAGCAGGGCCTCCTAACAAATCCTACAGCCCCCGCTTCCTCTCCTCTTCACGCTTCAGCGCCGCGACGGCTTCGTCATTGGTGACGAAGCCGTCTGCGTTGGAGTCGAGTTGCCTGTGAAGCGCCGCGAATTCGGAACCGGCTTCGTCTTTGGAAATTTTGCCGTCCCCGTCCTTGTCGAGGCGTTTGCCGAGAATGCCCAGCGTCTTGGCGGTGAGTTGCATCGGCTCGGGGGTGGAGGTCTTCACCACAGCCCTGGAGGGGTTCTCGGCGGGATTCACATATTCCACGTAGCCGAGGAGCATTTCGTCGTCGGTCTGCTCGCCCCAGCGGACGGTTTTAGTGGGATCGGGATTGGCCGGATTGTCCGTGCTGTTGTCATAAACGGCGGTGACCTCCACGCGGCTGCCGAAGGACGCCGCCAGCGGATCGGCAAGGCGGTACTGGATCTGCCAGTTGAAGTCATAGCGCGGCACATCGAGCAGCGTTTTGCGTTTATTGTCAGGCGTCACGAGCTCGTAGCGGAAGGATTTACCGCGCACGTGCATGTGCGGCATGAGGGCGAGAATCTGCACGTTGAAGAGCACGGGAAGAATGCCTTTCTCTTCGTGGTTCGCGGCACCCGGCGGAATTTTGATGCGGTGATTGCCCGCTGCGGCCACCTGCACTTCGTAGCGCGGTGCTTCTTTGGCATAGACCACGCCGAGCCGCGTGCGGTCCTGCGTGGCGACACCGGTGGGCGTGTAGTGCAACTGGAAGTGCAGCACAGTGCCCTTTGGCAGTTTCTTGGCATAACCTGCGGGATATTGCAGCAGATTGCTGCCAGGCACGTAGGCGGCAAAGAAGTTGTTGGGATCGCGCACACGCGTGCGGCCATCCTTGTCAGGCATCATCGCGAAAATGAGCACGTGATGCACCTGCGCACGCGCGGTGGGCAGCACTTCGATGGACTGCACCCAGCGGTCTTCGGTGAGGCCGGTGGGCACCTGAAGATTCACGTAGCCCATCTTGCCGGTGGCTTTGATGTCCACCGTGCGCGGCAATTCAAAGATGGCATCCGGCTTGCCGATCGCCCACTGGGCATCCGGCCACTGGCGCGGCAATGGCGCGTCGGAGGCGTTGCCTGCGGGGCGTCCGCCATCCAGCCACGCCATGAGATCAGTGCGATCCGCGGCGGGCAGCGACCGGTCATTGGAAAAACGGCTGTGCGTTACGCCCTCCTCTGCCGCGGCATACCACGGCGGCATAATGCCCTTATTCACCGCTTTTTTGATCATCCCGGCGTGCGACACCGCATCCTCCATGCTTTCGAGCGCAAACGGCGCAATGCCGCCCTTCCGGTGACATTCCTGACAATTCGCCTGCATAATACGCGAAACACGCCCGTGCCAGGTCACCGTGGTGGCCGCGGTCTTCCTCTCCGGAAGAGCAATGGCACAACCCGGCGCGGTGGTGGCGGCGAACCGCGGACGCTGGCCTGCGGTAACGGCACGCAGGGCATCGCGCAGCCATTCGTTGCGGGCCGCGTCGTGGGCGTATCCAAGCCCATACTGGTCATCCACAGCACCACGATAAATCAACGTGCCGGCCGCATCGATCACGAACACCTCCGTGGTGGTGGAAACCTCGAGCGCGGACGCGAGTGTCAGTTCCTTGTCATGCACCACCGCTCCCTGAAACCCGTGGGTTTTTTTCGCCTCGCGCAGGGATTCAGCCGTATCGCTGGCCGTGGGATCCACATAAAGAAACGACACACCCTGACTGGCAAATTCCTTCTCCACCGCGGCCAGTGTGGGCATAAGCTTTCCACTGAGCGGACAAGTGGGGCTCATGAACGCCACGGCCAGCGCCTTTCGTCCCGCGGCAAGAGCCTTCAGCGAACTGGACCGCCCCTCAATGTCCGTCACGCGCACATCCGCCACCATGCGCCCGGCATTCGTGCCTCCCCTCGCCAGCGGGCGCGGCTGCTCGCTCAGCGGCTCCAGCGCGTAGCCGGCGGCGTTCACACCAATAAGAATGCCCGCGAAACACACGGCACGCACGAGGAAGGAAAAGGTCATACGAAAGCAAGAATACTGCACCGAAGTCGCGCTGCGAACGGGAAAAGTTACGAATTCCGGCTTACGGAGCGGATTCATGCGATATGTCGAAAATTCAGTCTCTCACCCGAACGAAATGCCGGCCGTCGAACCCTGATAAATCTTTAAAAAAATGTCCCCGTCGCCCCGGAGCCCCATGCATCCGCCCTCCGCGTTCCATCTCAGTCCTGCAACAGATTCCGAATTCCCTCCGTGATCACCGCCTCCACTTTCGGCGCCACGAAGGACGACGTCGGTCGCGTTTCATACCCGCCCTCCGCATAACTGACTTCGGTCCCAATATAAGCTGGTCCATAGTCCCCATACGCCGCCATGGCGATCTTCAAATCCGGCCTCATCTTTTTCGCCGCGAGTTGGTACTCCACGAAAAGCTCCCCCGGCATATGCAGCACCCGGACCTTCCCCAGCCCCAGGCACGTCAGCGGAATCTTATCCCCTGCATTGCACCGGCGCAGCCAAGCCAGTTGCATCGCGGAGCCAAGAATATCCCCCGCCCTGGGGTCCTTGCCTTCGATCTCTTCGAGCAGTTTCGCTTCATTCAAATGAGGAGCCGGCGGAAGCGCCACCGGCTCCACCTTCCACGTCACATCCGCAGCAGTCACCGGGAACTTTTCCACGCCCTTCCAGGCACGCTCCAAACCATCCGCCAGACGCCCCGCCAGCACCGCGCGATTCGCCGGATTGCCGTCATTGTACTTCCCTGCACCGATATTCCCACCGGCTCCGGTGAAATGCACATGCAGCGAAACCGGCACAGACTTTTCGCGCAAAAACCGCGCGATGCCCGGAAAGTCAGGATTCGCCACTCCCGTGCGATAATAACTCTGTGGGTGCGTGGCGTAATAACTGAGCACCGCCAGCGGCTGATCATCGTGCCAAAAGCCAATCACGCTCGCCGCCGCATCGATCACTCCCACCGGCTCCGCGCGAAGCGCCGCGTCTTTCGTGGCCGTACTGCGAAACGCCCTGACTTTTCCGTCCGGTCCGTAAACCCGCCGGCTCGATGCCACCTCTTTCACTTCCGCCGCCCCGTAGCCCGCCTGCGTCACCACCTGCGCCTGAGCCAGGCCATCGCGCAGCGATTTGGCCGCGCGGCCAATGACATCGCGCACGAACAGCACATCCGCGATCTTCCCCTCCTTCCCCTTGCTGCGCAGGATCTCACCCGCGGTGAAATCGGCGAGCGGAGCATCATGCTGATGCAAACAGTGAACCGCCACGCGCTCCGGCGTTGTCCCTGCAGCCTCCGCCAGTCCTTCGCAAAACGCCGTATGCGCGCCATTGGCAATGCCGATCCAATCCACCGCGCAAAGCACCACCGGCTTCTCCATGCCCGACAAAACAATGCCCCGGCAGCGCAGACTCAATTCCCCCGCCTCCCGCATGGGATCATAGGCCAACTGACTGCCCCGCGCCGGCGTCGCATCCGTATCAAACGTGCTTAACTTCAACGGCGCCCCCTGACCATTCACTGTCGTAATGAAAACTCCGGACACAAAGAGCAGCATCAAACCGAGGCGGCGAAAGGAAGTGGACATGGGCGGCGGCGGATTTCGGGTTGCTCCGCGTTACGCCGATTCACTTCCGCCACAAGTTCAGCGCACTCCGCACATGTGGGAGTGCATCGCACTCAAGGCACTGCTTATCAGTCCGGGTATGCTTTACCGTTTTGACTTCCGGCCCGTCGCTCTTTTCATCGCCCTCCTCCCTCTCGCCGACGCATCCGCCGCCGAACCCTCCGTGGAGGCCGGTGAACTGCCGCGCGTCGCGCCCCTCACACCGGAAAAAGCGCTCGCCGCATTCAAACTCCGCCCGGGGTTCCGCATCGAACTCGCGGCCTCCGAGCCTAACGTCGTCGATCCCGTCGCCATGGCCTTCGATGAAAACTCCGTCCTCTATGTGGTGGAGATGATCGATTACTCCGAACGCCGGAACGAAAAGCTCTCGCGCGTGCGCAAACTCGAAGACCGCGACGGCGACGGAAAGTTCGAGCACAGCACCGTCTTTATCGATGGCCTTCCATGGGCCACCGCCGTCGCCTGCTGGGATGGCGGCGTCTTTGTCGGCGCATCTCCTGACATCATTTTTGCCAAAGACACTAACAACGATGGCGTCGCCGACGAACGCCGCGTGGTCTTCACGGGTTTTGGCGCTGGACGCGCAAAGCTGAATGTGCAGGCGCTGCTCAACAGCTTCACATGGGGCCCTGACAATCGCATCCACGGCGCCGCTGCCGGCAATGGCGGACGCATCCGCAAGGTGGTGAACGGTCAGCCGCAGGGCGAAGCAACAAATGTGGACGGCGCGGATTTCTCCTTCGATCCCCTCACGCTGGAATTCCGTGCGGAAACCGGCACCGCGCAGTACGGTCTAACATTCGACCGCTTTGGACAAAAATACGTTTGCTCCAACAGCAGCCACATCCTGTGGTGCGCCTACACCCGACAGGATGCGACGGTCAGCAGCCCCTTTCCCCTGCCCGTGGCATTGGTGAGCATTCCTGTCGATGGCCCGGCCGCGGAAGTCTTCCGCATCAGCGCGGAGGAACCGTGGCGCGTCGTGCGCACCCGCTGGCGCGCCAGCGGACTGGTGCCCGGCATCATCGAAGGCGGGGGCAGATCCACCGGCTACTTCACCTCGGCGAGCGGTGTGCACATTTCCGGCGGCCTTGTCTGCCCCGGCAGCGCCTTCGTTGGCGACGTCGGTTCAAATCTCGTTCATCGCAAGGATATCAAATGGACCGAAAACGGCCCCGTGGCCCGGCGCGCTCCGGATGAGGAACGCAGCGAGTTCCTCGCCAGCCCTGACAATTGGTTCCGGCCCGTCGCCTTCGCGACCGGACCCGATGGCGGACTCTACATCGCCGACATGTACCGCGAATTCATCGAGCATCCGGACTCGCTCCCGCCCTCCATCAAAAAGCACCTCGATCTCAACAGCGGTAACGACAAAGGACGCATCTGGCGCGTCGTGCCGGATGGCTTCCAGCGCAAGCCATGGCCAAAGCTGGCCGGTATGAAGGACGCTGAACTCGCAGCCATGCAGGCTTCCTCATGGCACCAGACTACCGCAGCACGGCTGCTGCACGCGCGCAAAAGTACAACAAAAGTGGCTGCGCCCGACATGCCCGCCGCGGAAGCCGCCGCAAGATCACGCATAAGCGCAGTTCTCGCCGCAGGCCGCGGCGATGCGACCGCAAAGGCCGGGCTCGCCGGTTTCTTCAAACTGCCCGCCGCAAACCGCACCGATGCCTGGCAACCTGGTCTGCCCGCCGAACTGGCCCGCCACGCCCTGACATCCCGTGAAGAGGCGGCCGCGCTCTTTGAAAAAGCCAGCGCCGGATGCAGCCCGCTGGCCGCCCTGCAACTCGCCGCCTTTCTCGAAGTGTCCCTGACCGGCAATCTCCTGGCCACCGCGCGCGAAAGCCTCACCAAACCGGACACCGCCGAACCCCTGCGCCTCGCTGCCATTGCCGCCTTGTCCCGAGGCCATGCAAACGAACTCGAATCCGTAGCCCTCGCCAATAACCAATCGCCCGCGGTGCGCGTCGCCGCCCTGCGCAGCGCGCCTTCCGCCGCCGCTCAATTGCCCGCGCAATGGGATACGCAGCCCTCTCTGCTGCGCACCGCCGCCCTGGAAATCCTGGCAAACTCTGCGGCGGGTGCACGGCAATTGCTGGATGCCGTCCAGGCCTCAAAAATTTCCCCCCAGGAGGTTCCTGCCCATCTCGCCGATCAATTGCGCCGCTCCTACAGTGCTGAATTGAAATCGCTCGCCGCGAAACTTCTGCCGCCCCCCGCCGCCAACCGGCAGGAGGTGATCGCCGCACGTCAGGGCGCATTGAAGATCAAGGGAGACGCCGCCCGCGGCCGCACGCTCTTCCTCCTCACCTGCGCCACCTGCCATCGCGACGGCAAGGACGGCGCCGCCGTCGGACCGGACCGCACCAGCTTCCGCAACCAGGGCAAACCCATGCTTCTCCAGCACATCCTTGATCCTAACAAGGAAGTCCCCCCGCGTTATTTCACTGCCACCGCCACTACCGATGCCGGCGAGATCTATGCCGGCATCCCTTCTGAGGAAACCTCCGCCGCTGTCCGCCTCCTCCTCCCCGGCGGTGCCGAAAAAATCCTCCCCCGCTCCCAAATCAAAAAGCTCGACCGCTCCAGCAGATCCCTGATGCCCGAAGGCCTGGAAGCCGCGTGGACAGACGCCCAGTTGGCGGACCTCCTCGCCTTCCTCGTTCAATAACCCGTCCGGTTGACAATCGTTAGGAAATCTTCGCCAAATCAATCGCCGCTATTCTCACCCGGCGCGTCACATCCCCTTCCTCCGTCGGAAGGTCCACTTCCTCTCCGACCGTCTTGTTAAGGATGGCCGCCGCCGTGACGCTCAGATAGGAGATGATATGATTCGCTACATCGGTATCCCACGCGCCGAGAATCGTGAACTCCTCCTGATGACTGTCCGCGAGGTCAACGAGCGTGACGCGGGTTCCGATGCTGACTTTGTCCACCGTGGCATCTTCGAAGTTGGTGCCCTGTGCGCGCTGAAGGTCGCGCTCCATTTCGAATTTCCGCCGCTGCAACACGACAGCGTATTCTTTGGCTGACTTGAACTCGAAATTTTCGCGAAGGTCCCCATAGCTGCGCGCGATGGCGATGTCCTCCACGTTCTTCGGAATCTCGACGGTCACAAGGTGCTCGAGCGACCTCTTTTTGGCATCAAGACTCTTCCACGAAACGATCAGCGCGGCGGCCTCCTCCTCCTTTTCCTCTTTCTGGCCTTCGTGGATGAGGGTTTCGATTTCCGGATACACTTTGATGAAGCGCGCGAGCAGCGAACGCTTGCCCATCTCATCGATGGCGGGAGTCAACAGCAACTGACGCGCGAAGTTGCGGACCTGGGGAAGTTCGACGCCGGTGATGAGGTCTGCGATGAGTTCACGGTCCGCGACGAGGACATCGTTAATGCGGTTCGCCTTGCGGTTTTCGTCATCGAAGTGGTCGCGCTCGATGGCGGACAGCAGAGCGCGGGAAAGTTCCGGGCCGAAGACATCAGCCGCGAGGCCGGCGCGCTCGCGGATGATCCAGACGAGGGTCTCGCTGGCAAGAGAACGGTGGAGAATGCCCGTCTTGAGGAAGGCATTCATGGGCCCGGCGTAACCCTTGTCCTTCAGCACGGCACAAAGCTCGTTGATGCTGCGGGCGGAGAGCTTGTTCAGCAGGGGCAGCAGGCTTTCCACACCGGTGTCGCCGGTGGCGTCCACGAGAGCATCGAAGACGCGGCGCTGTTTGCCCACCGCGAGGCTGCCCACACATTCGGCAAGCCGCGGGCCGTCGGTTTTCATCGCCGCGGCGAGGGCCGGGGAAACAGTGTCGTGAAGCGCGGGGACTTTGTCGCGCAGTTCGTCGCGGGCGAGAATGAGGTCTATCGCTTCCACCGTGTGGAGGCGCAGGTTTTGCGTGGCCGCCTCGTCTGCCTCTTTGAGCAGCGTTTCGAGTTCGGCACGGTCGGTAAAACACGACGCGTCCCGCGAGATCGCCTCCATCGCCTTCGCTTTCGCTTTGATGCCGCGGGCCTTGCGGAAGTCCTGGAGCAGCGCCTCAGACGCGGAAAGATTCCCTCCGCGCAGTTCCAGAGGGATGGTGCGCTTCGACGGAACGATGAATTCCGGCTTCGTCTTCAGCGCCTTCTTTACCGATTCCCACCAGTTTTTGAACTTCGACTCCGGGACGATCTTCGGCTTCACCACCCCTTCGAAGGAATCCAGCAGCATGCTGCCGCCGTGGCTCTGAAGAATTTCGCGCACGAGAGAAACCGGGTCCTCCGACGCGAGTTTCGTGAGAGCGGCGGGGTCGGCATACCGGCGGGCGAGAATGTGACTTTCGTTAACGACATTCAGGGAATTGGCCGCGAATTCCAGTTTCATCGGGTGCCCCTTTTTGTCTTCAAAATCGATGACCACCTTATCATCAAAGAGTTCCCACGACCCGATCCTGCCCACTCCCCAGCTCTTGTGCTGGCAGAAAACCCCCGGCTGCAGGAGCGTCAGTTTTACCGCCGCGTGGGGGGGCAATTTGCCGGCGGCGACGAGTTTGGCGATTTCAGGATGAATGTCGGACATGGATTGGGGGAAAAGGTCGGTGCGTCGCCTGTCCCATCTGTCTCCGTTCGCCGATTGCAACCGGGAAGCCGAAGAGCACTTTTGAGATCGCCTAACGCCTTTGTCTTTGCATCATGCAGGAATCGGGAACTTTGCACGGCCCGGAATGCCAGAGTGCAAACCGCAAAAAAAAACGTTAGAAAGGCGGGTCTCCGGGAGAACTCCCGTGAACGCGGGACCTCGCAGAGCCCGTGTGAATAACTTCAGCGCTCCCGGTCTTTTAGGTTTCCCCGGTGACTGCCGTTGCATTAAGCAACAACCAGGATCAATCGCCTCAATGACAAAATTGTTGACAACGGGATTGGGCGGCAGGGTCCAAAACGCAGCCGCGAAGGGCGCGCGGGCGGCTGAATGAGAGGGATAACACTTGGACTTTTCATGCACAATTAGTTTATTTTGAATGACTTAACTCCGTGAAACCGGAATGGCAGATAGACTTTCGGCAGGGAGGCTAACACAAAAAGCCTGTTTTTACCCTCCCATTAAGGGACGCTAAACCGGAAAACGGCGAAAATGGGAGCCGGGGCGTCCTGACAAATTGTGAATATCCGGCGAATAACGTGGGGATGCTAACACAAAACTGGTGAATTTCTGGTTTCGGCGGGGTTTGGAAGGATTGCGGTTGCCGAATTCCCGGCGGGCTGGCACGGAATTTGAGTGTTTACCCTTCTCGCCGAAGACCCCAGCAGCAAGGCCCGCCGTGGCCGGTTGATGCTTCCTCATGGCGTGGTGGAGACACCGGTTTTTATGCCGGTGGGCACCCAAGGAAGCGTCAAAAGCGTCTCTCCCGCCGAACTGGAGGAACTGGATGCGCAGATCATTCTGGGGAACACCTACCATCTGAATCTCCGGCCCGGCTGCGAGGTTCTCCGGGAATTCGGAAGCCTTCACCGGTTCAGCAACTGGCACCGGCCCATTCTCACGGACAGCGGCGGGTTTCAGGTGTTCTCGCTGAGCAAGCTGCGGAAGATCACGGAGGAGGGCGTGCACTTTCAGAGTCATCTGGACGGGTCGAAGCGCTTCCTCGGGCCGGAGGAAAGCATGGCCATCCAGGCGGTGCTGGGGAGTGACATCGCGATGCTTTTCGATGACTGTCCGCCGTATCCGGTGAGTGAAAAAGACGCTGAAAAAAGTCTTGCCCTGACACTTCGCTGGGCTCTCCGGTGCAAAGAATGGGTGGAAAAAAATGAGCCGCGCACGGATACCGGGGCGAGGCAGTTTCATTTCGGGATCGTGCAGGGGAGCTGTTATCCGGGGCTGAGGGAGCGTTCGGCCCGGGAACTGGCGGTCATGGAGTTCGACGGCTATGCGATCGGCGGCCTCAGCGTGGGGGAACCGGAGGAGGAAATGATGCGGGCGGTGGAAAATGCCGAACCGCACCTGCCGGCGCACAAGCCCCGCTACGCCATGGGCCTTGGGACGCCGCCGCAGATTCTGGAAATGATCGCCCGCGGGGTGGATATGTTCGACTGCGTCATTCCCACGCGGCTGGCGCGTCACGGGACGGCTTTCACGCGCCGGGGGACGATCAATTTGAAGAATCAGCAGTTCACTCTGGACAAGGGACCGCTGGATGAAGGGTGCGCCTGTTACGCCTGCCGGGGGTTCAGCCGGAGCTATATCCGCCATCTTTTCCGGGCCGGTGAAATCCTGGGAATCAGGTTGATTTGTCTGCACAATCTGCATTTCTACCTGTCCCTCGCGCGCCGTGCCCGGGAGGAAATCGAAGCGGGCACGTTCCCGGCCTTCCGCGCGGCGTTCATTTCTGAATACACCTCCGTTCCCAACGCCACCTCCTGCTGACTCATGCCTGCTGTTTTCGTCTCCGCCCTCTTCGCCGCCGGTGAAGCCAATCCCCTGCAGCAGTTCGCGCCGCTGATCATCATTTTCGTGCTGTTTTATTTCATGCTCATTCGTCCGCAGCGGCGCGCGCAGAAAGAACATCAGTTGAAACTCGCGGCCGTGAAGTCCGGCGATGAAGTCATCGCCTGCGGCGGCATTCACGGACTCGTGACGAATGTGGCTGAGCGTGTGGTCACACTGAAGGTGGCGGACAACGTGAAAATCCGCATCGAAAAGGCGAGCATCATGTCGATCGTCAAGAAGTCGGAGGAGCCTGCGCCGGCTGCCCCGGCGGCGGAACCGGAGACCGCGAATTGATTTTTGACAGCGAATTCCAGGCAGGCCCGCCCGCCGGCAACGCTCCGGCATAGTCCCGCCACGGATTTCCCGCGAATGGAAATGGATACACTCACAGTCACCAACGCACAGCGTTCCTCCGGATGGCGGAGGAGAGGGGCTTGTGCCGTGTTGCTGTGCAGGCGCACGCTGGCTGCGGTGATGATTGGCTGTGTCGTGCTCACACCCGCCTGCAGCAAGGGTGACGAGCCGGGTAAAAAGTCCGCGGAGTCGGCGCAGGAGTTTTTGAGCGCCACCGGCGGAGCCACTTATCTTGTGAAGATCATACCGGGAGAGGGTAAAGAAGTGTCTCTTTTGCAGCGGGACAATGTGATTCAGACCCTGCGAAACCGTTTCAAGGCTGCCGGATATCAAGACGTGAAGGTAGTGGCTGAAGGCAAGGATCAACTGATGGTGGGAATTCCGGGAATCGCTGAAAAGGCGGTGGCAAAAGCCCTGCCGATCATCGAAAAATCCGTGAAGGTCGAGTTCCGGCTGACCGAAGATCGGAGCGTAATGTTTACGACCAAAGACGATCCCAGCATCCGGCCAGGATTTGTAAAGATGCGCCATCTGGACCGCTACGACACGGGCGACGCTAAAGCCGAAGCTGATAAATGGATTTGGGTGAAGAACAAAGCGGCGCTGTCGGGCAACATGGTTTCCAAAGCCTTTCACGATATCAACCCGGGGGCGCTGGACTATCACATCGTCGTGGTTCTCCGGGAGGAATTCGCAGAGAAGATGCGGACGCTCACCAAAGCGAATGTTGGGCAGCCCCTTGCGATCGTGTTTGACGGGGAAGTGCTTTCTGCACCGACAATCATGTCGGAGTTCGGTGAACGGTTTGACATCACCGGCAGATTTACCGAGCAGCAGGCCCGTGAACTTTCCATCCAGTTGGCGAACCCGCTGGAGAACGCTCTTAAAATCGAGAAATCCAGCTTTGTGCCTCCGGGCACGGCGCCGAAGAAGCCATAAGCGCCCCTGTTCGATCAATATCCTTTTCCATCTTTTTCCCAACGCCCTCCTACCAGCCAAAATTGTATGATCGCAGCCGCTGAAAATCTGACCTTCATGGAGAAGTACCTGCCCTATCTTGTGCTGGTCACCGGTCTTATCGCCGCCGGGTTTCTTCTCGCTTACTTCATGTCGGAGTCTGACGGGCGGAAACGCTTCACGGGCACATTCCTCGCGATCCTGCTGGCCGGCTTCAGTGTGTTCTGCATCTTTGAGGGGGAAGGCATCAAGCAGGGGATCGACCTGAAGGGCGGCGCGTCGTTCCTCGTGCGCGTGGACCCCGCCGAAGGCCGCGATGTGAATCCCGCCACGCTCGCGCAGGCGCAGTCGATCATTGAAAAACGCCTCAATCCCAACGGCGGCAGGGACGTGACGATCACCCCGCAGGGCACGGACCGTCTGTATGTGGAGGTGCCCGGACTTTCCGACAAGGAAATCGAGGAAAGCGTGACGACGATCATGAAGGTGGCGAAACTGGAGTTCCGCCTGACGCTTAACGGCCCTAACAACCGTCCGCTGGAAACCACCAAAGAGAGCACCGAGATCAAGCCCGGCTATGTCAAGATGCATCTCCTTGATAAGGATGACTCGGATAAAAACAAGATTGATCCCGCCACGGGCCTGCCGAAGCCGGAAACCTGGATTTGGGTGAAGAACAAAGCCGAGATGTCCGGCAAGAGCGTGTCCAAAGCGTTCCACGACATCAATCCGGGTGATACGAACTATCATATCATCGTCATTCTTCACAGTGAGTTCGGCGAGCGGATGGAAAAGCTGACTTCGGAGAACATTGGCAAACCGATGGCCATCGTGCTCGACGGCGAGGTGCTTTCCGCGCCGAATATCAATGGAAGGTTTGGGGCGCGTTTTGAAATTACCGGCGGCTTTTCCGAACAGCAGGCGCGGGAGCTTTCGAGTCAGTTGATGAATCCTCTGGAGAATCCGCTCGTGGTAGAACAAAAGAGCACCATCTCCGCCACTTATGGCCGGGCGACGGTGGAACAGGGCATCCGTTCGGCACTGGTGGGCATGGCCCTCACGCTGGCCTTTATGGTGCTTTACTACCGGCTCTCCGGGTTCATCGCGCTCATTGGTCTTTCCATCAACCTGCTCCTGCTTCTGGGGGCGATGCGCATCTTTGGACAGACGCTGACGATGCCGGGTATCGCCGGTATCATTCTGACGCTCGGTATGGCCATCGATGCGAACGTGCTGATCTACGAACGAATGCGGGAGGAGTTCGAGGCCGGGAAGGACTTTGCCTCGGCGATCAAGGCCTCGTATGCCAAAGCCTTCACGGCGATTTTCGACTCTAACAGCACGTCGCTCATTACGTCGGTGATCATGATCCTCATTGCCTCGGGCAGTATTCGCGGATTCGGTCTCGCTCTCACCATCGGTCTCGTGGCGCACATGTTCTCGGCGCTGCTCATCACGCGGGTGTGCTTCCTGTGGCTGAACAAATTCGGGATGAAGAGGCTGAGCTTCATGCACCTTATCAAGAACCGGGACTATGACTTCATGGGCAAGCGCCGCATCTGCCTTACGATTTCCCTCATCGTCAGTCTCGCGTGCATCGGTCTGCTTGCTTACAAGGGCAAGAACGCCCTCGGTTACGAACTCCGCGGCGGAGATGACATCCAGTTTACCACCAAAGATCCGGCCACCGGCAAGATGACCGGTATCGCCGGCCTCACGGTCGAGAATGTGAACGAAGCGCTCAAAGAGTGGTCCTTCACTGAAGGCAATTCCACTTACGATTTGAAGAGTCTGAGCATTGGCACGGTGCAACCGCTGGGCGAACCGCCATACATTCACATCCGCGGCAACCACGGCACCGCACCCTCCATCAAGCAAACGCTGGCGGATAAACTCGCCGCGGGCGATGCCGCCAAAGCGGCGGCCATCATGTCCTCCACTACGGAATCCATGGGTTCCTCGGTGGGTGATGAAATGCTGTGGCGCTCGGTCATCGCCATCGTGGCCGGTCTGGTGGGGATCTTCATTTACCTGACATTCCGGTATGAAATGCCGTTCGCGATTGGCGGCATTGTCGCCATTCTGCACGACGTGACGGTGGCTGTGGGCGCCTGCGTCATCGCAGGCAAGGAAATCGGCCTTATTCTTATCGGCGCCTTCCTCACCATTGCCGGTTATTCCATCAACGACACCATCGTTATCTTTGACCGGGTGCGCGACAATCTGCGCACCATGCGCGGCGATCTGGAGGAAGTCCTCAATCACGCGATCAGTGCCACGCTGAGCCGGACCCTCATCACCACGCTGGTCACCGGACTGGCCGTGGTAGCGATGTTCCTCTTCGGCGGCAAATCGATGGCGGACTTCTCCTTCACGATGCTCGTCGGCATGGTCACGGGTGTGTATTCCACCATCTTCATCGCCAGCCCCGTCGTTCTCTGGTGGGCCAAGAAGCGCAAACTCAACCTGCGCCAGGCGATTCTGGACGCCGATGCCGCGCGCCTCGAAGCGCTCAGCAATCTCGAACGCGAAGCGCCTGCCAAACCGGTGAAGCCCTCGAAGCGCAAAGGGGATGACGATGGCGCGCTGAAGCCGGCGTGAGCCGGCTGCGCCGGAAGCACCAAGTTGCCTCGCACCTGCGGCGCTCGGATCTCCGCTGCGCTCCGATTCCAAGCAGCCAAGCACCAAAGAGCCGGAGCGCAGCGGAGACAGCCGAAGGCAACCATCAAGCTTCAAACTCCAATATTGGTTAGGATTTGATCGTGCGGGCGATGAGAAATCAGCAGCGGTACGGCATGATGGATTTTAACGGGCGCGGGGCGGGAGGATCGTACGGGATGGTGAGCCACGGGGGGATGGGGTGGAGGATTTTTTCCCGCCATTCGGGCATGGGGTCGGGGTTGTAGTGGCGGAGGCGGTTGAATTCCTCGGCGGACATGGGGGGCGGGGGCGCGGGGGTGGAAGAGGGGGATAATGGGGAATCGTGAATCGTTGAATCGTGAATGGTGGAATCGGCGGGTTGGGAGGAGGAGGGAGATGAGGCTGATTCGGAGGGTGGGACGGGTTCGGGGGGAGGAGCTGGTTCGGAGGGAGTATGAGTAGGGGTAGGAGTATGAGTAAGAGTAAGAGTAGGGGCGGGTTCGGAGGGGGTGGGAGAGGCTGATTCGGAGGAAAGGGTTTGATTTGGTGCGATAAGGTCGGATTTAGCTGGAGATGGATGGGACGAGTCTGACAGATCGGACGGGTCGGACAGATGGGACGCCATAGGCGGGAGGGACTGGGGAGGGGACTTGGGGTTAGGGTCGTCGGTGTCGCGGGGGACGCCGTAGGTGAGGCGGCGGAGGCCTTCGAGGAGGCGGCGCTCGCCGGGGGATTCGGTGTCTTCGTCGTCGGGGGCGTTGGCGCGGTCGTGGTTGGATTGCTGGATTTTGAGACGGGCGGCGGAGTGGTCGCCGCGGCGCAGGGTGGCGATGCTGCGCAGGAGGCCGGAGAGGTGCTTGAGGTTGGCGAGGGAGGGATCGTCAAGGTCGCCGTTCCATTTGCGGACGGCGTTGAGGATGCGGGCTGAGAGCAGGCGGGCGGCATGGTCGGCCATGAATGGGGAGATTTGTTCCAACTCTGCGGCGTCGTGCAGGGATTCGCGGGTGTCTGCGAAGAAGTCGCGGCGGATTTGCCATTCGAGGTAGCCGCCGTTGCGCCACTCGGACAGATTTTGTTCGGTGATGGGTTTGTTGTGGAAGAGGTCACGGAGGATTTTTTTGACGGCGGGGAGGGAGTTGAGCCAGGTGATGATCTTGCGGCCGGGATGGTTGCGGTCGAGGCGGTGGTTGATGGAGGTGCGGAGGAGGAGGGGAAGGCGGGCGATTTTTCCTGTACGTGTCATAGAATTATGATTTGAGGTTTTGGATTGAGATTTGGGAGAGGTGAGGGCGCAGCGCCGAAGCTCCAAGCAGCCAAGCACCAAGCACCAGAGAAGCTCCAAACATCGAAGCTCCAGGGCGCGTGGGGAGGACTCGGGTTGGGAAGGCCCGGGTTGATGGGGCGGT
>DASZQB010000008.1:0-226513 GCA_035550135.1 Verrucomicrobiales bacterium
CCACCATAACAGGCGCCACGTCGATCGCGCCGGTTTTGAAGATGAGCGCCGAAGTGGTGCCGCCCGTGAAAGCGGTAACGCCAGTCAAAGCGGCGCCGCTCGTGCCGCCGGCTGCCGCTCATCCGGAACTCTTCGCCGCTCCAGTTGCCACAACGGTGCCGGTTCCTGTTTTGGAGCCGGAACGCATTCCGGAGCCGGAACCCGTGGTCGAAGAGATCGCGGAGGAAATTATTGCCGAAGCTCCCGTCCAGCCGGAACCGGTCATTGAAGAAATCCCCGAACCCGAGCCCGCGATCGTGGCGGTGGAAGAGGAAGTGCAGACTGTTGAGGAGCCGGAGGAGGTCTTCATTGCTGAGCTCCAGGAGATCGAAGCTCTCGAAGAAGTTGAGATCGAGGAGGAAATCATCGCGAGGGAAGAGGTGATCGAAGAACCTGTTAGGAGGATGACCGCTGTTAGGGAAGCTGTCGTCGAGGCCGAAACGGAAATCGACTTCGATGACGAACCTGAAGCGCCGGCACTCCCGGTCGCCACAGAAAACGTCCGGCGTCCGGTGAGCCCCATGCGGCCCATTGAAATCAATCCGCCGATTCCCAAAACGCCGCCGCCAATGCGGAAGTTTGACCTGCGTGAAATCCTCCAGCGCCAGCGCCAAACGCGTGTCGGCCAACTCAGCCGTCCGGCCCCTGTGGAAAACCGTCCAGCGCCCGCGGAAACGCGTCCGGCTCCCGCACCCGTCGAACCGGTCGCCGTGAGACCCGTCACACAGCCGGTGCGGCCCACACCCGCTCCCGTTCGTCCCGTCGCCCCGGTCGCAGACCGCGTTCCTGATCCCGCCCGCGTCTCGCCCATCCGGCCCATTCCCGCCGCGCAGTCCGTGCCGCGCGCGGTGAGCCCGTTCAGCGCCGCCAAAGCTCCCGCGCCTGCGGTGCCCGCAGCAGTTCCGGCCGCCGCCGCACGCCCTGGAACCCAGCAGGTGACTTTCGACGAACGCCTCAACCCCGCCACCCGCGGCACGCGCTTCGAAAAAACCGAACCCACTTACGACGAAGAAGGCGGCGACCTCGACGTTCCCACTTTCCTTCGCAAAAAACGTTAGGATATCCGGCCTGCCCCGCATGGCGGGGGGGAGGATTGCAATGGAATGACCCATGGAGCCATGCCATGGGGATTCCGTGATTGACTTCACTTTCGCTCACCGCGACTCTCGGTTTTTTATGTCAAAGAACGCACTCGGAAAGGGCCTTGGAGCGCTCATCAGCGGCGCTGCCAAACGCGGAGGCGCCTCTCCTGAACCTCCGATTGCGGAGGCCGTGCCGGCTCCGGTCCAGCCGGACGGAGAGCGCGTGGTGAAGGTGCCTCTTACGGAGATTCGATCCAGCCCCATGCAGCCGCGGAAGACATTTCGCGACGAACAGTTGGGAGAATTGATGGAGTCCATTCGCGAGCACGGAGTGATCCAGCCGCTGGTGGTCCGGCGTGTGAATGGAGCCATGGAACTCATCGCCGGTGAGCGCCGTTTCCGCGCGTGCCAGCAACTGGGCCTTCAGGAAGTGCCTGTCATCGAACGCACCGCCAGCGACCGAGACGTGCTGGAGATGGCGCTCATCGAGAATCTTCAGCGCGAGGATCTGAACGCCATCGAGGAAGCCGAGGCTTATTCCCGGCTGGTGAAGGAATTCGCATTGCGTCAGGAGGACGTGGCGCAGCGCGTGGGAAAGAACCGCGCCACCGTTGCCAACTCCATGCGCCTGCTGGACCTCGCGCCGGAGGTGAAAACGCTGCTCGCGGGGGCACTCATTTCCACCGGACACGCCAAGGTCCTTCTTGGCCTGCGCGATCCTGAGTTGCAGCGCCTGCTGGCCGACAAAGTGGTTCGTCAAAATCTCACCGTGCGGCAAACCGAAAAGGAAGTGCAGCGTGAACAGCAGAGCGGCGGTGCAGAACGCACTTCCGGAAAAAAGTCATCTACCGCTGCACCTGGACGTGAACTCACAGCGTCCATTTCCCGCATTCAAAGCAATTTGCGCGAACACCTCGCCACCCAGGTCACCATTCACCACGGCGACAAAAAGGGCCGGATTGAGATCGAATATTACGGGAACGACGATCTCGGACGGCTGCTTGATCTTTTCGGCGTTTCCGCGGAGTGATACGATCATGAAGGCTTCCCACGCACTTTGCGCAATCCTTGCGGCATGCCTGCTGTCGTCCTGCAGCGATCGGGAACCGGTGGAATCCGACAAAGGAGTCCGCACGGTCAAGGCCACCGCGTGGACGAACTTTTCCGGTGACCGCGCCATGGCGGACGTGAAGGCCATCGTCAATCTGGGACCGCGGCCATCGGGCAGCCAGGGGATCGAGGCTTCCCGTCAGTATATTGAGAAGAAGTTGAAGGAAGCGGGCTGGGAATCGAAGCGTCAGGAATTCGAGGCGGACACGGTTCTGCGGGGCAAGATCAAGATGGTAAACGTCATCGCGCGCTTCACTGTTCCCGGCACGGACGCGTGGTCGCGAAAAGTGATGGCAGCGGTGTGCTCGCACTATGACACCAAGTGGTTTCAAAGCACCCGCTTCGTCGGCGCGAACGATGGAGGGTCCAGCACCGGCTTGCTTCTTGAAGTCGCGCGCGCTTCGGCACCGGTAAAAGATTTCGCCGCGAAACTGGAACTCGTCTTCTTCGACGGCGAGGAGGCCGTATCGGAATTCACCGAGGCCCGCGGATTCAATGACACCCGCTTTGACGGCCTCTATGGCAGCCGCTATTACGCCAAACAACTCCGCACCGTTCCCGCCGGGCATTGTCCGAAATACGGCGTGGTCTTTGATATGATTGGCGACGACAAACTGGAGGTCGAACTTCCCGTCAACGCCTCCGCGCGCCTCAATGGCTTTGCGCAGCAGGCCGCCGCTGAGCTCGGCTTCGCCAATCATTTCAGCCTCGGCGAAATCGTCATCGACGATCATGTGCCGCTAAGCTGGCTCGGCATGGAAGTCATCGACTTCATCGATCTCAACAGCTACCGCGACAAAAACTACTGGCATACCTCCGCCGACACTTTCGACAAACTCAATCCTGAAAGCATCGAGATCGCTGGCCGCACCGGATTGCTGATGCTGGAGAAATACCTGTCAGAATAGATCCTCTGCCTTATTGGGGCAGGGGAGGCTCGGCGGCTTTGGAGGAGGATTTCGCCGCTGTCTCGAGTGCGTCGCTGCCTTTGGATCGTGTTTTGACCAGCGCCTCCGGCTCGTCATGGCCAGCCGGCTGGGAGGGGGGCAGCAGGCCCTTGCCGTTCAGGGAAGGGAATGCCTCGCGCCAGTCCGTGGCGCCGTCGGGACCCTCCAGAGTGAGGCCCGCGAGTTGGACGGCGGTGGCCGTTTGCTGATTTTTGTAGGCGTAGATGCGAATGGAAAAACTCGCTGTGTTCGCACCGCTGCGCGGGCAGGCCACCCAGCGCCAGTTGGGTCCATCCAGTTTGATGCCCCGGATGCGCCAGCCGGGGGCGAGGCGCACCGCGTTATAGCGCGCGTCACAGAACATAAAGAAGGTGTTGCTCGTCTCGGTCACCGCCCACGCTGCGGGCGGGCGCAGTTGCGACATGCGCGTTCCATGCACCTCACTTGTCAGGACATTGGGAAACTGAGAGGCCGCCGTATGAGCGCCATCGCGAACACCGATGCCGTTGGCGGGAGTGAATTTAAATCCACGCGCCCGCGCCAGTTTGAAAGCATCTGCTCCGCTGACCCGGAATACCGGCCCGCGGCGGTCCTGGTCCTCCACGCCGCCATAGGATGGCGCCGGGGCGAGATCATCACGGGGCACCCCATCCTCTGATTCGTTAGGGAGGGGTGTTTCCGGCGTTCCACCGCCGCCGGGAAGAATGGCGGAAGGGTCCGGCAAAAGGGATTCCAGCGGCTGCCCGGGCGCGTCATCGCCTGGAAGCGGCAGCAACTCACTCGATGGTCCCGACGATTCGGGAGCATTGGCCTCATTCGTGTGCGTGGCAATGACGGGCGGCGTTTTGGAGCCGGATGGTGCGGAACGCAGAGGGACTCTCGTGGGCGCGGCCCGCAGCGGGACGCTGTTTGACACCTCCATCTGTTGACGGCGGATAAATGTTTCCGCCAGTTCCAGGGCGCGCGCGTTGTCTCCCTCTTTGCGTTCCCGTCCGGTAACATCTGTGCGTGCGGGAGCCGCTGCCTGGGTGGCGGCAGGGGCGTCCGTCGCCGCATCAGAGGGAAATGGCAGAAGCAATTCGGTTCCGCTTTGCGCAGTGGCGGCAGGCAGACAGGCTATCGCCACGAATCCGGCAATCAGACGGAATGTTAGGCAACGCAGGGATTTCATGGCAGGGAAAAAGCGCGGTCAGGGTCAATTCCGTCCTCTGGATGGCTGCATCCAGGGCAGGATGGTATCATCGAGCGGATCGGTTAGGGGGCTGGAGTCCACCTCGGGAGCGAAGGAGTCGCCGTTGCTCTTTAAGAAGGTAAATGGTGCGGGTGCCGATGGTTCTCCGGCGGGACCTGTCAGAGGTCCATCTGAAATCGCAAAGGGCGACGAGGCGGCATCAGCGGAGTCCGGCGGAGTAAGAACCGGCGGACGCCATGGAGGCACCGGCGCAGTCGCCGCCGCTGCCTTGACAGGAACCGGTCCGGTGGCGGATGCAGGCGGGACAGGAACCGGCGCAGTTGGGGCTGTGGCCTTGAATGGAAGAGGAACCGGCGTGGTGGCAATCCTTGCAGGGAGCGGCTCAGCCGCAGACTTGTCAGGAGTGGAAACCGGTACGGGTGCCGTCGCCGCTGCGACTTTAAACGGAAGAGGCACCGGCGTCGTGGCAGCCCTTGCGGGAACAGGTCCGTTCGCTTGCTTGTTATCAGCGGTGGCCGGCAGCGTTCCGGGGGTCTCGAATACTTCGCTCAGGGCGTTGCTCAGTTGTTGCGCCACTGCTCCCTCCGGGCGCTGGAATTTCCGGCGGAGCATGGGAGGAAGTGACACTTCTCCTGCCGCGGGAGTTCCGGCAGCCAATACCGGGGCAACCGGGGGAAGCTTCAGCGGTGCCGTCTGTCCCGAAGGCCTCGGCACCGAGAACGGCGATTCCTCCAGGGCTGGCGGTTCGGGGAGAGAGGTCTTCACCGTCTGTGCCGGCGCGGGCTCGATTTCAGGAAGTGTGCGGCCCGGGGCTGAGGCGTTGAGGCGTATCTCCAGCTTCTCGATAAGATTCTTAAAGGCGTTGTCCAGTGAGCGGTGGCCTTCTTCCAGCGCAGTGATCACCTCTTTTAGAAGGCCGGCCGTGGCGGTGGGAGCCGCAGGCATCGGCCGCGGCGCGCGAAGCAGTACGGGAGCCGTAATTGGCAGCGGGGTTCCCCCCTTGGCGGGCAGCACGGGTGACTCCGCACCGACTGGTGGTGCCGGCAGAGTCCATGGAGGAGTCCCCTCAGCAGAAGAGCCGGAAGCCGGGATGGCAGGCAATTCGACGGAGGCCGGCGGAGCTGGCTCCACCGAAGGCCGTGGAACGGGTGGAGGTGCGACCGGAAGGAATGGACTGGCCGGCGGGGGAGCCGCCCCGGACGCAGGAAGAAACGGATTCGGCCCGGGAGCAGCCGCGGGGTCATTGGATGGGCGGTTCATAGTCGGAGCATTGGCCGGGACGGCCGCGGTGTCAGGTTTGGCCCACGGCATCGGGGAGGAGGAGGCCGGGGCGCGGAGAAGTGGCGGGATCGGGGATTTATCGCGATCGGCTTCCCGATCACGGTCGGAGTTGTCGGCCGGACTCAAATCCTGCGACGGAGCTGCACGGGGAGGCAGCGATACCGGCATTGTCCGCTCGCCGGGGAATATCTTTGCCGCCGAAAATGAAGGCGTGACCACCTTTTCCACGACGGCGGACTCTTCCGCCGCCGGAGGATTCTCCGCGGCGCGGAAAACCTCGTTACCATCAGCTTCCGCGTCCGGACGTGAGGCCGTTTGGGCAGGATGCACCGGCTGGAACAAAGGAGCCCCGCGCTGCCCCGGCCGCGGTGATCCGCCGCTCTTCCTGCAACTGCACCGCGCATTGCAGTACATGCACTGGTAACTCGGCTTGAAAAGGATATCCCACGCCACCTGAGCCCGGTGGCTCAACCCTGCCAGTCGCCTTGAATACGGGTGCTTCTGGTTTCCATTGTCCACCAGCACCGGACTCGTGCAGGCCGCGCAATACTGTCGATTCGCGACCAGGTAGTAAGCGGCGAGCAAACCTCCCGCCACCGCCACTCCACCAACCAGCACCACCACTTCCACCTGCCCCCGAAGGAAGTAAAGCACCGGGATCGCGAAGACAAACGTCACTACCGCAAGCCGGCTCGCAAAGTAAAGAAGAGCCGCCAAGGCCAGGCGGGAGGCCTTTTTTGGTTGCGCGGTGGGGGTTGGATCTGGCATGATCGTAGGCAGAAATGCCGGAAAACTTGAAAAGTCTGGTAATTATAACTGATGCCCGTTTTTCCGCAAACCTTAAATGTCGCATTTTTGCGCATTGTTTCGTTTTCCTTTCGGAAACAGGTAACCGCTTGAGCCTGAGGGATTAAAAGGCCTCTCAATCCAATATCTCCACGCCTTCGGCGCGGAATCCATGGTTGTGCCGCTACTGCGGCTGCACTGACACCACCAAACGCATGAAGACGTTCTCGCGGCCTGCCATGGAGGTGACAAAAGTGTGCATGGAACCGGCACCGGTATCCGGCACGGGCGTCCAATTGTTCGGCAAGAGGGAAGGGCTCCATTCCGCGGTATAGACGATGCCGCTTACACCCTCCGGTTGGGTGAAAGTAATCTCAACGGATGTGCCATTCACGCTGGCCCCGGGCAACTGCCTCGAAGCGGACAGCGTCGGATTTTGTCCGAAGGCGAATTCCAGGAGATTGCTCAGCCCATCATCGTCGTAGTCGGCGAGGTCTGCGGCTTTCCCGGTGTTGGAGGACGAGCCAAACCAAGTCTGACGCCAGGTATCCAGCGGACTCGAGTTTTGCGCGGTGAAACTCATGATCGCTCCCCGCTGGGGGTTGGGGTTTTCATCCGTTTTCGCAACGACGCGATAGTAATAAACCGTTCCCGGCGTCAACCCTGTCAGCGTGGCGCTGACAGCGTTGTTGTTAGGGGTGGCGATCCCTGCGCTGACGGTTTCGAAGGTGGGCAGAAGCGCACTGGTGCCCCATTCAAAGGAAGCGGTGGCAAAAGGAGAGGTAATTTCGCCATTGGGTTTCACTGTGCCATACAGCCGGGTCGAAGAACCGGCATCGGCACCCAGAGTTTCCACCGAGGGACCAAAATGGAGCCGAAAAATCGTTCCCGCGCCCTGCCACAGCGACGCGTAGGGATCATCGGTGGTGGTGCCGTAAAGATGGCCATCGCTGTGCGCATAAAGCGGCGATTTGTCAGGCGCGCCGCCATAATTCGGCCCTTCCGGTCCGGTGAATTCGAGAACATGTTTCGCAGTGCCGGAAACGGGATCCACTTTGAAAATCGTTCCATATCCGCCTGAAAGTCCCCCGCTGGTGGAACCCCAAAGGATGCCTGAGGCGTCCGCGACGAGAGTGGCCTCCGGGTTGGATCCCTTGAGAATGCCCGACGAGCCGGTGAACTCCGCCACCGTCGTTAGCGTTCCCGACGAATCCAGCTTGAACACCGTACCATAGTTTGAGGCGCCGCCTCCACTCGTCGTCCCCCAGAAATTGCCGTCCGCGTCTCTAACCAGTCCACCGACCGGATAGGCACCTGTTAGGGCCATCAGCGCCAGTGAATTCCACCACCGGGTAGATCTGTCCCAGAGTGGGATGCACGTAGAAAATGGTGCCATAATCTGCGGCCCCGCCGCCCGCCGTAGTGCCCCAAAGGTAGCCGAGAGAATCCACGACCAGTGCGGAACGGGAAATGGAATTGGAGGTCGGCATGTCAGCGATGTGGGTAAGTTCCCCGTTCGATGCCTTCACCTTGAAGATGGTGCCGCCTTCATTGGCCCCGCCGCGTCCGGTGATGCCGAAGAAATTGCCGAAGTTGTCTTTTACCAAAGGCGATCCCGGATTCCGGGCCCAGTAATCGAAATGCGACACCCATGTCACCGCATTGGTGGACGCCGAAATTTTGAAAACCGTTCCCCAAAAGGAGTCCCCGCCTTCGAGCGTGGTTCCCCACAGAAAACCCGAGTCAAAGACGAGGCCGGCGCCGGGGTTTTCACCGATATCCGCGAATGGATCGGCGCTGGTGAATTGGTAGGGTGTCGAGAGCGCATTGGTCGCCGGATTGAATTTGAAAACCGTGCCCCTGACGCTGTTGTTTTGGCCTCCAGCCGTGACACCCCACAGCGTGCCGCCCGCGTCGGCGGTGAGTCCGCCTATCGGATAATAGCCGCTGAGGTTGGAATCGAAGCGGTCAAAGTTAGCGATGGTAGTTAGGGCACCGGACGCGCGGTTCAAACTGAAGACCGTGCCGGCATAATCAGTGCCGCCCTTTGAGGTGGTCCCAAGAAGGACGCCGTTTCCGGCATCGAGGACTCCCGCCAGAGGTTCTGCGCCCTTAACGTTCCCCTCCGAACCAGTGAACCGGGTGACGGTAACTGTCCCGCTCGCTGTGTTGACCCGGAAGAACGCACCATAGTCAAAGTCCTCCCCACTGACGGAGGTTACTCCCCACACCGAGCCTGCGCCATCATTCAGCAGAACGGAGTCCGGGCGGGTGCCCGGATATGCGCCGGCGGAGCCGGTGAATTCAGCCAGCAGGGTATGCGCTCCGGTCACCGTGTTCACCCGGTACAGCGTTCCGTTGTCGCTCGCACCGCCATACAGAGTGGTGCCAATGATACTCCCTGGACCGCCGCTGGCCAGTTGGCCGGAGGGTATGAATCCCGGGCGGGCACCGGCACTGCCGGTAAATTCGATCACTGTCGTGAGAACTCCCGTATTGATATTCATTTTGAAAACCGTCCCGTTGCTTCCGGCGCCGCCGCCGGCGGCGGTACCCCAGAAATAGTCGCCCTCCCGCACATCGAGACCCTGAGGCGAAGAGCCGCCGCCGCTGACGAAGTGGGCCACTTCGGTCATGACACCGGTGACTTTGTGGATCTTGAAAACGTTTCCCCTGCCGTCTGCTCCGCCGGCACTGGAAGTACCCCAGAAATAGCCGGCACCGTCGTCCACGAGTGGCGCAGAGGGATCGCTTCCGGGTGCGGTCCCAGTGGAGCCGGTGAATTGCACCACAGTGGTGAACTGCCCGGTCCGGATGTTTATTTTATAGATCGTTCCGTATCCCGAAAGCCCGCCAAACCGGGTAACTCCCCAGAGGTTATGCGCGTTGTCCATTACCAGCCGATCCCGGGGATCTTTGCCCAGTCGCGCGCCGGTGTCACCCGTGAAGCGGACCATGGTGGTGAGTTCGCCCGTGGCTGCATTTACCTTATAGATCCCGCCGTCGGACAGGTCCGTGCTGCCGAGGACACCCCAAAGGAAACCCTCGCCGTCGCAGGTGAGTTCGTCCTCCCTGACGTAAGTTTCCTGCTCCTGAGGGAGCAGTGCGACGATCCGCATGCCTGTCCCGTCCGCTTTGACTTTATATATCGTCCCGTTGTAGTTCATTCCTCCCAGTTGCGTTACGCCCCAGTAATACCCGCCCGGACCCGCACAAAGCCGCCCGTTCCCGGGAGCGGCTCCCCGCAGTTGAAACGTAGCCACTCGTTCATACACCGGCCCGGCAAATGCCGATCGGAATACGGTCAATAACAAAATGGCGAAGCAAAGGGGACGAGGGCGCATGACTAATTCTGATATACCGGAGGCAGTGTTGTCAAACCCCCGCTTATTCCTGCCTCCGCGGCCGGGTCCAGTCGTCCTGACATTTTCCATCTACCAGCAGACTGGCGTACGTTTTAGCCGAGAAATATCCGTTGGCAAAAGCCTCCCGGGGCCACTCCGGATGTGCGGCCAGCGCCGCAGCAAGGACCTCCGGCTCAGGCCGCGGCATCACCCACGGATCATCTCCGAAATTCCAGTAGGCATCTCCATTTTCCTCCACACTGCTGCGCGTGAAGGCGATGCATTCGGCGATGGCTTCCTCCAGCGTCGCAAAGCGCCCGCGCGCCACCCGCTCGCTCTCATCCATGTAGTGGAAGTTGTCGTCCACGTAAACCGTCCACGGGAGGTCTGGCGTTTCGCCCGCGCTGTCGGGTTCGGTTTTCATTGGAGAAGGAGTCGAAACAGATACGCGCGAGTCGTCAACTTTTCCAAAGGCGTTCGGAACACGCCACATTGAGGTTTGATTTTTGATTTTTGGTGTTTCCCTTGGAGCCGGCTTTCAGCGAAGCCAGCCTTTTCACACCATGTCTCTTCTGCAAATCTCCGGTCTGCGCGTTTATTTTCCTGTCAAAGGAGGCGTGCTCAATCGCACCGTAGCCTCCTGCCGGGCGGTGGACGGGGTTTCACTGAGCGTCGGCAAAGGCGAAACGCTCGGGCTGATCGGCGAGAGCGGCTGCGGTAAGACTACGCTTGGGAAAACCATCGTGGGACTTAACAAGCCAGTGGCTGGATCCATTCGATTCGAGGGACAGGAAATCGCCGGGAGCCGCCCTGGTCTCATGAGCCGCGAGATGCAGATGATTTTCCAGGATCCTGCGGAGTCGCTGAATCCGCGCATGACGGTGGGCGCGATTCTTGAGGAGCCTTTCATCATTCACCAAACCTGCCCTCCTGGCGAACGCGGGGAACGCGTCGCCGCGCTGCTGCACAAGGTGGGACTGCCTGCCAGTGCGGCGGGGAAGTTCCCCTTCGAGTTCAGCGGCGGCCAGCGTCAGCGCATCGGTATTGCACGGGCACTCGCGCTGCAGCCTCAATTGATCGTTTGCGACGAACCCGTGAGTGCTCTGGACGTCTCGGTGCAAAGTCAGGTGCTCAATCTGATGCTCGATCTTCAACGCGAGTTCGGGATGAGTTATTTGTTCATCTCTCACAATCTTGCCGTGGTGAGGCACATTTCCGACCGCATCGCGATCATGTATCTGGGGAAGATCGTGGAACTCGGGTCGTCCGCCGTCATTACCACCGCTCCCCGGCATGCCTACACGAAGACGCTGTTGAGCGCGATCCCGAAGCCTGATCCCTCCGTGCGTCCGCAGCGTTCACTGCCTGCAGGCGATGTGCCCAGCCCTATCAATCCCCCGCCAGGCTGTGCTTTCGGCCACCGGATGAAAGCGCCGCGTTACCAGGAGAGCATCGGACGTGAACTGGGACTGCGCGAAATCGGGCCCAACCATTGGGTGAGCGACTGCCCCTGCTGCGTGGAGAATTGAAAGACCCGCCGGCGCATGGATGGAATGACGTTTCTTCAGATTGGCCTGGGACTGTTGTCATGGCTCGGTCTCTACCTGAGCCACCGGGCCAACCGGCGCCGGCGTCTGCTTACCGCGCTGCCAACATCCCAGGTGCAGGGCGTCTTCATAGGGCTGGTGGAACTCAAGGGCACTGCCGAGAGCGAATCCCCGCACATTTCATTTCTGAGTGAAAAGAAATGCGTGCTTTATTCGTGGAATATTTCCGAAAGCTGGCAGCGCGAAGTAGAGGAAACCTATACCGATTCGGATGGCAAGACGCAGCGCCGCACCCGCACTGAAAGCGGGAGCACCACCGTTGCCAGCGGTGGCCAGAGCGATCCTTTTTATTTGCAGGACGAAACGGGTGTAATCCTGATTAACCCCGAGGGTGCGGACCTGCTGCCGGCCACGCTTTTCTCGCACACCTGTGGCCGCAGTGATCCGCTTTATTATGGCAAGGGGCCTGCGGGTGCGGTATCCAATAGCACCCATTCGCGCTCATTTAACGAGACCGGTATCCTTCTGCACGGCGATGTGTATATTGTGGGCCGTGCGCGGGAGCGGGCGGACATCGTTGCTCCGGAGATCGCAAAGGAAAAAGGCTCACCGCTTTTCCTGATCAGCACGCATACCGAAGAGATTGTCCTCAAGCGATACCGGTTCGCTCTATGGGCATGGGGCATCTTTGGGTTGCTGTTTGCGATCGGTATCGGACTTACGCGTGTGGAGAAATGGACGGCGGTGGCTCTCTGCGCAGGCATCTATTCGGGTGTATGGTGCCTGACATGGGTTTGGATGGTTTTTAACAGCCTCGTCGATACCCGGAACCGCGTGCGTCAGGGCTGGTCACAGATGGACGTGGAACTCAAGCGCCGTCATGATCTCATCCCTCAACTGGTCGCCTGCGTGGAAGGCCTGCGCTCCCACGAAATGGACGTGCAGACGGCCGTCACCTCCATGCGCACGCAGGAAAGCGCCACCCCGCCTGGTCAGTCCGGCCCGGATTTCCACGGCATCGCGCGCACCGTTGTCGCTCTGGGGGAAAGTTACCCGGTGCTCAAGACGCAGGCGGCCTTCCTGAACCTTCAGAAGCAGATCGTCGAAACCGAACAGCGCATCGCCCTCGCGCGCGCCTACTTCAATGACATTGCCACGGCGTATAACACGCGCCTCGAGGTCTTCCCTGAATCCTTCATCGGCCTCGTCACCGGATTCAAACCACGGTCTCTGCTGACGGCACAGGATTTCGAGCGTGCTGAAGTCCATGTGAAGCTGGCGGAGTAAGCCGGTGTTTGACACCCCAAATGGCGGGCCGGATAATGCCCCATGAAACAGACCACTCATCCGCGTCTTTCCGCGACGCTTGCGGCTCTGTTTTGCTGCGCGGTGCTGCTGAGCAGTTGCCGTCACCATGCACCGGTAGTGCGGCATTTTCTCCGAATGCCTGCGGAATATGCCGGCGGCCTCAGCACCATCCAGCGCGCCCGGTGGCTGAAAGCCAGCCGCCGCAGCCTCCCGTCATCGAAGGTTATGACCGCTAGCGGGCACCTTTCGCTTGCCGGTACCTCCACCAAACGCGGCAGGATCCTGCTGGGTATGGAAATGCTGCACGTTCCTTCGCCGGACGGAAACGGTGGGCTTGCCGTGGTTATCCTGCCGGGAGATGACGTGAGCGCTCCGCCGCGGCTGCATCTGCTGGAGCATCAACGCTTCGTTTACAAAGAATCGCCCGTCAGGCCTGCTCCGCACGCGGTGTGGCGCATTGATCCCGCAGACAAAACGGTCACAGGGTATGACCGCCGCGGAGCGGGACTCGCGCCGGTCACTGTCGTCAGGTGGACCGGCACTTCGTGGAGTACCCGTTAAGCTGTTTACGCCAAAGGCGGTCGATACCCTGACAAACCCAGCGTATGATAGTGAGGAATAAGCCTCACATAACGCGCCGCCCATTCACGCAGGCCGGAGAGCTCATCCTCTGTCAGATTCCTAACCACTTTTGCCGGTGAGCCCAGCACCATGCTGCCGGGCGGGATTTTCTTTCCCTGCGTCACCAGCGCGCCTGCACCGATGATGCAGCGCTCCCCGATCTCCGCCCCGTCCAAAACGATGGAGCCCATTCCTATCAAACACTCATCGCCGATCGTGCAGGCGTGCAGCATCGCCATGTGTCCCACCGTCACATAACTGCCGATGAAGCATCCGAGCTCGGCCGTGAGATGCAGCACCGATCCATCCTGGATGTTAGAACCCTCACCGATTTCGATGCGGTTGATGTCGCCGCGCAGCACTGTGTTATACCAGACACTGGCATCTTTGCCGATCGTCACATCACCGAGGACGATAGCGTTAGGAGCAATGAACGCAGAGGGGTGAATGGAGGGCTGACGGAGAAGAAATTCAGGGGGCTGACTCATGGTGAATTTTAAAAAGTTTCTTTCGGAGGGTGGATTATTTTTATAACAAAATCAGGCGCAAAGATTTGACACTAATTGCTGGAATCTTTACAGATGAGCCACTGGTAAGCGTTCCTCCACGCGAGTCCACCACTTAACTCCACACCAACGACATCATGAATAAAGCCGAACTCATCGACGCGATACAAAAAACCCTTGGCAAAGACGCGACCAAGAAAGCCGCCAGCGACGCCCTCACCGCCGTACTCGACTGCATCGTCAAAGGCGTGAAGAAAGATAAGAATGTCCAGCTCATCGGATTCGGCACCTTCAAGGTCGCCGCCCGCAAGGCCCGCAAAGGCCGCAATCCGAAGACCGGCGCCGCGATGACCATCAAAGCCTCCAAAAGCGTCCGCTTCGTGGCTTCCAGCGCCATTAAGAAAGGTCTGTAATTTCGACCAGGCCACCGTTGCCAACAACGGTCCCAAAGCCCGGCCCCGTTCTCGAGGCCGGGCTTTTATTTCGTCTGCAGGCGGAAAGCCGGAATGCAACTTGATTTCCGGCTGGCGTCCGGGAGAGTGCGCGCCCCTTTTCTCCACTACACTCCATGCCCGACCCCAGGAAACTCAAACTCGGTCTGCCCAGCGGCAGCCTTCAGGAACCTACGCTCGCTCTCATGGAGCGCGCGGGCTTCAGCATTCAGGGCGCGAGCCGCAGTTACCGCCCGGCGGTGGATGACGCGGAACTCGAAGTGCGTCTTTTGCGCGCTCAGGAGATCGGCCGCTATGTCGATCACGGTTTCCTGGATGCAGGCATCACCGGCCGGGACTGGGTGGTCGAAAACGGCGCGGATGTGCAAGCCATTTGTGAACTGCCTTATTCACGATCCACCGCGAAACCGACGCGCTGGGTGCTGGTGGTGCCGGAGGATTCGCCGGTCAAAACGGTGAAGGATCTGGAAGGCAAGCGCATCGCCACGGAAGCGGTGGGTTTGACGCAGCATTATTTGAAAGAGAGGGGCGTCACCGCGGAGGTGGAGTTTTCGTGGGGCGCCACGGAGGTGAAGGTGCCGGAACTGGTCGATGCCATCGTGGACATCACGGAGACGGGAGCGTCGCTTCGGGCGAACAAATTGCGCATCGTGGAGACGCTGATGGAGAGTTATCCGCAGCTCATCGCCAGCCATGCCGCCATGGCGGACGAATGGAAGAGCGCCAAAATCCGCCGGCTTGCTCTGCTCATCAAAGGCGCTCTCGATGCGCGCGGAAAGGTAGGCCTCAAAATGAACCTGCCTAAGTCGCAACTCGGCAAACTGGTGGCCTCCCTGCCAAGTCTTCGCCGCCCCACTATCGCTCATCTGACAGACGAAGACTGGCTCAGCGTGGAGACGGTGATCGACGAAAGTGTTGTCAGGGAAATCATTCCACAGCTCAAGGAACTGGGAGCGGAGGGCATCATTGAGTACGCGCTGAACAAACTAGTGCATTAACATGCGGTTATTCCTCCTCTCCGGTGAACGCAGCGGCGACCGCCACGGCGCCGGCGTGATGGAGGAACTTCGCGCGCGCGAACCCGGCATCGAGTTTCACGGACTCGGCGGTGCAGAGATGCACGCGCTGAGTCCTGACATCCCGGATTGGGTGGAGGAGGCGGGCGTAGTCGGTCTCGTGGAGGTACTGAAGAAGTATGGCTGGTTTCGACGAAAGTTTACCGAAACCCTCCAGCGGATCGACAGCCTGCAGCCGGATGCCGTGGTGCTCATCGATTATCCGGGCTTCAATCTCCGGCTGGCAAAAACGCTGCGGCAGCGGGGGTTCAAAGGAAAGATCATCTACTACATCAGCCCGCAGGTCTGGGCATGGCACCGCGGGCGCATTCCAAAGATGGGCCGCTGGCTGGACCTCATGATCTGCATCTTTCCATTTGAGAAGGACCTCTACGAAAACTCCGGGCTGCACACGATCTTCGGCGGTCACCCGCTGGTCGAGTATCACCGCAGGCGCAGCTTGCATCTCCAGCGTGAACCGGACTTGATAGGGCTCTTCCCAGGCAGCCGCCGCCGGGAGATTGCTAAACACTTTCCGGCTCTCATCGATGCGGCGCGGCGCATGAAGGCGGAGCGTCCCGCGCTGAAATTTGTGGCCAGTGCTGCGTCTGAAAAGCTGGCCGTCATCATGCGCGGCATGCTTGCGGAGAATCCGCTCGCGGACCTAACAATCGAAACCGGCACCGTTCACACGCTGATGCAAAAGGTGTCCTGCGGCGCGGTGGCCAGTGGTACTGCCACACTGGAGGCCGCCATCCACGAACTGCCTTACTGCCTTATTTATAAGGTGAGCCCTGGCACCTACGTGGCCGGGCGGATGCTCATTCGCGTGCCGTATCTCGGCATCATCAATATCCTCGCGGGCAGGGAAGTGGTGAAGGAGCTTTTGCAGGGCGATTGCACCGGAAAGAAAATTGCCGCCGAATTGTTGCGGCTGAGTGACAACACCACGGCTCGCGCCGCGCTGGCCGCAGAGTTGCGGAACATCGTGGATACGCTGGCGGGCGATGGTGCCTATGGCCGTGCGGCGGAGGCAATCCTCGCCGCTTAATAGACATCCCGCCGGTAGCGTTTATCCGTCTTCATTTGGCTGACGTATTCCGCGGCCTGCTCAGGCGTGCGTCCCCCGGCGATTTCAATCACCTTGTGGAGAGCGCGGTCCACGTCGGTAGCCATGCGGCTCGCGTCGCCGCAAACATAGAAAATAGCGCCTTCCTCCAGCCATTTCCAAACCTCGTCCGCCGCCTGCTCAATGCGATGCTGCACGTAGATTTTCTCGTCCTGATCGCGGCTGAAGGCGGTATCGAGACGTGTCAGAACGCCATCCTTCAGGTAATTCGCCCACTCCTCCTCATAGAAATAATCCGTCCTTGCGCTGACTTCACCAAAGAAGAGCCATGCCTTGCCCTTCGCGCCTGTGACCCTGCGCTCCTGAAGAAAGGCGCGAAACGGCGCGATGCCCGTGCCCGGACCGCACATGATGATGGGCGTGTCCTCCTCAGGCGCCGGCATGCGGAAGCCCTTGCCAGGATTGATGAAAGTGGGAATGAGGGTCTCTCCCTGAGTCACCCGCTCTGCAAGGAACGTGGAGGCCACGCCTTTTCTTGCCCGGCCAAAAGTGTTGTAGCGCACCGTCGCCACCGTCAGATGCACTTGATCCGGTTCCGCCCGCAGACTGCTGCTGATGGAGTAGAGGCGAATCTGCACTTTTTTGTTAACGCTCACAAATTCCTGCGGCGTAAATTTGGCAGCCGGAAACTGAAGCAGAAAATCAATGACTTCCCGCCCGTAGAGATGGGCATTCAGGTCGTCTTTTCGCTCGGGAGTCAGGAGAGCCTTGAGTTCATCGGCCTCAGTTCCCGGAGCGCGTTCCGCGACGGCCGCGAGGAGCTTTTTGTCAGGAATCGTAATGGCGCAGGATGTCGTCAGCGCCTCGCGCAGCGTCACTGCTCTTCCATCGAGATCGACCACGCTTTCTTCGCCCGTGTGGCCCAGGGCGGCGAGCACATCGTTTACCAGATCAGGACAGTTCGTCGGCAGCACGGCCAGCGAATCCCCGGGCTCAAACGTCATGCCGCTTCCACAAAGGTCGATTTCAAAATGACGCGTATCCTTCGGCGATCCATCCTTCGAGAGCTTCACGGCGCGCTTGAGGCGGGCCATGCAGGGGTTTTTGCGATTGAAGGCAGGAGCGGTGTGTGTCGGATTACTCATGATTTGTGGAAAAGGGGGGCCGTCAATCAGCACATTCTGCGCCCCAACGCGAATGGAAAAACGAGAAGTCGGCCCAATGCTTCATTTAATTTTCATTTGATGGCTTTAGATGCGGCACGCGCATTGCAAAGCGCGATGGTCTTTGCGTCCTGCGAAAAAAAGACGACAGTCCGCCCAACCTTGCGACCGACCATGAAACTTCTCCGCACCGTCCTGGTGTTTGCCGCCGCCGGAGCCCTCACCGCGCACGCCCAGCTCACTCGTGTTCCCAACACGACGATCAATCTGCCCGCAGCCCTCCCATCCGCGAGTACGTTCACCTCTGAGAACGCTCTTGGAACGCTGACCTTCAACACACCGATCGATATCGCCTCAATGCCGGGAGTGACGAACCGCCTCTTCGTCCTCGAGCGGGGCGGCACCATCCAATTGGTGAACATGGACACGATGGCCAAATCGACGTTCATGAATTTGTCGGCCTTCCTCACGGCTCAAACACGCCCTCTCACTACCAGTTCTGAATGCGGCCTGCTCTCCATGGCGGTGCATCCGCAATTCAACCAAAACGGCTTCTTCTATCTTTTCTACAGCCTGCGGATCAACAGCCAAACATTTCAGCGGATCGCCCGCTTCAAGGCAACGGGCACTGCCGGGGACTACAATGCTGCCACTGCGGCTGACCCGGCGACTGAATCTCCGCTGATCACGCAGCGCGACCAGCAGGACAATCACAATGGCGGTGACATGGCCTTTGGTCCGGACGGTTATCTCTATATATCGGTGGGAGACGAAGGCGCGCAATACGATGGCTCTGACAATGCCCGGCGTATCGCCAAGGATTTTCTCGGAGGCGTCCTGAGAATCGATGTGGACAACAGGCCGGACTCCCTTGCGCCCAACCCGCACGATGAAAGCAGCACTGCCACCGTCGGTGACAGCGCCATCACCGCAGGCAGCTACCGCATTCCAGCGGACAATCCCTTCGTGGCTCTCGCCGAAGGCACCGGAAATGCCAGTTATAACGGATTCACTTTTCCCAAAACAGCCATCCGCACGGAGTGGTATTCGATCGGCTACCGCAATCCATGGCGAATGAGTTTCGATTCTCTGACCGGACGCCTTTTTGTGGCGGATGTGGGTCAGGATAATTTTGAAGAGGTTAGCATCGTCACCAAAGGAATGAACGGCGGGTGGAGCTGGCGTGAGGGAAAACATGCCCACACCCCCAACGCCGCGATGCCATCGCCACCGTCCACACCAGGGGTTTATCAACCGACGGATCCCATCTTCGAATATGATCACAATGGTGCCGGAGACAGTGGGAATGACGCCATCATCAGCGGCTCCTCCATTACCGGCGGAGTGGTCTATCGCGGCGACCGGTTGCCGGAACTTTACGGAAAGTACCTTTTCTGCGACTACTATAATGGGGTCTTCGTCGCGCTTACCGAAAATGCCAACGGCACGTGGACCGGTGCGCGCATTGCCAATGACGTGGGCAATCTCAGCAACATATCGGGCTGGGGCTATGACCCGCGCAATGACGACGCTCTCTTTTGCCGGAATCAGGGCACCGGGACCATCCGCCGCCTCGTTCGCGGCACTACCAGCGGCACCCAGCCTCCTGCCACCCTCTCCGCTACCGGCGTGTTCTCAGACGTGACCACGTTGACGCCCAATGCCGGCGTCGTCGGCTACGAGCCTAACGTTTCGTTCTGGAGCGATCATGCTGTCAAATCCCGCTGGTTTTCCATCAAGAATATCGCCGACAAAATCGGCTACAGCGCGAATGGAAACTGGACATTCCCCACCGGCGCGGTGTGGATCAAACACTTCGATATGGAACTGGAGCGGGGAAATCCCGGGACGCGCCGCAAAGTGGAAACGCGCATCCTGGTGAAGACGGCCTCCGACGTTTACGGCTTGAGTTACCGGTGGAATAACATTCCGAGCGGCGCACAGACGGATGCCACGCTCGTCGCTGACGAGGGTGCGAGCGCCACACTGAACGTGACGGCTGACGGCTCTCCGGTGAATCAGTCTTGGCGTTTTCCCAGCCGCACTGATTGCCGCATCTGCCACTCGTCCGTGGCCGGCTTTGCCCTGAGTTTCAATACACCTCAGTTAAACCGCAGCCGTCTCTATGGAGCGCAGACACTAAACCAAATCGCGGCTCTCCGGGATGCGAAGGATGGGGGCGGAGCCGCCGCCAGCTACTTTACGGCCGCCACCGCACCCGCCTCGGTGAATACGTTGCCCGCCTTGTCTCCTGCCTCCGACAGCAGCGCCTCTCTGGAGTGGCGCGTGCGCTCCTATCTTGCGGTCAACTGCGCGCAGTGCCATCAACCTGGCGGCACGGCCACGGGCAACTGGGATGCACGGTCCACCACGCCCACGGACCTTGCGAACCTCATTGATGGAGTTCTCGTCAATGATTTCACCGATCCCGCTAACAGGTGGTGCAAATCCTCCGGTGACCTTGCTCACTCCATGGTGCTCAAACGTCTGGCGGGCAACGGTGTGCCGCGCATGCCCCCACTCGCGACCACCGTGCGCGACACGGAGTCCGAGCAACTCCTGACCGACTGGATCACCTCCCTGCCGCAGCGCCAGACTTTCGCACAGTGGCAGACGCAGGCCTTCGGGCCCACTCCCGGTCCGGAAGCGGCTCCGGATGCTGACCCTGACAACGACGGCCAGACGAATCAGCAGGAATACATGGCTCAGACGATCCCCACTGACCCGTTGAGCCGATGGACATGGACCATGTCGATGGACCAAAACGGCATGATGCAGTTCGAGTTCGCGCAGCCCGCCAACCGCTCCGTGCAGATCGAAGCTACCATCGACTTCCTGACATGGACCCTCTGGGACATCGCGGGCAACACGCCATCCTATCCCGCTGCTGCGCAAAACCGCATCATCACCGGAGCCTCGAACGGCCCGCGCCTCTTCTTCCGTCCGATGGTCAAACAGCCCTGAAATCGTTAGGGTTTTGCGAAAGTTGCCAGCGCCTGCTGACGGAATGTCTCCTGACTCTTGCCGCCTTCGCCGGGGAATCCCGCGTGCTGCACCATCCAGATGAGCACGAGTCCCTTCACAGGGAGGATCTGCATATTCGTCGCCTGTGCGCCCCCGTGGCCGAAGGAATCGCTCCCTAACGAAAATCCGAGGCCGTAGCTTTCCCTAACAGTCTCCGGTGTTTGCCGCCTGCTCATCTCTTTTACCGAAGCCTCGCTAACGTAACGGCGGCCATCGAACTGTCCGCCGTTGAGCAGCATTTGGCAAAAGCGGGCGACATCGTTCGCCGTGGAAAACAGGCCGCCCGCGGGCATCGGGAAGCGGTGCGTGCGGTCGCTCAGCGGATAGATGAGCTGGCTGATTTGCAGCTCCTTCAGCCCCGTCTTTTCCGCATTCGGCCCGTAGGATTTTGCCACGCGCTTCGCCTGCTCCTCTGTCGGCCAGAACGTGGTGTCCTTCATTCCCAGCGGATCGAAGAGCCGTTTCTGCATAAAGTCCTCATACTTCATTCCGCTGATGACCTCGATGATGCGCGCCGCGGTATTGATCCCGGCATTGGAATATTGATAGTGCGTTCCGGGTTCCGTTTGCAGCGGAGCGGCGGCGTAACTGCGCACTGCTGCCGCCAGCGGCAGACCATCGAGAGTCGGCTCCTCGATGGCCGATTTAAACGGCAGCCCGCTCATATGGCTCAACACTTCCCTAACGGTAATCGGATGCACCGGTTTCCGCAGCAGCACGTGAGATGCATCCTTCTCTGCTATCACCATGTGCCCTTTGAATTCCGGAAGGTGCTTCTCCACCGGGTCGTCCAGCACCAGCTTGCCTTCGTCCACCAGCATCAGGAGCGCGGTGGCCGTCATGGGCTTCGTTTGAGAGGCGATCCAAAAAACAGTCTCCGCAGTCATCGGCTTGCCGGCTGCGATGTCGGAGAAACCGACGGAAGTGACATCAAGAACTTTGTCTTTGTCCGCGACCAGAGCGACAGCGCCGGCGAGTTCATGACGATCCACATACGGCTGAAGCACGGACGCGGAAGTCTGCGCGCGTGACGGCAGCGTCAGGAGAAGAGCGACGGCGACAGAGAGGAAACAGCGACGTGTCATGCTTCGGAGTCAGTTTTCCTGGTCATCTTCATCAGGCGCGATCAGGACCTCGCGCGGCTTTGCGCCGTCGCCGGGGCCAATGAAGCCGCGCTGTTCGAGGAGGTCCATCATGCGGGCGGCGCGGCCATAACCGAGGCGGAGGCGGCGCTGAAGAAGACTGGTGCTGGCTTTGCGCTCCACCATGATGACTTCGATACAGCGTTCGAGCGCCTCTTCGTCCTCGTCGTTGAGTTCCTCGATTTCCTTTGGTCCGTCGCCGAGGGATTGCTGGACTTCCTTGTCGAAGGACGGGGCGGCCTGGCCGTTGCAGTGGGAGACGAGGGAGGCGATTTCGTCATCGGTGACGAAGGCACCCTGGGCGCGGCAGAGCTTGCTGGTGCCAGGGGGAAGATAGAGCATGTCGCCTTTGCCGACGAGTTTCTCGGCGCCCTTGGTGTCGAGGATGACGCGGCTGTCGAGAGCGCTGCTGACCTGGAAGGCGATGCGGCAGGGGATGTTGGCTTTGATGTTGCCGGTGATGACTTCAGCGCGCGGCGTCTGCGTGGCGAGGATCATGTGAATGCCGGCGGCGCGGGCCTTCTGGGCGATGCGCTGAATGAGCTGCTCCATGTCCGCGGGGGCGGTCTGCATGAGGTCGGCCAGCTCATCAATGATCACTACAATGTAGGGAATGGTATCCGGCGGACCGGCTTCCTCCTCCTCCATTTCATCGGCGTTGTCCTCTGCGACGAGGGCGCTGTCGTCCCAGATTTCTCCGGACTGTTCCGGGGCAGCGGGCTCGGGGCCGATGCTGACCTGGTGCATGACCAGTTTTTCCTCCGGTTCGTCGGCGGGCAGATCCATGAAAACATATTCGCCATCGTCCTCCACGACCGGCGCGGGCGCAGCGGGCGGCGGTTCCGCAGGAGCGGTGGCATCGAAGAGAGGAAGCAATGGGGTGGGGTCCTTGTCGGCTTTGGCGGGGCGGGCGGCGTTTTTGGACTTGGAGGCTTTTTCGGCTTTCTCCGCGGCGGCGGCGATGGCCTGCGGACGGTTCTTGCGGTTGTTGAAGGACTCGAAATTCCTAACACCTTCGTTGGCGAAGAGACGGTAGCGGTGCTCCATTTCATTGACCACCCAGCGCAGGGCCATGATGACTTTCTTCGGATCGGTGACGACCGGCACGACGAGGTGCGGGAGGTCATTGTAGGTCTGCATCTCGACGACTTTGGGGTCGATCATGATGAAGCGGAGCTGCTGCGGGGTGAACTGGAAGAGCAGGCTGCCGATGATGGAGTTGATACAAACGGACTTACCGGAGCCAGTGGCGCCTGCGACCAGGAGGTGCGGCATGGCGGCGAGGTCGGCGATGATGGTATTCCCGTAAACATCCTTGCCGAGGGCGAGCGGGAGTTTCGCCTTGGTGCGGGCGAAGGTGTCGTCTTCGAGCAGTTCGCGCAGCGGGATGGCGATCTTGTCATCGTTGGCAATCTCGATGCCGACCGTGTCCTTGCCAGGAATGGGGGCGAGAATGTTGATGCGCTCGGCGCGGGTGGCGCGGGCGATGTCCGCCTCCAGCGCGGTGATTTTGTTCACCCGCAGGCCTTCGCTGGGATAGATTTCGTAGCGCGAAATGGTGGGACCGCGCGTAATGGGACCCGGCGTCACCTGAATGCCAAAGGTGGCCAGCGTGCCGATGATGGTGCGCTGCGTTTCGCGCAGGCCGCGCTCGTCGATTTTCACATCGGCGGCGCTTTCGTCCCAATGCAGGATGTTCAGCGGCGGAAGCTGGTAGTTGGAGAAATCGATGGACTTGCCCGCGGGGCCAGCGGCTCCAGCGGCGGCGTTTTCTTCGCGCGGTTTTTGCTGCTGCTTGCGCCATTCGGCGAGGGAGAGCTTCGGTTCGCCGCTGGGAACGTTGCGTTTCGAGCCGTTGATGATCTCCGGTTCCGGCGGAAGCACAGCCTCAATGGGGGCTGCGGGCAAAGGCTGGGCGTCCTCTTCGTCTTCGTCCGTGGTGAGCGCGGGAATCGGCGAGCGCGGCGCGGGCGGGTTGGCAGGAGCGATGACTTCCTCTTCCAGCGCCTCGATGTCGAGCGAGCCGGAGCGATTGAGGGGAATGTGGACCGCGCCGCTGCCATCGTCCACGGCGGGCTGGCGGCGGAGTTCTTTTTCGAGACGGCGGCGTTCGCGCTCGGTCTTCTTTTGCTCGGACAGGAGCTGGGCGGCTTCTTTTTCCTCAACCTTTTGCAGCAGGGCGCGGCGCTTGCCGCTGAGGCGGAACATGATTTGCCGCCATGCGGTGATGCAGGTGCGCTGCACGATGACGCTCACCGCGCGCGGGCGAATGCCCGTCATGAGGATGAGACCGGCGACGTAGCCGGTGAGTGAAATGATGACGGCTCCGGCGAGGTTGATCGTCTTCTGCGCGAAGATTTTGCCGAGATGTCCAAGGCCGCCGCCGGGGCCGAGGATGTTATACTCCTTCCACCAGTCCTGGAACCACCACGTTTGCGACCCGAGGAACACCGCGCCGCTGAGCACAAAAATTCCGAATCCCAGCAGTGGCCGCGGAAGGAGTCGCAGTCCCATATTGATGCGCGCGAGACCCAGCCACATGAGGCCGAACGGGATCAGGTAAGAGGAGCCCCCCAGGAGGAACATGGCGTAGCCGGACACGGTGGCCCCGAACGGACCGAGGAAATTCGACGCGGGATTGTTCGGAGGCTCCTTCGTGCTGATACCGGTCCACGAGGCGAGGTCGTCCGGGGTGTAAGTGGCCAGCGCGAGGAAGAGGAGGCCGCCTCCGACGATCATCATCAGCGACCCGATGTCGGCCCCTCCTTCGCCCCCAAATGCAGAGTCATCCTGGCGGCGGAGGGGGCGGCGAGTGGACATGGGATGGAGAAACGGGTGTCGGGACGGGCTCGGAATCGAACCTTGGAAATTATGCCTGGCCGTTACTGTTTCAATGTTTAAGTTCAAGGTGTCTTAAAATTTTGGGGAGGGAAAGAGTTTGTGGACCGGCGGGGAACAGAGGGGCTTGATTTAGCTTGATTTGGTTTCATTTCGCGGGACACCGGGGGAGCGGGGGGAGGTAAAAAAGTATCGCTGAGTCGGATTTTTGGCAAAAAAGAGGCTTGATTTACCTTGATTTGGTTTGATTTCGGAAAGGCAATAATACAATTCTGATTGTGGTGCTGAGAGCGGGAGGAGCGGTTCGCCGACGGAGGAAATGAGAATGCTGTGAAGCAAGGGAATAATGCGATGACAGGGACGCGGGACGGGTTCAGGCCCGCGGGGATGAACGTGAGGTGCCGCGCAAGGGTGTGCTCTTCTCAGCACACGAGACTCCGCCGGGAACGTCCGGCGAGCCGGCAGGCCTGCGACGGGACGGCAGAACAGAGCCGCTTTTGGGCAGGGGCCGGAGACCAAGGGGACAGTTATGGACATAGGGAACTTCGGTGATTAAAGGCCCCTGGTGTCAAATGATTTTAAGAATATTGACGGCCCAATTCGGAATCGAAAATGGCGGCAAATAAGCGCAACGACGGTTAGGACGTTGTAATGTAGTGTATTTTGTGATCTGCGCGCGTCCGGCCCGGAATGTCGCTATGGAAGGAGGATTCTGACAGAGAAGCCGTGGACCTCGATCACCTGCTGAAGTTCCAGCGCGTTTGCCAATGGAAGCGAACCAGCGGTAATGTGGTGATGCCCCTTTAGACGCTGGTGAAGTTCCAGCGCACCGAGTGACGTGAAGCCAGGAATGCAGCGTTTGCTGCGAATCACTACGTCGTTAAGGTGCCATGCAGCGGGCCACGAAATGACCATTGTGCGAAGTCTGGTGTCGCGCACAAGAAGGCCGTATCGCTCGCGCCATTCTGTGGGAGTGAGTTCAAGAGGGTCATCGAGGAAACGGAATCCACACTCAAGCAGATGTTCCCACGACGAGGCGACGGCGGATTCCAGTGTCGATGCTTGTTGAGTATCCCACCAGCGCGTCTCCGCCTCTATTTCCGGCTCTGAATCCATGGCTGAGTTGGAGCAGATGCCGAGAAAACACCTGATGTCTCCACCCTTCATCCGATCGTAGGACACAAAACGCCCCTTATTGTCAGCGAAGAAGGAACCGGCACCCGCTGCCTCGCCCGGTTTTTTGTCGAAGCCCCGCTCGGCGAACAGCGGCGCATAACGCGCGAGAATTTTTCCGAGGGCACCCATGACTTTGAAGTTCGTTCACCGCATCACTTCGATTCCTTTCGCCTTCAGGCGGTCGATGATGTCTTCGGCATTGTTCTCCCAGAGATCGCCGGGGTCCAACTGCCCGGTGCGGCCACTTTTCATGGTGGCGATCCATTCGTCGTGATCGTGGTCGTTTCGGCCCATGGCTTTGACCTTGATGATCCTGATGGATTTCAGGCCGGCAAGATTGAAGCCTTTGATCGTGGGGGAAAACCAGAAGCCGGTGGTCTGCTGCAGTTTGGTGTCGTCGAGAACAACGCGGTCCATGAGCAGCCCGGGCGCGATGATGCCGCCACCGAACATGGCGATGGCCAACAGGATCACCGCCGGGAGCCATTGGCTGCGCTTCCACCAGAAGAACACACCCGCTGCGGCGGCGATCACCGCGACGGCGATGGCAATGCCGGGAATCCAGAGGGGGAATTTGTAGATCATGGATGGACGCTAGGGTAAACCCAGCACATGAACACGGAAAAAGATGCGTGGATATCACCTCAGCATTCGCGCAGACGACGTATAACACACGTTGAGCCGAATTACATACATGCGGGTTAAATCTTCTTATTGACAAATCGAGTGCATTAACCTCGCATGCCTTGAATCGCGCATCTCCCTGAAATGTGAACATGCTTTAGAATTCTAAAGCGTTATCGGGATGAAACGCTGCGATTGAATCAAAACCTGTGACGACTTCAATGCATCGCCTCCGTCGCTGTCCGCTAGTGCGGTTCTTGAACTTTCCAAGGTACTCAATAAGTGCGGGCACGCGGATAGGCATGGTCTACGTGTCCTTCGCCTCGTTAACGGTGAATGGCGCAGAAACTCCGCCCGAGCCGAATCCCGCCGGATTACCTCTGATGGCGGACAGGCTCGCACGAATCGAGGACCGCCAGACACTCCTCGTTGACTCTGCTCAAAAAAACCTCGACCGCATCTATATGGTTTTTACGATAAGTTCCGCCTTTTTTGGCATGCTTATCGCCTTCGGTACGGCCAGAAGTTTTTTTGACGAAAAGCGCCGGGGCCGCCTTGAAGACAAGCATATGAAAACCGTCCAGGACATGATGTCGGCTTTTGGGGAAAATGTTACTAACATAAATGCATTTATCTCCTCTCTCACAGGTGCATTCAGCGCGCAGGCCGAGTTCGCCACGCGACTGAAGCTATTTGATGACCGGCTTGAAACGCTTCATCAGCAGCAACAACATGAGATGGTGTCGTTTCGATCACAAATCGATGCGCTCAACTCTGCGTCCGCGGATCTGTTTCGCGAAGCCGGGCTCCACAAGAGAGACCGTGATTCTTTCAAGAAAGAAGAAAACCGGATAAAGCTTCTGTCGCTCTGCCAGCGCATGGATACGCTGTGTCTCACCGGCGACGTCAACGGTTTCGTTAGTCCGATCGCCCATTTCGTTCGCGGCCTTGGGAGATTTAACGAAATGAAGTATGCAGAAGCCGTCGAGGACATCCGCGCAGCCCGTGACCTTGCCAATGGCCAAATGCGCACGCCGCTGTCCCAGTACGGAAACTGGGATACGGATGAGGTTCAGAGGAATCTGACGATCATTCTGGACGAATCGCATTATCACCTTGGCATAATCTATTACAATACGGGGAAATGGGAGGCGGCCCGGCGCGAGTTCGCCTTAGCTCACGAGCGCTATGATCTGGACTTCAGGTCGCGGATTTATATTCCGGAGCTTATGTTCTTTGATGATACGTCAGACCCAAAGAAGACTGAACAGGAATTCCTGGCTGTCATCGCGGAGTTGGATAACGTGCCTTCCGACAGACGCAGACTAATGCACCCAAACTGGGAGGAATGCTTCGCGTCATTGAAGCTTAGACAAGGCAACATTTTCCTGAAAAAATTGGTCCTACCAGCGTCCCGCAGCGGGCGATGGTCGGTGTTGACGGACGACGATGGAGACAAAAAGGCGCTAGACTGCTACTGGGCCGCAAAGGAGGCGAGTGGTCGGCTGGCATCGCATGTCGTCATGTGGTCTCTCGCGCAGGCAATGGAATATGCCGGTCCCGGCGCCCGCTGGGAGGACCTCAAGCCGAAGGATTTGTTTCGCGAGGCGTTCCTACGATTTAGAGATAAGGCCATAACCAAAACGGAGCCGATTTTGCTAACGCTGCTTTACTACTGTGCCGCGATCTGTTGTCACCACGGAGAGGTTTCGGGAGACAGTCCGAGCAATTACCTCGGCCTCGCGCGCCAGCAACTTCAGCGCATACCGGACAGCATCCTTGTTTTTTCCCCAATTTGCAAGCTTATGGTTGCACAATCCGACATTCTTTCAGAAATGGAACAGCTTGAACAGTTGTGGCAAAGCCAGCGAAGGAGGGTCCCATGAGCTTCCGGAAAATAAAGGCATCGGATGGATGCGTGATGTTCTTTCCGGAGCGCACTGCGTCCTCCAAGCGTCCTCAGGTAATATCCGGAACTGAGGAGACGACACTTGGCTGGGGGGAGAAGTGGATTCAAGTTCGTCTCAATGCAGTGAGGATGGATATCCGGCTGCAGGGCGGAGAGTCAGTTCACCTTGACAACGATTTGCGCTGTGAGGTCATAGCCAAAGCGGTTTCTCAGATAGATGAATCTGATTTAGCGGGAAGTTTGCGAAAGATGGTGCACTCCCTTCGTTGTTCAGCCACGACCGATCGCAAAGTGATTCTCGATGAAGCATTTTTTCGAGGACGTTTCGATGCAGTGCTGTACACCGCGGTTCATCGTATAGTAAAGAAGGCCGATTATCTAAAACTTCTGCGGCGGTCTGATGGTCACTATGAAGATCTCCAAGCGTGTTTTGCTGGAGAGGTGGAATCGTTTCTGAAGAAATCCGGTTTTGCACTGGAACTCAGCGATATTCATTTCACACCGATAGATCCCGGCGCACTTCCGGAAATGCCGGAAATTACAAGCATTTGGTTAGACCGGGCGCGTGTGCTCGCGCAACAGAGAGCGGAAAAGGATTCGATTGCGCAACAGATTCTGGAGCAGGAGGAAAAGGAGTCTGCAGAGAGAACTGCGAGGATTGCCAGGGAATCCGCCGAGAGAGCGGCTAGGATCGAGCAAGAGCTCGTGATGATGAAGATTAAGAAAAGGGAGGCGGAACGGGACAATGCGAAACGACTTCACGAATTAGAGATCGAAATTCAGGATGCCGAGGACCGAACAAAACGAACACTTGCGGAGAAGCGAAGTTCCCTCGAAAATTACTTCAAGGGTCGGCAAGAGGAGATGGACGCTTACGACCACTCGCGCAGGCTTGCGGAAATTTCCAATGACGATGCCATTAAAAGGTTGGAAGAGGAGAATAAACATGCCCGTCTGATTCAAGAGGAGGAAACGAATCGGAGGGCTGAGCGGGCACGGGCCGAGCATGAATCCTATTTACGGGAGCAGGAGTTGGCCAGTGTGAAGGCGGCTGAGACGCTCGCGAACTCGCGTTTAGAGATTGCGAAACTCGCAGCAGCAGAAGCGAAGACTCGCGGTGTTGCGGAAGCCCAAGTGCTGGAGGCCCGTATTCGCGCTGAAAAGATCATGCAGATCGAAGAGGCAAAAGCTGCAGCCGCCTATATCGAGCGCCTGATCGATCGACTTCCTGAATTGGTTGCAAAACAATCGTGCGATGAAAAAGGCGACCGGACAGCGTTTTATTTCGGAGCTGATCTGAAGCCTGAGGCGATTGGGTCGAGCGGCATTGTGGCACTTTCTTTGGCACCATTATTGAAACAACTGGTGACACGGCTTGGAGACTATCTGCTGTCGGGACCAAAGGTAGAAGAGGAAGCGGATGGAGCGCTCGGACAGGATGCGTCGGTGAAGAAACGGGTCCCCTGAGGGCGGCGGCTTTTTTTAGCCGGCTCTCAACATGCAGCAAGGGACAGAGGCTGGCATGTCCTCGCCTCTGCCTTGTCGGACGCAGCATGCGAGGGTTCACTTCTCTTGCCTTTTTTCGGAGGCGGTGATGAGATAGCGGAAAGACTTCTTTCTGCGGACGAGCCGGCCTTCCAGACTTGGCGGTTTCGCACATTTAGCCCACAGAAAAAACCCGTTATGGCAGACAAGGCAAAGCAGAATGAGGACGACGAAGTGAGTTGGGCGCAGGCGGATGCTGAGGTCGGGGCTAATTTGCCGCCAGGAGTGAGACTAACGCGAACATTGCGGAAGCATCGGCAATCCATAGGGCGGATCATATGGTCGCCGGACGGGCGGTTGCTCGCTACGCCATCCTATGACGGGACCGTTCGGCTGTGGGATTGGGGGACCGGTGGATGTGTTCGCACGCTGGATCACGGGAGTTGGGCATGTTGTGCTGCTTTTGATCCAGGAGGCTCCATGCTGGTAAGTGGAGGTGGCGGCGGGCTGTCTCTTTGGGATATCGGGTCCGGGAAACGGCTTCGGCAATTGGAAGGCAGAAGCAGTGTCAACGGGGTTGTGTTTGAACCGGAGGGAAAGATGATCGTTGCCGGTGGAGAAAGCGGCTCGGTTTCATTGTGGGAGGCGTCTGCAGGGAAATTGCGGAAGGCGTTTGCCTCACACAACGGTGAAGTTATCAACGTAGCGATTGATTCCAGTGGAAAGTGTCTGGCCAGCAACGGTAATGATAAGACCGTCATACTCCGGGAATTTCCTGGCGGAGAGGCGCGGCACATTGTTGCACCCACAGGCAGCGGAAAATACGGCTTGGTTTTTGCACCGGGAGGTATTCTGTTAGCCGACGGGGCGTACGATGGAGCCATTCGGATATGGGAGACGATCGGCGGACGGTTGCACCGGGCTCTCGAAGGACATACCGGCATCGTGACAGGTCTCTCATTCTCAGGGGACGGGAAATGTCTCGCGTCCAAGTCGGGAGACGGGACTGTTCGAATATGGAATATGGAGAGTGGAGCGTGCATGGATTCCTTTTCGGAGCCGGCCGGGGCCGACTGGTCGACCTCGCTCGCATTTCACCCGTATCTTCCGTTGCTCGCGGTCGTCGGTTCCGACCCCGGTGCAACCGGAGACAACCGTGACTGCCTCGTCCACCTCTATGAACTGAATTTTTCTCTTCTTTACCGTCGGGCGGCACTGGCGGTGACCTACACTAGCGCGAAGGTAGTGCTGGTGGGAGACTGCGGCGTGGGGAAGTCAGGGCTGGGTTGGCGGTTGGCGCATGGGGCATTTAAGGAGCATGCGTCCACGCACGGTCAGCAGTTTTGGTTGCTGGAACAACTTTGCAGGAAACGGAAAGACGGCGCGCAATGTGAGGCGGTTCTATGGGACCTAGCGGGGCAGCCGGATTACCGGCTTATTCACGCGCTCTTCTTGGATGATGCGGACTTGGCGCTGCTGTTGTTCGATCCCACCCGCCATGACGATCCGCTGAGTGGTATCGAATTTTGGCTCAAGCAGTTGAAGGTCGGGAATGCGGCTGGTGGACCACCGGCGGTTTTGATCGCGGCCCGTTCAGATCGCGGAACGTCGCGATTGACGCGGGAGGAACTGGAAATGTTTTGCAAGCAGCGGGGAATCGCCGCTTATCTGCCGACGAGTGCGATGAAGGGTGAGGGTGTGGAAGAACTGGTGGAGCGGATGAAGGGACTAATTCCGTGGGATGAGAAGCCGGCGACGGTGACCACGGAGACTTTCAAGCGGATCAAAGATTATGTGTTAGGATTGAAGGAGGCGGGGAGTCAGGAAAAGGTAATCCTGACGCCGGAGGAACTCCGCGAGCAGTTAGAAAAATCGGATAGTGGGTGGAAGTTCAGCGATGCGGAAATGTTGACGGCCGCTGGGCACCTGGCGACGCACGGGTATGTGACGAAGCTGAAAACGTCCCTCGGGGAGCCGCGCATTTTGCTCGCGCCGGAATTGCTCAACAATCTAGCGGCATCGTTCGTGCTGGAGGCGCGACGGAATGAAAAGGGGCTTGGATCGCTGGAAGAGAAAAAGCTGCTGGAGGATGGCTATGCGTTTCCGGAACTGGCGAGCATCGGCGCGGCGGAGCGGGACATCCTGCTGGATTCGGCGACGGTGCTGTTTCTGGAACACAATGTGTGCTTCCGGGAAACTGATCCGCATAACTCGCGGACGTATCTGGTGTTTCCGGAGCTGATCAATCTGAAGCGGCCCGTGGAGGAGAATGGAAAGCCGGTGGAGGACGGAGTTTCCTACACGGTAGGCGGGGCGGTCGAAAATGTGTACGCATCGATGGTGGTGCTCATGGGGTACACACAGACGTTCACGCGCACGAATCAATGGCGGAACAACGCGCGCTATGAAGTGGGGAACCGGCAGGTGTGCGGATTCCGAATGGAGGAGGAAAACAGTGAACTGAATTTTGTGCTCTACTTCGAGACGAATACTCCGGCTCCGGTGCGGACGCTGTTTCAAAGCTTGTTCGAGAACTTCCTGAGCCGGCGCAATTTGACCGTGAGGCGGTTCGAGCCGGTCGTCTGCAAGAACGGGCATCCGCTCAACCGGTCGGTGTTCCGGCAACGGCTGGCAGCGAGTGCGGAATTCGCCTTTTGCGGCGAATGCGGGGAGCGCATTATGCTGCCGAAAGCGGATCAGACGATCCAACTCACGCGGGATCAGGCGGAGAAGATGGAAATGGACCGGAGGGCCGCGGAACAGCGGAACAAGTTCGAGCAAATGCTCTTCCGTCTGAAGACGTATATCACAGTGGCGAAGATTCCCGGGCCGGAGTGTTTTATCAGTTATGCATGGGGTGATGCGGAACAGGAGCGCTGGGTGGAGCGCAGTCTGGCGACGGACTTGCAGAAGGCGGGGATCACGGTGGTGCTGGACCGGTGGGAGAATACGCGCATCGGTGCGAGTGTGCCGAGGTTCGTGGAGCGGGTGGTTGAGTGCGACCGGGTGATCGTGGTGGGAACGCCGCGTTACCGCGAGAAATACGACAATGGTCAGCCTATGCGAGGCTTCGTGCTCGCGGCGGAAGGCGATTTGATAGGCGAACGGATGATCGGCACGGAGGCGAAGAAGGAAACGGTGCTGCCGGTGCTGCTGGAGGGGACGAAGGAGACGGCGTTTCCGCCGCTGCTGCATGCGCGGGTATATGCGGATTTTCGAGAGGGGGAGGATTATTTCCGAAATGCGCTGGATTTATTGCTCACGATTTACGGCATCGGGCCGCGGGAGGCAGTGGCGGTGGAGATGCATGCGTCGCTGGGAATGGGCGAGATGGGAAGGATGTGAAGGGCAGACCGGAAATCTGACGGCGAGGTTGCCGGGAGGCGTGCGTTTCACCGCGTCACTTCGATTCCCCTCGCCTTCAGGCAGTCGACGATGTCGTCCGTGTTGTTCTCCCAGAGGTCGCCGGGGTCCAACTGCTCGGTGCGGCCACTTTTCATAGTGGCGATCCATTCGTCGTGATCGCGGTCGTTTCGGCCCATGGCTTTGACCTTGATGATCCTGATGGATTTCAGGCCGGCGAGATTGAAGCCTTTGATCGTGGGGGAGAACCAGAAGCCGGTGGTCTGTTGCAGTTTGGTGTCGTCGAGAACCACACGGTCCATGAGCAGCCCGGGCGCGATGATGCCACCACCGAACATGGCGATGGCTAAAAGGATCACCGCCGGGAGCCATTGGCTGCGCTTCCACCAGAAGAACACACCCGCTGCGGCGGCGATCACCACGACGGCGATGGCGATGCCGGGAATCCAGAGGGGGAATTTGTAGATCATCGGGATTTCGGTGTGAACACCGAACAGGTTTTGAACGCTGCGGGCGATAACCTATGAGGGAGGGAATGCCGGAAAGGACCGCGGATTTTCAATCATATGTGTTCGACTAACAAATTATGTCGTGGTGACGACGGATTGGGCGCCTTTCCTGATCAGCGAATAAGCCTGACACGGTAGTATTTTCGCCGCACGGCGGGGAGTGCCGTCGCATCGGTGTAGAGTCCGGAGTTGAAGAAGCCGGCAATGTTCGTCCACGTCGAAAGGTCTGTGGACGTTTCCACCCGGTGATTGAAACCGGTGACGGTGGGATATTCCAGACGCCGGCCTGAGGCCGCGAGGTCCACCAGTTTCGAGGGTGTGACGAATTCAGGAACGGTGGAAACGGTCAGGGAAGCCTGGGTGTAGTCGCCGCCGGTGTAGGGAGTGGTGCCGCTGGAGGGCGCGACGATGAAATCGTAGCTGATGTTAGGCTGACCCGTGCCTGCCGCCACCGTGATGACTGCGGCGCCCTCCTCCAAGGCCGTGAGGCGGACGTTGAAGAGTTCCACCGGAGAGCTCTTTCCAGCCCCGGACAGGTTCAGGAATGTGTTATAGATCCCGCGGCGATTGTTCGCGCCTTCGTTGACCCCGCTGGAAAAGAAGCCCTGGGTGTTGTCGGAGCTTTGCATCACCATGGTGTTCCAGTCCACGCGGACGGCGCCGGGTTTGTTATTGGTGACATCGACATACCATGAGAACACCCGGTCGCTGGTGGGCTGGAGAGCGGTTTTGATACGGCCAAAGACCCGCAGCGTGGCCGTTTCCCCCGCGAGCATGAACGGGCGGTTTACCGACATGGTCACATCCACCGCCTGACCGAAGGAGCAGACCGTCAGCAGCAGGAGGAAGAGGATGATGAGCGCAGAGCATCGATGCGCCGGAAAGGACCGCGGATTTTTAATCCGCCCCGATGCAATGAGTCTCATCATGAGAAAGCCCGGGTTGATGGGGCGGATTAAAAATCCGCGGTCCTTTTTCTGCATTCTGTATTTTATCAGACTCACGGGAGCAGTGCGAATAGTCGTTAGGGATTTCACGGCTGCACGTTGTTGATGATTTCGATCAGCGGCGAAGGCACCGGCAGTTTCAAGCCGCCGGAGAGCGTGTAGGTGCCGGGCAGCGACTGGAGGTAGTTCTGCGAGATCAGCGTGATATCCGCATTGGTGACTGAGCCGTCGCCATTGAGGTCCCACTGGACTCCATAGGGCTGAAGGGAGATGTGCTGCCACACGGAGAAGAGGTCCACGTCGTTGGTGGTGCCGTCGCCATTCACATCGCCCTCCTGAATGCGGAACGCGAAGGCGAAGGCGCCTCCCGGCGTGCCGTTGCCGCTCTGTGTGCTGACGCCGTTTTGCCATTCGCCGTCGAGCGCGTTGCCCCACGCATCGGTCACGGCGTCGGTGAGGGACAGCTCATAATGCGCGCTTCCGAGCGGCTGACCGAGGGTGAGGGTCAGCGTGTGCGTCACCACGTTCATCGACGCTTTTTCTACAGGGATCAGCGTGCCGGTGCTGTTGCGAAGCTGAATCTGCGTCAGGTCCACCACGACGTGTTCACTGAACGTGATGCTGATCTGGTCGAGGTTGGCCCATGGAATGACGGTGTTCTGCGCCGCGCCGGTGCCGATGCGGAAACCGAGCCCCGCGCCGGGATCGATGGTCTGGCGGAAGGAGTCGCTCCATGTGCTGCGGCCCACGGCGACGCCCGTCACGCGCGGTGAGATGGGCTCGGTGGTGATGGTGAATGTGCGGACGAAGTTCCCGCCCGGCGTGCCATTGCTGTCGCCGTCCAGACGGTTGCCCGCGAGGTCGCGCATGCTTTCGCCGCTGACCGTGAGGCGGTAGTTGCCCGTGGGCAGCGGACCGTTCAGGACGCGCAGCACCAGACCATTTCCGCCGGCAACGTAAACCGGATCGAGCGGCGTGATGATATCGTCCGCGTCGCCAAAGAGCCCGTTCACGCCGGAGCTGCGCAGTTCGAAGTTCGCGGGAGTCAGGCCGTCGATCGGATTCAGGGCCTCGCTGAAGGTCAGGCCAAGATGGAAGAGCGCGCTGTTGCTGCTGCCGCTGAGGAAGACCGCGCCCGGGGTGGATGCCGTGACCACCGGCGGTGTGCTGTCCAGGCCGGAGCCCGCGAACTCAATGGCGCCCATGTCGCGAATACCGGCATTCGTGGCCGCGACTTCCAAGCTGTTCACATTGGTTAGGGAAGCGGCGCCATCATAGGACGCGAGAGATGTCAGGCCCGTGCCGCTGCTGATGCCGACGGTGGGTGTGAGCCCCGTATTGCCCGCGCCATAGTGGAACCGGATGCGCCCGTCATTGTAGAGGGTGACCGCAAAGTTCGCGGTCTTCGTGGTATCCGACTGGAGCGCAGCCACCCAGCGAACGGTCGTTTGTCCGGCCACCGTGGAATCGCGGAACACACCGCCGCCGGCGATGGCCGTGGTGAGGTTGTCCCACATTGGCGCGATAATGGGACCCGCCGCCAGCGCCGCGAGCGAGTTGTCCGCCGCCACGTTGCCGTTGAACGTGCCGAGCACCAGATAGCCCTCCGTGGTGACATACACGGTCGTGTAGTTCTGGCCGTAGAAGGGGAACGGAGTCGAAAGCGTGAACGACGTGTAGCTGTTGGCGCTGGACAGGAACATCGTCGAGCCGGTGCTTGTGAATCCGGACGATCCAAGGCCCGTGGCAATGTAATCCAGGCTTCCCGTATTCGCAGTGCCCGGATCATCGCGCCGCACCTGGCCGAAGAGGTCGGTCACCGGGCCTTTCCAGGAATCCCCGCTGTCGATGGCGGGAGAATTCTTCGAGACGTAATAGTTGTCGTCCCGTCCGCTGTCGCCGGTGGCCACCGCAAAGCCGCTGAGGTTGTCCCGGCCATCCTTGTCGATGAAGAGCGGATCACCGAACAGCGATTGCGCATCCAGACTGGTCGCGGCCTGCCATGCGGCCAGCGTTCCGTAACTGGTGCCGTTCCTCTGCCCAATGAAGCTGCCCGCTCCGCCGGGGTGATAGTAGAGATTCTTCGATGCCGTGAAGCCATTGCCGGTGGAAGCAGCAAAGTAGATGCCGTTCCCGGTGCCCACGGTGATGATGTTGTTCACAAACGTGATCCACGTATTGCCGCTGGTGATACGAACGGCATCGCCCACCGGCTGATCGATGGTATTGTTCACAATGCGCGAACCATTCGCGGCGCTGCTTCCGGCGGTGTTACTGATCAGGATGCCGTAATTCGTGTTGGCGTAGATCAGATTGTTGTCGATCACGAGGCCCGCGCTGCCGGATTTCACTTCGATGCCCGTGGCATTGCTGTAGATGAAGTTGCCGGAAATGTGTTCGTTCACGGCGGCCTCGATGCCGCTGTTCACGTTGCCGAACACCCGGTTGCCGGTGATCTCGTTGCCGTAGGCGTAGATGCCGCGCGTATTGCGGTAAACCGTGTTGTTGGTAACGTTGGTGCCAAAAGTGCTGTAGATGCCGAACGACTGCGCTCCGAGCTGGTTGTAAACGATGTTGCCGGTAACCGTGCGGGTTCCAGCGCCGCCGACAATGATGCCGTGCCCGCCATTGTCGTAAACAGTGTTCCCGGAAACGAGTCCCGAAGTGTAGAACCCGATGCCGTGGCTGGCGAAGTTGGAAACGACATTGCCTGTAAGCGTGACATTGTAAGTCGATCCGCCGTTCACCTCGATGCCGACGAAACTGCCATCGTAGAGGCGATTGCGCAGAACATTCGTATTGGTGCTGTTATTGATCTGAATGCCGTAGGATTGATCGTCATTCGTGGTCGCGCCTGGAATGCCAAAGAGCGTGTTGTCGGCAATATAGGCGTTGTCGCTGCCGCTGTTCTCAATGTTGACGCCATAAGACCGGTTCCCTGAAACCTGGCTGAATGTTAGGCGGAAGCCGTCCGCGTCGTTGTACACCCGCACGCCCGACTCGGCATTGATGAGGCGAACGCGCGTGATGGAAACATCGTCAGCGCCATCGATGCGGAACACCGTCGTCGCCGGGCTGGCATTGGCGCGGTCCAGCGTGGCCACGCCGCCATTCAACGGTCCCTGCACGCGGGCGCCGGAGTCTTCGGCGATCCACATGATGTCCCGCCACACGGCATGGTTTCCGGTGTCGAGATAGATGACGTCCTCGGGATCGAGATTATAGGCCTCCAGCAGCGCCGCCAGCGTGGCCATTGGTTGATCCGGCGACTTGCCGGTGTTGAAATCATTGCCGGTCGCGGTGGTGAACTCGTCACCGGTCAGGACGCCGTCATTCACATAATACTCCTTGCCCGCATTGGTGATGAGAAATGGATTGGCGGAGACGCCCATGACGCCGGTGGAGGCCACGACGCGCAGCCGCGCCGTATTGCCCGCCGTTTGTGCGCCGGCGGTCCATGTGAACTGGCCATAGCCGAGACGGTCCGTTTCGGAGAGGCCCGCGCCATTCTCCCGCACCCATGCCGCCGCGGCGTCCGCCTGCGAATCAAGTTGATAAGTGGTGGTGCCCGCAGGAGCGAGCGGATTGGCGCGGAGGATCTCCAAACCGCTGATGTTCGCATCGCCAATGACGTCGTTGAGGCGCAGATTGATGCCTGAGCCGCCGGTCACCGTCGTATTGATTTCCAGCACCACCGCCTTGTAGCCAACGCCGCCCGCCGCGACGGCAATGTCGTAATTGTCGGCGGCGAGAGCGCCGTTCACCAGGACGTCGAAGACGCGCTGATTGGCCTGTGTGTTGAAATCGTAGAAATGCAGACGCAGCTTGTAGGTGCCATCCGCCGCCGGTATCTGCCACACAAGGCCCGTCTCGGTACTGACCTGGTTCAGCGAAGATTGATAAACGGACAACGGCGCAGCATCGATCGCACCTGAGAGATTGATGTTCGCGGTGGTCGTCGTCTCGTAGAAAGGCGAAACCGCCCACGCGTCCGGCTGCCACGTGCCCAGCGGCATGTGTGCGCCAAAGTCAATCTGGCCGACCACGTCCCACGCCTGCAGCCCGGCGCTGCGATAGGTGACAGTGTAATTTTGCCCCGTCTCGAACTTCTCAAAACCGTTCGGCGAGATCATCCACACGGTCGGACCGGATACGCCCAGCGCCGCCTGAGCAGTGTTTCCGGTGTGGCCGATGTTCACCCGTCCGCCGGAGGGTGACGGTTCGCCGGCATAGAGACTCGCGGGATCTCCCGCGTCGATGGTTGGCGAGCCTGCCTGCACAAGGAAGTTATCGTCCGTTCCGTGATCCACGCCGCCGGTGAATCCCAGCAAATTGTCAGGACCGTCCGCATCCACAAAGAGCGGATTATTCGTGCGGCTGTAGCGGTCGGCATTTGTCGCAAACGTCCAGTCCGCCCAGGTGTTCACGCTGTTGCCCTGCCACTGGCCGAACTTCGCGCCGTTTGTCAGGTAAATATCGTTGTAGTTGGACCTGAATCCGCGTTCGCTGTCCGCAGCCACACTGATCGCAAAGCCGGCCGCGCCGTCCGCCACGATGATATTATTCCGGATGGAAGTGTTTTGCACATTGGAACTCACCGTGATGGCCGCCGCGCCCGTCTGCATCACCGTGTTGTTCTCTATCAACTGCATCGCGGCAGAGCCGGAATTCGTGGAAACCTTGATGCCGCCGGTGGTGTTGGCATATACAAGGTTGTTGATGATGCGGTTGTCCTCTCCGTTCGTCGTGATGTCGATGCCTACGCCGTTCGAATACACAATGTTGCCGCGCACGACGGCATTCAATCCCGTGATGCCGACCACCGTGTTCGCAAAGACACGGTTGTCAGCCACGATGCCGCCATAAGTGCGAATGCCATAGCCGGTCTTATAGACGGTATTGCCGTAGGCGGAGCCGCCGCCGAACATGTCGATTCCGTAATTCGAGGCCGTGCCGTTATAGACCGTGTTGTTGCGGTAAACCAATGCGGGTCCGCTGCCGGAAATGCCGGTGCCCGTGAAGTCACGCACGGTGTTGTTTTCCACGGTGCCTCTGCCTGACAGGTAGATGCCGTTGGGGGTACTGAAGACCTGATTGCCGCTGATTGATCCATTCGGCGACGTCACTGATATGCCGGTGCCCGCCAGGTTGTGATAACTGCCGCCGGTCACAGTCAGGGTGGTGGCGGAGGCATAAACGCCGTAGCTCTGCGCGGTAAAGCCCGATCCGCCGGGTGTTCCGTAGAATTCCGTGCCCTGCACCGTGAGGCTTGTGGCTGCGCCGATTTCCACTCCCGTGTAGCGGTTGTTATAGATCCTGCCGCCCTTGATGGTGAGGTTCAGTCCGGTGTTGCTGCTGTCTGCATAGACGCCGGAGTATGCGCCGGTGATGATGAGATTTTCAAACGTGACGTCGGTGATGCCGGTCAGTTCGATGGCGCGCGTGCTGACCGCCGAGTCATTCCGATTGATCACCGCCCCGGTTCCCGTGGCCGGACCCTGAATGGTCACGCCGGAATCCTGAAGCGTCATCAACAGATTTTGCGGCAGGATGTAGGTGCCTGTGTCGAGGTGAATGATGTCACCCGGATTGAAGTCATAAGCGGCAAGAATCGCGGCAAGGCCTGCCATCGGTGTCGAGGGTGACTTGCCATCGTTGAGATTGCTTCCCGTCGCCGTCGTGAAGACATCGCCGGTGAGCGAGTTGTCGTTCACGTAGTAGTCCGTGCCGCCGTTTACGACGGTGAACGCCTCGTTGCTCTGATCCGTCACCGTGCCGGCAAGGGCGGTGGCGCGAATGAGCCCGGTGCGTCCCGATGTGGCGGCGCCAGGCGTCCACAATATCTGCGCCATGCCGAGCGCATCGGGCGCGACGTTCTGCGCTCCGGCCAGCGGGTTCCATGTGCCGCCGCTGTTGTCACTGTAGGCGAGCGAGATGTTAGGCGACGCCGCGCCCGCCGGGTTGGTGGCGTTTATTTGGATGGCATTCACTCTCGGCGTGCCTGCGACGCCCACCCACTTGATCTCGAGTCCGGCCCCGCCGGAAACCGTAACGTTCAGGTTCAGCGTGGCCACTTTGAGTCGCCCGCCTGCACTGGTGAACGAGTCGTAGTTGTCGGCAGCGAGGACACCGTTGAGGAAAATATCAGACACCTCTCCGCCCGCGCCGAAGGCCTCCGGCACGTTGAAGAGTTGGAGCGTGTAAGTGCCGTCGGGCAGCGGCAGATTGAAGGAAAGGCTGGTGGTCCAACTGTAGCTGCGCAGCACAGACTCCGGCAGCCCGGCCGGCGCGTTGGTCATGTCGATCACGCCGGAAATGTTCCCGCTGTTCGTTTGCCAGTATGCGTAGTCCGTGGCCGACCATCCGCTGTTCGGCGACGCACTGCCTGCGTCCATGCGCATCAGCGGCAGCGCGGCGCCGAATCCCCAGGTCCGCACAGGAATGGTTAGGGGCACTCCCGCTTCGATGCGCTCATAGCCGTTGGGATTCAACACCTGCACCACGCGCGGATCGCTCGGCAGGGCCTGGGAAGTATTGCCCGTGTGGCCGATATTGACCCGCCCGCCATTTGGGCCGGGCTCTCCAAGGAAGTAGGTGAGCGGATCGCCCGCATCGGTGGTGGGAGAGCCGGGCAGGGGACGGAAATTGTCATCGGCGCCGTTGACACCGCCAAGGATGTTGTCCGCGCCGTCGATGTCACCCATGAGCGGATTCGCCGCCGTGCTGTTGTTGTCGTAACCCTGATCCAGACGCCATTCCAGCCAGGTGTTCTCCACGGTGCCGCCCCATGACACCGCCTTGCCGGTGCCGGTAACGTCGAAGAGGTTGTAGTCGCTGGTGAATCCGTTTTGGCTGCCGGAATCGATGTTGAGCGCGAAGCCGCTTTCGACGTGGAAGAGATTATTCAGCAGGTGAATGCCGCGGTTGTTGCCCGGAGCGCGCACCGCATCACCGCCAAGCTGCCAGATCGTATTGTTGCGAACTTCGGTATAAAGCGGCACGCCACTGTTTTGAATGAAGATGCCGCGCAGCGTGTTTCCGTAGAGGAGGTTGTTGAAGATGCGGGTGGGGTCGCTGCTGGTGCCGACCTCGATACCGGTGGCATTGGAAAAGATGCGATTTCCCACCAGCGCACCGCCGGCGAACACGTACGCACCCACCGTATTGTTGCGAATCTCATTGTCCGAGCCCACGCCCTGCCCCTGCACCCGCAGGCCGTAGTAGTTGTTGTAGATGACGTTCTTCCGGGCGGTCGCGTAACTCACGTAGATGCCGTAGGCATTCACCGCAGTCTGATCGCGAACGGTGTTTTCCTCCACGAGGGTTTGCGCGCCGGTGTTCGTGTATTCCGCATAGATGCCGTAACTGCCGTTGGCGAAGACGGTGTTCCGGCGAATCACGATGTCCGCAAAGCCCGCCGCATAAATGCCCGTGGGAGAAGTCGTCACGCTGTTGTCCGTGGCGAGCGTGCCCGGCCCTCCGAGGTAGAGGCCGTACTGATTATGCGAGGAAAGCGTATTTCCAGTCACCACCGTATTGGCCGCGCTGGTAATATACACGCCATAGCCCTGCAGTTGGCCGGCGCCCTGACCGCGCAAAGTATTGCCGCTGACGGTCCAGTTATTGTTGGAGCCGTAAATGCCAATGCCGGCCGTGTTGTTAGACTGAATCAGATTCCCGCGAACGATGACTCCCGTGCTTCCGATGCCCGCGGCGGCATAGATGCCGTATCCCGCTCCCTGAATGGTGAGATTTTCAATGATGACGTCATCCGCCCCGGTGAATTCAAACACATAAGCCGCTGTGGCGGTATTGCCGCGGTTGAGCACGGCACTCTTCGCGGGCTGTGCCGCATCGCTGAATCCGCGAATGGTCACGCCTGTGTCATCCACGGCCACAGGGATATTGGCGCTGATGGTATAGGTGCCGTTGTCCACCAGGATGATGTCGCCGGGCCCGAGATCGTATGCCTGAAGAATCGCGCGGATGCTCGCCTTGGGCCGCGAGGGATCGAGTCCGTCATTGGCATCGTTGCCCGCCGCCGTGGTCCAGTCTCCGGCGGTCACCGTGCTGTCGTTCACATAATACTGCGTAATCGGCGCAGTAATATTGAAGGTGGTGTTGCTGGTATCAAACACCGGACCGTCGAGCCGGGTGATGCGAACGGTGTAAGCGCCGGGTGTTTGGCCGGCCGGAATCGTCCAGGTGTAATCCCCGTCATTGGGCGTGCTGGCGCTGAGCACCGTGGCGGCACCCGCGGACGGCACCAGTTCGATCATCACGTTGCCGGCCGTGTTATGGCTGCGCCAGGTGATGTTGAGGTTTTGCGTGGCCGGAGCCGTTTCACCGCCATCCGGCGAGGTTACCAGCAGCCATGTCACCGGGCTCCGGGACGCAGCAGACGTATTGCCGTCATGGCCGATGTTCGCATAGCCGCCATTCGGCACAGGCTCGTTGGCAAATGGCGACGTTGGCGCACCGCGATCAATGCCTGGAGAGAATACGGCGTCATTGCTCCACACGCCGGTAAGCGTCGCGGGCAGACCTGTCGCAGGATCAACCGCCGGGGCGGGGGAGCCGCCTTTGTAGCTGCCGTAGGGGCTTTGGAGATGGAAGTCATCATCCCGTCCGTCATTGGCGGCGGAAACATATCCGAGGGCGTTGTCCGCGCCGTCGGCATCGACAAACTGGGGATTCTGCTGGGAGCTTTGCGCGTCTGAGAAGGCCGCGGCACGGAAGGACGCGAGGGTCGGGCGGTCGCTGTTTTGCCAGCGTCCGGCTGCTCCCGATCCGGTAAGATAAAACAGGTTGAAGTTGCTGCTGAAGCCCGTCTCCGCACCTGGAGGCACATTGATGCCGTTGCCAGCGCTGACCCAAATGATGTTGTTGGTCAGGACCGTGTTGTTGGCCGTGTTGCCCAACAGGATGGCCGAATTGCCGCCGCTGTGCACGGTGTTCTGCGTAAAGAGCAGCGTGCCGGAACTGATGTGATTGAGGCGGACACCGTAGTCGGTATTGCCGTAGATCAGATTGTTTTGAATGGTCAGGCTCGTCGAGGATTCGACATCGACTCCGCGCACGTTCGAATAAATAACATTCCCCGAGAGCGTGACGTTGCCGCTCATGCGCACGCCCCGGTCCGTCTGGCGGTAGATGCGGTTGTTCAAAACGGAAACACCATCCTGCGCGTAAACGCCGATGGCATTGCCGTCGATCACATTTCCGGAGAGGACGCTGTTGTTGCCGTAAATATAGACGCCGTAGGTCGTATGGCCGGCGATGGTATTGCCGGTGACGTTGAGGTAACCGCCGAAGACGCCGTAAGCGCCGTTGTTGGTGATGACCGAGTTGCTGATGGTTGTGGTGACCTGGAACGATTGACTGACATAGACACCGTAGGTTCCGTTGTTTTGAACGACGAGGTTCGACGCCGTGACAGAGCCGGTGTTCCAGACGTAGAGGCCCTCGGCGGCGTTTCCGGAAATGGTGCCGCCATTCAGCGAAGGCACGATGCCGTAGAGTTCGAGTCCCTTGCCGCCATTGTTCTGTGAAGAGATGGCTGTCAGCCCGGTGGCGGTGGAATTCGCCTCAAGATAAAAGCCAGTGCCGGTCGCACCGGACATCTTCAAATGGGAGGCTTCCAGCGAAAGACTGCCATTCAGAATTTCAATGCCCCGCGAGCCTCCCGTCAGGGTGAGGCGGCGGATCGTCATCAGGTCCGCATCGTCGAGACGCAGCACCGCCGCAGCCGTTCCCGGGACGGCGTGACGCAGCGTGGCGACTCCTCCCGCACCACCCACGGGACCGGTGAAGGTGAAGCCTTCATCGTCGCCAATGCCCACGGTGCCGCTCAAAACCAGCGGCTGGAAGGATGGATAGTCACCGGCATCCACATACAAAGTCTGCCCCGACCCTAACTGATAGGTTCGCAGCATCTGCGCCACGCCGGGCTTCGGTGCAGCGGCCGTGCGTCCGGTGTTCCGGTTGGAACCAATGGCGCTGGTGTATTCGTCGCCGGCAACCGCCCGGTCATTGACGTAATAATTGGCGGTGTTCTCGGGAATGGAGAAGGGTTCCGTGGACCGGTCATAAACAGCGGGTGAGCCATTCAGCGAAACCTGGATGCGCAATCCATGCGTATTCGCCGTGAGCCCGCTGTTCGCCGGGATCCACAGGTACGAGCCATTGTCCACTGTGCCGGCGGTGACGGTCAGGAGCGGTTGAGGATCGCCGCCAGTGTCTTTGAATACATCGATGCGAACGGTGGCCTCGGTAAGATTGTTATAGGTGTCCCATTCGATGAGGAGAGGCTTGTTCACCTCCCAGTCGCGATAGAGATCCGGACTGCGGAGCTTAATCACCGCTTGAGCCGCCGCCGTGTCGGATGCGGTCAGGCCCCACGCGCCCTGATCCGGGGCCGTATTGTCGGGCACGACATAGAGGAAGGCATCATCGAGGCGGGCATCGTTGTTAGGCCCGGTGCGCTCGGTGGCCTCGAACCGATAAGCGATTTGGCGGGTGCCTGCCGGAATCTGAATGCGGCCGCCCGTCGTCTCGAAGCGGTCGGTGGCGAGGGTGGTATCGCGGGAGACCGTGGAAATCGTGGCGCCTCCGGCGTCGAGGAAACTGATTTTCACCGTGCCAAGATCCACAATGGCTTCCGCATTGGCGCGAACGCGGCCGCCAAAGACGGCGAACAAATCAAAGCTGTCCAATTGCGCCGACGTGAAACCCGCGGTGAGCAGATTCACCGTCTGCGTGGCAAATCCGGTGTCCGTTCCCGCCGCGGAGAAGAAGCCGCCCGCGCCGGTGGCCGCCGGCGATACGGTCCAGCCGGTGAGCGCGGAATCGAAGCGGGGATTGGTTAGGAGATTCGTGTAGTTCCGGTTGATGAGCGGATCGAGCCGCGCATCGCCCGCATCCTGCAGCGGCTGGGTGATGCGCAGATTGCCCAGCATCTCCAGCGGTGAGAAGTCATCCCGCGCCACGCCATTCACGCGCGGGCGGAACAGATTCGGATTCACCGCGCCGCTGCCCTGAGAATGCAGATCATAACGGAAGACATCCTGCTGCCAGTCGAGGATGTCGGTGAACGGCATCGTCCAATGAGTGATGGCCGCGCCATTGCTGCCGTGCAGCAGATTGTAGTCGCTCCAGAAGCCGGACGGGCCTGCATCCTTCAGCCACAGGCCGATGGTTCCCGCGCCATCCGCCCACAGAACGTTGTTAGTGAATTCCACTTCACTTCCGCTGACCACCACGCCGCGTCCGGAGGTCACATAGAGTGTATTAAACGTAATCCGCACATTCGAGACCGCGGCCGGAATGGAAATGCCCTCGGTGGAACTCCGGGCAATCACATTGTTCCTGACAAGCAGTCCGCTGGTGGCGGTGATCCCCGTGATATTGCCGCTGAACACGTTGAAGGCGATTTCCCCGGTGACGAAGACGCCCGTGCCGTTGTTTTCAATGCGGTTGGCGTTGCTCCAGTTGGTGCCGCCCACATAGCCGTTCCCGGAAATGCCGGTGCCATTGCCGGTGATGACCTGATTCCGAATGCCGCTGTTGAGCGTGAGACGGACGCCCGTGGCCGAATTCGTAATCGTATTCGTTCCGCCCAGTGCGCCGAAGGTGAGCCCGCTGCCGACATCCACCCCGAACGTGCCGCCGCTGATGACATTCCCCGTGAATGCCGCCGGAGCATTATAAAGCACGGCAATCGGCGAGCCACTGAAGGCATTGCTGCGGATCGTTCCACTGAAAGCCGCCGCGACATTGAGCGAGGCCGAAAGTCCCGCAAAACGGTTGGCAAAGAACTCACCGCCGCCTGCGGTGGTGAGGGTCACGCCTCCTTCGATGTCATTCGCCCGGACTTCCAAATTGCCGGACGCGGCGCTGAAGGTCACAGAGCCCTGCGTCTGCGAACGCACGATCCTTGCATCCGCCGAACTGATCGTCAGCGCGTTGGTGAGCCGGGCATCGCTCATCGCAAAGCCCGATGCCGTGACCGTGAGCGACGTGGCGGTGACGCCGCGCAGGGTCAGGTTCGAGGCATTCACCGTCAGCGAAGACACGGTGCTGCTGAGATCCTCTGCACCCCACAGAACGACTCCGGCGTCGTCAGCACCCGCGGTGGCAGTATTATGCATCCCCGCAGTGAGCTTGATGATACTGCGGGTGCCGAATGAAGCACCTGACAGAATGGACGCCAGTGTCTCCGCGGCTCCCTGAATGCGAACCTGCGACGGCTGTTCGCGCTTCAGCACCTGGACGCCGCGGGAATTGTCCTCGCTCCATGCAGTTAGGATCGTGCCATTGCTGTCCAGCGCCACGGCCAGCGAATGCGGGGCCTCCACGGCGCGGGCCACACCGCCGCCTGAGGCTTCGCCGGGCACCTCCTCGGTAAAGGCCGTGCCGCTCCAGGATTTCACGTAGAGACTCTCACGGCCATTGAAGTTTGCCGGATCGACCGGGCGGCTGTCCAGCCAGCCAAGGACCACTTTGGTGCCGTTCGATGTCAGTTGAGGAGTGGTCGCGATTCCTGTCGTGGCCGAGACTTGCTCAACAGCACCCCACGCGCTGCCGCTCCAGCGCCGGGCCTTGATTTCCTGAGCACCCGGTTGCCGGCTTTCCCACGCCACAAACAGTTCCGTGCCGCGCCACGCGAGAGTGGGATTGGAGGTCCCGTCGGGAGCCCCGCTGATCTCCGCAAGGCCGCCGGGTGAAACCCACGCGGAGCCGTTCCATTCCTTCACTGCGATTTGACTAACACCACTTACAACGGTGTCGTAAGCGATAGCCAGTTTTGTCGCCGTTCCTGAAATGGCCACGGCGCGCACGCCTCCCGTGACGCTGATTCCTGTTCCGGAAGCAGAGCCCAGAACATTCCAAACTCCGCCCGTAAGCTGCCGCGCATAGACTTGCGACTGCCCGCTGCTGCTGTCCACCCAGGTGACCACCGGGGTATTGTTATAAATGGCAATGCGCGGGTCATGGGCCCCGCCTGTGGTGCTGACTGCACCGCCGCCGAGTGCCACCCACGAAGTGCCGTCAAAACGCGACGCCCGGATGTTGCTGCTGCCATCCGCGGCGATCTCTGTCCACGCCACCACCGGCTGGCCGGTGCTATCGATGGCAATCGACGGCGTGCGCGACGAAGCGTTAGGAGTATTGCTGAGGCCGCCCTGCTCACCGCTGCCGCCCAGCATGGACCACGCTCCGCCCAGATAACGCGCCGCATAGATTTCGTAGTTGCCGTTCCGGGTGTCGGCCCATGCCACGAACAGCGCTCCGCTGGCCGCCGCCGTCAGCACGGCATCCCGCGCAAGAGCCGCGATGCCGCTGACTCCACCATTGGTGGCCGATCTTGCCAGTTCCGCCCAGAACCAGCCGTCGTCCGGACCCGCCGGCAGAGTCGAAGCCGCCCGCGGATTCGCGGGATCGGGCTGCACCGGAGGATTCGCCGTCGGCACGGGAGCCACAAAGTCGGAGGGGTTGCCGCTTTCGCCGCTGCCGTAATCCACGAGGTCGCTCACACCCGTGCCGGCCACCAGCAGATCGTCGCCGCCTTCACCGAACAGATAATCGGTGCCGCCCTGTCCATAGACTTTGTCTCTGCCGGAGCCCGCTTCGTTGTTGTTAGTGCCAAAGTCGCCGTAGAGACGGTCCACGGCATTGTCATCACCGGAACCGGTGGCGCTATGACCGTAAACGGTATCGTGATCCGCACCGCCGATGATCACATCCGTACCGCCGCCGCCTTCAATGAGATCGTCACCTGTGCCGCCGTCGATCTCGTCATTGCCAAGTCCGCCGAGAATCGTGTCATTGCCGCCCATGCCATAAAGCCGGTCGTCGCCTGTGCCTCCGTCAATGGTGTCCGCGCCGTCATTGGAGCCGCGCACCACATCGTCGCCATCATCTCCGAAGAGCGAATCGCCCGTGCCGCCGCCGCCGAGGATTTCGTCATCACCGGCGCCGCCATGAATCTGGTCCGTCCCGCTGCCGCCATCAAGGAAGTCCGCTTCCAGCCCGCCGTCCATGATGTCGTTGCCGGTTTCACCGAAGAGGCGGTCACGTCCCGCGTCGCCAAACAAATTGTCCGCACCGGCTGCACCATAGATCGTGTCATTGCCGTCGTTGCCGTGAACCGTGTCGGTGCCGTCTCCGGCATCCACCCAGTCATCCCCAAGACCGCCATCGATGATATCCAGTCCGGCAAAAGCGTAGATGGTGTCCTTCCCGGCATCACCGGTCAGGGTATCGTTGCCATCAGAGCCGTAAATCGTGTCGTTGCCATCGTCCCCGGAGATCGTGCCGCCCAGACCGTCGCCCGCAAGAAGCGTGTCGTCGTCTGCATCACCGTGGATGATGTCCACTCCCGCGCCGCCGTCGATGAAGTCCATCCCGTCGCCGCCGTTTAGCGTATCATTGCCCGCGCCGCCCATCACTCTGTCATTGCCTGTGCCTGCGAGCACCGTATCCGCATCGTCACCGGCATCGATGATGTCATTCCCATCGCCGCCGGTGATGTTATCTGTGCCCGCTTCCCCATAAATCAGGTCGTCGTGCGCGTCGCCGGCCAGAGTGTCAATCCCCGCGCCCCCATAGATCACATCGCGCTCATCCCCGCCAGAGATGTCATCGTTGCCGGCCTCACCATAGAGGTGGTCGAGTCCCGTCTGCCCAAGAACGTGGTCGTTGCCCGTTCCGGCATAGACGATGTCATCATGCTCATTGCCTTCGATGGTGTCGTCGTCGTCGCCTCCGTAGATGACATCGTTCTCAGTGTTGCCGAAAATAATGTCGTTCCCGGCGTCTCCGTAGATGGTATCGGTGCCTGCATTGCCCTGAATGGTATCCGCGCCGCCGTTACCGTGGATCAAGTCCACTCCATTGTCGCCAAAGATCGTGTCATCGTCCGCGTCGCCATCGATGATGTCATCGCCGTCGTTGCCGTGAATGGTATCGAGCCCGGCTCCGCCGTGAATCGTATCCGCATGCTCATTGCCCTCGATGGTATCGTTCCCCGTCCCGCCCTCGATGATGTCGGCCTCCGTGCCGCCATAAATGAAGTCATCATCTTCATCCCCAGTGATTTGATCTGCGCCTGCAAAACCCCAAATCTTATCGTTCCCCGTGTTGCCGTGAAGAATGTCGTCCCCGTCGTTCCCCTCAATGGTATCGTCACCGGCATTGCCGCTGATGGTGTCTGCGCCCGTGTCGCCATAGAGGAAATCCGCGCCATCGTCACCTGTTAGGGAATCAAGACCGGCGTTTCCGTGAATGATATCGGCGCCTGTGCCGCCACTGACGGTATCATCGCCGTCATCCGCATTGATGGTATCCGCGCCGTCTTCGCCGGAGATGTTGTCATTCTCCGTGCCTCCATAAATGAGGTCGTTCTCCGTCCCGCCGAGGATGGTATCTGCGCCCGAATCACCACGGATGGTATCTGCGCCCGCCTGTCCACGAAGGATGTCATTGTTGGAGCCTCCCTCGATGGTGTCATCGCCGTCGCCGCCTTCCACCGTATCGGCACCGGATTCACCGTAGAGCGCGTCATTGCCGGCATCGCCGTAAATACCGTCGTTCTCGGTGCCGCCTCGAATGACGTCACCCCCATCGTTTCCGTGCAGAGTATCCGCGCCGGTCAGTCCGTAAATCGTATCCGAATCGTCACCGCCATTGATGATGTCAGTGCCTTCGTCACCGTAGATGAGATCCAGTCCCGCCTGTCCGTTGATGGTATCGTTACCCGCCTGTCCGCGCAGCGTGTCGCTTTCGCTGCCGCCATCCATGAAGTCATTTCCATTGCCGCCCGTGATGGTGTCCGCGCCTGCGTCACCGTAAAGCTGATCATCCTGATCCTGACCGTAAATGGTATCATTTCCGGCGTCTCCATGGATGGTGTCATTCCCCGCGCCGCCTTCAACATAGTCGTTGCCGCCGCGTCCGGAAATCGTATCCACACCCGCGCCGCCATAGATGGAGTCCACTCCATCCGAGCCGCTGATGTTGTCGTTGCCATCCGTCCCCAGCGCTGGATCAACCGCGGTGCCCGGCCGGAAGTCGCCGTAGAGCTTATTCGCCGTGGCCTCTTCCGGACCGCCGGCGTAGTTGCCGTAAATCGTGTCGTTGCCGCCGTGGCCATAAATTTCATCCACGCCCGCGCCGCCGCTTAGAATGTCAGTGCCCGCTCCGCCGGAGAGAGCATCGTCACCATCTCCACCGTCCACATTGTCATTTCCAGGACCGGCTTCGATGGTGTCATTGCCCGCATTGCCAAAGTGGCTGTCATTCCCGCCCTCACCGCCGAGAATATCATTGCCTGCACCCCCTGTCAGCGTGTCATCGCCATCGCTGCCGTAGAGCTGGTCGTCATTGTTGCCGCCATCCAGCACATCGTTAGCCGTGCCTCCAAAGAGCACGTCGTTGCCGTTGTCTCCGTAGAATTCGTTCGCGGACGCCCCACCGCGCAGCGAGTCATTTCCGTCGCCTCCGCGAACCACGGTGGGAATCGCGAGCGTATTTTGCAGAATGAACGAGTCATTTCCGCCGCCGAAGTCGCCGGTGATATTCGTCACCGGGACGTTGCCGATCCCGCCGGGTCCATAGACTTCATTGAACCCAAACGCCTTCACCAGCACCGAGCCCGGCTGCGGACCGGGTTCTATCACGTACGATTCGTTCGTCTCCCCGGCGATGGACGCACGCCGCTGGTTCGCGCGTGCTCCGACGTTCAGGGTCAGCGTTCCGTCAGGCTGCAGCACCGCCAGATTCGGCGGCGAATTCGGATCGCAGGCGAGGTCGAACGTCAGGAGCGGAATGGAAACCAGATTGACCCGGAACTCGATGCTCGCAATCCAGAGGTCGATTTCCACGAAGGCATTGACCACAAAATCCACACCTCCACTGAGCGCCAGACTGCACAGCAGACCCTGGGAGGAAATCTCCTCCCAGCGCAGTTTGCCGTCCGCGGTCGCGGCAGGCTCGACAAGGTCAATATTCACATAACCCGCGAGGCCGCCTTCGACACCCACCTCGAAAATGAACACATCCAGCGATGCCCGTACGCCCAGTTCCGCACGAATGGTCGTTTCAGCGCCGGCGTTATTGACGATATAGAATCCGTCAAAGAAGGCGCTGGCCGACGCGCCGTTCACAATCTTCCGCAATCCGTACGTATCGTATCCGAACTGATAGTCAGCATGGAAACTGAACGCACCGTAAAGCTTCAGGGAAAGCGGAACAGGCACCGGCGGAATCGGGATTACCGCCAGCAGCAGTTCGCTTGAAACGCTGAAGTCGATCGCCGGCATGTCATACTCGATGAGCGTGACATCCTTGCCCAGCAGGAGTCCGAATATCTGTGCCGGATTGTCGATGATCGGGATCTTGAATCCACTGGCGTCCTGGCCCGCAGTATTGACCGCGTCGATCTTGTTGAGAATGTTCTGCACCGCACCGCTCAACGCGGCGAAGGCGCTGCGCACAGCATTGCCGGACATGCTGAGCGCGCCGGCCGGGAAGTTGAAATTCGCGAAGCTGAAGTTCGGATTCGCCCAGTCCACCGTGCCCGGATTGAGCGTGGCGTTGCCCATGCTGAGCATTCCGGCATTGGCGGTGCCGTTGATGAATGGCTCGATTGCCTCGAAGAGGTTTTTGACCTCGATGACGATGTCCACGAACTTCGCCGCGGCCGCGGCCTCCGGACCTATTTTGGCCAGCAGGTCGATGACCCGTGTGTTCGCCAGCGGCAGATTGAAATCGAGGAAATCGAGGATGGGATCGAGCGGCGCAAAGACATCGTGAATCGCACTAACGTATTTTCCGAGCAGGTTCTTGAGGAACTGCCCCGCATCCATTTGCAGGCCGCTGAAAACGACGGTGGGGCTGCCGACATTGTTATTGCCGACGATGGGCCAGTTCACCATCAGCGTCGCGGTCACGCGCGGGAACTGTTCGTTGACCCCCTGGCCGGCAGCGATGCCCGCGGCCAGCAACAGCGTCGTTTTCGCGTTCAGGTTGTAGTTGACGTCCACGCCCATCGCGCCGCTGAGCATCTCCTGCACCGTCAGGTGGTTGTTGCCGGACGCCTTGAGGTCGAGGGCGATGGTGCCGGTAATCGCATTGTCCGCTGCTGTACCCGTAGTCTGCACGGTGCCCGCAAACAGGCCCAGCTTCACCGTCGCATTGGAATTCGGAGCGAGCGAAGCGGTGACCGTTGCGGAAAACTCGTTAGGGATGTCTGTGACGAAGAAGAAACCCTCGGTCTTGTTCAGCCCGATTTTCAGGTGCCACGAGTAGTCCAGCGAAATCGTGAAACTGAGATTCGAAGTGAACCCGAAGGGCAGGGCAGGGAGGCCAAGGTCGAACGTGAACGTCGGCGTCGTGATGGTCTTGCCGATGATGAATTCCAGCGTCACCTCATCCACCGGCGATCCCGGTGCCGAGGCCGGGGTCATGAAGATGTCGTCGATCGTCGGACTGCCGCTGCCATTCTGATCCTTCAGGAGGTTGGCGTTGCTGAGGGCGGTATGCAGCAGCGATTGCGCCTGTGTCAGGCTGCCCGCTCCGCTAAGCGTAGCGAAAGTGTTCTTCAGATCCGTCAGGAAGTTGAAGGCATCCCCGAGTTTTCCTCCCACGAATGGAATTTTGACGTTACCGAACGTGTTCTTCAGAAGCCCCAGCGTCTTGTCCAGCAGGTAGTCCATCCCCGCCTTCATCGCGCCGTTCACCGTGAACAGATCCGAACCCGTAATCAGATTCTCAAACTCCGGCACGCTGAACGTCGGGGCACCTCCAAACGGAACGGTAATAAGAATAGTGGAAGTCGGGCCCGGGATGTTTGCGTTGTTGAACTTCACCGGCAGGTTCACCGTCGCTCCCGCCTGCACGGGCCCCAACTCGATCAGGGACGGATTGAAACCGTTGAGATAAACCCGCTGTCCGCCGCTGTTGCTCAAGCCCAGCGTCACACGCGCCGGATTGCTGTTTCCCGTCTCCCCGATGGTGACGCTCCCGTTCACCACCGCCACATTCAGCGGTCCGACGCCGATGTTGAAATTGAGATTGGTTAGGCCCATCCGCGCCTCGGCGCTCAGCGAACTTGATTCATCCACAAAGAACCGCGGATTCGAGGGCGTGCTCAGATCCATGCCGAACTTCAACTGAAGGTCGATCGCGCCGGTTCCTGTTAGGGTCGAAGAGGCGCTTACCAGCGGGCTGAGGGCCTGAATGAAAGGGCTGCCGCCAAAGTCACCCAGCTTCAATTCGAACGGCTGGGAGAGATTGCGGCTCACCCTGACGTTCACATTCATCAGCAAATCGTTGCCGCTGAGACTGATGGCCGGCACGAGAGAGAATCCAGGAATGGCGCTTCCCGCAGATTGAAACGCCGTTTGCAGCGCGGTCTGCAACTGCTGCAGCGAAGGCATGGAGCCCGCCGTAAGCAGGTTGATGGCGGGCTGCAATGCGCCTCCAAAATTCAACAGCTCCGCGATGCTCTTGCCCACACCCGGAAGTTTTAGCGCCATGGCGCCGCTGTTCATGAACGCCGTTAGGAATCCCGTCACACCTGAGAAGGCGTTGGCAATGTCCGCTCCGCTCAGGTTTGCGAGACGATCGAGATTTCCCAGTCCATTCACGACCAGACTCGCCGATCCCGGATTGAAGATGTTCGGAAGATTGATGGTTAGGCTCGGATTTGCCCCCAGCGCAAGTCCCGGCAGTGGAATGCCCTGCACGCTCAGGTTTTTCAGTGCGAGACTGGCGGTCCCCGTGAATCCTGGCGTCGCGAGGTAAGTGCCGGGCGCCGCAAGGAAGGCGTTGAACTGAGCAGCGGTAATGGGTGCTGCGGGTGCAGCCGGATCGCGCACCGCCACTGTGATTCCCGCGGTAGCCGCCAGCGTGCCGCCGGACGTGTTGAGATTGACGAACCCGAACTTCACCCCGGCATTGATATTCGAAGCCGTCAGCGTGGCATTGGCCCCGAGCACCACATCCCTCAACGCCAAATGATCTGCGAGCGAACTGCCGGCGCTGGCAGTCGCATCAAGGCCCAGTTGCGTGCGGGACGGATCACCCGCAGGCGTGCTAACGACCAGGGAGGTATCCCCGGGGGCGGTATAAGTCAGCTTCAATTTCCCGCCGTCATCACTGGCCGTAATGTCTCCGATGCCTGCGGTGGTCAGCGCTGTATTGATTTGAGTAATCAACTGCGCCCGCGTCGTGTTCCCCGGCGCCGCGGGAATGAGGACGTTCACCGGATCACGCTCCCCCCGCTGAATGGTCAGGGCGGCAGCCGCAGTCAGTGCGCCATTCACCGGCAGATTCCCAGGGCCTGTGATGCTCGCCGTGAGCAGGCTGAGATCAATAACAACCTTGAAACTTACGTTCCCCTGCACGTTGACGCTCACATTGGCCGACGTGCTGATACCGCTCGTGTTTCCCGCCACCAGCGTCCCCACCGACAGCGTATGATTCGTGGTGGCCGAATGCGCTGCCACCATGTTCCACGTGAGCTTATGCGTGGCCGGATCAAACGTAAACGCCTCCGAGCCCGCAGCCTGTCCAAGCGCAGTGCCGATTTGTGTGATGAATTCCTGCAGTGTGGAAAAGGTGAACTTCTCTGCTCCCGCGGCCGGGTTCGTAACCTTCAGGGCATCGAATACCTGTGTCAGTTTTGTGCCGAGATTGAGAAGGGAATCGAACGTGGGTCCGTTCAGCATCGGCAGCGCACGCCCGAGACCTTGCGAGGTGCTCGCCAGATTGCTCAGCCACGATCCCGCGGAGCGCAGAGCGCCCAGCCACACGCTGGGATCGGAGGCTCGAAAATCGGTTAGTGCGGACGCCATCGGACCGCTCAATGACAGGGCAAGGCTCGACTGATTCCATGGGTTGCCCGTCATCACGAGGCTCGTCAGGCCGTTCGGATTCAGCCCACTCATCCCGCTCATATAAAGCGGGGCATTCACATTCACCGTTCCCGTCGTCACAGGGGTCACAAGATCCGTGACGGAGCGGGAGGTCAGTTCCTCGTTCGTAATCTTGCCCTCGGCATCACCGTCCGGATTGTTCATTCCGAACTGCGCCTGCGCTGTCAGGCTGAGGCTCGCATTCTGCGCAGTGACATCGAGGAATCCGAGTTCCAGACTGAGCGAAACGTTCGTCATCGCCACCGTCCCCTTCGCGTGCAAATCGTTCAACTGAATGAAAAAGTCCGCCCCGCCCGCGATGCCCGGATTCAGCTCAACTCCGAAGACGCAGTCGAAAACAAATTCCGCGGAGGCATTCACCGTGGCCGCCGCATCCACTTTCACCGGCACCTGTGACGTCGCGGCTGAAAGGTTCAGAGGTGCGGACACCGACTTCGTCGCGGTGAAACTCAAATTGAACGCAAACTGATCTCCCAGCGCACCGGTGGACAGTCCCCCTGCCACACTGCCGGGTGTGATGCCGAAGACCAGCCCGGCGAATGTTCCTCCAAGATTGGTGATGGCATTGTTCAGGCCCGTGGTCGTGGGCGAGCCCGTACTGTTCAAATAGTTGGTCAGCGGCGTCACCACCCGCGCCTGAAACAACGCCCCGGGATCCAGCATATCGTCCAGGGAAAGTCCTGTTAGGGGAAGGTCCTGGCTCATCAGTGGACTGTCGCCCCAGGAGTCGAACCATGCCTTCAACTCGTTCAGTCCATTGATGATCCGGCCTTTCTGCGCCGCCGTAATCGAGGCCGGCGTACTTGGCGGCGCGACGTAAAACCCTCCGGGGGCACCAATTTCCGCAGCGAAGATGTCCTCGCCGTGTGCCGCGGCAACCGGGGAGACTGGTGCGTTCAGGATCGCCTCAATGGCCTCCTCGTGTGGAGCGATGCCCCCCAACCCATCAGCGGATAATAACAAGCGGGGCTCCAGCGCTTCAAGTTGCAGATGCAGTGGACGCAGTTTTGATTTGCGGTGCTTCGGCATAACAGGGATGTTGAAACAGGCGGACGATGAAATTCTCCGGGGATTTGTCAAAGTATGATTGGAAGATTGGTGAATCAGGCGATCACCGTAGACCGTGCATTTTGCCTTTTAACGGCATCATCCACGTACCGCAGAAAGTCCGCATTTTTACGTTCGTCATTCCCGCGGGATCGGATTCTGTAGGACATGCGCTTTTTCCTGCTCCTTTTCCTCGCAGTTTTTCCTCTTTTTGCCCAGACACCGGCTCCCGCGGAAAAGCCGGCGCAGCCTTCGCCAAAGAAAACGGCTCCTCCCGAACTCACGGAATTCATGGGCCGGACCATCGCGAAAACGATGCACTGGACCGGTGCCGAATGGCTGCTGCGCAAGAACCGCGAGCAGGAGGAGAATTCCGCACTCATGATCAAGCAACTCAAGATTCAGCCCGGCTGGACTGTATGTGACCTTGGATGCGGAAACGGGTATCACGCTCTGCAGATGTCTAAATTGGTCGGCGAAAAGGGAACCATCCTTGCGAACGACGTTCAGCCTGAAATGCTGGACATGCTCAAAGCACGCACAGAGGGCCGCGGCATCACGAATATCAAAACCGTTCTCGGCGAATTCTGGGACCCTAAGCTGCCGCCCGGTTCCTGCGATCTCATTTTGCTGGTCGATGTCTATCACGAATTTGGCAATCCCGTGGAGATGCTGAAGGGCATCCACACCGCGCTCAAACCTGAGGGACTCGTCGCCCTTGTCGAATTCCGTACAGAGGACGCAACGGTTCCTATCAAACCGGAGCACAAAATGAGCCGGGCTCAGATTTATAAAGAGTGGCAGGCCCATGGATTTACGATCGCCAGTGAGTTTCACGGCCTTCCCTGGCAGCACCTCGTTTTCCTGCGCCAAAGCAAAGCCGGTGAGATGCCGGTCGAGCCAAAACCCGCAGCGCTTCCTGACAAAACCGGTCCGGAAACGAAAAAGGACGAGCCGCAGCCGCAGCCATAAGAAGCTTCCGCGGAGTCAGGATCATGATGCGGGGACTGCTTTTTTCTCTTTTCCTCGGCTGCATGACTTTTCCCGGTGCGGTTCGCGCATGGCCGCAGCAGGAGGACCCGCTGCTGGCGGGAAACGTGGTCGTGCCTGTTTCGCCCGGTGATCTTTATCTGCGGGAACTCTCTCTGCCTCCAGGCTTGTCCCTTTGGCGGACGCTCAAAGACCTCGAAACATTGAACACGGTCCAGCTTCGCTCGCTCGTCCATCAGGTCTGGATGGTGAGCCGCCGTTATGCTTTTCTCAATGCCGCCGGACTGCTCGTCGATGCATGGGCCGACCGCGATCTTTCCGGCATCACCGCAGACATGCTGACGATCATCCGCTGGGAGGACGAGGATCCTGCGATTGGCGACTACGATATCGACCTGGAATCCGAAGCTGCTTACCACTGGTGCCGGCTGGCAGAAAACGACTGGAAACAGGCGCTGGGCTTATTAGGCCGCGTCAATGACGCCGAATCCGGCAAACAGTTTTGGCGGGCGCTTTCCACTTATTTGACGCTTCCTCCCGACCGCTTGCCCGCGTTCACAGCCGCCATCGCCTCTCGCACGCGCTCGCGTGACGCCGATAAGGTCGTGGAGCGTCTGGTGTGGTCCTGCGGGAAAACTCACGGATTGGCCGCAACCGAGCGCGCGGCGGGAAAGATCAAAGACAAACGTCTGCGCGACAGTGCCCGTGCCGCGCTGAGGAATATTCCTGTAGTGGAAGGCAACCAGGAATTCCCGCCGATAGTCGCTCCTGCACTCGAAAACCCGGTCCTGCAAAAACTGCTTGCGCTGGACAGCCGCGTTGAATCCCGGCCCAGGTTTCCTTTTCCGCTGTTTCGCGCGGTCTTGAAACTCTCCCCTGCAGAGGCCCATGAACTCGCGCGACAACTGCCGCGCGATCCTCAGCCTCCCGGCTCATGGCTGGCATGGATTCTCTTTATGCGGGCCGCGGATGGCGACGCCGCCGCCGCTCTGCCGGTGGCCACCGGTCTGAGCACCGGGGAACTCGATGCGTCTCTTCCCCTAACCACACTTTACACTCTCCGTTCGGAAATCGACCTGAACACCGCGCTCGGCGAAATGCGCGCCATGTCTTCCATCGAAGACCAGCGCGACGCTCTCAGCGGCTATCTGACGGGTCCTGCTGCCAGAGAGATCATTGTGCAGCAACTTGGCAGTCCGCTCATGGCGTTTGCAAAGCAAATCGAACTTCCATCCAGTCGCTGGCGTGTGGCCCTGTGCGCCGCCGCTGCCGCCGGTTCAGGCGAAGCGGTCCTCAACGCAGCGGCCTCCATGCAGGAAAACGCGAAGGTGGAGCGCTCCGGTCTTCAGACCGCCGTCATTCAGGCATGGGGCCTAACGGATATGCCTTCCCTCTGCCGGTATGCAGCATCGCTCGCGGATGCCGAACAAATTGAAATGATGAATCGAAGCTTGGGCTCGCTGGTTCCATGGCTTTCCGCAGGCATCCAACTGGATTCCGCAAAACCGCTCCCTCCCAAACTGACCGCCTTCGCACCAAAAATGCATTGGTTGTTCCTCGCCGGCGAAGCACGCGAACAAGCCTTCCGTTTCCTTGAACAGCACGCCAAAGACCCTGACTACAGAGACGCGATCGGAAAATTCACTGAGGCTGCGGTCCGTTATGAACCGGAACGCTCTGTGACTCTGCATCGTCTGGCTGGCTTCACCGGAGACTCAGACCTGGTGAGCCGGCTTGTTCGCTTCCACGGTGATGAGCCAAAGGTGATTGCCGCCGCGCTTTCCACAGACAAACAATGGGAATTCGCCGGACGCGAAATGGCCCAAATTTACCCTGACAAAACGCTGTCACTCCTGAAAAATACTCCGGGCGCCAGTGCATGGCGCGGAGCCGCGCTCTTCTTCCTGGAGTCCGATCCCAAAAAAGCCAGTCTTCTGTCTAAATACCTGACAGACGGGGAGCGTTCCCGCCTCGAAAAGACCCCTGGGGCTGCGCAGCGAAAATAATCCCTCACACCATTCCCAACTGCATCCTGCCAACCTCGGAAATCATCCCCTGATTCCACGCGGGATCCCACACAATCTCCACCCGCGCATCGCTGACACCAGGAATGCTCATGATTTTCCCCTGCGCGTCCGCAGCGATGGTTGGCCCCATGCCGCAGCCAGGAGCGGTGAGGGTCATCTTCACATTCACCACCGCCTGGTCGTCCTCCTCTTTGGAGATGCTGCAATCGTACACCAGCCCGAGATCCACGATATTCACCGGAATCTCCGGATCGAAGACCGTCTTCATGGCCTCCCACACCGCCTTTTCCAGATCCTCACCTGTTAGCGGCTGCACGGGTTCACCGGCGCCGCTTTCTTTCTTTTCAAGGCCGAGGGCATCGGCATTTTTGGACGAAATGCGCGCGAGTCCGTGATCCGTTGCGACGGTGTAACTTCCCCCGAGGCTTTGGGTAATAATCACCCGCGTACCCGCCGGCAGCGTGATGGTGTCTCCACTGGGAATTTGGATGGCTTCGACTTCGCGGAGGAGTTCTATATCTGTATTCATGGAGGATGGGAAAGGAGGCCCGACCGGCGGGGACAACATTGATCATACGCCCGCCGGTGCGGCACCGGCGCCGTTTACGTGTTCGACAATGGGATGACTTTGAGTTTGCCGGGTTTGATGCCGGAGGCTTCGCCGAGACTCTCAGCGAGGTTTCCCTGTGATGCCGGCGTCGCCACCGCTGGTGCCGCAGCCGCCGGGGCATCGGACTCCAGCGCCGCGCGGAGAGCACCCTCCACCATCTGACCGCAGTGAATCTTCATGGGAGGCAGGGGACCCAGCGGAGCGCTGAGTTCAGCGGCGGAAAGATCGCGCGCCTCTTCCACGGTGCGGCCCTTGAGCATTTCCGTGGCCATGCTGGCGACAGCGATTGCGGTCTGGCAGCCGAAGCTTTGGAAGGAGGCGCGGTCAATCACCTTGCGCCCGTCCTTTTCCGTGAACTTCAGCCACATGCGCACCATGTCGCCGCATTCGGGATTGCCCACCGTGCCCACCGCATCGGCATCCGGCATTTCACCGAGATTTTTCGGGTTGGCGATCGAGGCGTTGAGAAGTTCTTCGTTCATTTTTGAGAAATCCTACTCCATTTCCAGCCGGTATCGCGGAAGTTCCTGATCGACTTCGCAACTCCAGGCATCAATGCCGCCGGCCAGACTTCGGACATTGGTGAATCCATGCCCGGCAAGATACGCCGCGGAGTCCAAACTGCGCACGCCGTGGTGACAATAAACGACGATGCGCTGCGACTTGTCGCTTTCGCCAAAAAGCTTCTGCAGGACCTCCTGGGTCATCAATTCGGATCCCGGCAGTTTCACCGCCTCATGCTCCTCGCGGGACCGCACATCGATCAACCGCAGCGGAGCGCCATCCTGCAGCATTGCGGACAGTTCCTGCGGACTCACCTGCATCCGGGCATCCTGCTCCGCGCTGGCCTCCAGGTGCGCCAGCATTTCTGCGGGGTCGATATTGTCATTCCGCCGGCAGACCTCCGCCACGGTTTCCGCAGGGGAAAAACCGCAACTGCTGCAGCCGCCGATATGATATTTGGCAAACAGCGCGCGTCGCGCCCCGGGCATGGCCTCGAGGAGATCGCTCATGGTCATGTCAGGGTTTAGTGCGGCAGTGGCATTCATGGTGCAGGGGGTTGTACAGAAACTTTTCTCTTTCGATACCACTACGCGTGCCTACCATACCGGTCAACCCGGCAACCGGGACGCCGCGCCTCCTGTTCGCGCGGCCTTTCTTTATCGATGAAAGACGACCTCCCCAAGATTCACTTCTGGCCAAACCTCATGACGGCCGGGAATCTCTTCTGCGGATTTTTCGCGATGCTGCATCTGCTCACCCCTCCCTCCACGGCGGATGCGAAACTGGTGATCTGGCTCATCCTCGGTGCCTGTCTGTTTGATATGCTCGACGGACGCATCGCCCGGGCGATTGGCGAAGAGTCGCCTTTTGGACGGGAGTTCGATTCGCTGGCCGACATCGTCTCATTCGGTGTCGCTCCCGCACTGCTCATGCACCATGTGGTCCTGGACAGCATGGACAGCGAGCGCGCGGGCTGGTTTATCGCTTACTTTTACGTCCTGTGCGGAGCCATCCGCCTCGCGCGTTTCAATTGCCTCGCACAAATGGCGAGCGGCAAACCGAGCCGGGATTTCACCGGCTGTCCCATTCCCGCCGCCGCCGGTGTGATCGCCTCGGTGACGCTCCTCCTGCTGGATCCCAAAGCCAAGGAAGTCCTGGAACTTGGCGCATGGAAGTGGGCGTTCCCCTGCCTCATGCTGCTGCTTTCCTTCCTCATGGTCAGCAAATTGAAGTACCCCAGCTTCAAGGGCCTGTCGTGGAAAACCAAGCGCAGCATTCCCTGGTTCTTCGCCGCCATTTTCGTCGTGGCGCTGATCATTTATAAGCCTCTCATCATGCCGGCCGTCATTTTTGTCGGCTACCTGTTCTACGGACTCATCCGCCCGTGGGTGAAACGGGAATGGCGCAGAGAGATCGAGGAGGACCCTGACGAGCCCGAGGAATTGGAGGAGGAGGATACCGGGAAACCGCCGGAGCGCGGCGCCAGTGGAGTCCCCTAACTTTTCGGCAGGTGGTCCGCGCAATATTCCACTCCCTCCTCCGTGATGCGAAAGTCCAGATCAGGGTCGCTGGCATCCGTCCGGCCGCACACGCTGCAACGGTGAAAACCGTCGGTGACCGTCAGTGAGTTGGCCTTGAACCGCGTGCGCCGGCTTCCCACGCGCGTGCGGTGACGCAGATGCCGCAGGTAAAGGGGAATTCCAAAGCTCAGGAACGGCGCGAGCGAAAGCACCGCCGCCAGCCACAGCGGCGGAAAGCCGATGATATCGAGAATGATAATGCCGGCATCCAGCAGCGCCAGCACCCATACCTTGAGGGGCACGATTCCAAAGAGCATGAAAACCCGGTGCGGGTCCAGCACCGCAAACACAAAGAAGAGGTTCATGAAGAACCATTTGCTGATGCTGAAGGAATAATAGACGTTGGCGGGGTACAAGTCCGGTGTCAGCAGCGCGCCCGTGGCATCCGCAACCGCCTCACCGGCCGCAGTGCCCGCCAGAGCCGCCATGAGCCACTGACAAAGAATGAACGCCAGCACGAAAAGGTTCAGCCGGAACGTGCCGAAAGAGGCCTCGATGGTGTACATGCAGATGAGTGCGATGTAAGCCGAAAAAATAAAAACCAGCGGGCTCCGGGCATCCGGCACCAGCATAAACGAGAGCAGCCGCCACCATTCTCCGTCCATTTTGACAAATGGGCGCAGCAGCAGTTGCGAAACGAACGCCTCATTCACAAACAGGACCGCAAAAACAATGCACTGAAAGAAGATGATGTAGCCAATCAGGCCGCGGATGGCGTAGCGGCCAAATCGGCGTTCCAGTTTGTCGAGCAGTCGCATAAGGGAAATGTCAGGGAACGGGGACAGGTGGGGGGAAGGGGGGCGGAATCAAGCGTGCGGATATCGCACCGGCAATGCGTTTCCCACACGCCGGTCATGTTGACAATAATGGAAATCACTTCCAGCATCGCGGACGTGAATTCCGCCGACCTTCAACAATCCCCGCTTCTTTCCGCCCATCTGCGCCTCGGTGGACGCATGGTTCCCTTTGCCGGCTGGAACATGCCCGTCCAGTACTCCGGCATTACCCAGGAACACACGGCCGTGCGCACCGGTTGCGGCATTTTTGACATCTCCCACATGGGCGAGTTTTTTGTCAGCGGCGCGGCTGCCGGCGCATGGCTCAACCGTCAACTCACGAACAACACGGAGAAACTCAAGCCCGGCGAAGGGCAATACACGCTGATGCTCGATGAATTCGGCGGCGTCATCGATGATCTCATCGTTTACCGGCTCGCCGAAGACCGCTGGTTTCTCGTCGTCAACGCCAGCAAAGTCGAGGAGGACCGGAAGTGGCTCATCTCGCATCTGAATGCAGTCGGCGTGGAGTTCATGGATCAAAGCGCCGCATGGGCCGGCATGGCCATTCAGGGGCCGAAGGCAGCCTCCGTCTTCACCGCCATGACAGGCGGGACGCTTCCCGCCCGCAACGGCGTCATGGAATTGGATACACCCGATGGCCGGATCATCGTCTGCCGCACCGGTTACACCGGCGAAGACGGATTCGAACTCTTCTGCCATGCTGATGACGGCGTCGCATGGTGGGACCGCGCCATCGCCGCGGGAGCCACTCCCTGCGGGCTCGGAGCCCGGGACACCCTGCGCCTGGAAATGTGTTATCCTCTCAATGGAAATGACCTTTCTCCCGATCATTCGCCCCTTGAGGCGGGACTGGGCTTTTTCGTGGACATGGAGAAAGGCGACTTCACCGGACGCGATCTCCTCGCCTCTCAAAAGGAGCACGGCATGACGCACAAACTCGCCGCCATTCGCCTCGCTGACAAGTCCCCGCCCGCCCGCGCTCACTATCCCGTGCTCAGCGGCGGCCAGCCCGTCGGTGAACTGTGCAGCGGCGGCATTTCTCCCTCCATGGGCTGCAGCATTGGCATGGCCTACCTGCCGCCGGAATTGGCAGCGCCGGGAACCAAACTGGAGATCGACATTCGTGGCCGCACATGGCCCGCCGAAGTTGTGAAAAAACCCTTTTACCGCAAACCTGTCTCCGCTTGAGTCAGCCCTTCTTCTCTCTGCCTTTCAAATAACATGTCCGCTCCCGCCAACGCCCGTTTTACCGCCTCTCATGAATGGATCCTCGCCGGTGAGGAAATTTCACCCATTGGCATTTCGGACCACGCCCAGGCCGAGCTCGGTGACGTCGTGTATATCGAACTTCCGTCTCCCGGCCGCATCGTCACCGCCGGTGAACCCGTTGCCGTCATCGAATCCGTCAAAGCCGCCAGTGACATCTACGCCCCCGTTGCCGGCGAAATTGTTGCGGTGAATGAAGACGTTTCCTCCAACACCGCCCTCGTGAACACCGCCCCCTACTCGGACGGCTGGCTCTTCAAAATCAAACCTTCCAACCCGGCCGATGTAAACGCCCTGATGGACGAGGCGGCCTATCTCGCAAGCGTCGGATGAACCGGCGGGGCCGCGTGAAGAGGAACTCTTCAACCTGCCGGTAGAATCGGCGCAGCTCTCAGCCCGAACGCGAGCGCAGGATGAAGCGCTGACCAGTCAATGAATTTTGCCAACGGCTTTTGAACGGTTCACCGGTTCCGGTCCGCCTCCCGCATAATTTCTTCCCGGATCGTTTCAGGGCTGAAACCGAAATCCCTCAAAACGCGCCCCGCGATCCCCTCACCCTCCATGACAAGGCCGAGCAGGAGATGTTCGGCTCCTACGGAAGCATTCCGGGAAACTCTGGCTTCCCTGGCGGCAAACGAGAGAGATTTTTTCACACGGGGAGTGTAAGGGATTCGTCCCGGCATTTTGCTGAGCGGAAAACGGCTTACCCAATTCTCGATTCGCCGTCTTACGGCTTCACGCTCCACTCCCATTCTTTTGAAAACATTCGGAACCACGCCTTCCTCAAGGGCCAGCAGGGCCAGCAGCACATGCTCCGTTCCGACAAAACCGTGGTGAAGGCGCGGGGCTTCCTGCCGGGCCAGTTCCAGTGTCCAACGCGCTCCAGGCGTCAACGTGCTCCATGAGGGAGCTGAACCAAAAGCCCCGGTCACGGCATCGATGATGCCGTTGAGCCTCTTTAACCACGCCCGCTTTTTCACGCTGGTTTTTGCAAATTCATGTTTGAGCACGCTGGGCTGACCAATGCCTTGCACGGCGCGCTCAAATGCCTGCTCCCCGCTTTCTCCCGACTCCACCCGCCGTGCCCAATCCTCGCGCAGATGACTTTCCAGTTCCTCCACAATGTCCGGATTCCTGATGCCGGCGGACAGCATCTTTCCCCGCCATTCTGAGATCGACTGTTCGAGATTAAACATGTTGTTCTCCTTTCCATAAACCGCCGAGGACGGCGGAAATCATCGTCCATTGTTCACGCTTATCCTTGAGGGCCCTGTGACCGTCCTTTTTGATCGAGTAGTATTTGCGCTTCCGTCCGTTTTCCATCTCCACCCATCGGGCCTTGATCCACCCGTTGTTCTCCATCCGATGCAGCACCGGGTAAAGCATGCCATCCGTCCACTTGATTTGATCCCCGGAAAGCTCTTTGACCTCCTGAATCAACTCGTAACCGTAGCTCTCACCCCTCGCGAGCAGAGACAAAATCAACGGTTCCGTTGAAGCAGCCACCAGCTCTTTTTCAATCATGCCCCATGCATACATTGCGTTGCTATGTATGTCAAGCGCTTCCTTCGGTTCGACAAACCGGTCATCCGGCAAGGTGGACTAAAAACGCAGGGACGGCGGCTCAGTCGGGTCAACACCGGCTCCATGAATGCGAACCGGCCCGGCCAGGCAATCTCATCCCATCCCGTTGGGAACCATCACCATTCAATCCGAACACCCTCCGCCGATCCCGGAGGGATCGTGGCGATTAGCGAGGCGTCGCAGCGACAAAGGAGCGCAGACGCCTCGTACACTCCGCACAGAATTTCGATCCCGGAGGGATCGCAGCAGCACATGGCTGAGCGACGCATCATCTGCTAGGCTTCATTACACCGGCTCACCAATCGGCTCAGATCGCGCCAGCCATACCCGCCGTGAAACTCGCCGTTGCGGCTGTAGAGCCGCTCAGCCCCGAAGAATTCATAGAATCCGTTGGATGGATTCGCCGCATCGCCGAAGAGGAGCATCGAAGTGACGCCTCTCTCAAGAAAACGTCGCGCCACATGACACAAAAGCTGCCGGCCGATCCCCCGGCGGTGAAAGCGGCGCAAGACATAAATCTTGTTGAGTTCACCCGCAAAGCCCGGCACCCCGCCGTCGTGCGGCCGCCCCTTCGCAAAGCCCGCCAGGTCGCCATTCTCGTCCTCGACCACGAGGCAAAACCAGCTCCCATCATTAACGGCAAATGCCTCTCCCCACTGATGCTCCCGGAGTTCGAACGAAGGTCCGTCAGCCCTTCCGCCACAGTGCGTTTCATTGAACGTTTGGACGTGCAATCCCGCCAGGGCGGGCACGTCATCTTTGCAGGCATCTCGGACGTGGAACGGCATAGTTGCGTGATTGCCTAACGCTAAAGCTCAGCGACCCGGCCCGCAAGGGCGTCCGCTTTCCACCAGGACGTGAGCAGGCCGACGCATATCGATGTTAGGGATGGAATCCGCCCGTAGCAAGGCCGTCCCGGGCTTGTGAGTAACCGCTGATGGCAAACAGCGGGGAATGTCAACTGACAAGGCCGGGACGGCCTTGCTGCGGGTTTCCGCATGCCTAACAGAGATGTGCGTCAGCCCTGCGGACGTAAGGCCCTGTTCGCTGCAGCGCATGGTTAGTCTGCGCATTCGTGTCTGAATCCCGCAACACAAAAAACAATCTTGCTCAATCGCCGCTCCTGCCATTCGTGCCTCAACGGGAACTCCCCTCCCGGTTGCTCCATGATGCGACCGGCTCACGCTCACAAACCCGGCGGCTGTCTTTTCAGTTCATACTGCATCGCCACCGCCCCCGAGCCAAACTCCCGCCGGCCCACGAGTTTCAAGTCCACATACTTCGAAAGCCCCGCAAACAATGTCGGCCCGTGCCCCGCCAGCCGGGGATGCACCACAAACTCGTATTCATCGATCAATCCCAACTCCGCCAGCGCCTGAGGCAGCGTCACGCCTCCCACAAACAGTCCGTTGCCCGGTTCCCGCTTCAACGCCTGAACCGCAGTCTCAAGATCCCCGCGCACAAGCTCTGCATTCCAGTCCACGCGCTCAAGGGTACTCGATACAACATACTTCTTTGCCGCATGGATCGTTTGCGCGAAGGGCTGCATCCACGCCGGCATCCAATCGGGCTTCACTCCCGTCTCCGCCGGCTCCCGCCACGCCGTCTCCATCATTTCGTAAGTCACCCGGCCAAAGAGAAGCGCATCCGCCCGGGCAAGGTTCTCGGCCCAGTAACGATGCAACTCTTCGTCCGTGGAACCGGCACGATGATCGCAGCACCCGTCTAACGTAATATTGATGGAGTACCGAAGTGGTCGCATGGCGTGCTCTAGCGCCTTGCTCTCCCTCACTTCTGTGCAGATCACCTTCATCCGCAATCAGCGTAGCGGGGAAAGCCATCGAAGACAAGAGCCAACACCTGCCGCAATTGCAAGGACTGCTCCAGTGCAAGACTATGGCGAATTTCTACGATGCTCTGATGAGTGGCTCTCTTTCCTCGTTCGTTGAGGTCGAATCGAACAAGGGCTGGGAACACTGAAACCGCACTAACTCCGTCATAGCAGCCTAGCCCCTGATCGCTCAATTCAATATAAACTGCGTCATGGCCCAGCCTGCGGTCCTGCTGTGTCGGAGCTAGGGCACGACTCAGCAAAAAGTAACTGTGATCAGCTGCCCGGAAACCCACGGTAGCGCAGTGGATGTCATCGTTAGGATGGAAGTAGACTTCTGCTGCAACAAGATTCACGGGCAGAGCTGTGGTTTGATCGAACGCTAAAGCTCAGCGACCCGGCCCCGCAAGAGCGTCCAGTTGCAATTTGGATTCCTGGACCAGGTTCACTGCAGTGCATAGTTAGGCGACATGGCTCAAATACTCCACAAAATAAGTCTCCGCGGCCTGCAAAGACTCAAATCCTAAATCGAAAAGGGGCAAACGCATTGTCATTCTCGATGGAGAAATCAGAAACTCCAAACCCGGTCAACTGTCCCCAGGCAAACTCCACAACCTCTACGGTCGGCGCATATAGATGTTAGGGGTGGAATCCGCCCGTAGCAAGGCCGTCCCGGCCTTGAGAGTAACTGCTGATGGCAAACAGCAGTGAATGTCAACTCACAAGGCCGGGCGGCCTTGCTGCGGGTTTCCGCATGCCTAACAGAGATGTGCGTCAGCCCTGAGGAGAACTCCATCTCACCACGCGGTGTGCTCACCCTCATCCTCCAGGACTCATGCTCCGGGTTGATATGCTCAACACTGATGCGGGCAGACGATAAATGCCGCCGAATGACTTCCTCCATCTGTTCCGGTGTGACCCTGGGAATCATGGTGTGCAAGTAACCTTAGGGATCAGGAGCCGGGGGAACGCCGGTTGCCAGAATCTTTTGTTCTGCGTGGTTTAGATCTTGTTCGAACGCGACCTGGTAGGCATCGACCCCCTCTTCCGGAATCCCCACCGACTGTAAGTATCGGTCGAATGTCTTGCGATCATTGATGCGCCGGATCATCCATCCGATCTCGCCCGGCCCCATGCCCCACGTACCCAAAAAAACTGTCCTTCCATTTGCGTTGAAGGCCGGAGCGACCGTAATGAGCTTTGCAAGCATCGGGTGGAGGAGTGTGTAGCCGGCTTCTGCCTGACTCAGGTATGCTTCAATCTCATCCACGTTCTCCGATGCAAGCTCTACCGTCTCGTCGCAATTGAAACTGCCAGACAATCTTTCGATCGTGTAGAAGCGGACTCCCTCCAGGATTGGATCGCCGATAGCTCCGAAATGGCGGTGAGTGGACTCAGCAACCAGCTTATCGACAAGGGCTGAATACAATTCGATGGCACGGCGGAGAGGATTTGCTTCGGCTTTGACCGTTGCTGCGAGTGCACGCTTTGCGGGCGGAATTTTAGCACATTGTGCGCACAATCCGCCATTCGCATGATGCGTGCCTGCCAAAATCGTGCTGCCGCAAATTGTGCTGCCGCAAATTGTGCACCTCGCGCGATCCATAGTCATGCGTGAAACGTATTGGTAGGGCGACCCAGGTTCAGCGGGCAGGGACGCGCGGGCCGACCATACCCGCAGTGCAACTCGCGGTTGCGACCGCAGAGCCGCTCAGCCCCGAAGTACCGGCTTCGTTGCAGCGCACTGTTGGGAGGCATGGTCATGCGCCCTCGCTCAAAGATGTGTCGAACAGCCGTGCGCTGCCGCTGCACCAACCGCTGATGATGTCCATTGTGTCGAGCACCGCGTCATACCTCGTCGGGTCCGCGTCGCTCTCGTGTCTGGCTCGATACTCATCGAAAAGCTGATACATCACCCGCTGAGGCATCCCTTCACTCATGAGCGTACTCGCAAGTTCGGCAAGCGCCGCCGCGGGCGAATTCGCCTGAACTGCCGCCTCCATTCTTTCTTTGGTGAGTTGGTCTGCCATGACGTGAGAACACCGCCTGACACTACCGCTCAGTGACTTGGCCCGCAAGAGTGTCCGGGTTCAACAAGAGCGATGGCGGGGTTCGCCGCAGCGCATGGTGGGCTTGCCCTTCTCACCGATTTTCAGTTGCGCCGAAGAGCAGAAGTAGAGTGAGTGTGCCGAAGGCCACTCGCTTTCGCTGCATCCATGGGAAGCGGAGCGACCGGGCCGCGCCACAGTCGCGCTACTTTTGCGCCCGGCATTTGTCAGAGTATTGTGTGACCGCTTTGATGGGACTGCGAGAGATGCACGTTAGGCGACGTTCAGATTGCCTGTGCGCCGTCGGCGGCACGTTCCACCTCGGCGATGTCGATCTTGATCATCTTTGTCATCGCCTCCATGGCCCGGCGGGCGCGGTTCGGGTCGGGATCTCTGATCAGCTCCATCAGCCGCGTCGGCGTCACCTGCCAGTGAACGCCCCAGCGATCCTTGCACCAGCCGCAGGCGATCTCCGAGCCGCCATTGGAGGTGAGTGCCGTCCAGAGCCGGTCCGTCTCCGCTTGATCCGCGCAGTCGAGGAGGAACGACACCGCCTCGGTGAATGTGAACCCCGGCGTGTTCAGCGCGATGTAAGGGCTGCCCGCGAGCGTGAACTCCACAAGAAGCACCGTGCCGGCCGCCCCGCCCGGAGTGTCCATCGGCGACCGCGTCACCCGGTCGATCCGCGAGTCCGGCAGCAGCGAGACGTAGAAACCAGCCGCCTCTTCGGCTTGCCCGTCGAATGTTAGAAATGGGGTTACTTTTTTCATTTGCTGTTTTTGTTGGTTTTGGGAAAACGCTCGGGTGCCTGACTGGTTTTGGATACAGATTTGTGTGTTCGTAATCATCACCTGCCCGCGACGGACAGACCGGCGCACGCAACCTATAACGTCGCCGTTCCTTATGTCCAACGGTCCAAAATCCACGGGCGTAAAGGTCGCGCCAGCCTCCGCGCCAACGCCAGCGAACCCGTCGACTCCAAACGCTGGCAAGCTTCTGGCGACAAACGGACAAACCCCTCAGCTAATGGATTCGCGACACTCTCAACTCTAATTCTTAACCGTTATGTCCTCGTCGATCGGAACATGCAAAGCGGGCGAGGTTGCTTTGCGATAGCGCTTGAGAGTGGCGATGTCCCTACTACCATCGGCCACATGGCACGATGCACAGCACCAGTTGAGGGCCATCGCACAGCGAGCGCCGAAGCGGCCTGCCCCGCATGTCGTCACCGCTCTCGCGGCTACTCGTCCTACTCCTCGTCATACCCACCTACGTCCCACTCCCTCCCCTCCTACTCCATGTCAAGGAGCAGCAGCGGCGGCGGGTCCAGCGGCAGGGTAAGGCCGCGCTGGTCGCGAGCGGGTTCCTCTGTGGTCTACACGCCTGCCGAGGTGCGGGCGCTCACGCCGATCCGCAACAGCGTCGAGAACCTTGCGAAGCTGCCTGACCGTCGTGATGTCTTCCTCTGCCACGCGTGGGACGACCGGCATGGGGCTGCCAAGGAACTGCACGATCTGCTCGAGTCCTTGTGTGTCTCGGTCTGGTTCAGCGAGAAGGACGTTGGCCTCGGCGTGCCGTTGCTTCGCGCCATAGACAAGGGCTTGGCGAACTCGCGAGTCGGGGTCGTGCTGGTGACGCCCGCGCTGCTGCGCCGCCTCCCAGCGGAGGGCATCGCCGACAAAGAACTTTCGGCACTCCTCGCGCGTGACCGGCTCGTTCCCGTCGTGCACGAAACGACGTATGAAGCTCTCCGCGATGTCAGCCCCCTACTCGGCTCGCGAAGCGGCCTGAGCACCGCCGAAGAGCCGATGGCAGACGTCGCGGCAAAGATTGCCGAGTTGGTTGCCGTGGGCATCCCTTCTTTATGAGCCATAGCCTACTTAAACCGCTGGCAAGCCGGCCGCCGACAAGGCGAACAGACATCTCAGTGAATGGATTCGCGACACCCTGAGCGCGAATTCCTAATGACCTTAAAACGGTATTTCGTCGTTTTCCCTCCATTCCGAGACCTCTCGCGCCACGTCCCAAGCTTCCCGCAATGTCGCAGTAGAGATTGCGCGGTGGGCCACCAACGGCAACACGCCCGTTACTTCTTTCAGAGAATTCTGCAACTGTGGCAGGGTCGGGGACTCAGCGAATTTAGATCCCTTGATGACGAGTCCAGCGACCAGTTTTGCGAAGTTTACCCTGGAGGCCTCGGTACTTTGTTTCAAACCCATCGCCTTGATATCCTCCCGCAGCCCTACAATTTCGGACGCAATGTATTGATCCATCGGCACTTCCGTTTGGGACACTTTTGGTATTTTGAATTGCCCAAAGGCCGCGAGGAATCCGCTCCCTGCTTCTTTCTTTTGAGCCTTCTCCGCGGTCGCTTTAAGTTTATACTCCAACTCTCTTTTGAATTGCAATATACGTGAATACCTCAGATTTCGGGGATAAGGAATGTGCTCAATCGGGGACGTGTCGAAACTAAAATCCGTCTCATCGTCTTTTATGACGACAATTGGCATGTCAAAGGTCAATCGCATTCCCAGCTCGAACATGACGTTAGGGTTCTTCGCGCTAACGTCACAGATAACCATCGGGTTGAACGCAAGGTTTTGGACAATCCGCTGGTGAATGATTCCCACGTCATCTGCAAAGCTTACGAGGTTGGGCTTATAACCGGCCCGTGCTGCAACCTCCTCTAAGATGGTTCGAACTTCCACCCAGTGTTCCGCCGAACATCCATCAATAGCAGATATGGGCATTACAATTCCGCACGTCTGAAGGGTGTCTTCAGCAGCCGCGCCAACCGGGGCTCCGTCAGGGTTTGTTTTCGGGTTCTCGCTCACGCCCTAATCGAGCATCACAAGCCAACCTGGTCAAGAATCCTGTCAGCCGTCGCTCGACTGCGTCAGTTCCTCTGTGCTCACCGTAGGCAGCTTCTCCTTCCGCCGCGCCATAGTCCTTGAGCGCCATGGCTTCCCCTGCGTGGCGAAGATGCTTGCTCGCCGCGGCCCGTCCGTGCTTCCCCGCGATCATCGTGGCCACGTACATGCGCAGCCGTGATTGCCCTTCTTGCTACGCGTTTCGCCAATAATCGGCGTTCACGAACGCGGTGCTCTTCTTTTCCACCACCATCCGCCGTTACCGATCAGTTCCGTTAGGGAGAATCAAGAACCCCTTCGGCAAGCATTCGCGCCTCCTCTTCCGGTTCAAACTTCACTCAAGCCTTCTCCACACTTGGCTCCGGCGGTAGGGATCGAACCTACGACCTATACGTTTTGATGGCTTGGTTTTCAACGTTTTAAGGAGATGGTCAACACTTTTTTCGTGCTTTGTCTTGCTTTGTGTTGACCTTGGTGTTGACTCTCCGCATGGCAACGCTCTTTAAGAAAAAGGACCCGCGATTCCCTTACTGGATAGCCCGCATCATGGTGAACGGGAAGCGAATGGATCGTTCCACTGGCACGATAAAAAAGCGGGACGCTCAGCGCCAGGCCGAGGCATGGGAAGCAGACGTCCGGAAAGCGGGAACCCAGGATACCGGCATCCAGAAAGCCTTTGCGGCCCTCGTCGAAAGCGCTGCGCTCGCAGCGAAAGAGGGACGGCTTACGCTCGACCTCACCAAGACCTTTATAACAAGACTTCACAAACTGGCCAACCCGGACTTTGTGGAGCCTTCCCTAACACAAGTCTTTGACGAATGGTTGGGAACTCTAGCCAGCCGCGTTTCCGGCAGCACGATGGACATTTATCGCGACGCCAAACGCCATCTGACGAGCGCTCTGGGAGACGCGGCAAATGCACCCGCGCACACCATAACCCGAACGCAGATTGACGCGGCGTTGCAGACCTTAAAAGCCACCATGCGGGCATCCACGGTCAATCTTTCCCTCCGGGCATGGAAACGGGTTTTCCGTTACGCCTTGGAGTGCAAGGCGATCACCGATGACCCAACGGCGAACGTGAAGGCACTGCCGCAAGGGGATAGCGTGAAGCGGGCTCCCTTCACCCCCGCGGAAGCGCGGTCGCTGATAGAGGCCGCTACAGGCGAATGGAAGGGGTTGATTCATGCAGCAGCTCACACCGGGCTTCGCCTAATGGACGCTGTAAATCTCAGAAAATCGAATGTCCAAAATGGAGTCTTGATCGTGAAACCCGCCAAGACATCCCGCGCTGAAAAGGTCATCTCCATCGAACTTACCACCGAGCTTCGACAGTGGATTGAAAGCCAGCCTGCAAACGATTTGTTTCCCAAGCTAAAAACAAAGAGCGTTCAACTTCTGTCGGGGGACTTCAAAGACATTATGACCCTCGCAGGAGTGCCGGATACAGTCACCCTGCCCACCGGTGAAACTAGGGATCGCAGCTTCCACAGCCTGAGGCATAGCGCCAATTCGTGGCTGGCGGAGGGGGGCGTTGACATTGGGACTCGGCAGGAGATTCTCGGCCACGCCAGCGCGGCCCAAAATCTCGCATACACCACCAAAAGTGCGGCGAACCGCCGAACGGCAATTGCGGTCCTCCCTAACCTTGCCACCGCATGAGCGAGGGGGATTCCGAGTTCTGGTGGAACACCTCGGCGGAGCTACTTGAACAGCTCGACCGAAGTCGCTGGCAAGCGCCCCAAAACGCGACGTGGGAGAGATTTGCATCGATCTACGATAAACCTGATTGTCGCAAAAAGCGAAAAATGGCATGGGAAACGGCGCGCCGCACATGGCGACCGATCCAAAGCGATATAATGAGAGCAGGTAATTATCTCAAGGAACTTCACTCGTGGGAAGGGGTTGTTTCCGAAGCAACAGCAAATCACCAGGCCGACCTATTCAAGTTCTATTTCTACGGCCTTTGCGACCATGAGAAGTCGTGGAAATCAGGTCTCAAACACCCCGTCATCTACGATGCCATCCGCGCATTTTGCCATTATATCGTATATTACCGGCAGCTTCCTACAAAGGAGGCGCTAAATGTAGAAGCGAACAGGCGGCGAAATTGCCTGATGCTATCGTGGCAATCGAACCATAGATCGCCTCGTATTGGCGACCTGTACGAATACGAACAAAAGAGTTATAAAATTTTTACGCCTAGAATATACACATCAGAAATAGGCGACTTCATCTCAGCATGTCCGGAAGAACAATGGCATCTCACACGCTGGAGCCGAAACGCGTTCTCAACGGAAATCTTGACCCCCGCCGGATTGGGAGGCTTAGCACGAAAAAGACGATAGGAGAAACTTGAGGGGATTGGATAGTCAATCGAATTAATCCCCAGTCTTGTTAACTTTGGGTGGGAAAATCTGCTTAGGCGTACAGCCTCAACCCGTTGCGCAGATAGCCGCGAAGCCCCCTTTTGTGTCCATGAGCACAAGGACACTTACAAAACGATGGGCGCGCCTCCATGAGGCGGCGGCTTACACAGGTCTGACGCAGCAGACGCTTCGGAATTATGCTAAGGCAGGACTCATCCGCCTTAGGCACGTGCGGACCCAGGGAGCCTCAAAAGGTGTCACCCTGGTCGATTTAGTGGAACTCGACAAGGCAATCGAAGACGCCTCCGGTTGCCCCGCAGTTCTCGCGGTAAACACACCACAGAAGGGAGATGAACAATGAAATCCCGCAAAACCGCGACGCGGGAGATCACATTGGTTCCGACCGAGGGTGGCATGCGGATAAAGCTGACCCTTGCAGCTACAGAGCAACCGGGGCCTCCAGCCAGGCCGCATTTCACCGTTTGTTTCGAGGCCGCCACCGGTGAATTCGAGGCCGAAGTGGCGGGCGAGGCGCTCAAATTTCGGCAGGCAAAACTCTCGTTCGATGGTGCCGTAGCAATGGGCACCTGCGAGGCGGTAGCGTCGGGCATAATTTTCGGGCTCGCCGGCTTGTTTGCCGAATTGGAGGAGGAACCTCGATGAAATGTTCTCTCTTCAAGAGCGCGTATGCAACTAAACCCACACGGCAGGCTGACCTAACCAAGCTCATGGGAGAAATTAGAGAGGGAATGTGGCAAAAACCGGTAGAGACAGCGAGAGCGCACTACCAGAACGGTAATAAGCCCGCTTACAAGGCGCTTAAAAACAAACTGCCGGCTTTTTACGTCAGTGGGTATTGCAGAACCCGGCGCAGCGGAGCGACGGAAGCGGAAAGAGATTTCCAGCATAATGGCTTGCTTCAGGTAGATATCGACGAAAAGGATAACGGCATGCTTTCGCTGGGCCGGATGCGGCAGATTGCGATAGGCTGTCCTTTCGCGGTCGCCGTGTTCGTGAGTGTCAGCGGTGCAGGGTTGAAAGTGCTCGTCCGCTGCGAGCCTGACCGGGGCATACATTTCCAAAGTTTTCTCGCCGCTGAAAAGTGGTTCAAGGAAAACGGGATCACGATTGACCGGGCGACTAAGTCTCCGTTTAATCTCTGTTTCGTTTCCTTCGATCCTGATTTGAACGAGAATAAAAACGCCGTCGCAATTCCTCCGTTGCTTTCCCCAGCCAAAGAGAACCTGCTGCATCCAAAATCTGCACCTCCGCCCGGACGGGTGGAGGAATTGCTCAAAACAATTGCCGACACTGACCCTGTCCCGGATTACGATGACTGGATTAGCATTATCTACGCAACGGTTGACGGGGTTGGGGCCGAACGGGCAATCGAACTCCTGATGGAGATTTTTCCCGAAAAGGACCCAAATGAATACAAGAAGCGTGCGAAAACCTTTGATTCATCGCGGACTACCTGGCATCGGTTGGAATCGTTCGCACGCGACGAACTCAGCGTGTTTGAGAACCTTGATGCTGTCCCCGATCCCCGGCCCTTGCCGTCCGAGCTCGCACCCGTTCTTTCCCTCACGCCTGATATGTTGCCCGAGGCGTTGCGTCTTTTTGTTGTAGATATCGCTGAACGGATTTCTTGTCCTCTGGAGTTTCCTGCTGTGTCAATTATCATTGCCGCAGGCTCTGTTCTTGGAAGAACGTGCGGTATTCATCCGAAAGGGCGAGACGACTGGTATGAACTAGCTAATCTTTGGGGTCTTTTGATTGCCCGCCCTTCGATGATGAAATCCCCAGCGATGGCAGAAGCTCTCCACCCGTTGCGTACGCTGGAAGTCGCGGCGAAGACCGCCTATGAGGATGCGAAACTTTTAAATGAGGAAAACGCCCTGCTTGCAAAACTGAAGTACGACGTTGCTGTCAAAAAAGCCCGCTCGGCCATCAGCAAAGGAGACAAGCCGGAGAGTGCCCTGTTGCCTAAAGAGCCAGCCGAACCTACGCTCCGTCGCTATATCGCTACTGACACCAGCAGTGAAAGCCTCGTTGAGCTCTGCCGTCAAAATCCCAATGGAGTATTGCTTCTTGCCGATGAAATGTCAGGGTTGCTCGCCCTCCTGGATCGACCCGGAAACGAAGCGCTCCGCTCGCTCTACCTCACGGGCTGGGCCGGCAAACAGGGTTACATGGTTGATCGGGTGGGGCGTGGCATGGGCATTGGTGCCGAATCCGTTTGCTTGAGCCTGCTTGGAACCATTCAACCTGACCCGCTCAGGCATCGTTTGTTTAATTCCGACAACGGCTCACCGGACGACGGGCTTACGCAGCGGTTTCAGTTGGCCGTGTGGCCGGACGATAATGGGAAATGGAAATTTGTTGATCGACCACCGGATTCCCAAGCGCGTGCGGCGGCGCTCAAAGCGTTCCAACGGCTGGATCAACTCTGGCCCGATTTGGAAATCGACGGCATCGAACCCGGTGATAGTAAAAAACACCGTCCGCCATGCGTGCGGTTTACGGATGACGCCTGTGAAGCATTTGCCCGATGGTCGGAAGAGAACCACACAGCCGGTCGGCGAGCGGGTGAGACATGTCTCGCTCTGGAGTCCGTATTCGGAAAATATCCAAAGCTCGTTTCTGGACTCTCTCTTCTGTTTCACCTGATTGATGGCGGCGGAGGACCCGTAGACCTTGAGTCTCTCCACCGGGCAATCCAATGGGCCAAGGTGCTCGCGACCCATGCCAGACGAATCTTTGAGGCTGGAGAGGCTTTTGCCGCTCAGACGGCTCGTAGAATTCTTAGCAAGATAAAGGACGGCCTTCTTCGTGCACCCTTCACCGCCCGCAATATCTACCGTCGGAACTGGTCAGGTCTAAAGGACCCTCGGAACGTGGACGCTGCGCTTGCCCTGCTTGAGGAATACGGGTGGCTTCTAATGTCCGTAGAGGATAATGGCGGACGTCCCAAAGAGATTTACATGCCCCATCCGAAAATCACGGAAAAACAGGAAGGCGGCAGTGACAAAAGTGACAGAAGGCAAGACTAGCGTGCATCCGGAAACCTTTTGGCACTTTTGGCAGTCCACGGAGCCACGGAATGTTCAACCTAAAGCGCTTAAGAACGACAGTTTGATTCATCAGGTCGGTATCTCAAGGAAATGATTTGTATCGAACCCCGGAGATTTTCGCCCGGCGGAATCTTTTCGGTCTAACTCCGCCTTCCCTCTGGCCCTTTCCGCATCTTTTAGTCTCGCAGCGGCGGCATCCAGTGCTGCGATCACCCCAGACATCGCAGCCCATTGCCTTTCTGTCGCGAGCAAAGAGCGGCAAGCAACATAATAACGCTCATCCGTGGCCGGCAGGCTTTTCACAATCCGTTTCAGGCGGTCCACTTGCTCGCGGAGAAACACCACGTCGGACCGATGTTGTTCCAGCGTGCCTTCATTTAACGAAATGCCTAGTTTGCATTCCGGACTAAATCGCACCAATTCGCTCGCTTCCTTTTTCCACGTTGGGAGCCACCGCTTAATGGTCGATTCGTGAACCCCTCCTATTTCCGCGAGTCTGCGGGTGTTGGTAACTCTCCGCCCGTCGCCCTCTCCAAAGAGGTAGGCGGTTTTCGCTGCGTCCGTGCCAAGTTTCATATTGAAGCCGTAAACCGGTTTTTTAGCTCAATCAATTGATCTTATTTGGTAGCTTGCCAGTTCCCGCGTGATACTTGAGTAAGCGGACCTGGCATTCTCTTCAATTCTCTCCGCTTCGCGAACTTCTGCATTCGATTCCGCTTTCTGTGCGGCAGCGTCCCGGACGCCTGTCATAAGAGCGCCGGAATAGGCATTTTGATAAGCGAGTAGCGTCGTTATCCTTGCTTCAAGGTACTTGTTTTTTGCGACGATTCTGTCATGCTGCATTTTTGCTGATTTAGCTGCACCATACCAGAAGATTAAGGAAATCCCCAAAAATAACCCGGATTTACCGAATTCCTGCCGAACATCGGTTGTGGACCAAAACTCCTGAATGGACGACCAAATTATGCAGCCAAGGATCGCCCCGATGATCATTTCGCGGTTAATGCACATTCTTCGATTCGCGTTCGGCGGCATAGTAATGTGTTTGATGATTTTACGGCGGGACTCTTTAGGAAGAAATCGGCGGAGACGCGACTTTGCTGTAGCCCAGAAGGGCGACAATTCCGAAGGTCGAAATGACAAGCGTTGTTAGCTGCAACCAAACTTGTGTCGCGATTATTCTAGCACAAATTCCCCTTCTCACCCATAGTTTACTGACATCGGATTGATTAAACTCAAACACGTCCGAAATCTCCGTTGAGGATGGGGGCTCAAATATTGAATGGTAACCCATGTATTTTCGAAACAGTTGATGCTCACCTCCATGTAAATACTCTGCCTCGTAAGGAGGGTAGAGGCCATTCAAAGCCGCCAATACCACAGCAACCACGATTACAATTTTCTGGTATTTGTTCATTACGTGAAGTGAGTCCTTAGTGAACTTTCGAGGAAGCGTTTTTGCCCAGGTTATCAGCCTGGTTTCGGCACGACCCCATTGGGCTGTATTGTAAGCGCATCAGCACCAGGCGGACCGGAGCTTAGAAAGCCGCAACGAGGCGGCCCCGCCGGCCTTTAGCCAGCGGCAAGCCGCAGCCTGGACATACACCAGCGGACCCCGGACCATGTGGTCAGGGTGTCGCTGGCGGGGACACTTCCGCTCGTTGCAGGGTTTCTAAGCCCTGGCCCGACTATTGCCGGGCGTGCGACCAAATACATGGCTTCGCGAAAAATGCAAAGTCTCGATTGGCATCGTCATGCGAGGAGAGGGAAGTCTGAGGGAGATTTTTATTTCCAACCCGACGCACCTTTCCTAAATAGGCTCCATGCAAATAAACCACCTGTTTTGCCTTACCGTCGCGGCGACAACGGTCTTCAATTCTTGTGCCGTTGTCACGCAGCCCGTGCAGTTCTATGCAGTAAAGGGGGAGGAAACGTCACGGGTCCCCCACCTCTCAGGGGTTATCACGCCTAGCGGGGTCTATACTGGAACTTTTCAGATTACTTGGCCATCTGGCGAGACCGGAACCGGGCACTATTCCGGAATCGCAAGTTTCTCGACAAGTTCAACCAACGCGGAAGGGAGTGGTAGCTCCACTGTTTACGGGAATGTCGGCCTGACCCCGGTCATGGCATCAGCCTATCGGACCGCTTGGGGAAGTTCGTTTACATCGACCCTCTCCGCTCAACGAATACCAATTACCGGGATGCTTGTCACCACCTCGGGGCGTCGTGTAGAATTCATGGGGGCCGCCGGCAGCGGAACCGACCACGGATTTGGAGTGGCCCAGGACAACCGAGGGAACGTGTGGAAAGTTCTGTACTAACCCCAAAGGTCTAAGAGAGTGCAGAGTGGTCTTCTGCGCATGAATCCACGACGTGCCGGGAGTCCCAGAAAACGATTTATCTCCGAAGCTCCCCACCGGGGGTAACCCGTATCACAAAAAGAGACCCTTGGGGGGCGTCCTCCCAGCTCAACTTGGCGAGGTTCCGCACCCCTCTTGCACTGAATTCCCCGCCGCTCCGCACTACTCATGCACTGAATTCGCCTCCTGCTCCGCGCCCGCTCAGGCTGTCGAATTCCCGACCGCCTCCGCCCTGCCGCGCCTCCCCGCGGCCCTGCTCCGCAGGCAAGCCGCCACGCTGCTTCGGGGGTCAAACGTGGGCGCCTTAGTGCCGGGGGGGCTGGCACCTCCCTCGTCGCTCGTAACCTCGCTCTGTCGGTCGGTCCCCCCGGACCCCTAGCCTTCGTCCGTATTCCAATCGCTCCCCTGCGCAGCGTGGCAATTCAGCTATGCCAGGCTGCGGTGGAGCCCCAACTACCCGCTGCGCGGTCCGCGCTCGCCTTGAAAGGATGTTCTTTGTTAAAACGCTTCCCTGCCGGTCCGCTGACTGCGCGACTACGATAGTCGGTCCTGCGGGGGGGCGGTCGTGAGGGCCGGGCTGGCGTCGTGCGATCATTTCCTCTTACGGGCACGTCCTATCACGTTGGCTCCCTACCCACCGCAGCACACCCCCGTCCACCCCCGCCCGCCCGGGGCTCGCAGCGCCGGGGCTCGCTTCGCTGCCCCGCCGCGGAGCCCCCGCAGAATGAGCCCCTCGCCCGGCCACCAAGCTCCGCACCTCCCAACCTCCGGTGCCCGCGCTTCGCTCCCCCAAGCTCCGCGCCTCACCGACCTCCGGTGCCCTCCCAACCGCCTCCGCACCACCAGGCCCCCTTCGCCCGCGCTGCGCTCACCCCCCAAGCTCCGCACCGCGGCGCGCCCCTGTGCCGCTCTCCGCGGTTGATCCCTTCCGGTCCCCGGAGCGGGACACGCGGAGCAAGCACAGCAGCGCTCCCTGCCACAATATCCAGCACCGCCGGCATTCGCCCGCGGTGATCGCTCTAAGCATCCGCGCCCCTGCCGCCGTGTCCCTGACGGCCATTCCTCCGCTTCGATGGCCCTTTAGTGCCCTGCCACCTTCCCGCGGCACACGGGCCACTCGCGGATGGAATACCGCCAGCAACACGCCACCGAGCACTCCACAAGTTCCAGTGCCGCCGGCTCGCGGCCATCGCCCGCGGCAAGCGATTCAAAAGCGTCAGCACCACCAACCACACGTGCCCCTGTCGCCGTTTGCCGTGGACGAGCCTTCCGGTCCTCGGAGCGGCTCTACGGCAAAGACAACAGCAGCACGCCCCCCGGCTATCCAATGCCACCCCGGCCCACTCGCAGCCATCGTGCGCGGGCAAAGTTGTCAGGCTCCGCACCGCCGATCCACCAGAAGCTCACCGCCGAACGCAGTGTTAGCCGCTCTGTGATTCTGGCCCATGAAACCGCAGTTCTTTTTTTCTTGAAGTCTCTTGCCCCTCTAATAGTCTATTTGGACTAGACCAAATGAGCACACTCTCAGATCGGCAGGCCACCGTGCTGCAATTTCTCCAGGAGTTCCATGAGCACCATGGGCACGCACCAACCGAGCGGGAGATTCAGGAGGGGATGGGATTTAAAAGCAAAAGCGTTGCACGGCATTACCTCTCAATGCTGGAACGAAAGGGTGCCATCGAACTTCAACCCGGTAAGGCCCGCGGGCTGATACTGCCCGAGGCTCGCAGAGTCGCTTCGCGTCCGATGATTACGATTCCCGTTTTTGGCTCCATTCCCGCCGGATTTCCTGTGGATGGTGAGCAACAGGAGGGCGTTTGTATCACGGTCGACGCTGACACCCTCCGGTTGCCAAGAAACGCTCGGACGTTTGCACTGCGGGTGCGAGGGGACTCCATGACGGGCGCCGCCGTTTTGGAAGGCGACATTGTCATAATGGAGTGCCGAAACCCCCGCCACGGTGAAATCGTCGCTGCTCTCGTAGACGGTGAGACAACCCTCAAAACCTACGTCGTTCGCAGGGGGAAACCGTGTTTGCGGGCGGAGAACCCGGAATACCCGGACATTATACCGGGGCGGGATCTTGTCATTCAAGGTGTGATGATTGCCGTTCTGCGCGTACCACCACGTTTGAACCATAACGGCTAACTGTTTTATGATACGGACACACGGGAATACAGAAAGAGTGCCAATTTTTATCGTTCGTCTTATCACCAAAGCCCTGACCATGAAATCGCTGCGCAAGTTCAAAAGAAAGAAATGCACCGTCAGTTCGCCGCTTGAGTAGTGTTCCCGTTTTCGCCTCTTACCTACCCCCGCCGCCAGCAGCCATCGCCCCTCAAAATCGAAAGATTCCATGCCATCGTCAGCCCCTTCTAAGCCGGTCCTCTGCCTCTTTGATGTCCTTACCGGACGGCAGGCTGTCGTTGAAGCCACCCCATATATTGTAGGGTCAGGGCAAGGCTGCGACTGGCGGATAGAAGATCCCGACATACCCGAGGAGTGGTTTGAACTTCAAAAAAAGGGAGCCGATTACTTTGTCGCCGCAGGGAAAAGTATGGGACAGATTCGATTTAATGACGACGCCGCATGTACTCTCGCTCCCATTGAGCTTAAGCAGGATCACACTCTTAACTTGGGCCGCCAGTTCTTGGTACTCCGGAAAACCAAGTATCCGTGGGACTGGCTGTCGCGGCTGTACCACCAAAAATGGTACATTTACGACGAAGCTAACAGCGGTCTCGTTGGTCCGTTTGCGCCCGGCAGCTTAACCGGAGAGATTTCAAAGCGTGGGACTGGAGCCAATACACTGCTGCTCTGCGGGGGAATGACGAGTAGGGGATTCTTCGCGAAGCAACTTCTGCCGGTATTAGAGCCCGGAGCGGAGCTGCCGACAGCAAAAGCAGACCCGCACTCTAATACAGGTCCTGTAAATTCATCGAATGGCGGACCTGCCCCTTCAGCGGAACCAATCATAATCGACACGGAGTACGGTGAGTTTACATGCCCGGTGTGCTGGCTGAAGTTTGACCGCGGCGACATTATGAACATCGCTGCTCACGCCAGCCTGCGGGGCGACCCGCTGCTGGGTGATTTCGAAATGCAGCGATTTCAGGCGACCCGATTCAACGACCGGGGCATTGCCCTGGACCCGATGAATATCCCGGCCCCGGATCAAGCGTGCCCTCATTGCCGTAGAAAGCTGCCCCCCGGGTTTCTCGATCGGCCGCATTACATTTTTTCCATCGTTGGTGCGCCGTCTTCCGGGAAGTCCTATTACCTTAGCGTCCTGGCCCGGACGCTCCAAAGTGCCTTGTTCAAACATTTTGGGATAGTGTTTCGCGACGCCGACCCCTCCGGGAACGCGATTCTCAATCAAATGATCAGCCGGCTCTTTTCACAAGCCACTCCAGAGGATGCCTACATCGCCAAGACGGACCTTGAGGGTGACCTCTACGAAACACTTCCGCGTTACGGGCAGAAGGTCAAACTCCCCAAACCGTTCATCTTTAAACTTTCTAACCCGCGAGAACCATCCGCAGACTTTTCCATCGTTCTCTACGACAACGCGGGAGAGCATTTCCAGCCGGGACGCAATAATACGGACTCCCCCGGAGCCCAGCACATTGCTGTGGCCTCGGGCATTTTCTTCCTCTTCGATCCGCTTCACAGCCCGGATTTTCTTCGTCGTCTCGGTAGCGTGGATGATCCGCAAGCAGCGGAGCGCCGTGATGAGCAACAGGACGTACTGCTGGCGGAAACGGAAGTACGCATCAAAAGCATTCTTGGCATGGATTCCGGCCAACGAATCTCTACCCCACTCGCAGTGCTTGTTGGAAAATGTGATACATGGCAGCATCTTCTTGGAGAAATTCCTCTCGAACCCGCGGTTCGCGACGAAAAACTAGACCTTCCCGCACTGCGGCGTAACTCTGCTAGGATACGCGCTTTGCTCTGCGATGTTAGTCCTGCCATTGTCGCTAATTCGGAAGCCATTTCGTCCGAAGTGATGTTTTTCGCAGTGAGTCCGCTTGGCTGCTCGCCAGTCATTTTCACCGATGCCGCGGGCGGAAGGAAACTTGGTCCGGACCCGGGGCGCATTGCTCCTATCGCTGTGGATGTTCCCACCCTTTGGGTGTTGTCACAAATTGCCCCTGCGATGGTGCCCGTGCATAGCTAAAACCGATTTCTTCTATGGCTTGGCAACTCATCTACACTAGCGCTCCACGTCTTTTGGACGCTGGGCTTACCGGATTTGGAACAGTGGCCCGGCACCGGGCGATCCCTCCGCTCGTCGTCAAGGCTGTGGAGCGCATTAGCCAGTTTGCACGTTTGCCAGGTTACGATCCCAGTCGCGTTATTTTCAGCCATCGCGTACTCACCCTTGGAGGTGCGCGCTTCCATGTGTTGAGCAGGCTCCGGGATGCCGGCTCCGATTACTCCGGGAGGACGAATCACATTGCCCATCATCTCATCGTCCCGGCAGCCGAGATTGCCGCTGTCAGTTTCGCCGGTGTCACTCCTGCCGATGCCTTGCTGCAAATGCCTTGGCTGGACCGCTGGGATCGTCCTCCGGAGTGGCTGGAAAACAGTTGGGAAATAACAATCAGCGATTATGTACCACTCGGTGAAGTCGATCGGTCGTGGGAACGCGCCACGGGAAATGCGGAGCACCGTTGGCTTCTCGTAACAGGTGCCGCCGCTAAGGGATGTTGCCTGATAGTTCCACCGAATCATGATCTCCTTCCAGTATTTGCAGCGTCTCAGCATTGCCAGCCCACTGCTCAGAGCTGGCAAACTGGCTTCACCACGGCTCTGCAACCCGCCGACGACCTTGGAGATTATCGCTGGATGGGGATCGCAGCGGACACCCCGCTGAGAGCCGTTCTCGAATCATCTGGGCGTCCTGTCCTCAATTTGACTTTACCCGCGAGTCTCCCCAAGCCCGAAATTCCGCGTTCCAATTCAGTCCCCGCGTCCCGGGCCGCCGCGCAAGGACCATTGCCTCCTCCCGGGGCAGTCACTTATGACCAAGTTCCCCAAAATCCCATTAATAGCCCGACATCCTTTCAAAAGGGGCGAAAACGCATCGCCCTAGGCGGTAACGTTAATCGCGGTGCCGAACCCCGTTCCTGGTTGCTGCCGGCACTCGTTGCCATAGTTATTCTCGCCGGCGGGTTAACCGCTTACTTCACACTGAATGGTTCACGCAAGGCACCGCCCTCCGGAATTCCGCAAGCTTCTCTAGACTTTCAGATGGAAGTCCAGGGCTCGTCTGTTGACGAGATTAGACGCATCAAAGTTCCGAGCAGCGACGCTGACTCCCGCCTTGGAAGATTTATTATTAGTATTAAGCAAAACCCTGCCCCTCAAACATTTGAGCAGGCGTTAGACGGACTCGCGACCCTCGACTCGAGTGTTCGAGACGATAAAGATATTGGGTTTCTTGCGGACAAGATCTTCAAACGCCTCGAAACGGAAGCGTGGGATTTGTTTCGAAACTCCAAGCCAGATGAGCAAAAATTGCGGCAATATGTTTGGAGCGAGCAAGAATCCCGGAAGAAATTTGCACTGTACCGAAAGTGGCTCGACCAACCTGATTCTGACATGGCGGCATTTCCAGGCGGGCCGCCGTCGTGGATGACAGCACACAGTCCATCCTCAAATTCTGAAGCATCAGCGCAGGCCGCGCAGAGTCCCATTACTCGTCAATCAAAAGAAGCCGGCACCGGGAAAAAAGCAGAAGAGAGGCAACCCTCTCGTGTAAGCATTCTCGCAGATTGGGCCTCCGTGGAAGATTTAGAGATAGAAGACGAATGGTTGAAAAAAATGAAGGCTTGTCTTTCAAATGGCACCGAAATCGAACTTCAGATGCAAACGGGTAAGGGCTTCCGGAGAGGTACGGAAAACCTTCGATTTGGTTTAAGCGGCAAGCGATTGAATTGGAGGGACCAAGAGAACTATCGTTATTTGGACTTAATAAATGAGACCGACGGGAACATCTGGCGGATTCTTAAATCAGACGCCGCTGGTTTCCAGCAACGTCACAAAGTGCCAAAATTGAAACCAAGCGACGGACTTCGCTGGAATCGCCGTGAAGCCATATTTGAAGTCACCCCAACGGCTTCGCAGGCTTTGGACCGTTTCCGACTTTTGGAAGGGCAGGAATGGGTTCTAGAGTGCCCCTTTCGCGTCCGCACCGGAAATGATAATGCGCTTTTACTGACAGGGCAAAAATCCGCCGGTCTCTCAGAATGGATCAAAACCATACTTGAAGCCATTGATGCCAAGCCTGAGAAGGATTTGGACTACTTAAAATTAGAAGCTGAGATCGCTGCTGCCAATTCCAAATGCACTTTTGACATTAGCCAACTTCAAAAACCGAGGGGTGCCGCCGACAAAAGTTACGAAGAAGAAAAAGCAAAACAGGAACAGTTTCGCGATAAAAAAGTGAGCGAGAAAAAAGAAGAGCAGAATAAAATAAAACAGCGATTAGAATTTCGGAAAAATGAGGCGGCTAAGGACCCACTTAAGATGGCCTTAGAAAGCGATGAGCTTCCGGCGCGAGGACCCTACTTCATTAGTATAAGGATGGGCAAAGCCAAGTCCAGCATGGTGAAGGTATTAGAACTTAGAGCAGACTGAGATCCGACACACTATCCACTATGACAATCGGCTCGATCAAAAAGTTGGCTTCTCGAATGAGAGAGGCACTAGCGGCTAAAGCTATGGGCGGTCCCGCTTTGGCGCTTGCACAAGAGTATGCGCAAGGATGCGACGAGGCGGCGGCGCGTCTCGAACAATGTTGCGCGATGCTAGAGAAGGGAAATGGGTATCAGGCGCTGCAATTGGCGGAGACCGAGCCCGCGCTACCGGAACTCATGGCTGCCCTAAGTTTTGGTGAGCGCCGACAGTGGATCGATTATTGCCGAGCGCATCAAATGCCGGTGCCTGTGAGCTTTGAGGCTTCAAAGGTGCAAGCGATGGACGCGATGTATGCCCAAGGAATCACCCCGGCTCATCCGCTTTATAAAGACTATCGCAGTGCGATCTCCAAAAGGGATGACGGCGTCGCGCTTCGGATCATACGGACGATTATTCGCCTCAATCCTTCCGATGCAAATGCACAAAGCGAGCAGGCGAGGCTTGAGGAAAAAAAGGTGCGTGAATGCGTGACTGCTCTGAAGGTGGCACTTGAGAACGGCGATGACGAAAAAGCTTCGCAGCTTACAACGGAGCTCGAATCCGTTGCTTCGCGCAAGCGATTGGAAAATGTGCCGGAATACGAAGAAGGCTCCATCGTTCGGCAAAAGTTGCAAAAAGACGGGGCTGAAGAGTTTGTCCGTCAGACCGTCGCAAGGCTCACATCTGAGAGGCAAGCTGGGGATTGGCAGGCGGCATCTGCGGCGCTCGCACGCGTCGACGAGGCATGTATGGAACACGGATTGCCGTTAGCCTCAGATTTGCAGGCGCCAGTTCGTGAGCTTCGTGCATGGGTCATGGAAGAACAGGAGCGGGACACCGAACTAAGAACTTTTCGGGAAAGGCTTGGCATGGCTTGTGGCCTTGCGACAGAAATCGCGGGCCGTCTCGCGTCGGGCAGGTATAATTCGAAGGAAGCTCAGGAGAAACTGGGTGCTTTGGAGCAAGCCTGGGAAACTGTGGCCCGCTACGGCAAACCGGTGCCCGGGGCAGAACAGTTGCAGGTCGAGGCAGCGGCGAAAGGTTTGCGCCATGAATTGGAACGTATGCGCCGCAGAAGGCGTCTGGCGCTCGCGGTGACCTCGGCGGCTGCGGCTGCGATGTTGGGTGTTGCGGGCTGGGCAGGATATACGCATTACACCGCTTCGAGCTACGCCCACCGGATTGACGAGGCGCAAAGTGCCGGCCGCCTTGGCGATACCGAAAAGCTCTTGAGTGAACTAAGCGATGGAAATTCCGGGCTTGGTGGTTGGGCTGGATTAAATCGCAACATGGAGGCCGCGCAATCTTGGGTGAACGCCGAGCGGAAAAAGCTGGCGGTTGCCGAAGAGGCTCTCGCGGGACTGGAAGCCAATGCTGGAACCGGCTTTTCTGGACTCAAAGCCGGAGAGCTTCTTCAGAGATTGGAGAACGCCCAAAACAGCGTACGGGCGCTTGTACCTGAATTCCGACAATCTCTTGCGGCAAAACTGTCCCAGGCAGGCAATTCCGTCGATGCTCATCTAACAGCAATGAGGAGTTCGGGTGTAAAGACTGTCGAGCAGCAATTGCAGCGGCTGGAGAAGTTGCTCGGAAGAATCTCGCCGCAGTCATCTCTTGAGGTAATCAGGACTACTCTCGCTGAAATTTCTCCGCTACTTGATGAGCTGAAAGTGATCGTCTCTGATCAACGGAGTGGCGTTCCCGAGCTCCCCGCCGATCTCGCTTTGAAAGCAAGGGAGGCACAGAAGAACGCAGACAATCTAAAAAAACAGGTGGAGGAGCTGGACGCTGCCGCCGCTGCTGTTGCCCGTGCAGCCTCCCTTGATGAATTCAAAGCCGCACTGAATCTATTCAGTGAAATAAAACTGGTGGAGGCACTCGCCGCGCGAACCGCCGCACGCGAAGTTCCGGAAGCCAATACAGTTCTCGCGGCCATGCTCTACAATGATCCTGCGAGGCGTTCGTCCCTGACGAACCGCAAAGGCGGAATCAGCATGCGTCCGACTGCCGTACTCAAGGATGACTTGGCAACACTCCTATCGATCCGCGACGACGAGTATTTGAGCAATATTTATGTCGTTACCCTTCAGTCTAAAATTGGTAACCGTATTGTTCTCAGCATTGGAAAGCCTCGCCCTGTCGAAGAGGATCCAGCAAAGCCAACAGCAATCAAAAAATTCAAAAGTAAATTCTTTGAACCCAAACCCGGTAGTGTGGTCGCTAGCTTTGCTGAAGACACGATCCCAGGCCCCGACGAAGTTGTGGCGAGCACTACAATAAGTTCCACAGCTTCTTTCGTTAGAAGCCTGAGTCTTGAAAGCGTGACGGATGCCTCTGGCGAGACGTACAAGGAGGATTTGATGCCAGCCTTCGCCCGGTTGGCCCAGGCGTCAAATGTTCCAGCTTCGGTCCGAGCCCACGTGTGGAACCTTCTCGGCTCGATCGTCGAGCGCGACCCGAGCGGCTGGGGGCTCACCTATTGTCCATCACTCCAGGAGGACATAAAGAGAATGCGTGCCCTGCCCAGAAGTAGTTACGGAAATTCTCTCTGGATGCTGCCGGGAGATGCTCAAAAGTCTTCTGAGGCGCAGGCTGTATTCAAGTCCATGAAGGACAGGTCATACAGTGCGGAAGCCATGGCGACTTCTGCTGTCGAAGATAAGATCATTCTATCAGGAATTCGGTTTGGTGGCTATTCGGACGAACGAGGCGGGCTTAAGCTCCTCCCGGACGCCCGGAACGTCGTGGAATTCTGGTTCCTCGATAGGGTTAAGAAACAGTGCCGGCGAATCAAAACGGACTCATTCCAACCCGGTTCGGATCAAATTCCCCCTTACACGCCCTTGTTTTTTGTGTCCCTTGATCGCAAACAGCTCTTAGAACAATTCGGGCGAAGCCGCAATCAAGGGTCCGGCCCGTTTTTCACCGAACCATGAGCCGTCCGGTCTATTACCTTTCTTGGCGAGGACATCAATCCGGGCCGTATTCTCGTGACGAAATCAACGCCCGCTTTCGGAGCGGCGAAATCAGTGGAACGCATCTAATTCAGGTAGCAGGTGCATGGATTCTGTTAGAGGAATTCCTTGCTGACTCACACCCACCACCCATTCCACCGGTCAGATCACCTGGCTTTAACCAGTCCGCGGGCAACGAACCCCGCAGTGCCGACCCGGAGACGGTGATGCAACGCATCTCACGGCCTCCAACAATTCCACAAGAGGAGTATTATGCATCGCCTCCTCCGCCGGCGTTGGAGCAGAGCGCCGAGCCGCAGAGGTTCCAACGTGTCAGTGCGCTCGCGGTAGTGGCCTTTGTTTTTTCCCTGGGTAGTTGGTTGTTCCTTTTCCTCTGGCCCGTCGCCGCGACGATTTGGCTCTTATCGATCATCTTTGGTCACACGGCGGTTGCCGAGTGCAGGCGAAACGCTCATCTCAGCGGACGGGGCATCGCCATCGCGGCCCTCGCGATTAGCTACCTTTCAGTGCTCCTGTTTGCGTCGTCGTTTTATTTCCTGCAAAAAACGCGACTATTTTGAACAATCTAAAGACTCTGCATCATGCCCGACACGCCGTTACCTCCCCCTGTCCCTGCTGCTGTTCCTGTCTCAGTCGCACGTCTTCAGGAACGCCATTTTCAGGTCAATTGGGCATTGGAGGATATTGAGCAGCGTCTCGGTTTCCGTGGCGGGAGGTTCACCAACGTGAACAAGCTCTTTAGTTTCATCCTTGGAGGTCTCCTAACCGTTGTCTTTTTCCTCGCTATGGCCTACCTGCCACAGACATGGCCGGAAGCGTCCGCGTTCTCTGATATGTTTCTCAAACGAGGGATTTGTCAGTACCCAACGATGATGTTCTTCTTCTGGGGTCTGGTAATTCTCTGGATTAAATCCCTGAAGCTGAAGTTTCAGAAAAAAGCCCTCGAACTCGCCGCAGTCCCCCAACAGCCCGATTTCGAACTCACGAGATCAAGTGCTAAGGCCGTGCTCGACCGGGTCCACGAGTTAGTCGATCATCCTGGCAATTTTCTGCTTTTGAATCGGATCGAACGTGCCCTCTCCAACCTGAAAAATATTGGCCAGGTAAGTGACATCACCAGCATCCTCAAAATGCAGTCCGAAAATGACGACGAACAGATTTCCTCCAGTTATAGTCTTTTGACCGGATTCATTTGGGCAATTCCTGTTCTGGGGTTCATCGGAACAGTATTGGGGTTGAGTCAGGCCATCGGCGCCTTTGGACTCACACTACAAGGGAGCGCGGACATGGCGGCGGTCAAATCCTCGCTGCAAGGGGTTACGGGAGGTTTGGCGACCGCCTTTGAAACGACTCTTGTGGCGCTCGTCAACGCACTCATTCTTCAACTCCTCACGACGTTCATGCAGACGAAAGAAGGTGAGTTCCTCGATGCCTGTAATGACTACTGTCACCGCAATGTAGCCTCGCGGCTTCGCCTTGGTTCGGCTCCCGTGCTATGAGAGACCGGTTCCATCGATCCGGCCACGCCGGGGTGAGCTTCTTTGCTTTTCAGGACATCATCACTTCAGTGACGGCCATTCTCCTCATCATCACCGTCTTTCTCAGCCTCAACATAAAAGACGCCCCCACGGCTCCGGAATCTTCTTCCGAGAGTGAATCAAAAGAGTTGAAGGAACAGTTGGCTCAATTATTACGGGATGTGGCTGACCGAAGGCAGAAGGCCGAATCCTCCTCGGATCGCGCTGACGCGGCCCCGCGTTCTCTTGAGATCGAGATTGCACTCCTGGAGAAAGAAGCATCGGATTTGATGAAATTCGTCGCAGAGAATTCTGCCGCTCCAAAAGTCAACCCTCGATCAGCTCTGGAGGAAGCAACCGCCCGTGACATCGCAGCGGAGCGACTCGACCTTCTGCTCATTCAAAAACGGATCGAAAGACTAACGAAAGAGGAAGCCGCGATATCGGCGGAGCGGGCCGAGGCTGAAGCCTCGGTAAGACGCATTGAATCCGAATTGCTGAATCAGGAAAAGAAAAAAAACCGGCTCGTCTTAATTCACGAGACCTCCCGCACGACAAAGGAGCCAATTATCGCCGTTATCAGCGGTAAGGGTGGCAGCTTTCATCGATTCGACACAGCCGCCGGCGAGCAAATTTCCGGCCCCGCCGATTTTCGGCGACTGTTGAAAAAACACTCCGCTCTCGATCATTATTTTGTTTTTTACAACAAGCCTTCGGGGGCTGGACTGATAGATGAATACGTCGACGCCGCTCGTAATGCAGGCTTTGAAGTCGGTTATGATGCCGTCCCCGAAGACTTTGAGTTGGAGCTCGAAACAGCCAACGGGACCCAAAAATGAAAAAGAGGCGATTCCGTAATCAGAGTGACAGCCTTGACCTGTTGCTCGACACCATCTGCAACACCTTTGGCGGCATCATCTTCATTGCATGCCTGGTAATGCTTCTGGCAAGGGAGTCCGGAAACGACTCAAACAGTGCGGTCGAGAGGGCCGATACCGACATCCTTAAGCGACGAATCGAGGTCGCAAAAGATGACCTTGCACGGTTGTCAAATTTGTTGGAGCAACAGAACGAGAAAAGAGCTTCTGCCGCTGCCCTGGGTGAACGCAAGGAAGCGTTGGAACGCGAAATCGCGGAGCTTCGCAAGAACGCTTCGGTGTCAGCCGGAGCGACTGACGGCTTGCCCAAGACAGATGACCTGGTTCAATTGCGTGGTCAATTGCGCCCTCTGCGCACTGAGGTCGAACGGCTCATGAACGCCATTACTTCTTCTGAAAAAGAGATCACGCGGCTAAATGGACGGCAATCCGACCTCGCCAGGAAATCTGCTGAGATCGCTGCTTATTCTCGCGAGAAGCTGAGATTTCCAAAAGAACGAACGCAGGATAAAAGTCCCTTTTGGGTGATCTTAAAGCATGGGAGGATTTACCCGCTGCGAGCTGATAATGGTGACCTCAATGAAACGACGCTGTCCTGGGAAGACGTGGACTCCCGCCATCGCCAGGTGACGCCTCGGCCAACGGAGGGGATAGTGTTTGCAGAAAGCCGGGCAGGTTTGACCAGTCAACTTCGTTCAGTCGCCTCCGGAAAGCAGTTTTTGGCCGTGTGCCTTTTTCCAGATTCGTACGAAACATGGCGCGATTATCGTCGCATCATCCAAGAGGTTGGCTTGGATTACGGACTGAAGTTCTTCCCCCTGGATGCAACTCTCGTGCTGGGAGATGGTGGAAGCGTACCCCCGCCGCTATAGGCACCGCACCCCTTTACGTCTGCTGCTTTGAAATTCGAATGGACGCCGCCAGAAGGATCCGTCAGTGAGCTTCGGCAATCGAAACCCGGGCATAACTCGCTGCGCTCGGCCTTCGGCACTTATACCGGCTTTCCCTTGCCCTCCGCTCCCTCGCCGGAAGGAAGGTCGTCAAGCATTTCGCGAAGCGAATGCAGGATGAGAAATTGAACGCGCCTTCCGTGAGTGGGACTCTGACAGGAACGCCGAAACGAATTCGATTCGCCAGCCGAGTTTCACTGCCGGACCTGATACCCGGCAAACCCACACCAAAACGAGGCCCCGCAGCCGCCACGTGCACCGCAAGAGGGACGTGGCGTTCCGGCCCTTCATGGCGCTTTGGACAGCACTGCGAAAACAGCGAACTTCGACCCTCCGTTAATTAAATTATGAAAACGGAGGGCTTGGTGCCGTCCGATGAAAGCTTGGCGGAGTCTTCTCTTTCCTCCGGGTGCGTTGGGAACCGCTGCTTGACGCCTGCGGACTCAAACCTTCAGTCGGGAGGCATGTGGACGCTTTACAAAATTCTCTCTCCCGATAGGCTTGAGGTTCTCAACAATCTAAAAGTAAGGTTTACCCAGCCCAGTTGCCTGAATGATCTTTGCGATAGCCTGCCGTCTGAGGAGTGGGACGAAAACCCTAGCGATAGTTGGATCGACCGCGCGGAAAGTGACAGCACTCTTTCAATAGAGGCAAAAAGAGCCGCGGCGCGGGAATTCTATCGTAAGAGCTATCGTGTTGGAAAATCGGACTTCGACAGTCTCGGCGTTCTGTCTCTCACCGAGAAGCCGGAAAGCCTAGTCATATGGGCTCACTACGGCAGAAACCACACCGGCTTTGCGATAGGGTTCGATCCGGGTCATGCATTCTTATCTAAACAGGATGAAGACAACCAAATTCTGCCGCCACTCAAGAGAGTCGTTTACACCAAAGAGCGTCCTTGTTTGCCGGTTTTCGACTCGGGGGAATCGCACACTCGATGGGACTACCTGTTCCACAAAAACGCTGAGTGGACCTACGAGGGAGAGTGGCGAATGATTAAATGGCTGACCGTCGGCAAAGATGTTATTATCCTTCCCGCCACTGGGGAACTCGTTCATTTAATTCCCTTTCCCATTGAAGCGGTCGTCGAAATAATCGTGGGAGCCCATGCTGACCTTAGGCTAGTGAAAGCGCTTTTCCATCTGCGGCAAAAGCACGGAGCGACGTTTGAGATAAAACAGGCCATTTTATCCCCCACCACCTTCGCCTTGGACTTCCATACTTTGGACCGCAACCGCTTGGCCTAGGATTCAAGTTAGTCACTTACCCGTGGTAACTCTCCGCTGGCGTCTCGTGAAACAACGCTGACCCTATCAGAACAGCTCTCCTTGCGTTCCCTTCGAGTCGGTTATCTCCAACCGTGTTTTCTGCCGCGGCAGCTTTGGCTGCGGTTCCACAAACCGCACCTTTTCGGCCTGATATACGCGGCGCACGATGAGCGTGTCCGTTCCGATGTCGGAAATGATTTCGAACTCCTTCGGCAGAAGGTTCCGCAGTTCATCCCCGAAGGTCAAATGTTGATAACCGCAGCGGGAACCCTTTGGCCTTAGTGGGCACGTCCATTCCCAGCCCTCGCCGGCTTCCGATTCGGCCCGGATGCGGGCGGCATATTCCTCAGGGGTCATAAACTAAAATAGCTCGCCCTGTGTCGCCTTGGGGGCCGGGGGCGGTTCCCGTTCAGGCAAGATTACATCCGGAACATCTTGGGCAACTTCCACCGCCCGGTCGTTCTGAAATCGCCCAAGTTGCTCTCCCTCCGCGGGACAGGTGATCACTTTCAGCAATCGATAGGACTCGCCCGTCTTGCTCTGCTGGACCGGCATCAGGATCGCCCGCACGCCAGCCCCTTCCGGCAAATCCTCCCATTCGGATTTCCCGCCATCCACCTCGCCCCATTTCCCCACCTTCGGCACGATGACTTCAATTCCGCCCTGCTTCTTCCTGTAGCCCCGCCGTTCGCCGCGTGCCGATCCGGCTCACACGGCTTTCATGGGTTGGAGCCATTCCCCCGCCGGACCGCGCATCAGCACCATGACCGTTTCCCCCGGCCTGATGATAATCCCATCCTGAACGATCACGTTGCACATTAATAACAACTACGCCTCCGGTCGCCGTCGCGCAAGAATACCGGGAGTTCAGCTTCCCAAACCCGCGAACTCGGTCCAGTTTCGAATGATTCGAAACCCGCGGTCGCATCCAAGAGAGAGAAAATGGAGAAAGGTCCGCGTTTCTGTTGACCCTCACTGTTGACTCCGGGTTTGTCAGGATTCGTAACCTGTTGATTCTTATGGCTCCGGCGGTAGGGATCGAACCTACGACCTAGTGGTTAACAGCCACCCGCTCTGCCGCTGAGCTACGCCGGAACGTCAATCCTTCGGGATCGCGAAGGAGCGGTGATCATGGGACCGCAGCCCCGCTTTGCAACAGAATTTTTGATCTTCACACTCATTCAAATTCCTCCGGTCTCACAAGGTCGCCTCCTCATGATCTGAGTTCGTTAACTTGAGGCAAGTTCTCCTCCAAACGCCTGATCCCACGGTTCGGCGATAACTTCGTCATTCGTCATTCCTTCGTCATTCTGGTTTCGAGCTTCGTCATTCCCCCCTCATTCCCGCCCGTTGCAACTTTTCCGCCCACCACCCCTCCCTCACCACTGAAACCCGCCCTGATTGATGCTTCGTCCGACGACCAGCAGTTGCGGATAGGGCCACTGGTTCTCCGCCTCCACGCGCACCCAGAATGCCATCGACCCCGTCGAACTCTTCAGCAACCCGCGCATCTTCTTCTCCGCCTCCGCGGGAAACGCGATGAACTCATAATTGCTGTCCTTCTTTAAGTTCGTGCCGCCAAAGACACGGAGGCTGCCCTTATCGATCGCCTCCACCTTGCTCGCCGCGTCCACTTTCACCTCCACGCAAATGATCTTGCCGTCCAGCTCAGGCATTTTCGTCTGCACTTCCGCGAGACTCCACACTCTCCCCTGCATCGCATTGGCAGGATCTGCGGCGATGTTCTCCCAGGCCTGCGGATTGGTCTTCGGCGCCGCTTCTTTCGCTTTCTTTGCCGCGGCCGCCTTCGCCGCCACAAGTTTGTCCATCTTTGCCGTATCAAAGTATTGTTTGCGCAGCTCCGCCGGAAGTTGCTCGTAGGGAATCATGAGCGAGCCGCCGCTGTGGATGATCCTCAATCCATCCGGCTCCACCTTCGCCACCTCGTAGTCCCTGTAAACCGTCTCTCCGATCTTCAGATCCGCGCCAGCGCATCCAAACCGGAAAAAGACAAAAACGGGGACCGCGTATTTGATCATGCCGCCAATTCTCCTGACCGCATGCCCGCCCGGCAACTTCCGCATCTGCGTGCACTCGCAAATTCACCCCGCGAGTCCCGTCTTCAGCTTTCGATTGCAGAGAAACGCACCCCATCGCACAGGGCCAACTTGCATCGCAGTTTCCTGGTGTTTGATGTTTGGAGTTTCTTTGATGTTTTTCCCCTGGGAACCACTTGACGCCGACCCCGTTAATACACCGGAGTATCCCATATCCCCGTCTTGAACTCCTTCCAAAAAACGTCCACCGCCGCCCGCCCGCGCTCCGCCCGGGAATGCGCGGCAGGGGGCAGTTTTGTCATCGCCGGGTCGTTGGCCCTCGGTGCTGGCGTCGGGACGGGACATGCCCTGCTCACCGCCGGCGTCCTTTGTCTGTGCGGAATCGCCGTGGTCGTCAGAAGGTCGCGCACCGGCCGGCTGATTACCGGTACGACGCAAGCTCCGTTGCTTTCCCCCGCCACCTGGAATTTTTTAAAACTTCGTTCTCTGAATCAGGCTAAATCAAGCTATATCAAACCACTTTTTTCTATACCTTTAGAAAAGTACAAAAAAATCCTCTCAAAACCACCCGATCTCTCCATTTTATTTTATATTTCTTTTCCCGGTCCCTGCGGCCATGCTGAACGATGATCGGGCATGAAATCATCACGGCTTCGGCCGGGGCAGGGAAGACTTGGAGCCTGACGCTCCGCTACATCCGCCTGCTCGCGATGGGTGCCGCCCCTGGCTCCATCATTGCCCTCACCTTCAGCCGCAAGGCGGCGCGGGAATTCTTCACCGCCATCCTCCACCGTCTCGCTGAAGCCGCTCAGGACGACAACGCTGCCGCAAAACTCGCGCAGCAGGCGCAAATGCCCGCTTTGAAGCGTTCCGACTTCGTCCGGCTTCTCGCCGCGCTCGTCAGTGAAATGCCCGTGCTCACCCTGGGCACCATGGACTCTTTTTTCATCCGCATGGCCCGCAGTTTCCCGCTCGAACTCGGCCTCACCGGCGACTTTGCGATCCTCGACGAACACCGCCGCAGCATGGAGCAGGAACGTGTGCTGAGCCGCCTCTTCGCGCCCAGCCAGATGAACGACGCAGGCCGCCGCGAGTTCCTCCGCGCCTTCCAGCAGGCCACATGGGGCAAGGACGAAGTCCGCCTCAAACGGCTCCTCGGCGAGTTTCTCAAAGACTGGCAAAAATACTACCTTGAAGCCCCCCGGGAAGACGTCTGGGGTCAGCCCGCCACCATCTGGCCCGATGGTCGCCGGTTGCCCGATCCTGACAAACCCATGTCAGCGCTGATCAGTGAAGCCCGTCGCGCCATGGGTCGCGTGGACGCCCTCAAGGAGTCCCAGCGCGAAACGCTGGAAGCCTTCTTCACCGGCCTTGAAACCCATACGCCTGGCACCCCTCCGGGCACCCAGTGGAAACTGCTGCTCGGCAAGCTCCTCGACGCACTGCCGGACCTCGCCTCCGGCAAAGTGGTCCTCGTCATCAGCCGCACCAAAGCCACGCTGCCTCCTTCGTTCGCCGAACGCCTGCACGCCCTCGTGTGGCGCTTCGTTCAGGACACCATCACTGTTTGCCTGCACCAAACCTCCGGCATCCATCGCATTCTCTCCCTCTACGACCGCCAGTATCACGACATGGTGCGCCGTCAGGGCCGCCTCACTTTTCAGGATGTGCAGTTGATCCTCAGCGGCGACATCGCCCCGGAAGCCCGTGGTGCGGACGCCCTAACAGCCAAACGCGGCATCGAATCCGCCTCGCGCCAAAGCATCGACTACCGCCTCGACGCCCGCTACGATCACTGGCTCCTCGACGAATTTCAGGACACCAGCCGCGGCCAGTGGCGGGTCCTGCAAAACCTCTGCGATGAAGCCATCCAGGATTCCGAAGGCACGCGCTCTTTCTTCGCCGTCGGCGATGAAAAACAAAGCATCTTCACATGGCGCGGCGCGGAGCCTGGATTGCTCTCGGACATCCTGGCTTTCTACAATGGCGGCGGCGAAGTGCGCATCAAAGAAACCCCTCTCGCCCTCTCCCAGCGCAGTGGCCCCGCCGTGATCAGCATGGTCAACCGCCTCACCGGCAACCTCGACCACCTAACCAAACTCGAAAGGATTGCCGCCGCGGCCAAACTGTGGCCATGGCAGGAGCACGCCAGCGCCAACCTTGACCGTACCGGTTGCGGCGCGGTCATCGAAGTTCCGGTCCGCAAAGACCACGGCGAATCGGCGGACGAAGCCCTCTGGGAAGCCTGCGCTGATCTTTTGCGCAAATTGCAGCCTCTGCGCCGCGGCCTCACCTGCGCAGTCATTTGCCACCGCAATGCCCGCGCCGCGGAGATCGCCGACGTCCTCCGCAATCGCAGCGGCATGGAGGTCGTGTGCGAAAGCGATGTCTCCATCGCCACCGACAATCCCGCCACTTCTGCCATGCTGTCCCTGCTGAAAGCCGCTGCGCATCCCGCGGACCGCTATTCATGGGAGCACGTCCTCATGTCGCCGCTCGCGGATGTCATCGCCAAACGCTGGCCGGACGCTGAGGGCCGCACTCTGCATGACCGCGCCACGGCGCGACGGGGCATTTTCACAATTTCCGTGCTCCGTCAGATTACCGTGCAGGGCTTTGCGCGCACGCTGCGTTTGTGGCGTGCAGCGCTGCTGACGGAACTGCCCGCGCTCGACTCCTTCAGCCACGGCCGCCTCGACGATCTCTGCCTCGCCGCTCAGGATTTTGATGCCTCCGGCAGCCGCGATGTCGATGAATTCATCGCCTTCGCAGAATCATGGCGCGTCCGTGAATCCGCACACGCCAATGCCGTCCAGGTCATGACGCTGCATAAAAGCAAGGGCCTCACATTCGACATCGTGATCCTTCCGGATTTCCACGACCCGCACATGTATCTGCACCGTTACCGCATCGGCACCGGGCGTGATGAGCAGCGCGAAATCCGCTGGATTTCCACCCTTCCGTCGAAAGACATCGCCATAGCCGATCCCGTCCTGCGCGCCGCTCTCGAAGACACCGAAACCGGACTCTGGCGGGAGCGTCTCGCACAGCTTTATGTTTCCATCACACGCGCGCGCCGCGCGAACTACATTCTCCTGCCGCCCCCGCCGGCAAAGGAAAGCGACTCCATTTCACTCCCCCGCATCGTCCGCCACATGCTTGTCGAAGGAGAAGCCACGCCGCTATCGCTCGGTCCGCGCGATTGCGAGGTCATCAGTCTCGACGGCGACCTTCGATGGATCGACGCGGTTCCGTTCAAAGTTCCGCCCGCTTCGGTGAAGCCGAAGCAAGCCGATTTGTTCGAAGGCCTGATGGCGTCTCCTGCTCCGCGCGAGCCGGCCGCCGCCGCTCCTGAAGTGCGCCGCGCCCGCCCCTCCGCCCGCCGCAGTCACGCGTTTGCTCTTCAGCGCCAGCGCCGCCGCACTGGTACGTTTGTGCATACTCTCTTCAGCCGCGTCGAGTGGGCCGGTTCGGACACTCCCGCTTTACTGACGAAGTTCTTCAATTCCATCTGTCCACGGCCTGAAGCATGGCAAACCGCCGCCCTCCGCTCTGTCCTCCAGTGTCTCTCGAATCCGGATGCATCCCGGGCCTTTGCGCGGCCTTCCGTTTCGGCCCTCGTCTGGCGGGAGCGTCCCTTCGAAGCCGTGATCGACGGCGAATGCATCAGCGGCGTTTTCGACAGAGTAATTATCGAACACGATACCGCCGGCACTCCGGTCTCAGCGCATCTGATCGAATATAAGACGGATCAACTGAAGGACACCCCCGCCGCCATCGGCAGTGCCGCCGCCCGGCACGTCCGCCAGACGGCGCTTTATCGCGCCGCTCTTGCGAAACTCACCGGCCTTCCCGCCTCTGCCGTCACCGCATCGCTGCTTTTCACCTCATTGACCCGCCTCATCGCCTGTGATTGAACACCGCGCCTCGCACCCTGGTCGATGGAGCGGCACGTTAGCCCTGCTTAAGCCCTCTTCAATGCCACGCATCGTTCGTCCCCTCCTGACCACCGGCCTTACATGGGCCGCGCTGGGGCTGCATTTGCTCGTGTGCGCCTGTTATCTGCGCCGCTGGGACAAGGTGGCCGCCATCACGGTCTTTCCGTTTTGGACATGGTGTTTTCTGGGTGCCCTCATGGCGGGAGTGGCATGGCTAACAGGGAGGAAGCGCCTCCCCGGCGTGCTCGTTTTGCTGTGGATCATCACCATCATTGCCGGCTCGGACGAAACCCGTCCACTGCTGCGCGCCACCGCTGACAAACCGGAGCCGGGTCAGCCCGCTCCGGTGGACAACAAGCAGCCCCTCCGCATCGTGACGCTGAACTGCCGCGCCGGCATGTGGAATCCGAATGCCCTCAAGGATGTCGAACCATGGCAGCCTGACGTGGTCTTCCTACAGGAGGCGCCCGTTCCGCTCGAACTCGAGAACTTCGCCAAGCGCCTCTACGGAAGCGCAAAAGGGCATTGGGAAGGTGGCTACCACTGTGGCATCGTCGCCCGCGGCCGCATCTTCAATCCCCTCACCAGCCACCAGCCGGTTTTTATGATTGCCGCCATTGAAATCCGGCCCGGAAAATTTCTCGACGTCGCCTGCGTCCATCTCAAGGAGGCTGAAACCACCATGCGACTCTGGTCTCTCAACGCATGGAAAAGCCACTACTACAACCGGCAGACACGCCGCTCGGAATTGAGCGATCTCCTCCAGTTCCAGAATTTCTTCAAAGGCCCGAATCCCTCCATTGTCGGCGGCGATTTCAACGCTCCCGCCGGCGACGCCATCTTCGATCTTCTTACGGAACGCGGCTTCCGCGACGCCTTCGCCGAATCCGGCTCCGGCTGGCCGGATACCTATCCTAACAACTCTCCGGTTCTTCGCATTGACCACCTCTGGGTCAACTCCCAGGTCACCCCCGTTCGCACCGCCGCCATCACCACCCGGCACTCCGACCACCGCATGGTCGTCTGCGACTTCTTCATTCCCTAACAATTTATGCAAGCAGCGGCGCCTTCACCGGCAGAAACCCGAAGAACCGCTGCGCATTGCCATAGCAAATATTCCTGACTAAATCTGCGAGCACCTCGAAATCGTCAGGCAACTCTCCCCGCCGCACGTCTTCCCCCAGCAGATTGCACAGAATGCGGCGGAAATACTCATGCCGCGGAAAGCTCATGAAACTGCGGCTGTCTGTCAGCATTCCCACCCACCGGCTCAGCAGCCCGATATTGCTCAGCGCGTTGATTTGCCATTCCATCCCGTCCTTCTGATCGAGGAACCACCAGCCGGACCCGAACTGCACTTTACCCGGCGTCTTCCCGTCCATGAAGTTCCCCGTCATGGTCGCGATGACATAGTTGTCCGCCGGGTTCACATTGTAGATGATCGTCCTCGGCAGCGACCCGCCGGAATCCAGCGCATCGAGATAACGCGAGAGCCGCTCCGCCTGCGGAAGATCGCCGATGGAATCGAATCCCGTATCCGGCCCCAGCGTCCGGAACGCCCGGCTGCTGTTGTTCCGCAGCGGACCGAGATGGAGCTGCTTCACCCATCCTTTCTGCGCATCCAGTTCACCGCTGCGCACCATGATAAAGGTCGCAAACTTCTGCTGCTCCTCCGCGCTGACCTGCCCACCCGCGCGCGCCTTGTCATAGATCGCCGCTGCCTCCTTCTCATCGCAGAACGACGCCACCGCCTGCGGCAATCCATGATCACTCAGGCGGCAGCCCTGCTGATGGAAGAACTCATGGCGCTTCTCAAACGCCGCCAGCAGTCCGGAGAACCACGTTACATCCGTATCCGCCGCCTGCGCGAGGCGATCCACATACCGGTTCCAGGTTTCCGCCTGGTCGATCTTCAGCAGTGCATCCGGCCGAAACGTCGGCAGGATCTGCGTCGCGCAGCCACTCTCTTTGATCTTCCGGTGATGCTCCAGCGAATCCGCCGGATCGTCCGTGGTGCAAACCACCTGCACGTTGAAATCCGCCAGGATACCGCGCGCCGAACGGTCATCGTCCTTGAGCCGCGCGCGGGCTTTCTCCCAAATGCCGGGAGCCGTTGCCGGCGTCAGCAACTCATCGATGCCGAAGTACCGCTTCAGTTCCAGCGCGCACCAGTGAAAGAGCGGATTCCGCAGCGCACACGGCAGCGTGCCTGCAAACGCCACGAACTTGTCATACGGCGCACCGTCACCGGTGCAGTATTTCTCCTCCACGCCATTTGCCCGCATCGCACGCCATTTATAATGGTCTCCTTCCAGCCAGATTTCGAACAAGCTGGCAAATCTCCTGTCCGCCGCCACATCCGCCGGCGGCAAATGCGAGTGGTAGTCAATGATGGGCTGCCGGGCCGCGACTTCATGATAGAGCCGCACCGCGAGCGGCGAGTGCAAAAGAAAGTCGTCGTGGATGAACATAGCCGTGATTCAAGCCGGGAGGACCTTTGTCATCAACAGAATCGCCACCACAATCGCGAGGCCAATCCGATAGTAACCGAACGGCGTGATGCCCTTCTTTTGCAGAAACGCGATCATCCACTTCACCGCCAGCACCGCCGAAAGCCATGCCGCCAGCAGCCCCAACAGCATGACCCATGCGGAGTAGTGCTCGAAGAGCGGTTTGCGGAACTCCCAGAAGTCCTTGGCGGAGGCCGCAGAAAGCGTGATCACGCCGAGCAGAAAACTGAACTCCAGCGCCGCCGAGAGGCTCAGTCCCGCCAGCAGCGCGGCCACGATCGTCATCAGCGAGCGGCTCGTTCCCGGCCACATCGCTACGCACTGCATGACTCCGATGAACAGCGCGATGGCCGGCGTGATTTGTGTGAGGGAAATCCCTCCCTCCTTTTGCGGCCCGCCGCTGCGGCGCCGGAACCACGCGACGGCCAGAATCGCCACTCCTCCGACGAACCATGCCGCCGTCACCGGCCACAATCCAAACAGGTGTTCTTCAATCTTTTTCTTGAAGATCAGTCCCACGATGACTGCCGGAATGAATGCCAGCAGCAGATTTCTCACCAGCAGCAGCCCCTCCGGATTTTTGCCCGCCAGTCCCATCGCCATCCCCTTCACCCGCTGGAAGTAAAGCCCCAGCACCGCAAGGATGGCACCTGCCTGTATCACCACTGCGAAAGCATCGGAAGCCACCGACTTCGGGATCCCCAGGGCACGCTGTGCCAGCAGGATGTGTCCCGTGGAGCTGACAGGAAGGTATTCCGTGATCCCTTCGACGATACCGATGATAATTGCTTGCAGCCAATCCATAAAAGTTCGCGATGTTCCTGTGATTCCGCCCCGTGGCAAGCATGCAGACTGGAAATCCTCTACTCCTCCACTTTTGTTATTTCCGTTCCCTCCGTTTGCCAGCGTTGCACGGTTGAGGACCGGCGCTTCTCCACCGCTTTGAAGAACGCGGGATTTGTTCGCTTCATGAGACGCTTTTCGGATACGCCCGACGCGTCGCATCCCTGCATCAAAAGGTGCCCTTTGTAGAGCCGCTGTCCTCCCAGCACCCGCACGGTGCCTTCAGGTGCTGGCGGCGGCTCGCGGCGGTCCATGACCAGAAAACTCACGGGCAGCGAGCGCAGGTCAATGCCCATGATTTTTCCAAAGTGCACCCAGTCCGGGTCGGTATAGACTACGTTTGGCGGCTGCACGAAAAAGTGGCACCAGTGGCGCTCGTTTTCAGGCGTCAGCAGTCCACACTTTCCGGAGTGGAAGCACGGGGCAACGGGTTTCATCACGCCGTTAAGATGCTCGCGGACTTCGATCAAGCGCCGGCTGACTTCCCGGGTGCCGGGCTCCACAAAAATGATGGCCTGAGCTTTCTGCGCGGTTTTCAGCAATTCCGCGGTGCCCGCTTCATCCAGTTCCGGCAGGACGTGACTCACCAGCATGAGTCCGGCGCAGTCCGGCGGACGGGCCTCCACGGTTACGCCGGGAAATTCGCGCCTTACCGCCTCGACCGCGAACCTCAGAGCCCGCGGCGAGCGGTCGTACAGCGCCGCCTGCTTCAACCCGCGGCCTGCGTAATGCTCCAGCACCTCGCGGGCCGCCACGGCTGTTCCGCAGCCATAGTCGAGCACCGTTCCTTCGGGCGGCGACCACCCGCGCCGGTCGAGGTCCGCCAGCACCCACTGCCATTTCCACGCAATGCGGCGCGCAAACGTGGCGTCATAGCCTTTCAGCAGTGCATCACTTTTCCAATAGTCTTCACTGCCTGCGGTCCCGTTCAAATACGAGGAGCGCAGTTCATCCAGAGTTTCCCAGTCAAATTCCATTCCACCGGGCCTACACCGTCTATGCGTAGCCGTCGATGCAGGAATTTTCATCCGGGACCGCTTAGCGCGGATGGATTCTGGCATAGCAATCGCTTCGTTCATTAGCCTTTCCACTCTATGAAACCGAGTGCCTCTCTCTTCGCGGTTCCGCTTCTGCTCGCGCTTATGATGCCACCGGCCTTTGCCGCGGAGGTCGTAGTCTTCGACTGGCACCACTCGTGGGACTACATGCATCCCATGGGGGCCGATCCAAAAATCAACGATCCGGACTTCAATACTACGTGGTTTCAGAAAGCGGGGGATTTTGCGGCCAACTACAATGGACCCGCATTTGGAGGAGCCGTGACCCCGGGCAATGCCGGCGATATCACCACTTACGACCATGGCACCGCTCCAGGGCCGTTCGGTTATCCCGCGGCGGCGAACGCCATGGAGTACTTCGCGGTACCCGGTGCGGAATTCAGCGCCTTTGGCACGGTCCTGACAATGCCTAACAGCGGGAGCCGTTATACGATGTATTTTCGCACAGTCTTCACGGCCGGCCAGGCCTATACGTCCCCGAGAATCAGGGCTTTGATTGACGACAGTGCCCTGATCTATCTCGATGGAGTTCTGGTAGCGCGGGTCAATAGAGCCAATAACATCGAAGAGTATCTTACTGTGGGTGCCGACGGCGTGGCGTCGCGCAACGAGACGGGAGCCTCCGCGAACAACGAGGCCTGCATTCAATCCATTGATCTGTCCGTTGCCGGAAACGCGGCGATGGCGGAGGCGGTGGTGATCACGCCGGTGCCTTCGCTTGCCGCGGGGCAGCACACGCTGGCGGTTTCGGTGCAGAATGCCGCCAACAACAGTTCTGATGCGGGTTTCGGATTGGAACTTCGTGCAGACGATTCCGGCATTTCCGCCGCCGTCTCCAACGTGCAGCGCCAGGATAATGGCGCCGGATTTGCCGATGACACGTTTACGTTCGATGTCACCGTTACCGCCACGAACCTGCCGGCCGCGGTTTCGTGGACCAGTGACAATGATGCGGCCCGCGGGCCGGTTACCGGCGGCTACGCTCCGGCCACGGTCACTTATACCTATCCCGCACAGAAAGACAGCGGCACCCTGACGACGGCGGATATCAAATTTACGGACGCGACCTCTCCCCTCCTCACCACCACGGTTTCTGTGACTGCGCCGGAGGGGCCGCACGGTCCGCCTCTGGTGCTCTCGGCAGCCAATCCGCTGGTCGGCACCGGCTTTGAAGAAGCCGGCAAGGGACTCGGCAATTTCACCCGCCAGATTTTCAATACAGAGCTGGAGTTCACCTCCAACGGCGCGGTGGTTCAGGATGCCAGCAACAACCCGGCCGGTTCGAAGATGCTTCGATTCCGCGGAGTCAACGCGCTGATGACGACGGAGGCCGTTAAACTCGATCCCGGCGTGAAAGCCCTCAAGGCAGGCGTGACGGTGCGTGCGTTCACCAGCAGCGGTACTGGATTCGAAGGCGACGACTCGCTGCGCGTCAGTGTGGAGGGCAGCACGGATGGCACGGTGTGGACGGACATCGGCAGCATTCTCCCCACGCTCGCCGGAAATGACGCCACAGTGCCGAATCCCGCGGGCATCGATCAGTTGCTGATGAAAACCGGACCTGGGATCACCGGCGAACCGGAGCCCATTTCTCACCGGGGATGGGCCGCGAAGGGATATCCGACCGGCGCTGCGCCCGACCAGTTTTCCGATACCCTGACACTGCCTTCCTTTACCGTGCCGGACAGCCAGCCGGTGCAATTGGAATTCACTCATCGCTACAGCTTTGAACTGGATCCGGATGGCACACGATTCGATGGTGGTGACGTTCAAGTGTCGATCGACGGTGGCGGCTTCGTGCCGATTCCCGGCTCTGCCTTCACTCAAAACGGGTACGATGGCATCATCACCGGCGTGAACGTCCTGACAAATCTTGAAGGCTTCAACAGCGACTCGCCGAACTACGACACCGGGTTTATCACCAGCATTCTGACCATTCCGGGAGTTTCCGCGGGTTCCTCCGTGCAGATTCAATTCGTCGGCGCGTGGGACTACAATCAGACCGGCAGCAACCCCAACTGGCAGATCACCGATATCAAAGCGAAATCCGGAGCCGCCACGATTTACTCTGAGGATTTCTCCACCGGCGATGGCACTTTCATCGCTACAGCGGGATGGCTCTTCGACAACGGGACGCTGCACACCGGTCCGTCTTATTTCGACTTCAGCCGGTCCGCCATTCCGGTGCCCGCCGGCACGCAATTCGTGCGTGTAAAACTCTATGAGCCGAAGAACGTGGTGCTCTCGACTTCCGAGACTTTCCTGATCGACCACGTTACGCTGGGAGTCGGACTCGATCCGGCTGCGGACCAGGACGGGGACAGCGTCAGCAATGGCCTGGAGGATGTCGCCGGCACCAGCCTGACGGACCCGCTGTCCGCCTTCAAGGTCACCGCGGCAGTAGTGCCCTCTGGAAATCCCGGCACATGGCGCGCCACTTTCACTTTCCCGGCCGCGGACTTCCGTGTCTGGCGGCTGCAGAGCAGCGATGATCTCCTGTCCTGGCGCGACGAAGACACCCGCTATGGCGATCCCGCCATCCCGAGTCTCTCGCTCTTCAGCGACGCTGCGGCCTCCAGGAAATACTGGAGAATTGCCATCGATTATTAGCGGCTGAGTGCACCGGCGGGTGAATGCTGGTTCCGCGGTCATGTCTGCGGTTCGAGGGAGCGGATAGAATGCGTGCGGTTCTTTTTAAAGTTTTATCAGGCTATGAGAAAAAAGTGGTTTGATATAACTTGATTTAGCCGGAGAGGCGGGGAAGTTTTTTGAATTTCAGGCGCCGGCGGTGAGAAGGAGGGGGTTTTTTTGAAATCCGGCATTGGGCGAATGGAGGGCAGAAAGTGGATGAGTGGATAGTGGAGACTGGGCGGGACGGTACACAGGGTTATGATTAAACCGGAATCGTTAGGCTTAAATTGGTTGGATTTGGTTGGATTGGTGATTTGGTCAGGGGAGATTGATCCGGGGAAGGGAACGGCGGTTTATGAAGACGGCGCATTTGGGGACGGCGCGGGCAGAGGATTTGGGCTGGTTCGGAGGAAGGGGGTAAGAGTATGAGTAAGAGTATGAGTATGAGTATGAGTATGAGTATGAGTATGAGTATGAGTATGAGTATGAGCCGGGCTGGGGGGCCTGGGGTGGAATGAGGGCTTTGGAACACCACGGTGATTAACCGGGAAAAAGTCAACGAATCCCTGACGGAAAACTTCGAGCCTCAGCCGGCAAACTTCGAGGGATCTTCAAGTGTCTCATTATCAATGCTCTGCGGCATCGGGGCGAACGGAGGCAGGGTGAGGGAAATGGCGGTGGAGTGGAAACCGGCAGGGAAATGTGATTTTAAAGGAGGGAAATCGCTTGCCGGCGAAGGGGCTGAGACAGCGAAAGTCCCGGAGTATCGTTACCATCGGGAACGTAACGATGGGGTTTGCTCTGGCGGGTTTCCAGCTATGCGCTACCGGGCCAGGGGCTGCGGGATTTGGGCCACCACGCTGTGGTGGAAGGAATTTTGGTCACATTACCCGGAATTCGCTATCGCTCACTCCGCGCTATTTGAATGTTCAAGCACATAGGTGACATTTTCTCCCAGATACATGGGTAACACTTTTGTGCTAGGGAAGAGTGGCATCTTTTGGAGGGCAATACGCTGGAGAGGCGGGCTCCGGAGTTCCGGCGGAGCGCAGCGAAGCTGGGGCTTCGGAGCCCGCCTCTCCAGCGTGCGCCTTTTCCTTCCGGCTTTTTTTTGGGCGGATCCACCCGTCCTTTGCGTTCATCAAACCGGCCCAATTCAAAGGTGCCGAAATACACGTCCCACACCCCGTTGCCTGCGGGTTTGAGCCCGATGCGTTCGCCCACCAGCGCCCGGGTAATGCGCACATCCATGCCCCGCCACTGCATTTGTCCGCAGCCGCGCACGGCGCGCGTTTGCCAGTCATCGCTGTATTCCATGGGCTGCAGCCGCTTTTCGCTCCACTGCCGCGGCGAGGGCTCGTAAACGGCGGCCGGCACCGCAAAGTTCAGCGCCTCGTGCAGCCGGAGATGGCCGCTGTGCCGGGATGGGATACGGGCGATCCGCTGCGGATGTACTGGTATCCCTCACTGACGGCGGTGGACACGCCTCAGAATGGAGACTTCTACGGGATGTACGACGGTGGCGCAGGCGGGACGGGTACCGACGGGAGCGCGGCCTGGACGACGTTGAGCGATTCGGACACACTGGACCTGAGGTTTTTCACCGCGGACGCGACGCAGCTGAAATCCGGAGGGACCTATACCGAAGAAGCCGGGGAGGCGAATCTGAAGGCGCAGTCTCCCGGGGCGGCATTGCCGGACGCCAGCGGCACTCTTTTTCTCATGGGTTTGAGTCTGGCAGGCCTCGCGACCGCGCGGCGTCTGCAACAGTCGTCGAACAACGCCTGATTCCCGCAAGCAGGCCGGGAGGAGTGCCCGGCAAAAACGCGGGAGAATTACCGGAACGGCAATTTGCGCTATGCAGTGCCATGAAGACCCCGTTTTAAAAAATTTGCCGGTTCTGTTCCCGCCTGATGGGCGTGCGTCCTCCGAAAGGAGGACTTTGCGCGTACGGGAATCCTTTAGGGGCCAAAACTTTCCGGGCGATGGGAATTCCTACCGGCACGGAATTTTCCCTACTTTTCGCACCCGGAGGGGAGGAGCCGCTTAAGGAGTGCGAAACGCCGCTGAGAAGCCGTAATATGCCTCTGGGGGGCTTAAGGAATTGTGAAAATTTGGCAAAATCCACCCGATTTCGTAAGGAAAGCCGACAAAACCCGCCTAGGGGAATTCCTAAAATTCACTCAAAATCGCGAAAATCTACTTTTTTACGTAACGAATGCGCAAAAAAATGTATAACTCCCGTGTGGTCGCCTCTCCTTTCCCTGAATCAAAGCTCATGCGTGCGACTCCGCGAAGAAAACCATCGCGGGGGGTGAATTTTTTATCAGGGCAGGCCCTGTGGTTCATGATCGCGAAAATTATCAAAAATAATTTGCACATCCACAACAAATACGCTATTCTTTGAATCATGCAGGGATTATCATAATTTCCTGCGGTTTTCAGCACCTTCGTAAAGCCGACCATTCCGAATAATTAAAATATTGCTTTGCAATCGCTGGAATTATGGCACATTCAACTAACCAAGATTTATCGACCTTCAGGGGTCTGACCAAGGGCGGCAGCTTGCCGGAATTATATTCGCCTTCAGTGACTGGTCCGGGACCGGTGCTATCTCATGAAGCGACGAGGAGCGGGGAAATGACGATTCCGGGTTGGAAGCGGGCTCTCGATATTGCGATTGTCTTACTGACGGCACCGGTGTGGGGCCCGCTGATGGTCTTCATCATGTTGTGGATCAAGGCGGTTTCCTCGGGCCCTGTGTTCTTCAAGCAAACCCGGATAGGGCTTCGCACCCGGGAGTTCACGATGCTGAAGTTCCGCAGCATGAAAGTGGGAGCGGAGACCGTGAGTCACGAAAATCACTTTAAGACGCTGGTAGAGAACGACGTTCCGATGACGAAACTGGATTCTCTGAAAGATAATCGAATCATCCCTGGGGGGAGGCTGCTGCGGATGACGGGACTGGACGAGCTGCCTCAATTGTTCAACGTTTTGCGGGGTGAAATGAGCATCGTCGGACCCCGGCCATGCACCCCCAATGAACTGGATCACTACACCGGGACGCAAAAGGCCCGGTTCAACCTCCTTCCGGGAATCACCGGTTACTGGCAGGTGAATGGGAAAAATAGCACCACTTTCAACCAGATGGTGGAAATGGATATCAAGTATGGTGAGCGAGCCAGTCTGCTGCTCGATTTGGTCATCATGCTGAGGACTTTCCCCGCTCTGGCAAAGCAGGCGATTGAAACCCGCTTGAGCCGGGCCCGCCGACGATCTGAAACGCCTGAGACGGCGGCTTCAAAGGCGGCTTGATATTGAGAAATCGAATCAAAACTCATGAGCAAACACACAAACGTGGGTGTGATCGGGTGTGGCTATTGGGGCCCCAATCTGATCCGTAACTTCAGGAGTCTCCCGAACTGTACGCTCAAGGCGATGTGCGACCTGAGCGAAGATCGTCTGCGGCACCTCAAGTCACTCTACCCCGAGGTGATCGGGATGACGGACTATAAGAAGATGCTGAGCGAGGTGGAACTGGACGCGGTGGTGATTGCGGCACCGGTGCGTTTTCACCACCCGCTCGCCAAGGACTGTCTCCTTGCCGGAAAACACGTGATGATTGAAAAGCCGATGGCTTCATCGGTGGAGGAATGCGAAGAGCTGGTGGAGATCGCCGATCAAAAGGGACTGGTGCTAATGGTGGGCCACACGTTTCTCTATTCGGCACCGGTGAAGAAAATCGTGGAGATTGTGCGGCGCGGAGACATCGGTGAGATCCGGTCGATCAATGCCCGGCGCTTGAATCTTGGTCTTTATCAGAAGGACATCAATGTGGCGTGGGACCTTGCGCCGCATGACATCTCGATCATTCTCCACATTCTTGGAGAGCTCCCCCACACGGTGAATTGTCAGGGGAATGCGCACATCACGCCGAATATTGAGGATGTGACGAGTATGTCCCTTTCCTTTCCGAACAACCGGTTTGCCACGGTGCAGAGCAGTTGGCTGGAGCCGAGAAAGGTCCGCGAAATGACGATCGTAGGTTCGCGGAGAATGATCGTGTATGATGACCTGCAATCGCAGGAGGCGATAAGGATTTATGATGTCCGGGTGGAGAGGCCGCCGCATTACGACACGTTTGGAGAGTTCCAGTACGCCTACCACTACGGAGACAGTTACATTCCCTATATCCGGCAGGAGGAGCCGCTGAAGGTCGAGTGCCAGCATTACATCGACAGCATCCAGAAGAATACGACTCCGTTGACCGATGGGCGGGCGGGTCTTGAACTGGTGAGGATTCTGGAGGCGTCCTCCGCTTCCCTGAAGGCGCAGGGTGCTCCGATCCCCATGGGAAACGGAAAACGGAATGAGCCCGGCGCAAGCCGACGGGAGCCGGTAAAACAGAAATCTCAAGTTGCCGCCCTATGACCGCCGACCCGACCTGGGGCCTAAGAATAGCACCGGACGTAAAACTGGGAAAAGAAGTCAAGATTCACGCATTTGTGAATCTCTACGGCTGCCAGATCGGGGATGAATCGAGGATCGGCACGTTCGTGGAAATTCAGAAGGGAGCGACGATCGGAAAACGGTGCAAGATCGGGAGCCATTCCTTTATTTGTGAAGGCGTGACTCTCGAAGACGGCGTGTTCATCGGGCACGGGGTTACCTTTATCAATGACCGGTACGCGCTGGCGGTTAACAGTGACGGGTCGGTGAGGGGAGAGTCGGACTGGGAGTGCCAGCGTACATTAATAAAGGCGGGAGCGTCGATCGGTTCGGGCGTGACTTTGCTGGGAGGAATCACCGTGGGAGAGGGCGCGATTGTCGGAGCGGGGAGCATGGTGACCAAGGATGTTCCCCCCGGAGCGACTGTTGCGGGAAATCCCGCGAGAATAATCAAACCTGCTGAAAAAAGAAAATACTATGCAAATGAGAGTCCCGTTTCTTGACCTGAATGCCCACCACGCCCCTCACATGGGCGAGTTTGAAGCGGCGATCCGGAGTGTGATCACCAGCGGCGCGTTTGCAGGGGGACCCTTTGTTGCCGGATTCGAGGAGGATTTTGCGGCGTACTGTCAGTGCAAAGAAGCGCTGGGAGTGGGAAGCGGAACGGAGGCGCTTTGGCTGGCACTCCTCGCGTCGGGCGTGGGTCCGGGAGACGAGGTCATTACGGTGCCGAGCACTTTTATGGCCACCGCCGAGGCGATCACCTATTGCGGAGCGCGGCCGGTGTTCGTGGACATCGAAGAGCAGACCTATACGATGGACCCGTCGCTCCTTGAAGCGGCCATTACACCGCGGACCAAGGCAGTGATTCCGGTGCACCTTTTTGGTCAGACAGCGGACATGGACCCGATCATTGCCATCGCGAAAAAGCACGGGCTGGTGGTGATTGAAGATGCCTGTCAGGCACACGGAGCCGAATACAAAGGGCGCCGGGCCGGCTCCCTGACAGCCGCGGGATGCTTCAGTTTCTATCCCGGCAAAAATCTGGGAGCCTTTGGAGAAGCCGGCGCCATTGTGACCAATGACGCAGAACTGGCCGATAAGATGCGCATTCTGCGGGACCACGGTCAGGTGAAGAAATACTATCACTCGATGGTGGGCTGGAATTGCCGGATGGACGGGATACAGGGTGCTGTGTTGCGGATCAAGCTGCGTCATCTCGAAAAGGCGAACGAGGCCCGCCGCGCCCACGCCGCCTCCTACTGCGAACTTCTCCGTGATGTGGAGGATATCATTCTGCCGGTCGAGGCCAAATATGCACGTCACGTCTTTCATGTTTTCGCCATTCGCCATTCCGAGCGCGACGAACTGATGAAGGCTTTGAACGCCGACGGAATCGGCTGCGGGATTCACTATCCGGTGCCGGTGCATCTGCAGGAGTGCTACAAGAGCCTCGGCTACACGGTGGGAGACTTCCCCATTGCCGAGAAAGCGGCCTCCGAATTTGTTTCACTTCCGATGTATCCGGAACTCACCCAGGGCCAAATCGAAGAGGTGGTTCGCAGCGTAAAGAATGCCGTTGCGGGGCGTGTGCCCGCATAAGGACGGTTCTGTTTGATAGTCTTCCGACGCTATGCAAGTTCTCCCCAACACTTCTGAGTGCGATGAGCGGTCCTCCGCTGCATCGGGAGAAGTGCGTGTGATGAACCCAATGGAGGGGCCGGAGTGGGATCGTTTGGTGGCGGCCCATGCCGGAGCGACGATCTTCCACACGGCCGCCTGGGCGAGGGTCCTTTCCCGGACCTACGGACACCGTCCGTTCTACCTCTCCTCCTGGAAGGGCGGACGGGTGCAGGCGTTGATTCCGGTGATGGAGGTCAGGAGTATGATCACGGGCCGGCGCGGTGTTTGTGTGCCGTTTGCCGATTTCTGCGGTCCGCTGTGCTTTGAAGGGGCGAATCCCGGACCGGCGTTTGCGGCGCTCTCCGCGCTCGCCGCCGAACGCGGATGGAAGCACTGGGAAATCCGCGGAGGCGACAAACCGGATTCTTCAGCGACGCGATCGATTTCATTTTATTCGCATTCGCTCAGCCTTGCGGGAGGGCCGGACAACGTCTTCGAGGGATTCGATTCGGCCGTGCGGCGCGCGGTGCGCAAGGGCGAGCGCAACGGCGTTGAAATTGCCGTCCGGTCTGATCGCGGAGCGATGCTTGCTTACTACGCGCTGCATGTTCGCACACGGCGCCGGCACGGTCTTCCGCCGCAGTCTCTCAATTTCTTTCTGAATATCCACGAAGAGATCATCCAGACCGGTCTGGGGTCGGTGGTCATTGCGACCCAGGGCGGCGAGGCGATAGCGGGTGCGGTGTTCTTCCATTGCGGGGAGCGCGCTCTCTACAAATTCGGTGCCTGCGACGAACGGCTTCTCGAGTTGCGCGCCAACAATCTGGTGATGTGGGCGGGCATCCGGTTTTTGTGCGAGAGCGGCTGCACGAGTTTGGATTTCGGGCGCACCTCCATTTCGCAAAACGGTCTGCGCCGTTACAAGCTGGGCTGGGGCACCACAGAATCGACGGCCGGTTATTACAGAAAAGACGTCCGCTCTGCATCCTGGGAGACAGCTTCCGACCGAATTTCCGGGGGTCACAATGCCCTCTTCTCCCGTTTTCCCCTTGGCCTGAACCGTTTTCTCGGCAGGCTTATCTATTCCCACCTCGACTAAACTCAAAGGCCCCCCGACCCCCGCTGCCATGGCTAATCATCCTCACCGGCCCGCTTCATCCCTGAATTTTGGAGATGTCGTGTATGTGTTGTTCAAACACAAATGGAAGATCGTGCTGGTCTCCCTGCTGTCTTTGGGAGGGGCGGCGTTTTATTATTTGAAGACGCCGGCGCCTTACATTTCGGAGTCGAAACTGATGGTGATTTATGTAAAGGACAGTGCAGCGATTGACCAGGTGGAAAGCACGACGACGACTGCAGGTTCACGGGGAAGTGATTCGGTTATCAAATCGGAACTTGAAATTCTGACGAGCTGGGACCTTGCAAAAAAAGTCGTAGATGATCTCGGGGCGGACCGGGTGGTGCCAAAAGGCGTGTCTCCAAGAGAGGCGGTTTCGCTCGTCGCAACGGGTTTGGCAGCGAACGCCGAAAAGGGAAGCAGCGTCATTCACGCCGCTTTTACCCACCCTGATCCCGACACTGCTGCGGCGGTGTTGAAGTCTCTGGTTGAGAATTACTTCGTGATGCACGGGGCGATTCACCGCTCAGCCCGTTCGCTTGAGAAAATCAAAGAGGAGCGCAACAAATCCTCCACGCGGCTGGGGAATCTTGAGACCGATCTGAAGAATTCGAAGAACGGTTCCAGTTTAGCGCTTTCGGACCTGCTGCTCAGTTACGAAGCGGAGAGAGCGAAAGCGAAGTCCGAACTGGACGCGACGGAGGTGGAACTTGCCCAGCAAAAGGCATTGCTCGCGGAATTGGAGAGATTTGCTCCGGTGGAAGCTGCAAAGTCCGGCGACAAGCCGGCCAACGCCGCCGCGCAACCCGAAACGGAAAAGGCAGCCGCGGCGCCGGACAGTGCGGTGATCGGAAATTATCAGGCTTTGCGGGGGGAAATCGCGGCACTCCAGGACGGAAGGAACAAGAGGCTCACCGTGGTGACCCGACAAAGCGACGAGATCAAAAAGCTGGACGGCCAGATCAAAGCCCTTGAGGACCGGCGGACGGAGATGGAGAAGAAATATCCTTACCTTGTGGCTGTGGCCTCTACCCCGAGCGCAACCCCTGGATCGCGTGTGGACATGCCAACCGAGCGGGCAAAACTGGCTTCCCTGGGAGCCAAATATACGGGACTGCAAAGCCTGCTGAGTGGAGTCGAGGGCAAGATCCTTGCTCTGAACAACAACTCAACGGTTATCTCAACGAAGGAGCGCGAGCGTGACTCCGAGAAGAAGAACTTTGACCACCTTTCCGCCAGTGTGGTGAAAGCGGAGGCCGACAGCATGGCTCTGACGGAGCAGACTCCTGGCATCGCCGTGGTTCAACAGCCGACCCCCGGCGCAAAGGACACAAAGCTCCGCAATCAAATCCTAGCCGGAATGGTCGCCGGGGGCCCGATTTTGGGAATAGCGGGAGTGTTGCTGTTCGGACTGATTTTGAACCGGAAGATCAAACGCTCCCTTGAGGTGGAAGAGGTGATGGGAATGCCACTGATGATGACGATTCCCTTCTTCAGCCGGCGTCAAAGGCTGCTGGCGCGGCGGCCGATGGGCATGACGAAAACCACGAAACTTTTGGAGGATTCCGAACTTCAAAAAGCTCCCTGGGAACAATATCACTTTATCCGGCCCTTTGCGGAAGCCATCCGGGACCGTCTCGGTGCCTACTTTGACGCCCGTGGAAACCATCGTAAACCGAAACTCATCGCCGTGACGGGCTATGGCGTGGGGGCTGGCACGTCCACGCTTGCCGCGGGCCTGGCTGCCTCAATGTCCGAAACAGGAGATGGCAAGGTGCTGCTGGTGGACATGAACGGATCCCACAGTGAAGCGCATCCTTTCTTCGACGGGCAGCCTTCCCTTTCTCTCACGAAGGCCCTGCGGCTTCCAGGAGGAGGCGTTCCGTCGCGTGAACCGGAGACCCCTGCGGAAAATCTTTTCCTTGCCCGGGCGGATGCCCCTGCATTCGGAGGATCATCCGCCGGGCTGCGCCGCATGATGCCGGAGTTGAAGGCAAGTGACTTTGACTACGTCATCTTTGACATGCCGCCCCTTGGTCAAACCAAACCGACCGCCACCCTTGCCGGGCTCATGGACAAAACACTCGTCATCGTTGAAGCGGAAGCGAACAACCGGAGCGATGTTCGCCGCGGATACCGGGAGCTGATGGATGCCGGTGCGGATGTTTCGATGGTGTTCAACAAGGCAAAGTTTCACGGTCCGAAGGCGATACTGGGCGGCGTCTGATCAGAGGTGAGGGGCAATTTTTCAGGGGGCGACCCGGGGGTGGTAGGAGCCGTCCAGGTTGATCCCTGGCGATTTGAACCCGGAGACTCCTCAATCTGGGGCTGGTTGATCACCGCCGGGTATCTTGTCTCCGCGGTTTGCTGCATGTTCGCAGCGAGGAAATGGCCGCACCGGCATACCGGTTATCCGGCCCCCTGGTGGTGGATTGCAGGATTTTTGGGAGCCCTTGGGCTGAACAAGGAACTGGATTTTCAGACGCTGCTGATCCAATGGGGACGAACACTGTCGCGCATGACGGGCATGTATTCGCATCGCCGAATGATTGAACTGGTGTTTCTGGCGGCAGGAGGAGTTGTTTTTGCTCTCTTATTGATTTGGTGGATTCGCCGTTACCGCCTCTTCCTGCGCACTCATCCTCTTGTCGTTACCGGTACTGTGCTCGTGCTTCTTTATGTCGGTCTGCGCGCCGTTGAAACCCTGCACGGGGGCAAGGGAGTGGCCTCATCAGAAAGAGACAGGCAGGCCCGTATCATCGAGGGCTCCGGTGTTTCCCTCCTGCTGATCGGCGCGTGCGCCGGCTTAAAGCCGCGGGTTGCCGTGTGACCAAATGAGCGCGCTGCGAATCGACCGCCTTGTGACGACGGGTTTCGTGCATCCCGCGCTTCGATTTGCGCGTCGCCGCACCCGGGACCGAGCCGGTGCGCTGCCGATCCTGATGTATCACAGCATTTCGGATGATTCCGAGCGGGAGGTTTCACCCTATTATCGCACCATTACAAGCCCCCGCCGGTTCGCAGAGCACATGCATATCCTTCGGGATCAGGGATGGCGCGGCGTGAGTCTGAGGGAAGGCATTCAAGCCTTGAATAACAAGGGATGCGAAGCCGGTGACGCGCGCCCGGTCGTGATTACCTTTGACGATGGATTTCGCGATTTTTATACGAGCGCGGTTCCGGTTTTGAGTGAATGCGGTTTCACCGCCACGATGTATTTGCCAGCGGCATTCATAGGGAATGAGCGCCGCCGGTTCAAGGACCGCGAGTGCATGACGTGGGACGAAGTGCGGGATGCCGCGAGAGCCAGTATGGAATTCGGTTCACACACGGTGAACCATCCGAAATTAGTCGAACTCCCTTGGGGAGAAATCGAGTCCGAACTTACCGGCTCCAAAACCGCGATCGAACAGGAACTTGGAGAGAATGTTCCCGCATTTGCCTATCCATTTGCGTTTCCTCAGGCGAACCGTGACTTCGTCGAGCGTTTTTCAGCGGCCCTGCGGACGGCTGGCTATTCCACGTGTGTCACAACAGAGATTGGATGTGCGGCTGCCGGCGATGACCTTCTTCGTCTGAAACGTCTTCCGGCGAACGATGCCGATGATGCCGGACTTTTCGCCGCCAAGATCAACGGAGCTTACGATTGGCTGGCGAGTCCGCAGCGAATCGCAAAAAAAGTGAAGCGAATGCTGAGGCGGGGACGTTCTTCATGACCGCCGCCTGGTCCGTCTCACGCAGTGCGCACTTCGATTATTAGATTTTCGCTTCCTTTTCATGGAGTCATTCCGGTATATCGTCATCACGCCCGCCCGTAACGAAGAGGAGAATATTGCCCACACGATTGCGTCGATGGCGGCGCAGACTCACCGCCCGCACCGGTGGGTGATCGTCAATGATGGTTCGAAAGACCGCACGGGCGAAGTGGTCGATGCTGCGGCGCGTGAACATCCGTGGATCGTGACGTTTCACCGGGACGACCGGGGATACCGCAAGCAGGGCGGGGGAGTGATCGAGACTTTCTGTGAAGGATTCGAACGCGTTTGCGATGAGCCGTGGGATTACCTCGTTAAGTTTGATGCCGACCTTTCGTTTGATGCAGATTACTTCCAGCGCTGCTTTAACAAGTTCGCCGAGGATGCGGAGTTGGGCGTGGGAGGAGGCTTGATTTGTAATCTGGTGGACGGAAAACTCGTTTGTGAGTCGCCAGGAGATCCCGCCTTTCATGTGAGAGGCGCCACCAAGATATACCGGCGGGCGTGCTGGGAAGCCATCGGGGGGCTGATCAAAGCACCTGGATGGGACACGGTGGATGAATTGAAGGCCAACATGCTGGGGTGGAAAACCCGTTCCTTTGCTGATGTGCCTCTCCGCCATCACCGCTATACCGGTTCTGCGGACGGGACTTGGAAGAACTGCGTGAAGTTCGGGCTGTCGAATTATATCACGCGTTACCATCCGCTGTTCATGGCGGCGAAGTGTTTGAAGCGCACCGTGCAGCGTCCCTATCTGATCGGAGCCGCGGCTCAAGCTTGGGGATATCTGAAGGGTTATCTCACGAGAGTGGAGCGGGTCAATGGCGAGGACTTTGTCCGCTATGTCCACCGGCAGCAGTTGAACCGCCTGCGCAATCGCCCGAGTTTGTGGGACCGGTCGATTGGTCCGGTGTCCCGTGCCTGACCACGGTTTTTCCTGCGATTCCAATCCATGGGCGATTTCACTCTGGATCTCCGTCCCCGGCTGTCCCGGCGCGGCAGCCTCATCCGGGATGCGATACGTTTTCACCCATCCCTGGGTTTTGCGGAGCTCTCACGCGATGAATTTGATCTTCTGCTCACTCATCCTCCGGATGGAAATCTGTGGGCACCCTATCAAACGAAGAGCGGCTGCCTCTTTGCGGTGGCGGGAATGGCGGCCCTCAATGAGAGCGACTGGGAGAAAGCCTCTTCGATGGAGGGAACCGGCGGACTTGCGGCGAAGGCCATCGCGAATCTATACGAGTCCGGTGGACTGCATGCCGTCGAGCAGGTAAGCGGGAATTGTGCCCTCATCATTTTCGACGCGGCCGCACGGGAGGTTCATTTGGTGAACGACGCCGCGGGCGCATTTCCGGTATTTGAGTGTGAATCCGCGGACGGCTGGATTTTCAGTTCCCACCCTGACATTCTCGCCCATGCGGCGGGCGAGCAGGAACGGCGCGACGAGGTGTCCATGGCGGAGTTCGCTGTGGCCAGCATGGTGACGCCGCCATTTACATTTTATGAGCGCATCCGGGCCACGGCACACGGGACGACGGTTTCGATCAACGTCGATAACGGTGCTGTCAGCCGCAGACGCCACTTTGAATTCGAGTTCCGCGGAAACGCCCAGGACACTGAGCAGGACCTGGCAGCGGAACTGGCGGTTGCATTGAAGGATGCCATTCGACGCCGCACTCATCCGCGGTTTGGCCTCCCGGTTGTGGCGCTCAGTGGCGGTGCCGATTCACGGCTGCTGCTGGCTTGCATGGATGATCCCTCGCGGGCGCTTGCCTTCACTTGTTATGATCAACCGAACCGGGAGTTGAAAACGGCGGAGCGCATTGCCGCCGCTTTTGGAACACGCCATCTTCTTCTCCAGCGAAGTCCCGACTATTATGCAGGGAATGCGGAAGAGGGCGTGCGGATTTCGGGAGGAATGGGAACGTTTGCCAACAATCACTTTCTGGGAATGCTGGATCGCCTGAGAGCCGAGGGGATGGGCACTCTGCTCACAGGCTGCTACTTCGATTATTTGTTCAAGGGACTCGCGCTCAACCGGCGCGAAAACAAACTCACGGGACGCGAAGAACTGGCTCCGTATTCCCACCGTTTTTACTTCCGGCAGTGGGTGCCTTCCACGCCATTGATGGCCAGCGTCCGGGAGCGCTGGGATTGGCACATTCCGGCGGAGTTCCGGGCGCAGTCCACGGATACTGAAATCTTCGGTATCGAGACCCGCCGCTGTTTTCCATTGTGTTATGAGGGCGATAACCAGCAGCGTGTCGTTCCCCAACGGCTAACCGGCTGGTTTTTGCCGGTCGCAGACCGCAGGGTTCTTGATGTCTATCGTCGAATCCCGGGCCGAATGAAATTGAACCGGTCCATTTTTCTGCGCGCCGCCAACCGTTTGTTGGAGCCATCCGCTGCAAAGCGGGTGCCGGATGCCAACACCGGCGCACCGCTGTCAGCTTCACGGGTTCGTGAGTGGTTCTCCTGCAACATCCAAAGAGTGCAGCGCAAATTCCGCTCGGTTAAGCGATCGCTCGCATCCGACGGCTCCTGGCCGGACTGGCAATACTACGTGGCTCACAGCGCGCGCCTCGCCGAACTCTGGAAAGCACCGAATCCGGATGCATTTGATTTTTTCCGCCGGGTCATGGGATGGAGCAGCGTGCCGGGGCATCCGCGGGAGTTTGCGGCCGGAGACACTTTTTTGCTCGTATCCCTCCTGACTCAAAAAATCTGGTTCCATCAACGCGCCGGTGAAACGCTCCGTTAAACTTATTATCAGTCTGATTGTCCGCGCCGGGGATATCATCCGGAACGGGTGTCTGCGCCTCGCTGGTCGCAAGCCGCGCGGGACGGGTGTCATTCTGTATTATCACGCGGTTCCGGCGGAGGACCGTGAGAGTTTTGCCAGGCAAATGGACGTTCTCGTGCGCCTTGCCAAACCGGTGCCTGCCGACCTGCCCTCGCCCCTGGAGGAAGGCGTTCACCATTGTGCGGTGACATTCGATGACGGATTCGTCAGCGTTCTGGAAAACGCCCTGCCGGAACTGGAGAGACGGCGGATTCCATCGACCATCTTCGTGCCGTCCGGAAGTCTTGGCGGCCCTCCGAAATGGATTAAGGACGCCACCAGCCCCACGGCGCGGGAGGTAGTCCTGACCACTGCACAGCTCGCAGGTCTCGCGGGGCGTGAAGGCCTGACCATCGCTTCGCATTCCATCTCGCATCCGAATTTTCTAACGCTCGATGAATCAGAGGCCCAGCGGGAATTCAGCGAATCAAAATCCACGCTCGAGCAGGCGCTGGGAAAGCCGGTGACGCTTTTCAGTTTCCCGCACGGAAAGTACAATCCGTCCCTGATCGAACGAGCCAAAGCGGCCGGCTATTCACGTGTATTCACCATCGCTCCGGAACGGATCGCATCCGGCGATTCCCGTTTTGCAATCGGCCGGGTGGCCGCGGAACCGACGGATTCGTTGCTGGAACTCCGGCTTAAGATTCTGGGGGCCTACCGGTGGATGGCCAAACGGCAGAGAGCATAAGATGCATAGTGATATCATGATGGCTCCTGCGCTGCCAGCATCAGAGCCGGTGTCCGATGCCGCGTTCTCGGTATCGGTGGACGGGACATGCGAGGCGGAGTGGAACCGCGTCCTCACATTGTTTGACGATGCGAGTTTTTATCAGACCTGGGCCTACGGCGCTGTGTCGTGGGGGGAAGGGCAACTCAGCCATCTCGTGCTGAGAAAGGGAGATCAAATCGTGGCTGCGGCACAGGTTAGGATTGTGAAGGTGCCGCTGCTTTCGGCCGGGGTCGCGTACCTGCGCTGGGGGCCGCTCTGGCGACGCCGGGGAACAGCGGCGGACACAGGAATTCTGGAAGCGGCAATCAAGGCGATCGTCGAAGTCTATTCAAAAGAGCGGGGCCTTCTGTTGCGCGTCATCCCGAATATGTTTTGCGAAGACCCGCTGGCCGGGGAAGCCTCCGCTGTGTGGAAACGGTGTGGATTCTCCGCCACGGACTGTATCCCGCTGTATCGAACCATTCGTGTCGATCTAACGCCGGAACCTAACGTGCTGCGCAAGCAACTGGACCAGAAATGGAGGAATCAGCTTAACGGAGCCGAACGCAACAGCCTCGCCGTTGTCTCCGGCGCGGGTGATGATATGTTCGAGCGGTTTCTGCGGATCTACGACGAGATGATGAAACGGAAGCAGTTCCACACCACTGTGGACCCGAGGGAGTTCGCCGCCATGCAGCGGCGACTTCCGCCGGAGCAAAAGATGGTGGTCATGCTCGCCGAAAAGGACGGCGAAGCGATGGCGGGATTGATTTCTGCGTCAGTGGGTTCCATGGGCATTTATCTTCATGGCGCGACCAGCGACGAAGGGATGAAGTTCAAAGGATCTTACCTGCTGCAGTGGCGGATGATGAATCACCTTAGGGAGGCGGGTTGCCGGTGGTATGACCTCGGTGGCATCAACCCGGAAACCAATCCGGGCGTATATCATTTCAAACAGGGTTTTGGGGGACAAGAGTGCCGCCAAACCGGCGGTATCACGCATCCTGGCAGTGGACTGAGCATGGCGTCGGTGCTGTTTGCGGAACGCCTGCAACGGTCCTGGCGCCGGGCCAAACACTCACTTCGCAAATCTCTCCGCAAGTGAAACTCTGCTGCCGCTGCCGATCCCGCACTATCTCTTTCTGAAGGGGTTTTCTGAATGACTCCGCTCTCCATCCTTTTCCTGATCATTACCGCAACGGCGCTGTTGAGCCTGTCGCGGCAGTGGGCACCTCTGCCCCTGCTGGCCGGGGCGTGCTACATGACTCTGGGGCAGGGTGTCGAAATCGGGCCGTTCAGCTTTACATTCATCCGCCTCCTGCTGCTCACCGGTTTCATCCGGGTATTCATTCGCCGTGAGCGGCCCGCGGGCGGAATGTGCGGGATGGACCGCCTCATGATTGCGTGGAGTGCCTGGGCTCTTATATGCAGCGTTTTCCACAAGGAGCCGGGCGCAACCCTGACGTTTCACCTCGGCATGGTGTATAACATCCTTGGGATTTATTATCTCATCCGCTGTTTTTGCCAGGATGAGAAGGATGTTATCGGGATCATCAAAATGACGGCCATCCTGCTGGCTCCGGTGGCCCTTGAGATGCTCAGTGAACAGTTGACCCACCGAAACCTCTTTGCCTCCCTTGGGGGGGTGAGCGACGTGCCGGAAATCCGCCGCGGAAGGGTTCGTTCTCAGGGGCCGTTCGCACACTCTATCATGGCCGGTACGGTAGGGGCGCTCTGTGCCCCGCTGATGATCGCCATTTGGAAGAAGGAGGGGATGGTTGCTAAAATCGGACTCGGGGCGTGCCTGCTGATGGTGGGGGCATCTGCGTCCAGTGGACCTCTGATGAGCGTGATTTTCGCCGTGTTCGCTCTGATCTGCTGGCGGTGGCGCCACCTCACGGGGCACATGCGCGTGGCCGCCGTCATCGGCTACATCGTTCTGGATCTGGTGATGAAGGTGCCAGCCTATTATGTCATCGCCCGAATCGATGTCGCCGGCGGCAGTACGGGATACTTCCGAGCCGCCCTGATCGAGGCTTCCATCAAGCACCTGAACGAATGGTGGTGGGCCGGGACCGACTATACCCGTCACTGGACGCCTTCGGGAGTGCCATGGAGCCCGGACCACTGTGACATAACCAATTACTACATCGCTCACGGAGTAAAAGGCGGTCTGCCGCTCATGCTGCTGTACATCCTTGTCGTCTGGTGGGGGTTCCGCTATGTGGGGGCATTGCTGCGCGCCAGAGCCGATGCGCCCACCGGAAACGAATTCCTGATTTGGGCTTTAGGTGCATCCATTTTCGCCCAGGCCATCTCCAGCATTTCAGCAGCTTACTTCGATCAGTCCATCCTTTTTGTTTACTTTCCGATGGCTGTGCTGGCTTCTCTGCGCGCCGTCACTGTAGAACGTGAGGAAGTCGCGTTCGGGACTGATCAAATTTATCCTCCCGCGGGTGTCCGCAGCGGAGCACGTTAAAATCCGGCAGCGAACTTCTTCCCGTTCAGAGCACGGAAGCAACGGCACCTAAAACCGAATGAGCCTGACAATGATCGAAAGTCCCTCCGCGACAGCGCCTGCCAAAGCGGCGGAAGATCCGGATGCGGCGGCAGTCGCTTTTACCTTTGAAGTCTTCGAATCGTTCGCGTCGATCGAAGGATTGCGTGAGGCATGGGATCAGTTTGCCGTGGACTTGAAAAGCCCGGTCTTTCTAACGTTCGATTGGTTGAGGACCTGGTGGGACTTTTACGGAAAGAACCACCGGTTGCGGATCTATGTTTGCCGTGCCGGCGGAGATCTTGTGGGAGTGCTTCCTCTCTTCATTGAGGCGGTGGGTTTTTGGCCCTTCCCGCTGAGGGTGGCAAAGCTGGTGGGGACCAATTTTCCACCCCAGCCGCTGATGCCGCCGGTGCGTCCGGAGTGGGCGTCCGAGGTTTACAAACGGGTCATAGGCGACCTGTTCGATGCCGGTCAGTGTGATGTGTTAAGCATCGGCCTTGTCGGAGATGACTGGCTGAATGACGGAAGCCTCAATGAAGGGTGCGCCGCGCATCCATTGCTGGCGGGCCGGCCTGAATACCTTTCGCGGGAAGTGAACACTACCTTTTTCCTTCCTCCTGCGTATGAGGAATACATTGAGGCCCTCGACAGCAGGGAGCGCAAAATCCGGCGGAAGAAACTCCGGGATCTCGAAAAGGAGCGGACAGTGCGCACCGAGGTGATTCAGGATGAGACGCGCGTCGCCGCGGAGTTTGAGGAGTTTGCGGAACAGCATACGAAACAGTGGGAGACGGAAGGCCGTCCGGGACACTTTGCGGCCTGGCCCCGGGGGCTTGAGTTTCATCGCGCGCTTGTGGCCGCTCATGCCAAACAGGGCCGCGTCCGATTTATCAAACTTTACGCCGATGACCAGGTGGTGGCCAATCAGTACACTTATGCGTTTGGGGATGCGATTTATGCTTTGCTGCCCTCAAGAGTTTCAGATCCCGAATGGCACCGGTTCAGTCTTGGCGGCACCAGCCAAATCAAGCTGATCGAGAGTTCGATTCAGGACGGATATAAGAGGCTGGAGAGCGGTCTCGGACATTACGAGTACAAGACGCTGCTGAACGGAAAAGAGTCGCCTGTTGGCGTGGTGCGCGTGCTCCGCACAGGCGGGTGGACGCGGGCAAAAGTGCGTCTGTTCGACAATCTGAACAAGTTGCTGACGCTTTTCCTTCACAAGATCTGGTATCGCCGGATTGCCCCGCGGCTGCGTCTGCGGTCCGGGGCGGGAAGACCGACCGCCCTACTTCGTTTTGATTTTTAGCCGAAAAGGGTTCATGATGACCCCCTGAACCCCAATACCGAAGTCCCCCCGATGCGGTACGAATGCGCCATTTTGATAGCAGGCCTTGTCATGGCATTGCAGAGCCATGCCCAGGCAACCACATTCCATGTGTCGCCCGCCGGGCTGGATACCAATGCAGGAACGGAAGCCCTGCCGTGGCGCACCGTTCAAAAAGCCGCCACTGCGATGCAGGCCGGAGACACGGCCGTCGTTCACGCCGGCAACTATGATGAACGGATCACAACGGCGCGCGGGGGAACAGCAGAGGATAATCGCATTACGTTCACTGCATCGGGCATCGCAACCGTTCAGGGGTTTTCCATCAATCACCCGTACATCACGGTGGAGGGATTTGACATTACAGGCCATTCGGCACCGAGCAAACTCACTGGCTATATCGAGGTGAAGGCAAACGGTGATTTCGCCAGGATTCTGAACAACGACGTACGGGACGGAATCTCTCTTGTACGACAGGACGTCGTCTTTACCCGCAATACCCCTGCCCCCAATACCATCTCCACTGCGACGGGAGGGTTTAATGCCGCAGGGTTCCGCGCCGGCATGTATATGGTGATCGCTCAAAAGGAACGGACCGCCACGGTGACCAATGCGGGTCTGATGGTTTTGGTGGAGTCCGTATCCGACACCGTTTTGACGCTGTCCACCGCTTTCAATCCCTTCAACAAAGACCTCAAGGGAAGCGAGGGACCGGTGGCGGCTTATTTGTCGGGTTCGGCCGTCTATGGACTGGTGGTGAATCAGGGGGCCGGGAACCTTGTGGTCCGGAACAATCTCTTCAGCAACCTCAGCTTCGAGGCCGCGTGGGTGGGAGGCGAAGGGAACCTCTACGAACAAAACGAATTCAGGCAGTGCAACGGGTTCAATGCGATCAGTTACGGGGGAGAGAATAATCTTTTCCGGAGAAACTGGATTCACGCCAGTCCGTCAGTTGTTTACATTACTTCTCCGGACGCGATGGAAAACCAGTCCACCGGCACGAGTAAGGACATAGTGTTTGAGGAGAATTTCGTGGAGAACTTTGAAGGACCGCTGGGCGTGCATCACCTTGGAACACTTGGAGCGAATGCCAACCTGACCTTTCGCAACAATGTGTTCGTGAAGGCTGGTTCCTTTGCCACCGGATTCCCGAACACGAGTTTTGTTAACAACACGTTTTACTGGGTCTCACGGGATCCCATGCCGTCGGCCGGTCCGGACCTTCACGCGATCGCTTTCATGAACAGCGCCGGCCAGTTCTCAAGCCAGGGCGCAGTGGTGAAAAATAACATTTTCGTTGCCTGCGGTGACGCCACTAAAAATGTTAACCTGAGAGGCTGGTACAACATGGGCTCGACATCGAATTACGAGACGCACCACAACTTTGTGGCGGCTGAGGCTCCAACCTTCAGTGCCAAGACGGGATTCAACGAGGGCAACGCGAATTTGAACGGCGGCGACCCGGGATTCGTGGACATCAACAATCCACTGGGGCCTGATGGCCTGCCGTTCACCGATGACGACGGACTCAGACTGACAGCGCTTTCGAAATTGCGCGGGGCGGGAGAGGGAGGAGTGGATCTCGGGGCCTATATGACAACGGTTGTACTGCCGAAACTCGAGATTACCCTCGTGCCGAATGGGAAAGCGAGACTCACATGGCCTGCGTCGGCGGGCGAGTTCAGTTTGCAGACAAGCACCGACCTCACCTCCTGGGGGCCTCTTCCCGGCATTCCGGTGACGGAGGGCCTTTTTAAGGTCATGGATGTGGAAACCTCAACGTCTCCGGCCGCCTTTTTCCGTCTTGCCCGATAATCTTCGTTGCCTTACGTAAGAACCTTCGTTGCCGTTGCCGCCGGACCAGCCCCAATCGCACGGAAGCCCCCATTCCGCCAACATGAAAACGCCAGATTTGAAATTCCGGTTTGCATGGTCCTTTCCCTGTCTGGTCGCGCTTTCTATGGCCGCCTTTGCTGCCGAAGTCGCGGCGGGCGACAGGCGTTTTTATCGGATTACGGCTGCACCTGGCACACTCATCGAATCTCTTACGCTCAACGGATCGCTGTCGTGGACGAATCCTGCCGCGGAGGGAACGTATTTGATTGAAACGGGCACCGATCTGAACACCTGGCAGCCGTGGGCCCGCGGGTTTGTCACCGGCACCTCGTCGTCTCTGAAAGTGAGCGACCCGGCCACTCCTCCGGGCATGAGTTATATTCCGGGCGGTTACTTCACCATGGGAGACAATGTCGCGGTGACCTTCGGCAACATTGTGCATAAGGTGATCGTGAGTCCGTTTTACATCAGCTCGCGGGAAACCACCGTCGGCCAGGCACGGGAGGTGTTTCAATGGGGCCTCGATCATGGAAAACTGCAAACGGGTACGGAGCCGCCCAATTACACGACCCTAACGAATACGGAGGGAGACCCAAAGTTTCTGACCATCGTCAATTCGGGAAAATCCATTTTGCGGCTGACTGGAACCACGCTGTCCCTCGCGCCGCCCCTTCCTGCCCAGCCTCCAGCGATCGCGTGGAGCGCTGCGCATCCCATTACGGCGATCACCTGGTATGGTGCGGTAGTGTACTGCAATTTCCGCAGCGAGATGGAGGGCAAGGAACCATGTTACAATCTAAATGACTGGACCTGCGATTTTCAAAAGTCCGGTTATCGTTTGCCGACCGAGTCGGAGTGGGAGAAAGCCGCCCGCGGAGGGATGGAAGGCCTCCGGTTTCCATGGGGGGATACCATTACACACAGTGAGGCAAATTATAACAGTACTACTGCGAACAGCTACGATATCAGCCCTACACGCAGCACGCATCCTGTGTACGCCGCGAACCGCCCCATCTATACCGCTCCGACCGGGTCGTTTGCTCCAAATGGTTACGGACTTTACGACGTGTGCGGGAACGTTTACGAGTGGTGCTGGGACACGGCGGGAAGCTACAATGGCCAAACGCGGACCGATCCGAAGGGTCCCGACGTGCCGGCCGCCAGCGGAAATCCCATGTTCAAGGGCGGCAGTTTCCTAACTGCCGCGGAGCGCGTCCTTCTGGCCTCACGCTATGTCGGCTACCCGCGGGACTTTACACACGAAGACATCGGGTTTCGTGTGGCTTTAAATGCGGCTCCATAAGACTGCGGAGCCGGCACTGATCTTCCGCTGCGTGATAAGGCAGTTCTGCCGGATCGCATCCCTCTAAAAATAAGTCGCATCCGCAGCGTTCGGGGGCCGGTTGTGCGCTCTGACTAACGCCGCCGGTCAGGAACCGGACAATTCACACAAATCATGAAAATACTCGAGGTAAAAAAACTAAAGATAGAAGCAATTAAAGTATTGAGATTCGCGCGGTTCTGTGATCATCGCGGTTACTTCACCGAACATTACCGGCGCAGTGACTTTTCCAATCACCCTGATACCGGCTTCCTGAAGGACACCGATTTTGTGCAATGCAACGAGAGCTTTTCCCGGAAAAATACACTCCGGGGTCTCCATTTTCAGTGGAACCCCTACATGGGAAAACTGGTGCGCACCATCAGCGGCAGGATGTTGGACATCGTGCTCGACATAAGAAAAGGATCCCCTACTTTCGGGAAGACTTTGTTGTATGACATGCCCAGTGATCCAGCCAGCGATTCGCAGGAGTGGATTTGGGTGCCGCCCGGTTTCGCGCACGGCAATATATTTCCTGTCGATACTACGATTGAATACCTGTGTTCCGGGGAATACAGCCAGGGTTGCGAGGCTGGCATTTCACCATTTGCCAGCGACCTCGACTGGTCTCTGTGTGAACCGGATCTGAAGGATATGTTCGATTCCATTTCGGCCACGACCAGTCTCGTGACCGACAAAGACCGCAATGGATTCAGTCTCGCCGCGTGGGTGAATCAGGAGTCCTCCAACCAATTCACCATTCAGAACCTCAATTACGACTGACTTGAACATGGCAAAGCCAATTACCATCTTCACCGGCGGCAGCGGACTGCTCGGAAATGAGTTCCGGAAAATTGCCCCCGACTTCCTTTTTCCGCTCACCCAGGAATTCGACGTCACGAACTATCAGCAGATGGAGCGTTATGCGGAGACCCACGGCTGCAACCAGGTGATTCACGCCGCGGCGTTCACTTCCCCTCCTGTGGTGGAGAAGGACCCGCTCAAAGCGCTCGACGTGAATATTATCGGCACGGCAAATGTCGTGAAATTGTGCATAAAGTTCGGTGCCCGTTTAATATATATTTGCACTGATTACGTGTTTCCAGGGGACAAGGGTTTATACGCTGAGTCCGACCCGGTGAACCCGGTCAATAAATACGCGTGGTCGAAGCTGGGAGGAGAATGCGCGGCCCGGCTTTACGACAAGGCCCTCATTGTGAGAACAACCTTTGGCCCTGACCGCTTCCCCTTTGAGCGCGCTTTTAGCGATCAGTGGACTAGCAGGGAACCGGTTTCCGTTATTGCGAAAAAGTTGAAGGCCCTTGCCGCCAGCGAGGCACTGGGGGTAGTGCATGTGGGCGGCGGCCGCCGCACCGTGCTGGAATATGCACGCAGCCTGGATCCCTCCAGGGATATAGGCGAGTTGTCCATAAAAGATGTGCCTTTCAAAGTGCCGGTCGATACTTCGTTGAATTGTGACCGCTACAACCAGGTTCTGAATCAATCCGAAAAATAACAAAAATTAAACAACAATAATCAAGATGAAGATTTTAGTCGCCGGAGGCGCAGGCTACGTTGGTTCGCATCTCATTCCCTCTCTGCTGGAGCATGGTTACGAGGTGGATGTCGTTGATCTTCTCTGGTTCGGCAATCATGTGCCGGACGGAGTCAAAGTGGTTCGCAAAGATCTGCTGCAGTGCAAAGAGGATGATTTGAAAGGCTATGAGCAGGTCATATTCCTCGCGGGCCTGTCCAATGATCCGATGGCAGAGTTCGATCCCGCGGCAAACTTTTTGTCCAATGGGGCCTCCCCGTCCTACCTCGCCTACATCGCAAAGCGCGCGGGAGCGAAGAGATTCATTTATGCCTCGTCGTGTTCGGTATATGGTTACACGGTCAACCAGCTCTATGACGAGGACAGTCCTGTTACGTGCGGGTACCCCTATGGAATTTCGAAATTGCAGGGAGAGCGCGGCGTGCTGCAACTTCAGGACCGGGATTTTTCCGTCATTGCTCTGAGAAAGGGCACCGTCTGTGGCTACAGCCCCCGGATGCGCATGGATCTCATCGTTAACACCATGTTCAAGGCGGCGATGACTAAACGGCTCGTCACGGTGAACAACGCCTCCATTTGGCGGCCCATCCTGGACATTCGGGATGCAGCCGCAGCCTATTTGCGGGCGATCCAGGCTGACTATTCGATCAACGGCGTCTATAACGTAGCGTCAGGCAACTACACGGTGGGTCAGGTGGGAGATATGGTGAAAGACAGGGTTCAGAAGCTGTCGGGCCAAAAAGTTGGCATCGAAATCAAACAAATTCAGGATTTCCGGAATTACAAGGTTACCTTTGAGAGAGCCAGAACCTATCTCGGATTCCAGCCACAGCATTCCGTAGAGGATATCATCGAGGACCTGTTTGCTCACGTTGGTGAGTACGGAGATTACGAGGACGAATCGCTTTATAATATTCGCGTGTTTAAGCGGATGATTGCCGATCAAGGGGGGGCCGCCAACTGGCAGGACCCGTCTTCGTCAAAGGTTGCTGCCGGTTCCCGGGCCTAACCTTTCACCGGATTCCCCTGGGAGGCACGGTCCCCCCCCCTATCGCAACGCAGAGTCAGGAAATCCGTCGAGGATTGTAAAACAAATACCGCAATTTAGCCCTTACTTTTATGGATGTATCGATAATCGTCGTAGCCTGGAACGTCCGTGAATTGCTCCACCAGTGTTTGGAATCAGTGTACGAGCAAACCAAAGGAATCGAATTTGAGGTCATCTATGTGGATAACGGCTCCGTTGACGGAAGTGCGGACATGGTCCGGAAGGATTTCCCGCTCGCCCGCATGATTGAGAATCCCGACAACAAGGGATTCATAAAGGCGAACAACCAGGCCATTGAGGTCGCCAAAGGGCGCTACGTGCTCCTTCTGAACTCGGACACCATCGTGCTGGACAACGCCATAGCCAAGGTGCTGGCCTTCGCCGATCAACACAAAGAGGCTGCGGTTACAGGCTGTCGTGTGCTGAATCCGGATCGCACTCTCCAGGGGAATTGCTTCCGGTTCTACTCGACGCTTAACATGTTTTTCGACACCTACTTTCTCAGCCGGCTCTTCCCCAGGAGCCGGCTGTTTGGTCGAAAACTTTATTCCGGCTGGAAATATGAAGAGGCCCGCGAAGTGGATGTGGTCATCGGCTGTTTCTCCCTCGTCCGGATGGAAGCCATCAAGCAGGTGGGAATGATGGATGAGACCTTCTTTGTTTACGGCGACGACATCGACTGGTGTCATCGATTTGTAAAAGCCGGTTGGAAGGTCATGTTCACGCCGGCGGGTGAAATAATCCACTACGGCGGTCAGACGACACGCCAGGCTCCCGGACGGTTTGCGCTGCAACTTTACGGGGCCTATCTGATAAACGTTAAGAAGCACTACTCGTACTTTACTTTCCTGCTGGCGCGCCTGCTAATCGCAAACTATTTCCTGATCCGGTCCCCGTACTGGGCACTTAAAGGCTTGTGCCTTAAAAAACAGCGGAAATCCGCATTTCGTTCGGCCAGCACATTTCTCGCCGGTGCCTTTTACAGTCTTTTTGACTGGAAACGGCTGTTGATAAACCGGGCGGCCCTGATCGCAAAGGCTTAGCAATCCTTATCGCGTCCATTGATGCTTCATTCGATCTGGCGGCTACAGTTGCCCGGGAGTAAGAAATGAACCAGCAGCGTCTCCAGAATCTTGATGTGCTGCGGGCGATTGCAGCACTGGCAGTTTGCCTCTATCATTTCACCCTGAATGGGGTCTCGGCGCTGGCACCCGCCGCTGCGGTCTTTCGGTACGGTTACCTCGGGGTGGACGTGTTCTTCGTTATCAGTGGTTTCGTGATTCCGCTGATGCTGTTCAGAATGAAGTTCCGGTATGCGGACTCCGGCTCATTTCTTCTTGCGCGGCTTCTGCGGCTGTATCCCGCTTACGCATTGGCAGGGGTTTTTGCGATGGCCGTGGCGTACCTTTCGTCGCTCCTTCCGGGGTCCCGCGGGCTGCCGCCGTCTTTTGCCGCTCCGACACTTATTTCGAATGCGCTCCTTATTTGCGATTTCACCGGAGAGAAGTGGATTATTCCAGTGTTTTGGACGCTGGCTATTGAAGCCCAGTATTACGTGCTGATGGCCGGATCGTTTCTCCTGCTGACAAAGGAGTCGAAGTGGCTTCGGTACGGGGTCCTGGCCGCCTGGATTGCGGCCCCATTGATCGCAGGGCCCAGTCCGACCGTTTTTACCTGGACTGCTTTGTTTGCGGCGGGGATCCTGTGTTTTCTCAAAGGCAATAATTTGATAGGGAGGACCGGCTTTTGGGTATTCTTTGTCGCAGCGATTGCCGCGCATTTCATGACGAAAGGCGCGCTCAGTGCCGCCGCGGGGGCGGCCACCGCGCTGGCGATCCTCTACCTGCCGGAATTGAAATCCCGGATTCTTATCTGGACAGGCATGATCTCCTATTCTCTTTACCTGCTGCATCCGCCGATAGGCGGGCGGGTGATGAACCAGGCAGAGCGTCTGCCGAACACGCTGCCGGTGCAATCACTGGCGTTGGTCGTGGCGTTGCTTGCTTCCATTGTCGCGAGCGCAATCTTTTTTAAACTGATCGAAAAGCCATCTCATGAATTCTCCCGCAAAGTGAGAACGAAAAAGAGGGACATGAAGCCGATTGCGGCTGAGCAATGTCCAGGGCTTGCGATTCCTCAAGCGTCCGAAGTTGAACCCGATATTCGCACGGGAGGTTAAGGGGTTTTAAAGATCAGCTTGACCACCAACCAGGGAGGGACAATGAGATGACGATCCCGCCTTGCCACGCCGGAAACCGGCCATCCGCGTTGTCGAAGCAGGGAAGGTCTGTAAGCAATCTGCAAAACCCGGAGGATAATTATGCGCCTGTCTGTTGCCTGGTTGATTTGCTGCCTGCCTTGCACGGGCGCGCCTTTGCAGGCCGCAGTGGAGAATATTTACCTTGATTCAAGCAATGCTCAATCCGGCGACGGATCGATGCAGAATCCGTACAGCCGGCTGGCTCAAATTAATTGGTCTTCCGTTTCGACCAGGGTGGCTGGCGGAGCGGAGGTAATTATCAACCTTAAGCGCGGAAGCACGTTCCGGGAGACATTAACTTTGGGCACCTCAGGAACGGCGAACACGCCTCTTGTCGTCCGGGATTATGGCGACGGGGAACTCCCGGTGATCCGTGGCGACAGTGTGCTCACGGGCTGGGTTTCGCACCCCGCAGGAGCCGGCCAAACGTGGTCGGTCCCCTGGACGGGTCCGGTGTTTTACATTTGGGCCGGGGAAACCGTCGTGTCCAAAGGCCAGAGTGCCGAATCCCTCAAGGAGAAGGAGTTCTTCCCGGGGGGAAACCGGATCTATTTTCGCTGCGATGCGGGCAATCCCGATGTTGTTGACCTCAAGGTGACGATATCGGCAAGGAATAATGCGGTATCGCTTTCCGGACGCAGTTTTGTACGGCTTGAACATCTGTGCCTGAGAAATACTTCGTCGTTTCTGGCCCGTTTGAACACCAGTGACGCCATTACGCTCAGAAACTGTCAACTGCTGCAGGCCGGCGGGCAACTCGAATTGAATGCGGTCACGAATGCTCAGGTGAATTCCTGCATTATGGAGGACAGCCAGGGACCTTCGATGATCAGCGTCTCCGGGCCTGCCACCACTGCTGCTTTGCGGTTTTGTCATCTGCACAACGCGGGCGGCGGCAACGGGATTCAGGTGTCCGCCTGCCAGGCCCTGAATTTGATCAATTGCAACCTCATCGGCGTGAGGGGCCGCGGCATTGATAACGCATCGAGCGGTACAATCGACATCCGGAATTGTCTTTTCTCCAGCATCGGGAATTCGAACGCTGTCATTGGCAATGAAACGATTGCAAATGCCGCCGCCGGCAACTGTCGTGCCGGCAATTCGTTGATCCTGCCGAACGGACGGAGCCCGGCTTTGCACATGAGTGGCGTCGCCGATCTCGGAGGAAATATCTACAGGGCGCCCGGCTTCAATCGGACGCGCCGGGAGGGCCTCTGGGTCATTATGGAGGACGATTATGGAAGTATGAGTGACTGGAGTGCGCTGGCGCGGCTGGCCAGTTCCGGCTACGGCTATCGCACCACCCTTGCGCTGAACGATACCGATCGCATCCACCTGCAGTACCGGCAACTTCTGCAGCAGTTGATCAATGAAGGTCACGATATCGTTTCCCATACGCGGTCTCATGCGAATCTCTCCCGGCCGGAGTCTTTCAGGATTCGATACGCCGGCTCCGGAGCCGATTGTACGCTAACAATCGCGAACAACCGGCTTACTACCACTGTCAATGGCGCTGCTACGGACGAGAATCTCAGCATCGATTTGACGGTGCCGGCCGTGGACCGGGTGGAGGAACTGATTCCTTATATCGACAGACTGGCTGCCTACGAATGCTCCTACATCGATGGCCGCACCGCCTACAATCACGCGGTGCCTTCCCGGCTGCTCCAGGAGGTGTCGAACATTGACATCAAGTCCGCAGCGCATTCGGCAGCGTTTAACAAGGGGCAATTCTTCGCCAATGAAATCCAGCAATCGAAGTCGGATTTGGAGACGGTTTTCAAAGACAGTTCAGGCGCGCCCTATCAATGCAAGTACCTGATCTATCCCGGCGGGTATTACAATGATGAGGTAATCAACGAGACTATCGCGGCCGGTTACCTGGGGGGCAGAATGGACAGCCCGATTGGCGGCGGCGGGCAATTGGACAGCTTTAATATGTATCTTACGCAGGTTGCGGTAGGCATCAACGGGAACATGTTAAACGTCCTCTTTGAGAACAAAGCAGCCGACGATTATTCTCTTTCCCAGAATCATTTCAGCGTCAACAACGTCGCGTTTTCGACCCGCGCATACCGCCTGACCTATGCCGGCGAATTCAATGGGTCGAATGCATTCCTGTCGCGGCCGGTGAACCCGTCCTTCGATTTCTCCAAAGGCGACTGGCACCTCTCTGCGCGACTCTGGCCGGACAGGATGGATGGGAATCACACGGTTTTCTCCATGGGATCCGACACCGGAAACTTTTTTAAGGTGTTTTTGGATGATCATGGCGCGTTGCGACTGTCTCTGGTGTCCGGGGGCGCGGAAACGCTGTCTCTGGCCACGGCCGGGGGAGCAGTCAATATGAACGGCTGGCAGAAAATTTCGATCCAGCAGCTTTTTGACCGCTGGATGATCCGGATCAACGATGAGCTCGTACTCGACAAGACGAGCAAGGCGCGGCTCAAGCCGTACGCCGGCCCGGTTTATATCGGGTGCCGCCATGATTACGGTGGCGACAGCAACAATGATTTCTACGCCGGCCTGATGGATGATTTCGTGATGTCGAACGGCACCTATTACAAGACCCAGGCAGCGGCTGACCTGATCTGCGAAACCGGTGCCCTGCTCAACTCGATGTCTCACGGCGAAACAGGAACACCCCGCGAAGTATGGCGGATTGTTATGGACGCCCTGCATGATTATTCAGGAAGTCTTCGGGTGATGACCTATACCGGCGCATCGGATTACATCCGGGCCAATGGCGTCCTCCAGGCGGACAACAGAACCGTAGTGCGAAAATGGAACCGGGAGCCGAATTACAATCTAAGAGCGGACTCACCCTGCATAGGGGCCGGCGCGAACGACGTGATCGAGGGGATGCCAGGCCTAACGGACGCCAACGAAGTGCCGGTTACAGACGCAGAGGGAAAAATCATCGTCGCCGGTGGAAAGCTGAGCATCGGCGCGTTTCAGCCGCAGTTGCAGGTGGTTTCGTCGGAGCTTTCGGAAGCCAGGCTGGGCGATCTCTATTTTGTTTCGCTGCAGGCAATCGGAGGAGTGGGAGTCTACGAGTGGATGCTTGCTCCCAACTCGCTGCCTCTGCCCGCGGGATTGACTTTGAGCGCGGATGGAATCCTTTCCGGCAAACCCGAAACCATCGGCGGATTTGTTTTCACGGTGCAGGTGAAAGATGCCACTGGACTGATCGTGGAACGAACGGTGCAACTCCATGTGCGCATGCCATCCGACCCCCAGATTGTTTCGGTTGGCTTTACTCCTCAGCACTCATGCAGGCTCTCGATAACATCTGAAGTGGACGGCATTTTATCGCTGGAATCGTCCACTAACATTCAGGATTGGGCCCCAGCCGGGACGGTGCAGATTACGAATGGGACAGGGACGTGGGAGGACCCGGTGGTGGAAGGCGCGCAACGGTGGTTTTATCGTATTCGCTTCTAACTGCGAATTACTCCCGGGTTTGAGGGGGCCGGGATTTGGCGGCGGATCGATCGACGCATAGACAAAACCCTTCAGGAAAATCAACGTTAACATGGACTACACGTGGTCACCAAAACAAAAGGAACTGCTGGATTCAGTAGATCGGTTCGCAAAGGAGCACCTTAAGAGCGATGTGATTGAAGGCGACCGGGAAGGGCGCTTTGACAAAGCGGGATGGAATAAGTGCGGAGAGTTTGGTTTTCAGGGGCTCCCAACGCCGGTGGAATACGGGGGAAGGGGACTCGATCCCCTGACAACGGTCGCGGTTCTCGAGCGGCTCGGCTACAACTGCCGGGACAATGGTCTTATCTTTTCCATCAATGCCCATCTTTGGACCGTGGTCATGCCTCTTATCACCTCCGGCAGCGAGGAACAGAAGCAACGTTTTCTTCCTAGCCTTTCGAATGGAAATCTTATCGGCGGCAATGCGATGACGGAAGCAGGTTCGGGGTCAGATGCGTTCAGTCTCTCGGCGACGGCCAGGCGGGATGGTTCCAAATATATTCTGAACGGAAAAAAGACCTTCGTTTCCAACGGACCGGTCGCGGATGTGTTCACGGCATACGCCACTGTCGATCCATCTCTCGGAGCGAATGGAGTAACGGCATTTCTCGTGGAAAAAGGCAGTCCCGGTCTTACCGTCACGAGACAACTTAATAAGATGGGATTGCGGACCTCGCCGACGGGTGAACTTCAGTTCGATAACTGCGAAGTGTCCGCCGCAAACCGCATTGGTGAAGAGGGTGCGGGCAGCCTTATCTTCAGCCGCTCGATGACGTGGGAGCGCGGCTGCATTCTTGCCAACGCAGTCGGTTCGATGCAGCGCATGCTGGAAATGTGCGTCCGTTTCGCTAAGAGGCGCCGTCAGGGCGGACAGCCGATCGGGAGTTTTCAACACGTCGCCGGAAAGATCGTGGAAATGAAGCTGCGTTTGGAAACCTCCAGGCAACTGCTCTACCACGGCGCGTGGCTTCGCAGTTGCGGCAAGTCGGGCTTTATGGAAGCCGCCATGACCAAACTCCACTTGAGCGATAGCTGGATCAAGTCCTGTGAGGACGCGATTCAAATCCACGGTGGATATGGATATACCGTGGAGTGTGAACTGGAGCGCGAGTTGCGCGACGCCATGGGCAGCCGGCTCTATTCCGGCACCAGCGAAATCCAGAAAAACCTCATCGCCTCTCTCCTTGGCCTCTAGGTCCTGTGTTTTCTTCTCTAATATCATGGAATTCCTGCTGCCGCATCTTCTGATCAACAGCGCCGCCCGCTATCCGGACAACGAGGCCGTACGTATGGATGGCCAGGCCATCACCTACGCGGAGCTCGACGTCCTTACCGATAAGGTCGCTGCCACGCTCCAATCCATGGGAGTGAAACGGGGAGACAGGGTGGGAGTCTATGTTCATAAATCCCCCGCTTCCGTCATTAGTGTTTTCGGGATCATGAAGGCCGGCGCGGCGTACGTGCCCCTCGATCCCAACGCTCCTGTCAAGCGGCTGGCCTACATCACGCGGGACTGCGGCATTCAAGTGATGCTGACTTCCTGTGCGAAAGCCGCATCCCTGACGGAATTCCAGCAGGAAGGCAGCCCGCTGACGCAGATTATCCTAACGGATTCCCCGGAAACGAATCCGGAAATACCGGAGGGAATCGAGGCCGTGTCCTGGGCCACTGTCACGGGCAGGGACATCAGCGGATTTACCATGCCGGAGGCTATTGAAGCCGACCTCGCCTACATCCTTTACACGTCAGGCTCGACCGGCGTGCCAAAAGGAGTGATGATCGCTCACCGCACTATTTTCACATTCGTCAATTGGTGCTGCGACGAATTCAAAATGACTCCGGACGATCGCGTCACCAGTCATGCGCCGCTGCACTTTGATCTTTCGACGTTCGATCTTTATGCAACGATCAAGGCAGGTGCGACGATCGTTCCCGTAGCCGAGCACCTTTCCGCATTGCCGGTGCAACTGGCGGACCTTCTCCAAAAGGAACGAATCACGATCACTTATTTGGTACCGTCCATTCTTTCGTTCATGGCAAGCTATGGGAAGCTGGATGCGCACGACTTTTCAGCGCTGCGAACGATCCTGTTTGCCGGCGAAGTGTTTCCGCTGAAGTATCTTCGGAAGTTGATGGCGGCGGTACCGCACGTTTCTTATTACAATCTTTACGGTCCTACAGAAACAAACGTCTGCACCTACTACCGCGTTCAACCGGAGGATGTGGCGCCGGATCGCACGCAACCGGTTCCGATTGGCCGGGCCTGTGCCAATGTCGAAGTCTTCGCGGTGAACGATGCCGGAGGACTTGTCACAGAACCCGGTCAGGAAGGCGAACTTTGGGCACGCGGTTCGTGTGTGGCACAGGGTTATTGGGGAGATCGCAGCAAAACGGACGCAGCTTTTGTGCAGAATCCTTTCAACACACTGTATCCGGACATCGCCTACCGGACCGGTGACATTGTCACGCTCGCTCCGGACTTGAAGAACTGGCTCTACGCAGGACGCCGTGACCACATGATCAAGAGCCGCGGCTATCGCATCGAACTCGGTGAAATCGAAAATGCCCTTCATCAGCACGAAAATGTGAAGGAGGCTGCGGTGGTCGCAGTGCCGGACGAACTTCTCGGCAGCCGGATCAGAGCTTTTGTCGTTCAGACGGATGGCGGCAGCGTCACATCAAAGGAACTGGAGGCCTGGTGCGCGCGGCGGGTGCCAAAATACATGGTGCCGGAAAACATCGAATTCTGTGACGCCCTGCCGAAGACTTCGTCAGGAAAAACCGACAGGCCCGCTTTGCTCGCCCGCATCAACGCCCGAAAGTCTCTTGCGGGAGCCTCTTCCACCCCTGCCTGATTTACACCACCAAGTGAACCATGAATACACACCCAGCCATAGAGCGATTCATTCTCGACGATCTTCTTGCTTCTGAACGCGACTCACTCGACCCGGACGAGCCCCTCTTCAGCAGCGGTATTATCGATTCGCTCGGTACGCTGCGTTTGATCACCTTCCTTGAGGAGGAGTTCGGACTTCAGATTGGCGATGGCGAGGTGGGAGAGGAAAACTTCCGCACGCTCAATCGCATCAACGCATTCGTGAATCAAAAGCTCGCGGCGGCGCAATCAGGTCCCGCCTGACCAATAGTCCCGGCAATGCCTGAAGAGTTTTCCACAAGGGGGGGCAAATCCTCCTTTTTTTGCAGGGCCTTCGTCGCTCCGCTTTACCGTGTCTTCAAGGGGCGCGGTATCCGGGGGATGCTGAGGCGCATCGCGCTGCGTTTTGAAGGCGGGGCAATGTATTCGCTCACCGTCCGTCACCTCTACCGAAAGTTCCATGGAATCGAAGTAGGCCTCTATACGATCGGTCCGTGTGAGGCAGGGCCGGATGGTTTGGATCCGGGAACAGTGATCGGGCGTTATTCGTCAATCTACTACACGGTCCGCACCATTTGCCGCGATGAACTGGCAAAGGCCAGCGAGCCCGGGGAATTGTATTTCAAGTCGGCTCTCGGCAACAAACCGAAAACGGGCGATGCAGCTCCCCGCCTGACCATTGGCAACGACGTCTTTATAGGACACAATGCGGTGATCCTTCCCTCAACGGGAGAGATTGGCGATGGTGCCTTCATTGGCGCCGGAGCGATTGTGCAGAAACCGGTTCCGCCTTATGCGGTTGTCATGGGCAATCCTGCGCGTGTGGTGCGTTACCGGTTTCCGGAGGCCGTGATCAAAAGAGTGCTGGAGTCGAAATGGTGGGTGAAGAGCATCGATGAGTTGAGCGGCGAAATGGAGGAGTTTCAAAAGCCGCTCGACGAAGAGCCGGCGCCCGCGAAGCCCGTCACTGCTCCGTCGGATTCTAAATCCACGGCCGCCGCTTGAGCCGCTGATTCACAACGCGAATTTATGCCCGGTATCTTTTCCAGAGTCGTTCTGGTTTCCTATCGTCTCGCCGGAAGCGAACGCATACGGTCACTGATTCGCCGCGCTGCGACAGCCATGGAGGGCGGTCCTGCCCGCTCGCTGACGATCAGGGAGATCTACCGGAAGTATCACGGGATAGAGATCGGGCTCTACAGCGCCGGACCCTGCCGGATCAAGCCGGTTCACATGCACCGCGGCACGTCGATTGGCCGTTACGCATCCATTGCCGAATCGCTGAGAACGTTTACCCGGCATCATCCGAGAAATCTGATGTCCACTCACGGGTTCTTTTACAATCCTGCGCTCGGGAAGGTGAAGGGGGCGCCGATGAAGTTTAACAAACTGACCATCGGGCATGGAGCCTGCATTGGACACAATGTAATCATCCTGCACCCTGCGGAGAAGATTGGCGAGGGTGCCGTCATCGCGCCGGGATCGGTTATCTATAACAATATTCCGCCCTATGCCATTGTGAGCGGCAATCCTGCAGGAGTGACAGGATACAGGTTCAGCAAAGAGATCATCGCAGAATTGGTGGCGTCCCGCTGGTGGGAAAAGTCACCTGCCGAGCTGGCGGCCGCCGGTGGACCTGTTCCAAATTCAGAGGAGCATCAGGCATGAGTTTACGAGGAAAATCACTGAAGGGGTCCGCCCTTTTGAGCGCCGGCGAGGCCGTGATCTACGGAGCGTCTTTCGTGCGCAACATGATCCTTGCCCGCCTGCTGACGAAGGCGGATTTTGGCACCGCGGCGGCATTCGCCATGGTGATTACGCTCCTTGAGTTTACTAACAAGCTCGGCATCTCGCGGTTTGTCATTCGGGATAAAGAGGGTGCGCAGGCGGACTTCATTGCCACCGCTCATCTGATGCAGTTCGTGACCGGAGTGATCAGTGCGCTGCTGATCGCCGTGGCGGCGGTTCCGCTGGCGAACCTCTTTGGATTGGAAAATCACCGGTGGACCATGGTGGTTTTGGCGGTCGTTCCCGTCCTGAACGGGTTGCAGCACCTGGACGTCCGCCGCTTTGAGCGTGATTTGCGATTTGGACCTTCCACGCTGACGGAGGTAATTCCGCAGATTGTGATCACTTTGGCGGCATGGCCGCTGGCCCACTGGCTGGGAGACTTTCGGGCCATGCTGGTCCTGCTGATCGGCAAGTCCGTCATGAGTTGCGTCTCCTCGCACTGGCTGGCGGAGCAACCGTACCGCTGGCAGTCACACCGGGATTATTCCATTCGTATGTTGAAGTTCGGATGGCCGTTGCTCGTCACTGGATTCCTGATGTTCGGAACGCTCCAAGGCGACCAGTTTCTTGTGGCGACTTTCTATACGATGACGGATTTAGGACCGTATGCCGCCGCTGCTGCGCTGACCATGGCCCCCTCGTTCGTTTTTGGGCGCATTTTCAATTCGGTGATGCTGCCGGTAATGGCCAAAGTGCAGGACGATCCCGTGGCCTTTCACCGCCGTTACCGCCAGGCGACCGCGGTGATCGTCACGTTCGCCGCTGTTTGCGCCGCTGGAATGATCATCGGTTCCGAAGCCTTGATGGTGCTCGTTTACGGACCGAAATATGCCGGCGCTGGAGTTATCATGGCGTGGCTGGCCGCTTCGAATGCTTATCGCAATCTCCGCATCTCGCCGGCGCTGGCCGCCATGGCCAAGGGAGATTCTCAGAATCAAATGATTTCAAACCTCTGGCGCGTCGTCGCCCTGGTGCCGGCTCTCGTTTTGGCCCTCGCCCACTACCCTGTATGGATGCTGGCCTGCACGGGAGTAGTGGGAGAGCTGTTGGCGTGCCGCGCAGCGTGGGTCCGCTTAAGCCGGCGGGATGGGGTGCCGCTCTCGACGAATCTGGTTTCCGGTATGTGGGTGGCGGGGGCGATCATCTTTGCCTTCGGGATTGACGCTCTGGGGGTAAATCACTGGAATCCCTATCTTGCGGTAGGCATCGCGGCGTTTTGTTCCCTCTGCATCGGTGCGGGAATGGTGATGATGATGCCGGTGCTCCGGCACGAAGCCGCGATCCTTTGGTCGCGGTGGAGGCAGACCGGCTTTCGCAGGCTGGTCCAGCGGGTGTGACCGGTGACTGCAATCCATGACTTGTTAGCGTTCCATGGCCGTCGTTCTTGTTGGTGCTGATATTTGCCCGATTGAAGGGAATCAGGAGTATTTTGTGAAAGGCGATGCGGAGAGCCTTTTCCACGACCTCATGCCGGAATTTGCGGCAGCGAACCTCGTGGTGGCCAATCTCGAGTGTCCCTTCATTGAAAAATCCACTCCCATTCTCAAAACCGGTCCCACTTTTGGAGTGCCCGGCAGTTGCATCAATGGTATCAAGGCTGCGGGCATCGATGTCCTGTGCCTGGCCAACAACCACATCATGGACCATGGTGAAGCCGGCTTGCACCATACCATGGAAATATGTGAAAGTGCCGGTGTGGCAACAGTTGGCGCTGGGCCAGGTCTTGAAGCGGCCGGCCGGGTGCTGATTCGTGAACTGGACGGTGTTCGGGTCGCCATTCTGGCCGTGGCGGAGCGCGAGTTTTCCATTGCCTCGCGGTCTTCGTGGGGAGCCAATCCCATCGACGTCATCGAATTTGTCCGGATGGTGAGCCGCCATCGCACGGAGTTCGACCACCTCATCGTTCTCTACCACGGTGCCGCGGAATTTCATGCACCGACACCGAAAGTGCAGAACACTTGCCGTTTCATGATCGAACAGGGAGCGTCTGCGGTGATCGTGCAACACCCGCACGTTCTTGGCGGGAATGAAAAATATCAGGACGGCCACATCGTTTACGGACAGGGTGCCTTGGTGATGGACGAGGCCATCTACCGGAACAAGGCTTCGTTCCATGAGGGCTTTCTGGTGAAACTCACACTCGTACACTCTGCTCCCGCGGGCATGGAAATCATTCCGTTTCGCCAGTCTTCGCCGGTGCCTGGAGCCCGGCGGCTCAAGGGGGATGAGGAAAATCGTCTGCGGGAAACTCTGGCATTGCGGTCGGCCGCGATTGCAGATTCTGCATTTGTGGAAGCGGAGTGGCTGAGGTTTTGCGATGAAATCCGGCATGGCGCGCTGAGCAGCCTCCTGGGGCATGGAGGGATTCGCCGCAGATTGAACGCGCGGGGATGGCTTGAAGCGAGGTTGCGGAAATCCCGCCGGTTCCCCGGATTGCGCAACATGGTTCTCTGCGAAACCCACCGCGAGAAACTGGAAACTATTTTCACTGAATCCCAAAAGGGAAGTCACGGACCGTTTAAGAAATGAAAATCTGCATCATGGGCACTCCGGTAAGCTCCGGAAATCGCGGTGTACTTGCTCTTGGAGCGTCGCTGGTGAATTTATGCTGGGAAGCTTCAGGGGGTGGCGAGATTGTGCTGCTCCTGGGGAATCGCGACAATCAACCGGCCCGGTTTCGCGCCGGTGGTGAGCCGAGACTTATCTCCGTTGTCAATTCCCGCATGTCGCTGCGCTCACGCTGGCGCGATCATTTTCTCTGGATTCTCGTAATGGCGGTGCTCTACCGCCTTGTCTTTTTCAAAAAGCTCCGCGCCGGAATCGCGCGGTCCACTCCGTGGATCGGTGCCATCGCCGAAAGTGAATTTGTCGGCGACATCCGCGGCGGGGACAGTTTCAGCGACATTTATGGCTTGAAGGGGTACATTCTGGGGTCGCTGGCGGTATGGACGGTCATTCTCGTGAAAGGTTCCGTAGTTCTGTTCCCCCAGACCTACGGCCCTTATAAGAGCCGCACGTCAAAGTGGATTGCGAAGTACATCCTGAAACGTGCATCCGTTATCATCGCACGGGACTTGCAGAGCCAGGCAGTGGCTCAGCAACTTGTCGGAAAGGCAAAGAAGGTATTGCTGTGTCCGGATGTGGCTTTCTCCATGGAATCGATCCGCCCTGAGACCGTGGAAGTGGACCCTCCGCTCGCCGGTGAGATGCCTCCCGGTGTCATCGGCATGAATATCAACGGCCTCATGTACAACGGCGGCCACACCCGGAACAACATGTTTGGTTTGAAGATGGATTACGCATCCTTTCTCCGGGAACTCGTCATCGCTTTGCTCGCGGAACATCAAGGCGAACTCTGGCTTGTGCCTCACACCTTCGGTCCGGACGGAAGTGTCGAAAGCGACCAGGAGGCCTCCCGCCGGTTGCGGGACTCTCTGCCCGAGGCACTCCAGAGCCGCATCCGGCTCGTTTGCCGCGAATATGACCAGCATGAAATCAAAGGCGTCATCGGTATGTTCGACTTTTTCATAGGGGCGCGCATGCATTCCTGCATTGCGGCCCTTTCACAGGGTATCCCCTGTATCGGAATCGCCTACAGCCGCAAATTCGCGGGGGTATTTGAAAGTGTGGGGATGAAGGACTGGGTAGTCGACGGACGCGAATCCGACAGTGCCACCGCCATCGAACGGATCCTGGCCCTTTATAAGGAACGCGACAGTGTGCGGCATCCACTTGCGGGCCGTGCGGCTGACGCCAAAAAACGTCTTGAGACCGTCTTTGAGGAACTGGTTAACCCGAGCGTAAAATTGTCGGATCCCGTGGGGACCCCCGTGGGACTGCCGCAAACTTGATCAAAAAAGCAGTCCAGGCTCAACTCCTGCACGTAAAGAGTTACGCCAGTCCCTTGGAATTCGCATTTCTGAGACAGCTTGTTCATGCCTTCAGCAGGAATGATATAGCTTTCTAAATTTCAATAAGTTCCATAAACATGATATTGACGTGAAGTGTGAATCCGGGTACATTTCCGAGTAAACCCCACTTGGAAAGGCTTAACCCGAATAGGAGATTCCCCCATGTTACACCGACCACTTCCCCGTCCCTCCCTTCCGGAGCCGAAGGGAGGCTTCTCCAGCACAGGCGTGCCTTCTCGTTCGCTCAAGGCTCGAGGCTTGACCGCCTTCGTCACAATCCTCTTTGCTCTTTGGTTCTCTCTGCCGGGCATCGCTGCCACGTATCGAGTGGAGGCGACCGGTAATGATACGACTGGCAATGGCACCGCCAGCGCTCCGTGGCGTACTATTCAGAAGGCTGTAAACGTTGCAGCGGCCGGGGACACTGTTCTCGTTGGTCCCGGCACTTATACCGAAAACGTGAGTTGGGCCTCGGCGCCCTCCGGAAAGTCCGGCAGCCGAATCACGTTCGATGGGCAAAACGGCGCCACGGTCAATCAAATGATGATCAGCAGGCCCTATGTGACCATCAAGAATTTTCGATTTAAGGGGAACACGCCAGGAGGAGAGCTCAATATGCAGATCCGGGTGATGCACGGAGCTCACTTCCTTGAAGTGCTCAATTGTGAATTCGATAAGGATTTTCAGTATGAAGGTGCTGCCAGTAAACATACAGGCATAACCTGGCAGGCCCCGGCTGCAGGCACGATGCCTTTTGGCGACGGAAGAGTGGCCAGCGATTGCCTGATTGAAGGGAACAACCTCCACCGGTTCCGGGCTGCCACCTACCTCAGTATGTACGGGGACCGAAACATTGTTCGCAATAATCAATTCCACGACGGGGCGCAGGCGGACTGGCTTTGGTTGTGGGGCCGGCAAAACCTGATTCAGGGAAATCGGTTCTACAACATGTATGACTCTCCCGGCGACGGCAACCATTCCGACTGGATCCAGACCTTTGGATCTCAGGGGGCGGGAAGCCAGGACCATATCATTGAGCAGAATGCGGTTTACGATATGATCGGAGCGCCTGCGCTGGGCCAGTTGGAGGGAAGTCTGGTGCCGGAAATCAAGAACTGGGTCTGGAGAAACAACGTCTTTTATAACATCGGAAATCCGCTCAGTTGTTCGATTCCGGGCATGGTGTTTTACAATAACGTCTTCTATAAATGCGGTTACAACGGCGGGGTAATGGGATTTGGAACGCGAACGTATTCGGCCACCGCCCCCGGCGGCTACAATGGGCAAACCGGAAGCAATTATTGCCATAATACCGTGTTCAGGAACAACGTCTTTTTGGATTGCGGCAAGTTGACGAGCGGTTCGGGCGGCTGGTACAACAACAGCCTGGACAGCATCGGATGCTCAGCCGATTACAACTTTGTGGCACGCATTAACTTTGCGGCGGTTCGACCGGACCCCGATCAGCGGCTCTACGGTGATCCGGGAGGGTGGGATTCTCAGGAATTTTATGAGCCTCACGGGATTAACGGCGGCAACCCTGGATTTGTAAACGCGGACGCCGGCGATTTCCGTTTGTTACCAGGCAGCCCGCTCATTGACCGCGGATTGACCATTCCCTCAATCCTTCGTGATCATGGCGGTTCTCCCCGTCCGCAGGGCGCGGGGTATGACATAGGGGCCTTTGAATTTCAATCGGGTGGCGCGCCGACGACACCAGTGATGTCGGCGTCTCCGACCTCTCTGAGCTTTGGATCGATTCCCGTGGGCAATAATGTAAACCAGACGCTGACCGTCCGAAACGCCGGCTCCGGAACTCTAACCGGTAATGCAACGGTCGCCGCCCCCTTCAGCATCGTTTCTGGCGGGGCTTATAGTCTTGCCGCCGGCCTGAGCCAGACTGTAACGATCAAATACACGCCCACTGCGGCGGGCACCGACACTCAGAATATTACATTGTCCGGCGGCGGAGGCGCTTCCGTTACGGCATCCGGCACTGCCACCGTGACACCCGCTCTCGGTGTGTCGCCTGCCAGTCTCAACTTTGGAACCCTTCAGCCCGGACAAACGGCGGATGGGACACTAACCGTTCAGAATACCGGTGGCGGAACTCTCACCGGAGCAGCCAGTGTGGGCGCGCCCTTCAGCATCGTCTCAGGCGGCACTTACAGTCTCACTGCGGGCCAAACTCAGGCGGTGAAGGTCAGGTATTCCCCTGCCGCCGAGGGCACACATTCCGCGAATGTTTCCCTGACGGGGGGAGCCGGATTTACTGCTCCTGTCAGTGGCACTGCCACGGGTATTCCTGCTATCGCTGTCACACCCGCCTCGATCGATTTTGGTTCGATTGCGATGGGCTCCAGTTCAACCCAGACACTGACTGTTAGGAACAGCGGCACGGGAATCCTTCAGGGAACTGCCAGCGTTGGATCTCCGTTCAGTGTAGTCTCGGGAGGAAGTTACTCTCTAGCGGCGGGAGCCTCTCAGACCGTGAGCGTCAAGTATGCGCCCGTCTCCACGGGGTCCCATGCTCAGGCGGTGACCTTTACCGGGGGAGCGGGATTCCGGGCGGGAGTTTCCGGCACAGCGCAGGGTGTTGCATCCATCACGGTGACGCCGGCGACGCTCAATTTCGGGTCAGTGGCTCTTGGGGCCAGCGCGACACAAACCCTAACGGTTCGAAATGCGGGCACCGCACCGCTTACCGGAGCAGCCAGCGTCACTGCTCCTTTCAGCATCACTGCGGGCTCTTATAATCTAGCCCCCGGAGCGAGTCAGACCGTCAGCGTAACCTATACGCCGACTACGGTGGATTCCCATTCACGAACAGTGACTCTTTCAGGGGGTGGAGGTTCCACCGCAGCTGTGTCCGGCACGGCCACGGCGCCTCCGCCGGTCGTTTCCGCGATCACGCCTGGCGGGACGGATGCAAACCCCGCCGTCGCGGGATGGCAGACTTATGCGACCGCCACCGCGCAATATTCCGGTTCAGCGTCCGATCCGAATTCGCTGCCCCTGAGCTGGCAATGGATTTATACCATCAATGGGGGTGCGGAAACAGTTCTGCTCAGCGGTACGGGACAGGTGACCGATGCCTCTTACAGCTATCCAGCAAACTCGGCAGGGAGCAACTACGTTTGGAAGCTCCGGGTAAGCAACGGATATACCACGGGGGAATCGGTGCTTTCCGTCGGAGTAGAAGCCCCACCGTCTGGCGGCCCCGACGTATCGTTCCCGGCATCGACAGGAGCGATCACGGCTCCGTTTTCCACAACAAGCAATTATATTTCTCAAGCGATTCAGACCACTGAACCCACAGAAGGAGGCCGTGCGGTCTATTCATTTAATGTCCCGCGGACTGGTAAATACTGGATTCAGGCACAGGTCAGGACCGCCGGTGACGGCGCCAACTCATTTTTCCTGAACGTTGACGCTGAGCCCGAGGCGCCCGGAATGATTTGGGACATTCCTTTGACCAACGAATTCGAAAAAAGAATTGTGAGTTGGCGGGGAAATGGAACTGACGGGGCAAATCAGTTCACTCCAAAATTTTTCAATCTCTCCGCCGGACAGCACCAGTTGATCATACGGGGCAGGGAACGGAACACCCAGTTGTCCAGCGTTTCCATTATCAAGCTCCCGGATCCTCCTCAGCGCCTTCGAGTGAAGTAATTCTTTCGCACGGGGGCGCGGACGCGGCATGTCTATCGGGCTTAGGTGACAGCGGAAATCGCGGGCCGGCATTTGTAGCGGCTCTGTTGTACGGGAACTCCCTGCATGAAAGGAATCATTCTCGCAGGCGGAACCGGCTCCCGTCTTTACCCGTTGACGCTGGTTGCCGGCAAACAGCTTCAGCCGGTATTCGACAAGCCGATGGTCTATTACCCGCTGACGACTCTGATTGAGTCGAGAGTGAGGGAATTTTGTCTGATTTCAACACCCCACGATCTTCCGCGATTCCGGCAACTGTTGGGGGATGGCTCCCGTCTGGGAGTTTCGATAGAATACCGCGAGCAGCCAAAACCAGCCGGAATCGCCCAGGCGTTTTTGATTGCCGAGAGTTTCATCGGCAAAGACAGTGTCACGTTGATCCTTGGTGACAATATCTTCTACGGCAGCGACCGGTTGGAAAAGTCGTTTGCGGCATTTGAAGGCGGGGCGACGATTTTCGGATACCATGTGAACGACCCGGAGCGCTATGGTGTGGTGGAATTCGACGCCGCCGGCCATGCCGTCTCCATAGAGGAAAAGCCCGCAAATCCGAAGAGCAACTACGCCGTACCGGGCCTGTATCTTTATGATAATGATGTCATCGCCATCGCGAAGGGATTGAAACCCTCGGCCCGGGGCGAACTGGAGATTACCGCTGTGAATGTGGAATACCTGCGTCAGGGGCGCCTGTGCGTCTGTCCTCTGAGCCGGGGATTTGCCTGGCTGGATGCCGGCACCAGTTCCAGCCTGCATGACGCCTCCGCATATGTGCAAACCATCGAAAAACGGGCCGGACTCAAGATTGGCTGTCCTGAAGAGGCGGCCCTTCGGAGGGGCTTCCTTACGGCGTCGGGTCTTGCGGACATTCTGGATTCCATGCCGGGGTGCGAGTATCGCGAGTATTTGGCAGACGTTTTGGCGGAACACCGCCGGCGGGGGACTTAATGATGAACTTGCTTGTTACCGGCGGCGCCGGCTTCATCGGCTCCAATTTGGTCCATCACATTATTGACCGGCCGGAAGTGAGAGTGATAGTCAATCTGGACTGCCTCACCTATGCGGGCCATCTTGAAAATCTGAAAGACATTGAGGACCATCCAAAGTACGTTTTTGAAAAAACGGATATTCGGGACAGGGCGGCGATCCATCAGATCGTGCATTACCGCCGGATCACCCACGTGATGCACCTTGCGGCTGAATCTCATGTTGACCGTTCCATCGACGCGCCCGCCGACTTCATCCACACCAACATTGTCGGCACGTTTCATTTGCTGGAGGCCTGCCGCTCAGCCTGGCTGAATTCTGAAACACCAACGCCAGGCCCCCGATTCCACCATGTATCCACAGATGAGGTTTATGGCAGCCTCGGACCCGCGGGCGCCTTCACAGAGACCACGCCCTACGCTCCCAACTCCCCTTACTCCGCAAGCAAGGCCTCGAGCGACATGCTCGTGCGTGCCTACCATCGCACCTACGGGTTGCCCGCAGTCATCACCAACTGTTCCAACAACTACGGGCCATGCCAGTTTCCGGAGAAACTTATTCCGGCGGTTATTCAGAGCGTCCTCGCCCGCGCACCCATTCCGGTGTATGGAGATGGTATGAATGTTCGGGACTGGCTTTATGTTGAAGATCACGCCGAGGCTCTCTGGCAGGTGCTCACGCGGGGCCGCGATGGCGAAACCTATAACATTGGCGGAAATGGCGAATGTTCCAATCTCGAAGTCGTGCGGCTCATTTGCGATTTGATGGATGAATTGGCCCCGGAGGCGGGCGGCAATTCGCGCAGCCTGATTACGTTCGTCAAAGACCGGCCGGGTCATGACCTTCGCTATGCCGTTGATGCTTCAAAAATTCGCGAGGAACTCGGATGGCAGCCGGCTCATACGTTTGCGCAGGGGATCCGAAATACCATTCGGTGGTATCTCGACCATCCTGAGTGGGTGCGGGCGGTGACGCAGCAGTCCTGACTTCAGATTATGGAGGGTTCATGTTGAAGATTCGTTTGTATTACCTGTTTAAGCCGGTTCTCCCGAAACGGTTGCGCCTTGTCCTGCGACGGTGGCGGGCAAAGCGCATTCTGAAACGCTGCTCTTCGTCATGGCCGGTGTACGAATCCTCCGGAAATCCACCGGATGGCTGGCCCGGATGGCCGGATGGAAAGACCTTCGCATTCGTCCTTTCACATGATGTCGAAGGAAAGCGCGGTCTTGAACGATGCCGGGAACTCGCGGAGATCGAAATGGAGTGCGGATTCCGGTCCTCGTTCAATTTTATCCCCGCCGGCCATTATGAGGTGCCGCAGGATTTGCTGGAGTGGCTCAGGAAAAACGGCTTTGAAGTCGGAGTCCATGATTTTCGTCACGACGGAAGTCTCTTCAAATCATTTAAATCATTTCAGCATAATGCGCCGGATATCAATCGCCATCTCGCCGCGTGGAATGCCGAGGGTTTTCGCGCGGGTTTTATGCTGCACGAACTCGACTGGCTCCACGGCCTGAATATCAAATACGATGCCTCCACTTTTGATGTCGATCCGTTTGAAGCTCAGCCGGATGGTGTGCAGACGGTCTTTCCTTTTTGGGTAAAGAAACCGGATCCCCAGGCGGATGCCTTTCGGCGCTCGGAAATTGCACCGCCGGAGACGCCCGTTGAAACTGCGGCCGCTGATCAAATGACCAGCGATGCGCCGCAGGACGGCTATATCGAACTTCCTTATACGCTGGTTCAGGACTATAATCTTTTCGTGGTCCTGAAGGAGCAGGGAACCGAGGTTTGGAGGCGAAAACTGCGATGGCTCGCGGACAAAGGAGCGATGGCCCTTCTCGATACCCATCCGGATTATATGTCATTGCCGGACCGGAAGCCTGAATTCTCGGAATTTCCCATGGAGCGCTACAAGGGATTTCTCCATCACGTCCGGTCTGAATATGCAGGTCAGTTCTGGCACGCCCTGCCCCGGGAGGTGGCATCCTGGTGCCGGACCTTCCGCCCGCGGCAGGCCCGGCCGCTCCGGCGCATTGTGATGCTGACCTACAGCTTTTACGATTCTGACAATCGAGTCCGCCGGTATGCTGAAACACTCGCCCGCCGCGGCGACAGCGTTAGGATTTTTTGCCTCGGCACTGAGGAGCAGGTAAGATCACGCCGCTGGGAGAGGCTCAACGGTGTTGACATTCTGCGTCTCCAATCCCGGGCCACGCGGGAGTCCGGGAAGTGGAGTCACGCGTGGCGATTGAGCTGTTTCTTCCTGAAGGCGCTGGCCCGCCTGGGTCCGCGGAATCTGCCAGGAGGCTGCGATTTGCTTCATATCCATAACATACCGGATTTCCTCGTCTTTGCGGGAGCGAGGCTGAAACTCCGGGGAACGCAGATCATCCTGGATATTCATGATATCGTCCCGGAACTATACGAATCAAAGTTTCAAATTACCGGCTGGTCGATTTTAGCGGCGGGATTGAGGTTCATCGAAAAGATGTCCTGCCGGTTCGCTGATCATGTGATCATTGCCAACCATATTTGGAAAGAGACCATCCTTCGGCGTTCGGCGCCGGCTTCAAAGGTAACCGCTCTGGTGAACAATGTGGATCTGGACCTCTTTTCTCCAAAGCCCCGCACGCGAACGGACGATCGCATCATCCTCCTGTATCCAGGAAGTCTGAACCGGCATCAGGGCCTTGATCTGGCGGTCGCGGCGATGCCGCAACTGATAAAGGAGTTTCCCCGGATCCAATTGCATATTTACGGCGGGGGACCCGCCCTGCCGGGGTTGCAGGATCAGGCGGCAAAACTGGGATTGGGTGATCACGTGCAATTCTTTACGAATGTGCGCATCGAAGACGTTTCGTCCCTCATGGCCAACGCCGACATCGGAATAGTTCCCAAACGCGCAGAGGGTTTCGGGGATCAGGCCTACAGCACAAAAATTATGGAGTTCATGTCGCAGGGGCTCCCGGTGGTTCTGTCGCGGACCCGGATCGACTCACTGTACTTCGACGATTCCGTCGCATCGTTCTTCGACTCGGGCGACTCTGACAATCTCGCGAGAGCCGTTCGCCGCATCCTTAACGATCCAGTTTACCGCCAGCAGCTCTCCGAGAGGGGACAGGCGTATGCCAAAGCCAATTCATGGGAAACGATGAAGGATGTTTATTTGGATGTTGTTGACCGTTTGACCATGACGGGAATTCCGCGTTCTGAACCGGTTTCCCTTGCGGTATCTGACAATTCCCTGACTTCCGAGCGACAGCCTGCCGTTGGCCCCACGTGATGGTTCCTGATTCTGCCGGTCAAGGATGCTTCCCGGTCATTGTCCCGTCCTAACATGCAAGCCATGAGCCGCCCGGTCACCGCGGGGATTCAGTGTGCGCCTTTTCCTGCGGACGCTGCGGTCTTTGACAAAGAGGGGTATGTTCCTCTGGACGCTTCCGGTGCATCCGCGTACTTTGGAGAGCACATCTACGACCCGGCATGGGACAGGTTTCTCGAGAGCTCGCCCGCCGGAGAATTCCAGCAATCCTCAATGTGGGCCAAAGTGAAGTCGGAAGAGGGATGGCGGGTCGCACGCGTAATCATCGTGAGTTCGGGGATTATCGAGGGAGGGTTTCAAATACTTTGGAAAAAGGTGCGCGTTGGAAGGATTGGTTATGTGGCGCGTGGTCCCGCCCTTTTTAGCGGCCCTCAGGTCTGCGCTCGTACGATGCATCTCTTAAAGCGGGCAGCCGGAAAATTGCGCCTGAGCGCCCTGGTGGTTCAAGGGCCCGTTCACGACCCAGTTATGAATGGTGTTTTGAAAGACGGAGGGTTTCTTCCCAATCGCTTCCAGCGCATTATCACCGCTACCTGGCTCATTCCCCTGGAGGGTGGAATGACCGCTGTCGAAGCGGGCATGCGTAAATCGACGCGAAACACATTTCGTCAGGCGCTGCGCCGGGGAGTGACCGTGCGCGAGGGTGGCAGGGAGGATTTGCCCGTGTTTTTTGATTTGATGGTTGCCACGTGCCGGCGTCAGTCGGTAACACCCAGTCCCTCATCATTGGACGGTATCCGCGCCGTGTGGGAAGCGTTTAGTCCGGGCGGACATGCGCGACTGACTTTTGCCATGCACGAGGGGCGAACAGTCTCCGGTGTTTTTTGCCTGTGCTTCGGCACGAAAGTATATATTTGGAAAAAAGGGTCACTGGCGGATGCCTTGCCGCTGCATCCCATGGAGCCACTTTATCACGAAATCCTCGCGTGGTCTCACGCGCGTGGCTTTCGGGCAGTGGATCACTGCGGTGTCGGGAGGAAGACAGCCGAAATCGTTCTGCGGAACGAGCCACTTACTGAAGAGATTAAGGGGAGTCGCGACTTTTACCACATGGGATTTGGCGGCCGCCCGGAGTTGCTGCCGCTGGCGTCAGTGTGGATTCGCAACCCATTGCTGCGGACCCTGTACCGCATCGGTGCCTGCAACCCGATTTCGGAGCGCGTCTTGCGGAAACGCTGCGAATGTTGAACCCGCCACAGATGGAGTCTGATTGAACCACCCCGTTACAAACAAAGGCATGGTCCTGCAAATGGCAGCCTCCGCTGCACAGCCTGTCTGTGACATGGAGGCGTGCTGGCTGCCTGATCTCGAGATGGGCGCGTGGGACCGGTTTGTCCTGGCGCACCCCATGGGCACTATCTATCATTCTGCCGGGTGGAAGCGCTTTCTCGAGAACACTTTTTCCCACATCCGGGGAAATATTCTCGCCATTCGGAATGGGACTTCCGGAGAGATCCTTGCTGGAATTCCCCTGTATACCGCGCGGAGTGTGTTTCTTGGAAGACGCGTCGTCAGCATTCCGTTTGCCACGCTTGGCGGGCCGCTTGTCTCAGCCCCGTGGCAATGGGAACCGCTTTTCTCTTCGATGCTGAATTACCAGAGGGAAACGGGATCAAAACGTTTGGAATTGAGAGGGATTCGCTCGACTGCTCCCGCGGATGGCGCTCCCCGGGTGCCTGCGCTGGTTTACCTCCACCATTACCTGACGCTGCCAAAGGAGGTGAAGGATTTGCGGAGCGAATTCTCCAGAACCGTGCGGCGCGAACTTACCAAATCGCAGAAGTCCGGAATCGAGGTTCGGGAGGACGGGTCGGCGGAAATCCGCCGGATTTTCTCTGCGATGCATCAGGAGGCACGTAAGCGACTTGGCCTGCCGGTTTATCCGCCCCGGTTCGTTGAAGCTCTCTCCACCCATCTTCCCGCCTCCGCGGTCTCCTTTTCCGTGGCTTTCCAAAAAGACACTCCCCTCGGGATATTGTTAAGCTTTGAATTTGGAGATTGGGTAATTGCTGAACAAATCGCGGTTGTTCCGGAAGGCAGGAACCTCGGTGTGAGTCATGCGTTGTTTTCGCATGGAATGGAACGCGCGGTGCGTTCAGGCCGTCGCTTTTATAGTTTTGGACGGACCTCTCTCGAAGACACCGGACTTCTTCAGTTCAAACGCGCCTGGGGCACCACCGAAGAGGAACTCAAAACATTTATGTTCCCCGAAGTGGCGGGAGGCACAGGAACCCCAGGGACCTCTCTGTTAGGCCGGTTGGCGCGGTTCACCTTCCGAAACCTGCCTGACCCGCTCGCCCGCCGCTCCGGAGAGATATTTTACCGCCATTGGGCCTGAATGAATTATTGTCTCGTTGATATTCCGCGGACCGCTTGCGTGCCAGTTTCAAGGCAATAAAGATGAACCTTGTCCCTGAAACATCCGAAAGGCGGGCTAAGAGTTCCTTTGTCTCCCGCGGTGTGGAGCGTTGGAAAACTCTTTTCACCGGCCTGCCCTTCCGGAGCAAAGCGTTTTTGGTCGCTGCCTTCCTTCTTTTACTGGGATTTTTGCAACCGCTGGCGTCGCTGATGGTGTACGCCTTAAGCAAAGAGTTGCATTCTCATATCCCCCTCATTCCTTTTGTTTCGATATATTTGCTTTGGACTGAACGTCAGCACCTGCCTCATGGGGACAAAAGCTCCCTGGGATGGGGCGGACTTATGCTGACGGGTGCCCTGATATCTCTCGGATATGCATTCTATCAGGAGCGTGCTGGTGTTTTCCTGAGCCCGAATGACCGTCATTTGCTGCCGGTGCTTTCGTTTCTCCTGTTCCTCGCCGGGATGGGCTTTCTTTTTCTCGGGAAAGCCTGGATGAAGGCGGCCGCGTTCCCATTCGCATTTCTGGTGTTCATGATCCCTATGCCGGACGGGATGGCCGCATTCCTTGAGTCTGCATCACAGAGTGCCTCGGCGGATGCAGCCGCATGGCTTTTTGACCTCGCCGGAATACCCAACGTACGCGACGGATTTACTTTTGCGCTCCCCGGCATTACTATCAGAGTGGCTCAGGAATGCAGCGGAATTCGATCCAGCTGGGTTTTGTTTATTACGAGCCTCATTGCGGCAAACATGTTTTTGAAGAGTCCATGGCGAAGGACCATCTTCGTGCTTTTTGTGATTCCGCTGGGAGTGTTGCGCAACGGTTTCCGGATCCTTGTGATCAGTTGGCTGGCCGTGGAGGTCGATCCGGTCATGATTGATCATTGGATTCACCGCCGCGGAGGGCCTGTATTCTTTGTCCTCTCGCTGATCCCGCTCTTTTTGATGCTCTGGTGGCTTCGACGCGGGGAGCTCCGCAATGCCTCCCGGCGCTGTGAGCGCGCTGAATTGGTTCCCTCTCGTTTGGCGCCCGCCGTTTGCGGGGACCCCGGATCGGTCGAGGGTGGGAATGAGACCCCCGGGAGCGAAACCCGCTGAGAGGGAAATCTCATCCGACCTTCGGTGTTGATCATTTGGCAAATTTAAGCATTCCTGGGAGAATGGGACTCTCTTCAGCTGTCAGACAACTCGCCATCGCTCTGGGAGTGGCCTTGTGCGCGGGTTCGCAGACGCGGGCGCAGGGACTTAAGGATATCGGTCCCCTCTTTGACGATGAGGTGAGGCTCCCTTTCTCTTTTTCGATCGCTTCTGCGGCCGGCTGGGACTCGCGACCCGGTGCGGGATCATCGACCGGAGACAATGACTCTTTGCCGTCGGACGGAGGAGGCTCCGGCTTCTGGCAAAATTCCTTCGATATGCATTATCCCGTATGGGAGGGCCGCCATCGCCTCACGATTGATGCGAACTTCTCCAACACATGGTATTTTGACCCGCCGGCAGGTACGCAGGAATTTAACAATGCCGGCGGCCTGGATGCCTTCTACACGGGGCAGATCGATTCACGCCTGACGATCGGAAACAACCTGCACGTGATTCACCAAACCGAGCCGGACTTCTCAGTCGGCAGTTCAATAAACCGGCCCACGAGCGGTTATTTTTCCGGCTCCAACAGGCTGTGGGCCGTCTATAAGCTTTCAAACCGTTTCTCAACGGAAACCTCGTTCACGGCCAGCGGAATCTCCTACGATGATGAGGAAGTTGAGGACGAAAACAATTTTACCGGAACCTTTTCAGAAAAGCTCAGGTATGCGCTGACACTGAGAACCACAGCGACGCTCGAGTACCGTTACAGTTTCAGCCAATATCCGGACAATCCCGCGGCCGATTCTACATCGAACTTTATTCTGATCGGTGTGGATAGACCGTTGGGCCGGTTTCTATCGATGAGTCTGAGCGGAGGCGAAGAATTCCGTTCCTATGATGGGCCGTTGGGCGAACGCACTGCGCCCTATGCCCAGGCGGCGATCAATTATAGAGCGAGAGAAAATACCACGTTCCGACTCTATTACCGCAGCGGTCTCGAAACCACCGGCAGAGCGGGGCGGCAAAGCAACTCCTCCCGGCGGATGGGCCTGGAACTGACACACCGGTTTACCCCGCGGCTGAGTTTCAATATGGCGATCGACAGCATCCAATCTGATTTCAGCGGCGGTGGTGCAGCCGGCTTGCTGAACAGCACCGAGGACACTCTCCACGCCAGTCTGGGTCTGCATTACACCCGCCCGTTGTGGCGGCGCTTCAATTTCGATGCGAATTACACCTACGCTATGGTGGACTCCGATGAAGAGGCGGCGGAGTACCAGCGGCATCGCGTATCGATGGGAGTGTCTGCCAGATTTTGAGTTGCGCCTTCTCCAGGGCAATGTTGCGTGCCTGTCCAATCCTTCGGTCACCTGATCATCATGAATAACAATATCGAAAACCACCCGGGCCATCTGAAGAGACAGTCGACTGCGTGCTGGGACGCAGAGGGCGCGCCGGCGGTGCACGCCGGCTTTCCCGCCCTTAAAAAAGCCTTTTGCCGGATTGCATTCGCCGCCACCGTTACCGTGTTCATTCCTGCATGCCAGCAGGCCGTTCCCATTACCACTCAGCCTTCTCCGGTTTCACCTTACGATGGAACAGGTCCGGTAATATTAGGGGAGGGGGATTTGGTAAAGCTGTTCTTCCCCGGCGCACCGGAATACACCGGCAGCCAGAAAATCCGCCTGGATGGCAAGCTCTCTTTGCCTATCATCGGAGAATACCAGGCTGCGGGGAAAACCGTCACGCGGCTGCAGTCGGAGCTGTCCGGACGATACAAATCGCAGCTTCAAAACTCCGAGGTGGTGGTCTCTCTCGAAGCCAGTGGAAAGCCTGTCATCATTTCCGGCGGCGTGGCATCCCCGGGGAAGTTTGTATTTGATCGCCCTACCACTATGCTGGAGGCGATCATGGGAGCCGGAGGATTTAAGGATTTTGCCCGGAAGGGAAAGGTGCGGCTCACACGCATCGTCAACGGTCAATATCACACCGTCGTTTATGATATGCGTGGCGGACGCGCGCCGGTAGTATATGTGCGCGGCGGCGATATGATCGATATTCCCTTGAGTAACTGGTAAGTTTTACTCAGTCGTCAGCCGGCGGATCGAGGGCAACCTGTTTTGCACGGTAAAAGCGCGCGGGATGCAGATTGTCTTCCAAATCGACGACCAGGAGCCTCCCGGTGGGATTCATTACACTGCCGAGAGGTTTCCAGGTGCTCAGATCCGACGAGGCATAGATGGTGAAAGCCGTTTGCTCCGGTGCCGTGATCGTAAACGAGAAGCGCCCGCTGGCCGAAATGGTAGGCCTGCACTCGGCAGGCGTTCCGGGAGGCAGAGGAACCGGAAGGCGGGGCTGGTAAGTAACATTGATGGTCGCCGGCTGGGGAACGGTCAGCACGATTTCGTTTGAAAATTCGCTCTCCAGACCCGCCTCGTTGTAGGCGGTCACAGTCAGGTAATAGGTGAAACCTGCCACAAGGTCGGGGACACCCGCGTGGGTGGCGTTTCCCGCATCCACAGTTCTAGTATAATGGCCACTCGTTGTGCCGTAGTGAATCATGTAACCCTTGACCGAGGGTTCCTGATTAGCGTCCCATTCCAGCGTGACTTCCGCTTTGGAAAATAGAGGCGCGGCGAGCAGAATCACACACCACATGACGAGCCGGGCGAGGCCCGAGGCAGGATAGAGTTGTGTGGGACGGAAGAAAGCCGGGCATTTTAAGGCATTCATCGGATGGGGAAACATTGATTAGAAATTATGGTAATTATGATAGAGATAGAAAACATTTCAAATCGAAGTTCAACTTGTTTTTGTCAAGATGGGGCGGCTATTAGGTTCACCTGATAATCCGCTTGACGCCTTCCCCGAAAGGCCGATCGCCTCAGGCGGGCTTAAGGGAGTGCAGGGGAGATGCGACGTTTAATGGCTCGACGCATACGACATACGACCCGCGCCCGCGTTGCGTGCCTCTTTTTCAGACGCGGACCACTACTTTTTTAGCGCCCTGGAGGTGTTTCAAAACGCCCGAACCCTTCAAATGGTAAACCCGAAACCGCCGGTAATTCAGCAAGGTTAGCCGCTGGTTTTCCTGGCATTTAGCCTTTTCCCGGCACGTCCCCATGAGTTTTGGTTCAATTATGGCCTGGACCGCCGGCGCCCTCTGCGCCGGGCTGGCGGCAGCTGTTTTGATGCGCCGGAAATCGGTGGCCGCATGGTTTTTCGTTGGGGGGATGCTGGTCTTCGCCGCCGAGAGTTTTTTCCTGGGGCTCAACCTTTCAGAGGTGGACCTGGAAGAACTTGGAGAACGGCATTTCGGCGTTTTCGTTGCGAAATCATTGAGCCCGTTCTTTTGGCTCGCCTTTAGTTTGACTTATCTCCGCGGAGAACCCCGCAAACACTTGCATCGTTGGCGCATCGCCCTGGTGATCGCTTTGGCGATCCCTGCGGGAGTCGTGCTGGGGTTTCGAAATTCCCTCATGGAAGTGCTTCCCGTGAAGGGGGGCGGCTGGTGGATTCAATACTTCGCACCCGCTGGGGCCCTGACCCTCATCGTGCTGCTTTCGAGCATCGTCATCCTGATGAATCTCGAGAAAACACTTCGCGCCGCGATTGGCACAGCACGCTGGAAAATCAAATTTGCCATGCTGGGGCTGGGACTTATTTTTGGAGCGCGCGTTTATACCGCCAGCCAAACCCTGTTGTTTTCCGGCTACGGGCCGCAGACCGCTGTTTTGGAAACCAGTGCTCTCCTCGCGGGTTGCATCCTCATGGGCGTCGCCCTCGTCAGACAGGGGTTTGGAACGATCGACATTTATCCTTCGCGGGCGGTCATACAGGGCTCGGTCACTCTGATTCTGGCTGGAGTGTATTTGTTTGTGGTTGGCGTGCTGGCTCAGGTAGCGGCGGCTCTGGGAGGGGGAGCGAGTTTTCAGTTCCAGGCGGTAGTGGTTGTGGCCGGAGTGGCCACTCTTGCGGTGTTGTTGTTTTCCGACCGGCTGCGTCAGCGAATCAGGGCATTTGTCGCCCGGCATTTCAGACGTCCTCAGCATGATTCCCGGGCACTTTGGAGTTCATTCACCCACCGGCTTTCCAGCGTGACCGACCCGCGGATTTACTGCGCCGAAGCCGTGAAACTCATCGCCGAATCTTTTCAGGTCCTCTCTGTCACGATTTGGCTCGCGGATGATCGCAAGGATGCCTTAAGACAGATTGTTTCCACCCTCGCCCACAGCAAAGGGGCCGCTGACACCGAGGATACTCTGGCGCCAGCCGCCCCGGTTTTGGATGGTCTCCTGGGTGCGTCCGAAGCTTTCGATCTTGACCGCAGTCCTCCGCTTTGGGCGAAGGGAATTGAAGAAGCGAGTCCCTCTCAATTTGGAAAAGGCGGAGGCCGGTATTGCTTCCCTCTCATTGCCGCTGGCCGGGCTTTGGGAGCGATCATTCTGGTGGACAGGGTCGATGCCATTCCTTATTCGGATGAGGAACTGGACCTCCTTAAGTGCATTGGAGATCAAGTGGCTGCCGGGCTTTTCCAATTCCAGATAACTCACGAATTGATGCAGGCGAAGGAAATCGAGTCCTTCCAGTCCATGTCCGCCTTTTTTGTTCACGATCTCAAAAACGCGGCATCCAGCCTTGGATTGATGCTTCAGAATTTGCCGGTGCATTTCGATGATCCTGACTTCCGCGCAGACGCATTCCGGGGTATCGCCAGCCACGTCAGTCGCATCAATCAGATCACGGGCCGGCTCGGAAGCCTTCGCGAAAAGATGGAATTGAACCGGGTCCCGACAGACTTGAAGGCGCTCGTGGAAGAAGCTTTGGCAGCAGTCGGAACACCGGACGACGTCGAATTGGTTCGAAATTTTCAGCCCGTTCCGCCGGTGTTGGCCGATCGGGAGCAGCTTGGAACGGTGGTGACCAATTTGCTCCTGAATGCCCGGGAGGCAATGGCACGCGGGGGCCGGTTGACTGTGGAAATCTCCCGCCACGGAGACCGTGCAGTGATTTCGATTACGGACACCGGCTGCGGAATGACCGCTGAATTCATCCAAAACTCCCTGTTTCGCCCTTTTCGCACCACCAAGAAGAAAGGCCTTGGGATCGGAATGTTTCAGTGCCGGATGATTGTTACAGCGCATCAGGGAAACATCCAGGTGGAAAGTAATCCTGGAATGGGTTCGGTATTCCATGTCTTTCTTTCCCTAACTCCAAAACATTCATGAAGCAGAAATTGTTGATTGTCGACGACGACGAGGAAATCCGGACCCAAATGAAGTGGGCTTTGACTTCGGAATACGAAATTCTCGTCGCCGAAGACCGTGCCGGTGCGGTGGAGAAATTTCTCACCGGCCGGCCTGCCGTCACGCTGCTTGACCTCGGGCTGCCTCCTCATCCCAATTCCCCTGAGGAGGGGCTGGCGACTCTTGCTGCATTGCTCTCGGCTGACCGTCTGGCGAAGATCATCATCATCTCCGGACAGGGTGAAAAGGAAAATGCCATTCAAGCGGTGGGTGCCGGGGCGTGGGACTTTCTTTGCAAGCCGGTGCAAACAGACGAACTGAAGCACCTGCTCACGCGCTGCTTCTACGTGGCGGGCCTCGAAAGGGAGTATCAGGAAATCCAGAAAACCCTGCAAACGGATACCTTTGAGGGCATGGTGGGCAACAGCAGGGCCATGCAGGAGGTCTTTGATCTAATCCGCAAAGTGGCTTCCACGACCGCTCCGGTCCTGATCCTCGGTAAAAGCGGCACGGGCAAGGAAATGGCGGCGCGTGCCATTCACCGCAGAAGCCGGTGCTCGGGGGGACCGTTTGTGGCGATCAATTGTAATGCCATCCCGGAAACCCTCATGGAAAGCGAACTCTTCGGCCATGAAAAGGGTGCCTTCACCGGGGCCAGCGCCCAGCGCAAAGGGCTCATCGAAAGCGCTTCCGGCGGCACTCTTTTCCTCGATGAAATCGGCGAAATGCCGCTTCCGATTCAGGTGAAACTGCTTCGCTTCCTGCAGGAAAGGACCTTTCAGCGGGTCGGCGGCAGGCAGGAAATCCAAAGTGACGTACGGATCGTGGCTGCAACCAACGCGGGTCTCAAAGACATGGTTGCTGCGGGCAAGTTCCGCGAGGACCTTTACTTCCGCCTGGCCGTTGTGGTTGTCAATCTGCCTGCACTGAACGAAAGAAATGACGACGTCATTCTCGTCGCACGGGATTTCCTCGACCGGTTTGCGAAGCAAAACGGCAAGAAAAGCCTTACCTTCGCTCCGGAGACGACCCGCGCTATGTTAAAACACTCCTGGCCAGGAAACATCCGCGAACTGCAGAACCGCGTACAGCGGGCGGTCATCATGGCGGACAGCCGGCGTATCTCAGTGAAAGACATGGAGTTGGAAGGCACCGACGCCGCTGGCCTTAGGTCCCTCAAAGACGCCAAAGAGCAGGTTGAGCGGGAAATGATCCTCGAAGCCCTTAAGCGAAATCAAGGCAACATCAGTTCCGCCGCCACCGAACTCGGAGTCAGTCGTCCCACTCTCTACGAACTCATGGACAAGCTGGGGATCAGCCGTCAGTGAAAACCTCGTTTTCATGCTGTCGGAATTTCTTACAAACCAAGAGTGCTCCTTTCGTGGTTCAAAATACTTCAAAATTCTTTCCGAGACTCAAGTCATTCATAATAAACGCGTTATGTCGATGAATCTCTCCCTGTAGGGCAACTTGGCACGAGGGGTGCTTTATTGCCGGTCGAAGCGTCGTCCCAACTCAAAAATCGACTTCCTCCCCGAAACACATGAAATACACACAAAAAATCAAATCGCTCTTCGCAGGTGTGCTCGCGGCAACGCTGCTCTCTGTTGGAGTGTCCAATTCCTCAGCCATCTCGATAGGTGATTCTGGAACCGCCAATACCGGGCACGGCCTTTGGCAGTCCGGCCAGGGTGGAGAGTTCTATATCGAGCCCACCTCCGGTCCTTTGACGAACGCGAGTTACTCCAACCTCACCCGAAATCAGGGAGTTCCCGGCAGTTTTCAGACCTTCTGCCTCGAAGTGAGGGAGGACCTTTTGACGCCGGTGAGTTATGTCGTCAACGACGAAGCGGTTGCGGGAGGCAATAATTTTCCTCCTTCTTCAGCCGGCAACGACGGTGGCGACCTCCTTTCCAGGGCTACCAGTTGGCTCTATTCTCAGTTTGCCCAGGGCCTTCTTGCAGGATACGATTACTCCAATAGCGTGAGCCGCAAGGCTTCGGCTCATCTCCTCCAGGACGCCATTTGGTTCTTCGAGCACGAAATTATCCTTACAGCCGCTGCCCAGTTGGCAAATCCGTATGTGGTTCTCGGCCTTGCCAATGGCGGGTTTGCAAACGCCGCTCCCGGCCAAAACGGGGTCTACGCTTTGAACCTTGATCAGAGCAGGACCCATTCCCAGGACGTGCTCTATTTTGACGACGGACGCCGGGTTCCGGATGGTGGCGCGAGCATCATGCTCCTCGGAGTTGCTCTGGGTGGCTTGGGTATCGCTCGTCGCTTCCTTATTAAGAAGTCCTAAGGAGCAGTTTAACGGATAAATTCGAATTCACAGCCGGGCAGGGTTCCTACACCCTGCCCGGCTTTTTTTATGCCTTATCATAATTTTCATATTGATCTTGAATGTCAATTTGATACATTAGGAATTTTCCCTAGAGGCCTCGTCTATGAGAATGTCGTTCTTCCGGGCTGCATCCCTTCAATCCGTCAAGGGATTGAACATTCTCTTGTTGGTGATCTTCGCCATAATGCTGTGGTCGGGTAAAGATCAGGGTCAATCAGGCTGGATTTCCGGCAGGGCGGCGCCGGAATCAGACAGCGGGGAAGGGATCGTGAACCTGTCTGAATCGGTAGTGAACGATTTGTTGGAGGCACCGGCTGATGAATCCCGCCCGGTCGATGCCTTCGCCCGGTGGGTTGAGGAATATCTTGGACAAGAGAACACCGGAGTCCGGAAAACGCTGCTTCCTGAGGGGCGTCGTCTTGCCGTCCTCCGGCGGCGGATCATGGAGGACTTGATTGCGGAAAATCCGGAGGAAGCCGTATTAAGATCGGTTTCGCCTTCCGTGCGGAAGCAACTTCCCGTCGAGATTGCCTCTCAGCTTGAGGAAAGGCTTGAAGTGCGGGGACGATTTGGAGTTTACACGGTGTGCCGTGATCCCCAGACCCGTTTAGACTCTGGATCCGCCTCAATCCGCCGGATCGTTGAAGCTGAAGGGAGGCGTTATGAAGCTTTTGTCTATGGACGTCGCCTCATGCAGCCGACCACGGAACGGGAGTTCCTTAAAGGGATAGTGATTGATGGAAAGATGGCAGTGGATGACCGACCATCCCAGGGAAGGGAGACTGGCAAAGCCCAAAACGACGCCGGTGAAAATCCGTCAGAGAATTCTCCGTCTCATCTTGCCGCTGCGCCTTTGCGGCCAAAGGAAATTTTCGCTTATGAAGGAGGCACGGGTGGACCGGTCAGTCCTGGGGGCGTCGCGCCGAATACGGTGAGCATGGGAGCCCATTCTCTGCTCTACCTGCGGATCGCCTTTGCAGATTCACGGGTGGAGCCTCAGACTGAACCCGCTGCTTGCGAAATGTTGCGTCAGGCGAACGAGTGGTTTGTGGATAGCAGTTCGGGAAATCTCTACCTGCTTCCTGCCGTGGCACCGCTGATCGTCGTCCCCAGGGCCGAAGCATGGTACAAAACCCAGGGCTCTGAGCTGGATCTCCGTGATGACGCCCTCGCTGCTGCGGCGAAGGGAGGTTATGACGGAGCGGCGTATGATCACGTCATCTTTGCGTACCTCGGTGGACCGGGTAACTTTCAGGGGTTGGCAACAATCGCCGGCAAATATGTTTGGATCCGGCAAATGAGTGTCAGCACGGTGGTTCACGAGCTGGGGCACAATCTTGGACTCTGGCATGCCAACTCGTGGGACACCGGAGGTGTCTCCGTTACCGGGACTGGTGTTAATAACGAATACGGGAATATTTTCGACTGGATGGGCGGTTCTCAATCCATCGCCGGGGATTTTAATGCGGCCTGGAAAAGCCGGCTTGGCTGGCTGCCGGCTGATGTCGTTCACGATATTCACCAGAGTGGAACTTTTCGTCTCTTCGCCAGCGATCAGCCGCGCAGCGGGCGCGATCGGCGTTACGCCTTGAGAATCCGCAAGGATTCCGAGCGGTATTATTGGGGCGAGTTTCGTCAGAGATTTTACGGTGCCAATCCGTCGCTCGCCAGTGGTATCCTCCTGAACTGGAGTCCATGGTCGCAGAGCGGTTCAGGAACGCAACTCCTGGATACCACTCCGGGTTCACCGGGAGGCCAATATGACGCCCCTCTCACCATCGGCAGAACCTTCTCGGATTTGGAATCGGGCATTCACATCACTCCCGTGGGGAAAGGGGGCGGTTCACCGGAATCGATTGATGTCGTGGTGAACCTCGGTGCGTTTCCTGAAAATCATTCTCCGACAGCGGCAGTAAATGCCGCTCAAACGACTGTTGCACCCGGGGCTGTCGTTCAATTCATGGCGGCTGCCGAAGATGCCGACAGTGATGCGCTGGCGTATTCCTGGGACTTTGGCGATGGAACCTTCAGCACCAGCAATGCGGCGGCGGTATCGAAGGCCTGGACCGGCAGCGGGCGATTCGCCGTCCGGTGTTTGGTTTCTGACATGAAAGGAGGCACCGCAAGCGACAGCGTGGTGATTTCAGTGGGCTCGGCTCAGCCGTTGTCAATTACCGGGTATGTTACCGTGGCTGGACAGCCTTTGCAGAATGTGCGTGTTCACAACGGTCAAACCGGCGCCAATTATCGCGGGGCCATGACAAACAGTGACGGTTCCTATCGACTGACCGGTATCACTCCCGGAACCACTTCACTTTCTGCTGTGCTTCCAGGTTATGTGGTCACACCAGGCTTTACCAATCCTCTGCAAATTGGCGCGGACTTTAACGGTGCCAGTTTCACCGCAGAGGAGATGAAGAAAGTCTCCATCTCTGTCACTGACCAGTTTTCCACAGAGGGCGATGACTCAGCTGCTGTCAGGATTTCGCGAACGGGGCCCACTGACAGCCCGCTGAAGGTCGTCCTCGCAGGACGTCAGGGACCGATCAGGATCGAATATGTGATGACGCCGGAAACTGTTTTCGATTCGGCTCTACGCGGCAATGTTTTTCAAATCCCTGCGGGGAAGTCGTCGATTGATGTCCTCATCGCGGCTCTTGTCGATGAATTTCACGAGGCGCCGGAGATACTAACCCTGTCGCTGGGTCCCGCTCCCAACTATGCGATTTCAGGAACCGGGGCAGCTTCGGTCACATTTCTTGACGCCGGAGCCCCGCTTCAAGAAGTGAGCGTTGAAGCTATCGATGCAGATGCTTCGGAATCCGCCGATGGAGCGTCGTTTCTCATCAGCCGTGTTGGTGCGACTAGCGAAGCGTTGACCGTTGACGTCAGCCTGTCCGGCAAAGCGACGGAGGGCATCGATTATAAATCGTTTGGAGACAGTGTTGTCATCCCGGCGGGCGAAACTTCCGTCAGGGTTCCCATTACTCCTGTCAACGATGCCGAGATCGAAGGGCTGGAGGATGTTACGCTCGCGCTGTCCACGAATACCAAATATCTTATCTCCGGGTTCCTGGGACAGGGAACCGTTTTCATTACCGATGATGACACGCCGGAGGTGAGCGTCGTTGCCACCGGCAGCACCGCGAGTGAAGCAGGCCGGAATCCGGCGACCTTCGTTGTCAGCCGCACCGGAGGCACGGCCCAGCCGCTCACCGTGAATTATGCGATCGCCGGCAGTGCCGTGCATGGCGTGGATTACGGTATTCTGCCAGGCGTGCTCACCATTCCGGCCGGATCAAGCGCGGCCAGCATTTCCGTCGTTCCCATCGATGACGACATCGGCGAATCCCCGCAGACCGTCGTTGTTCGACTTGCTGCCGGTGCGGCGTACGCGGTAGGCAGCGCCGGCAGTGCCGCCGCGACTATCGAGGACGACGACCTTCCCGTGGTGACCATTGGAGTGACTGACGGTACTTTTGCCGAACCCGGCGATACGGGACAGTTCAAGATTACTACGACCGGAAGCGGAACCGGCAACGTGAACGTGCGCTATTCAGTCTCCGGTTCGGCGATTTCAGGTACCGATTTCACGGCATTGACAGGCATCCTTACCATGGCGCGGAATGCCACCGCATCAGTGACCATTACACCGCTCGATGATACGCTTCCGGAAGAGAGAGAAACGGTTACCCTAACGATTGAGGATGATCCCTCCTACAGCGTCTTCCTCGACCGAAGTGCGACCATCAACCTTCTCGATAACGAGCACAACATCGTCAACGTCTCCGCGGGGACCGGATTTCTGCAGGAAAGTGATTTCGGTCAGATCGGCTTTTACCTGTCGCGTCAGGGATCCACGGCCGCTTCACTAACGGTTAAGTATGCGATGGGCGGCACCGCCGCAAATGGCGTTGATTACCGGACCCTGACCGGGTCTGCGGTGATACCTGCAGGCCAGACCGGCGTAAGTGTAACTACAGGAATATTGAGTGATTCCATCCTGGAGGGCGCTGAGACAGCAACTCTAACGCTGCTTCCCAATGCCGCATATGGAGTGGGCATTCCCAGCGCTACCGTAATCATTCCTGACGATGAAGTTCCGGCGGTTACGATTGGATTCGGAAGCGCGGAGAGCGGCACTACTGAGGGGAATCGAGACATCACCATCCCTGTCGTTCTTAGCAAGGCTTCGAACGAAACCGTTACTGTCGAATATCTGATCGCCGGTGGCACCGGCACCGGTGGACTCGACTTCGTTCCGGCGGACGGCGTCCTGACGTTCGAACCCGGTGAAATGGAGAAATCCGTTCGGCTCACCATCATCGACGATCAATTTGACGAGCCTGCGCAAACAGTAGCGGTGCAATTGAAAAACGCCTTTCGCGCGGCCCTGGGAATCGCGGCTCATACCGTGGTTATTGCCGATGACGATAATTCTCCCGAAGTGACCATCGGATTTGCCTCCCCTGTTTCCTCGGCGGGTGAAGATGGGCAAGTACTCCTGCCGGTGTCTCTCACCAGTGCCCAGCCGGTTCGCGTGACGGTCGAATATTCGGCGACGGGTGGCACGGCGACCGGCAACGGTGTCGATTATACCTTGGTGCCAGGTGTCCTGGTTTTTGCGCCCGGCGAAACGCTGCGGAGCATACCCCTGGCTGTCCAGCCGGACTCTGTGAATGATGCGAATGAGACGGTGATCGTTTCGCTGAAGAACCCCTCCAACGCGGCGTTGAATGCAAATGGCACTCACGTCTTCACCATCGCGCCTCCTTCTGGAACACTTGCGATCACACCCGAGAGTCCATTCACCGCTGAAGGTCTTCCCTCCGGCCCCTTCGCCCCTTCCGCCACAGTTTACACGCTTCGGAATGTTGGCGACACCGAAATAGCCTGGACAAGTACCGTGACCGCCGGATGGCTGACTCGCAGCCCCGCAGGTGGCTCACTGATGCCCGGACAATCCATCGACGTCACGGTGTCTATCAATTCTCAGAGTGCTCCCGCGGCACCGGGTCATTACACGGCCTCCGTTTCTTTCTCGAATACAACCAACGGGCAGGGAAGTGCTCTCCGCAGTGTGAACCTTGACGTGCGGCTCCCTGTTCCCGCCGTGGAGCCGGAACCCCTTTATTCCGGAGGCACAGAGAATACAATCTCGTGGAGTTCGCTCGCCGCAGCGGTGGCTTACGAAGTGCAGCGCTCGCCGTCCAGCGACTTTGGCAATAGCGTTAGCAGCGGATGGATTGCAGCCACGCAATTTCGCTTCACTGGTCTGACGGACGGCAGTCTCCAGCACTATCGAGTACGCGCACGGTTTGGGGGGGCATCTTCTGCGGAGGGCCCGTGGTGTTCCGCTTTATTTTCTACGCAGGATGCCTCTCCGCCGGTTATCACGTTTACTGGCGGAGAACTGCCGCTGGTTTCCCGCCAGGCAGTATTCCTCGTCAGCGGAACTCTTGCCGATGCCGGCAGCGGGGTGTCAGGGCTCACCGTCAACGGGCTTCCGGCTGCGTTGACCAATGGCGGCGCGGATTGGAGCGCCGTGATTGGCCCGCTTTCGCCAGGGGAGAATTTGATCCGCGCGGAGGCCGTTGATGATGCGCAGCCAGGCAACCGGTCTTCGGTGGTCCGCAGTGTTTACTACGCCACGGACGATCTCGATCTCGACCGCGACGGTCTGCCGGATGGATGGGAGCACTCTAATGGTCTCGACCTGTTCGACGACGGCGCCATCGACCCGCGCAACGGTCCCCTCGGAGACGGCGATTTGGACGGGCTCGGAAATCTCCTCGAATTCGTCCTCAACCGGGACCCTAACCTTCCCGATGCAGCCTCACCTTTTGCCCTTGCTGTGGAACAGCGCGAAAGCGGGGATATCTTCCTAACCATCAGTTACGATATCCGCGCCGACCTCCCGGGACTCGCCGCGGAAGTACAGCTTTCCGATGACATGAACGAGTGGCAGGTCAGGCCGGAAAATCTTGAACCGGTATCCGTAATCGCAAATCCGGGCGGCGTGACGGAAAGAGTGACGGTCCGGCTCCTGCCGGCCATTTCTGATCCTGCCACTCCGCGCCGGTTTTTGCGGCTGCATGCTGCGGCAGTCTCAAATCCCTGACTATAATGTTCTTAAGCGGGTGCCCGGCTGGTGAGTGGCCGGAGGCAGATTCGATTTCGATTAAACGACTCTGTGTGTTGGGCAAATGACATTTGCCGGAATGCAGCCGTTACTTGCGGAGGCGGGGGAAAACCATAAGGTAACAACCCAACCCCTGTCCTCATGCGAACATTTCCGGGCTTTTTGCGAAGACTTCTAACATTCCTCCTTTTTGTCGCTCTCTTTGCAGGATGCTCCAGCAAGGCGAAAAAAGGCCGTCACGAAGAAAGTGCCAAAAAGTATTTCGACGCAGGGGAGTACGAAAAGGCAAAACTCGAGTACATCAACGTTCTCAAACTGGAACCGGGTAATCCTGCCGCGCTGGGCCGCATGGGATTGATTTGGTCGTTGCAGGGAGCACCGCTGCGGGCCATTCCGTACTTGCAGGAGTACTGCCGGTTGTCGCCTGGCGACATATCTTTGCGGGGCCATCTGCTGGCGTCATGGATGGCTATCAGTAACCTGAAGGAGGCCCGTGAGGAGGCCATGGCTACCCTCAAACTCAATCCTGACAATGCCGATGCCTTGACGACGCTCGCCGAGATTGCCCGTTCTCCGGAGGAAATCGCCGGAGCGCGGGAACAGATTGCGAAGTTTCCAGATCAGCGTTCCGCCGCAGTTCACCTCGCCTCCGCTTTCCTTAGCCTGTGGGCCAAAGACAGGGCAGGGGCCGACATCGCCCTGACGAGATCACTGGCGGCGGACCCAGGGTCGCCGAAGGCGCTCCTGCTGAGCGCCACGCTGCTCTTGAAGGATAATGACATTTCCGGTGCAGAGGCAAAATTCAAGACCGCCGCCCTGGCTGCTCCCGTGCGGTCGTTTCAGCGGATAAGGTATGCGGAGTACAAGTCCCAGCAGAAAACGCCGGAGGCTCAAAAGGAAGCCGTCGCTTTCATCTCGAAGATGCTGGAGGAGGCTCCGGATTATTTGCCGGCGCTTACTTTGTCAGCTCAACTGGCGCTTACGGAAAAGAGGACTGAAGAGGGAATGGCCGCGCTGGAGAAAGTATTCGCGATGGATCGCGAGAATCTGCCGGCCCGGCTGTTGCAGGCGAGGGGATGGCTGGCCCGCGGACAAACCCAAAAGGCCGCGGAGGAACTGGAGCGGATGTTAAGTGTTTATCCAGGCCATCTCATGGTGAAGTTCCAACTCGCGCAGGCATATGTCCAGGGAGGAGCGCCCGCGAAAGCCGGGCCCCATCTCAAAGAAATCGTGAAGAACAGTCCCGGCTTCGTCGATGCCGTCCTTCTGCTGGCGGAATTGAATCTCCGAAGCGGTGAACCGGAAGCGGCCGTCACGCCTGTGACACAGATGCTGAAGCAGTATCCCGCTCATCCGCTGGCCTCCTACCTTCTCGTCGAGATCTATGAGGCCCTCAGGAGACCGGAGGATGCTTTGACCGTGCTGGCGGACTTGATAAAGGCTTCTCCCAAAGATCCGCGTCCGCGCTTTCGTGAGGCTGAAGTCCTTCGAACGGCGGGAAGGATTAATGATTCGCGCACCGTTTTTGAAGCGTTACTGAAGATGTCGCCCGACAGCTTTGCCATAACGGTTCAATTGGTTGAGCTCGATATGCTGGAGAAAAAATCGGAGTCAGCGCTGAAGCGGATCGACGAGTTTATCGGAAGGAAACCGGAGGTGGGAGGTGCTTATTTCGTGAAAGGGAAAGTGCATGCCTCTCTCAAGGCGTGGAACGAGGCAGAAAGAGCGCTTTTGAAGTCCATCGAACTGGATGAAAAAAATGCCGATGCCTATCGTTTGCTGGCTTCCGTTTACGCTGAGAGTGGAAGACTTCCGGAGGCAGTGACCAGGCTGGAGACGCTTTTAGCCAAAGATCCGCGGGACATTCGCGGATTGAAACAGGCCGCCGTCATCTACGAAAAACAGGGACAGTATGAAAAGGCTGCGGCGTCCAACGACCAGTTGCTCGCCATTTTGCCGGAGCCGGAGCCTATGATCTTGAATAACCAGGCTTACCTGCTCATCGAGCATCTGGGTCAGCCGGACAAGGCGCTTGAACTGGCCCGCAGAGCACGGGCGTTGCGTCCCGGGACGCAGGTGGAGGCGGGTGCCGCTACCAAAAATGAGGCCGCGGCAATCGCAGATACCCTTGGCTGGATCCTGTTCAGACGGCGGGAATACAAGGATGCCCTCGCCTTGATTCGTGAAACCGCCAATGTCCTCAAAGACAACCCTGAGGTTCAGTTCCATCTGGGAATGACCTCTTACATGATGGGAGATCTGGTTCAGGCGCGTGCGGCCTTCAAGAAGGTGAAGGATGCCGATTTCCCGGGGAAAGAGGAGGCTCTCGCCAAGCTGGCTTTGATCGGAGAATCCGATGTGGCGGTTAGCGCTCTGCCGGCGGCCGAATTGGAAGCTCTTTTGAAGAAAAATCCGGGAGATGTCTTCGTTCAGGCCCGGCTCGGAGAGGCGCTGGAAAAAGAGAAGAATCATGCGGCCGCCGCAGACGCATACGAAAAAGCTCTCGCGTTGAATCCGAACCTCATCCCGGTAGCGCTTAGACTCGCGAGGTTGTACGCCGGGCCGCTTGAAAAATTGGACAAGGCTCTTGAGGTCGCAAAAAAAGCCCGTCTGCTGGCCCCCGCTCACGACCCGGCAGTGGCCGGTGTTTTGGGGGAAATCGAATACAAATCGGGCAACTTTGCCGCGGCATACGAACTGCTTAAAGAGAGTTCCCGCGAGTCGAAGGCGGATGCGGAGATTCTCAAGAGCCTCGGATGGGCGGCATACAATACCGGCAATGTCGCGGAAGCACGCGACGCCATGGAGGAGTTGTTAAAACTCACCGCAGGAACGCCGGAAGAGCAGGGGATAAAGTCCTTCCTTGCTCTCACAGCTGCGGATGCCGGGAAAGGTGCGCCCTCACTTGTCACCGCCGCCGATGAACTCCTCAAGAAGGATCCCGGCAACGTTCCGGCGCTGATGGTGAAAGCGGCCGCCGAGCCCCGTCCGGAGGCGGCGGCACGGTATGAGGACATTTTGAAGCGATTACCGGATTTTGCTCCGGCTAAGAAGCGGCTTGCCGCTCTCTATATTGAGGACCCTGCGCAATGGGCGAAAGGATACAAACTTGCATCCAGCGCGAGGGAGACCCTCCCCGGTGATCATGTATTGATACAGACACAGGCCATTCTTAGCTATCACCTGAAGGATTACTCAAACGCCATTCAACTCCTTCAGGAAAGCGGCCGCACCAGGCCCCTGGATGCCAAAGGCCTCTTCTATATCGGTATGGCCCGCTTTGAGTTGGGTGATAAAGCCGGGAGCACAGAGGCCCTTACCAGCGCCCTCGCTGCAGGGCTTCCTGAAGCCATGGATACCGAAGCCCGCCGGGTCCTCGCGAAGGCTCAAGGGAAATGAGGACCGCGTGGGCGAAATCCTTTAAGGGAGGTCGATTGGTCTTGTGATTTCTCCACGGAAGTCATGCGGCTTTGGCTGCTGATCGATTGCTTAAAAAGACGTTAAACTTCAACGTTTGCATTCTTGCGAATGTGGAATGTCTGGTTTCGTCGTTTCTCCCCTCCCGGAACGTCGAATTTCTTTACAGAAATAATGGCATTCCGCAACACGGCATCGGTGCACTCAGAGAAAATTGCCTCCTAAACCGTTCATTTTAGGCGGGTTACAAAACAGTGTCTGCAAATGTTATAGCTTCGGCACCGATTGTGCTTTCTCCAAGCTTTTTTAGAAGAGTAATATTGCGCCGCAATTTTGCGACTTTCCCAACGCCAGTAAGTGTCATATGAAACGAATACACCAAAAACTTAATCGAAGCTTCTTTAAGCGATTCCTGTGCCGGGCAGGATATTTTTCCTGCGCCCTCCTCAGTTTAGCGGCCCCTGCAGCTTCCTTCGCCGCGGATGGCACGGGTGTCATGGGTGCCGATGCATGGCACACTCCCGGCACCGACGCCGGCGAGTTCTATTACAGGCCCACCTCCGGTCCTGTGACCAACGCCGATTATTCGGCCCTCACCAAAAATCAGGGAGCGGTAGCCGGAGTCGGCAGTTTCCAAACGTTCTGTTTGGAAAGGTCCGAAGGGATCCGGAGCCCCAGTGATTATACGATCAACGACGAGGCTCTGAACGGTGGAACGAATAACACGCCGCCAGCCGGAGATCAGGGTGGAGACGTTATTTCCCAGGGCACTGCCTGGCTTTATTCGGAGTTCGCTCAGGGAACTCTTCCCGGCTACGATTTCACCAATGCCGGGCCCAACCGCACCACCCAGGCAGAGTTGCTGCAATTCGCCATCTGGGTCCTTGAAGATGAACTCGGAGCTCCCGCGGGTGCTGGCAACCCGTTCTACCAGGCCGCCCTGCTGCACGGCGGTAAAGCCAACGCCTCCCCTGGTCTGCATGGCGTTTACGTCATAAACAACATCGGCAACGCCCCGCTGCAGCTTGGACAATTGGGGCAGGACTGCCTCTACTTTAAGAAGGCCAATGCGCCCACTGCCGAACTGGGCGACTTTGTCTGGGTCGATTGCAACGAAAACGGCATCCAGGACGCGACCGAAGTGGGCCTCAATGGGGTGACCGTAAAGCTGCTTGACGGCGGTGGAAACGTTCTCAACTCCACTGTCACCGCAAACCTCGGCCCGAATCCCGGCTACTATCTTTTCACGGGTCTGACACCGGGTGTTCCTTACAAGGTTCAGTTCGTGGCGCCTTGCGAATATGTTTTCACGGCACCGGGTCTGGGCGGGGACGCGGCAAAGGACAGCAACGCCAATCCCGCGGATGGTATTACCGCCGCAGTGGTCCTCGCTGCTGATGAGTCGAATCTGACCATCGACGCCGGTCTGAAATATGTCGCTCCGCTCTTCGCCAACGTTCCCCTCGACGCTATTTACCAGTGTATCGGCGACGTCCCTCCGCCTGCTGATGTTACCGCCAAAGACAACTGCGGAAACCCGGTTGGGGTGACCTTCGGTGAAGTGCAAACCGCTCCCGGCTCCTCCTGCCAAAACAAGATCACCCGCACGTGGAGTGCTCTCACCCCCTGCGGCAACACCGTCAGTGTTTCGCAAACGATCACCGTTAACGACACCACTAAACCGGAGGTAACGGGCGTGCCCGCCGGTGGCGACCTTGGCTGCAATCCGACCACTCTCCCGACAGACGCCAGTGTGAAAGATCTCTCCTCCGCGAAAGACAACTGCGACGCCACACCGGACATCAACGTCTCTCATGTGGATAGCCCGGCCGGCTGCTTCGTAGTCCGTGTCTTCACCATCACTGCAAAGGATGACTGCGGAAACGAATCCGAAGCCAAATCGGCGACTTACCGTTGGAAAATTGACCTGCTTGCTCCGGTGATCACCGGAACTCCCGGAGACAAGGACCTCGGCTGCAATCCCGCCGGCGTACCGGACGATGGAGATATCAAACTTCTCGTCACTGCTGAAGACAACTGCGACACGGATATCCTGATTAACGTCACTCATGTTGACGCTGGAGATGACTGCGCCAAATCCCGCACGTTCACCATCACCGCGAAAGACCTCTGCGACAATGTCTCCGAAGCCAAAACGGTCATTTACCGGTGGAGAGTTGACATGATCAAACCCGTCGTTACCGGCGTTCCCGCTGGCGGGGACCTGGGCTGCAATCCGACTAGTCTTCCGACCGACGCTGGCGTAAAAGGTTCCTCCACTGCTGAGGACAACTGCGACGCTGCACCGGAGATCACCGTCAGCCATGTGGATGGCGGAACGGACTGCCTCAAGACCCGCACGTTCAGCATCACTGCGAAAGACTCCTGCGATAACGTCTCCGACGCCAAGTCGGTGACTTACACCTGGAAAGCGGATACGACCGCTCCTGAACTCTCTGGAGTGCCTGCCGGCAGCGACCTTGGCTGCAATCCCGGCACCCTCCCGACCGATGGCAGCGTGAAAGGCCTCGTCTCCGCGAATGACAACTGCGACGCCAATCCCGTGATTACTGTGACTCATGTGGATGGCGGAACGGACTGCGCCAAGACCCGCACGTTCACCATCACCGCGAAGGACTCCTGCGATAATGTCTCCCCCGCCAAGTCGGTGGTTTACACATGGAAAGAGGACACAGCCAAGCCGGTGCTCAAAGGCGTTCCCGGAGGCGGTGACCTTGGTTGCAAACCTGCCACGGTTCCGACGGAGGCCAGCGTGAAAGCGCAGGTCACTGCGGAGGACAACTGCGATTCCAATCCGGTGATCACTGTCACTAAGACGGACAGCGGATCGGACTGCGCGAAAACCCGCACGTTCACCATCAGTGCCAAGGACGCCTGCGGAAATGTCTCTGACACAAAGACTGTGACTTACACATGGAAGGCAGATTCCACGCCTCCCGAGATTACCTGCCCTCCGAATATCTGCATCCCGTACACGGATTCGAAGCCTCCCACATTCTGTGGCTACACTCAGGGTGGATGGGGAGCTCCGCCCTGCGGTTATAATGTTGGATCCCTGCTGAAAAATAACTTCGCGGCCGTCTATCCGTCGGGCGTTGAAGTTGGCATTCCGGGTGGCGCGGGATTCTCCATGAAGTTCACGTCCGCTAAAGCCATTGAGAACTACCTCCCGGCTGGCGGCACCGCCAAAGCATTGACGGCGGATGCCACCAACCCAACCACCTCCGCTTCGGGCGTGTTCGGCGGCCAAGTCCTGGCTCTGCAACTGAATGTGGACTTCAACAAGGCGGGAGTCATCAAGGGCAGCGGCCCCATTGGCGGCTTGGTGTTGAACTACCCGGGATCTCCGCTCCACGGCAAGACCATCGATCAGATCCTTGCCCTCGCAGAAATCGCACTCGGTGGCGGTAATGCCGGCGTTTCCTTCTCGGACTTGAACTCGATGATCACGAAGATCAACGAAGCGTTCGACAATTGCAAATGCTCCGACTGGGCTGAAGATCACCTCCTGCCGACGCCTGAGCCTCCGAATACCACTCCCGGAAAGACGGGCTATGCCACCGCTACGGATAACTGCGGCAACCCTGCGGTAACCTTCACGGATGTGATTTCCGCTGCAAACTGCCCGGATGGTTATATTATCACCCGCACGTGGAAGGCTACTGACGGCTGCAACAACACCGACACCTGCATCCAAAAGATTTATGTTGGCTGCAAGGACGAGCAGTTGAATCTTGTCTGCCCGGCAGTTGATAACGGCGTGGTGGGGCTTCCCTTCAGTTCCGCCCTCGTTGCCACCGGCGGAACGGCACCCTACACGTTCTCCATCATCTCGGGCGCTCTCCCGAATGGGTTGACGCTTAATACCTCCAGCGGTGCCATCACCGGCACGCCGACTGTCGCCGGCTCCTTCGGGTTCACCGCCAAGGTCAAAGACTCGACCGGTGGTACAGCGTTTACGGATACCGTGAATTGCTGCATCATCATCAAGCCCAAGCAAACCAGCGGCTGCACGCTGACCATTGGTTACTACAAGAACCATCCGTCCGCCATCACTCCGCTGCCGATCAATCTGGGCACTTCCGGCGGAGCCAAGACCTTCGTGGTCTCCTCCACTGCCATCGGAGTCAATGTTCTTGGCCAGCACACTTATGGCTCGCCCTCCAATGGCATCACCAAGCTGTATGCTCAGCTCCTCGCAGCCAAGCTCAACGGACTCCGCGGTGCCAGCCTCTCGGCTGTGAGCTCCACGATCTCGAGCGCTGACGCATTCCTGGCCACCCATAACTACCTCGATTGGAGCGTTCTCTCCTCCTCCGAGCAAACGTCGGTGGGAGCATGGCATTCAGCTCTCGATAACTACAACAACGGTGTTACCGGACCTGGCCACTGCGGCGATCGGGAATGCTCACGCCCCCTGACCCCGGTCTGCACCCCGTCGAGCTATAAGTGCACCATCTCGTGGAAGTCCTGCGTTGATGCAAAGAACTACAAGGTTCTGCGCTCCTGCTACTCCAATGGTCCCTTCTACTGCATCGAGAACACGACGTCCAACTCGTGTATCGACGACGAAGTGGAAAACGGTAAGTGCTACTACTACCGCATCATCTCCTGCAAGGATAACGCGGATGACAATGACTCCGATGACGTGTGCTCCATCCCGTCCACCAGCCTGCCCAGCCCGTGGCAGTCGAAGGACATCGGTTGCGTGGTCGCCACCGGCAGTGCCAACGGCAGCGGTTCGTCCTTCACCCTCAATGGTTCCGGCGCCGACATCTGGGACTACAATGATGCCTTCCGCTACATGTATCAAACCGCCTCCGGCGATTGCTCCATCGTAGCGAAGGTGAACAGCGTGGAGAACACCGATCCGTGGTCCAAGGCGGGTGTCATGATTCGGGAATCCCTGAATACCAACGCCCGTCACGCCTCAGTGTTTGTCACTCCGTCCAACGGAGTTGCATGGCAGTGGCGCTCATCGACTGGCGGTTCCAGCGGCAACGTCAATACCACTGGTCTCTCCGCTCCGTACTGGGTTAAGATCGTGCGTTCGGGAAGCACCTTCAGTGCTTACCGCTCCTCCACTGGCGCTTCGGGTTCGTGGGTGTTGATGGGTTCACAAACCATCTCCATGGGCTCCACTGTTTACATTGGACTTGCGGTTACCAGCCACGACGAAGGAAATATCTGCACCAGCAGCTTCCAAAACGTCACCGCGGTGCCCTGATCGGCCCATCGTAACTTGAAATCGAGGCGGCCCCCATGTAATATGGGGGCCGCCGTTTTTTATGAAAACCCCTCCAAAATTGTGGCTCGTGGGCGCTTCACTCGTTGCTGCCGGCGCAGGAACCTATTTCGTGTGGCGGGCGGCAAGTGTTCCCGCCTCCCAACGAGGGCAAATCGGGGCTGCCGTCGAGCCCTCGAGTTCCTCTGACGCTTCCGGGTCCCAGCCGGACAAGCCGGGGACCAGTGCGTCAAATACCCTGGCTGCTGCCCCGGTCCTCCCGTCCTCTTATGTCGATCCCACACTCCGCGACATTGCCGTCTTACTGAAGAATCTTGAGGGCGTAAAAAATCCCATTGACCGGGAAAATGGCTTGGAGGCCCTCGCCGCTGCTATGAATCCTGGCCGGATTGCTTCGGCTGTCGAGTTCGTGCACCAGAGTTGGAACACACCGGAGGGTCGCCATTTGATAGTGCGGTTGCTGAAGCACTGGGCCGAAAAGGAGCCCCGCACTGCAGCGGAGTGGGTGCGTGGTGCCAGTGAGGGAATCGTCTCCCAGGAGGGCTTGAATGCCGTTGCCATCGCATGGGGCACCCGCAATTTGACGGAAGCGTTGGAATGGCTGCGCGCACTTCCTGACAAGGATAGGCGCAATGCCGCGATAATTGTCGTTGCCTACGAGTCCGCCGGCTCCGCGCCGATGGAGGCTTTTCGCATTGCTGAAGACCTCCCCGACAATGACGCGCGGGACGCGTTGATCACTCACACAGCCAACCAGTGGGCCGGAAAAAAGCCGGCTGAGGCCATCGCGTGGGCGGAGAAAGTGCCTGACCCTGAGTTGCGGCAGCGTCTCATGGCGGGAGTTATCACTGTGTGGGCCGAGACCGATCCCGCGGGCGCCGCTAAGGTGGCCGCGACACTCCCTGCCGGGAGACCTCAGGAGGACGCCGTCGTCGGCATCGTTCAGCGCTGGGTGCAGAAGAATCCAAAGGAGGCAGCCCAATGGGTTTTGGACTTTCCCGACGGCCCCCTCCAAAGCACGGCCGCAGGAGAAGTGGTGAGACTGTGGGCGGAGCAGGATGAGAAGGCCGCGGGTGCGTGGGCCGGATCTCTCCCGGCTTCCATGCGGGACCACGCCGTGGCAGCTTATGTGGACAAACTCGTCGTCAGTTCTCCTGTGTCCGCCGCGGCATGGGTTGACATTATTGGAGATGAAGAGCTGCGCGCGCGTCAAAAAAAGATGGTCGTGACCGCGTGGAAAGCCATCGATCCGGCAGCAGCCAAAAAATGGCGGGCTGAGACCTCAGAGTGATTCAAATCCGCCCGCTGCGCTTTGTTACTCGATGTCAGGCGCGGCCTTCTTGACCCCATCTAAATAAAGACGACACTTCCCGCGCCTTGCCTGCGCGTTCTCCGGAAAGGCGCTGGAAACAAATGAAGAAAAAGAAAAACAAAACTTCCTCCTCTTCGTCGCGGCCCAGGGCCTCCATCCAAAACACCCCTGCGGCACCAACTGTGCGGGTGCCGAATGTTCCTCCCTCCGGCGATTCGTTTGTTGCCTCCCAGCCCGGCACGCGGTCTTTTGTTGCAGCCGCCCTTTTGGCTCTGGCTCTCGGATGTGCGCTCTACCTGGGTTGGCAGTCAGCCGCCGGGAGTCCCGTCGTCGGCTGTGGCCCGGAGAGTGGATGCGGTCAGGTTCTCACCAGCCGTTGGAGCAGGCTAATGGGAATGCCTGTCAGCATGCTCGGAGCGGGCATATATGTCGCGTTGCTCATGGTGTCTCTCCGTATCAAAAGGGAATCAATCATCCAGCAACGGATCGTGCGCGCCGGATCTGTTCTGGTCCTCGGCGGTGCTCTCTGGTTTACCATCGTCCAGGCGTTTATCCTGAAGTCCCTGTGCCCCTGGTGCTGCACCACTCATCTGCTCGCTTCCTCCGGTGCCCTCGTGCTCGTCTATGCCTTCCGCAGGACTGACGATTCACGTTTCACCGATTCACGATTAAACGATTCCGTTTCCGACGCCGCCCGTCCCCTGGGCATGGGGACCTTCGCCCTTCCGGCTGCGGCGGTCGTCGGCATGATTGTTTTGCAGAGTTTTTCGCCGGAACCGGAGCGCATCGTTCAAAACAAACTATCCCACGCGGTTGTCGAGGCGGCCTCCGGTCGCCTTTCCCTCTATCGCGGACAGATTTCCTTCGATCCGCTGACTCTCCCGTCCATTGGTGTCCCCGGTCTCGGAGCGACGGCCGTCGTCGTGTTCGATTACACTTGTCCTCACTGCCGGGAATTGCACAGGACCCTGACGCAAATCGAGGAACAGCGCCGCGGATTGATTCACGTGGTCCTCGTTCCCGGCGCTTACGAGGCTGATGCATGGGAGATCCATCGGATGATGCTCGCGCTGTGGAAAATCAATCCCGGCGCTTATCACCATGTCGATGCGCAATTGATGGATGGCTCAATTAATGCCGATCGCGGGGAAGTTCTGGAAGCCGTTCAGAAGGAATTGAAGGGTCGCTTTTTTGAACTCGCATGGGCTCAGTCCGGTTGGGTGCAGGATACAAAACGGCTGGGCGAGGACCTCATGGCCTCGAATGCAAAGGAGGCTAATGCCTCCACGCTGCCTCAAGTCATGATCGGTGACCGCGTGCTTACCGGTTCGCCCCGTTCTGAAACACTTATTGAGTTGTTCGGGAAAGAAGCGGCTGCCGGCCACACGTTCCCGCTTCCGCCCGCCACATCTGCCGTGCTCACGCAGGCCGGTACTCCCCCCGCTCAATCAAATCCGCTGGTACTCAGGCCGCCCGGGGCCCCTCCTCCTGCTCCCACCGCTTCAAGTCCGCAGGAGGGAACCGGCCCGGTCATCGCGTTTGACTCCACCCTGGTCGATTTCGGAACGGTCGTAAAAGGGGACGTGGCCACTCAAAACGTCACGTTTCATAACACCGGCAAAACGCCCCTGACGCTAAAAAATGTAAAAGCCGGTTGTGGCTGCACCACCGTCAAGGGTTGGGAGCAAACGGTGGCTCCGGGTCAGCAGGGATCCTTCCAACTCCAACTGGACACGGGCAGGTTCTTCGGAGTGGTTACCAAGACCGTCGATGTGGAATCCGATGCCTCCAACGGAATGATCCGTCTTAACCTTAAGGCTGATATCTGGTGCCCGGTAGCGCTCAGTGCCACTGTCGTTTCCTTCTCACCTCTCTTGAAGGGAGCCAAAACCGTTGAACCCAAAACTCTCGACGTGACGGTTTCAGATCCGGAGCCATTGAAGATATCCGGGATTTCCTGCTCCGATCCCTACTACAACACCACGTTGAAAGTTGTCGAAGAGGGGCGTCGCTATCAAATAGTGCTTACTCCCACTGGCCCTGCTAATGCTCAGCACAATGCGGACGTGATTCTCGAGTTGGGACATCCGAAGATGAAGAATCTGAAGATTCCGGTCTATTTTTACCCCACAGAGGCTGTCGTGGTCCAGCCGGCGGAGTTGGCTCTTTCTATTCCGGATCTCCAATTGAAAGCCAGCGCCGTGCTCAACGTCTCAAGTAACGATCCCGCCGTGCCAAAGCTCGAAGTGACCGGCCTCAGCTATTCCGGTGGCGGCGGCGTCGGACTGACCTTCGAAAATGTCGGAACCGGCAATCTGGGGAGAATAGTCCTCACATTCCCGGCGGGCTACACCCCCCCTCCGGCTAACGACGCGGTGCTGACTTTTCACACCAACCATCCGTCATTCCCGGAGTTCAAGGTTCCCGTTCGGTTCAAGGCCGCTGGTCCGGTCATCTCGGGAACCGCCAAGCATTGACACCCCGAGATATCCAGAATTTACAATAATTCGGTTCAATTTCTGTGAACTATTGTAAATTAGAGCGAAATGATCGCTCTCGAAGCCCTGCCTGCTGCCTTTACCCCCGTCAACCCGCGCCTCGCAGAGGGCGCACCCATTGAGCGGCGCGAAAATCTTAGTCCTGCGGAATTCGAGCGGGAGTATGCGCGCAGGAACAAGCCCGTTATTTTGACCGGTGTGCTCGACCACTGGGCCGCTCTGGGGAAATGGACTCCGGAATTCTTCGCTCAAACGTACCCTGACAAACTGCTGAAGTTCAAATACGGCGGGCTGGAAATGAAGATGAAGGATTTCATCCCGCTGGTCATGGAATCCTCGCCGGAGCATCCCGCGCCCTATTGGACTAACAATGTGGTGGAGGATTACTTTCCCGAGCTGGTGCCTGACATCAGTCCGCTTCCCGTCCATACTCAACCAAACTGGGCCGCCCGTTCATTTTTGCACAAAGCCGTGGGAGTCGGGCTGAATCGCGGTGCCAAAGTGGAAATCTACATCGGCGGTCCGGGCGGAGCATTCCCGGTCCTTCATTGGGATGGCATGTCCACACACGCCTTTCTCATGCAACTCCACGGACTCAAGCAATACTGGGTCTGGCCGCCGGCGGATCAGGCGTTGATGTATCCCAAAGACGGCCCGGAGTGGAATCTCTCGCCCATTCGCGATGTGGAAAATCCCGATCTCGAAAAGTATCCCCTCTTTGCCCGTGCCCGCTGCACCACGTTCGTTCTGGAACCCGGCGAAATGCTCTTCGTTCCCAGCCGCTGGTGGCACACGGCAAAAATGCTTACCCACTCGATCACATTGAGTGTGAATACACTCAACGATACCAACTGGGCAAACTTCCGCGAGGACATGACCCGCCGGGCGTCAGGACCGGCCAAATGTCTGAAATGCGCTTACCTCGGTCTGGAACACCTCCGTCTTCGTTTGGGCAAAAGCCGGTAGTCGCGCGTCATCCTGAAGCAGCGCAGCAATGCCGCAGCAGACTCGTTAGGATTTATCAACCGGATTAGCCGTTCTTGCCCGGTGAGCCGGGCGTTCCAGGCGGTTTCATTTTCGGCCAGGCTTGCAGGAGCCGGGCCTGGATGCCGGCGCGAACATGTAAAAAACCGTCCCCGCCGCAGGGGCCACAGACGCCGAACATGCACAGAGACCGGAACCGCGGCCGTTATCGTCCGTTTCCTTTCTCCGCCCCCCGGCAATGCACCCTACATCCCCTTTTTCCCTGACATTTACATCCGCAGAGCATCTGCTTGCAGCCATTGTCGATTCTTCGGACGATGCCGTTGTCAGCAAAGATTTGAACGGCGTCATCACCAGTTGGAATAAATCTGCGGAACGGATCTTCGGTTGGACCGCCGCGGAAGCGATAGGAAAGTCTGTCACGATGCTCATACCGCCGGACCGTATAGATGAAGAAACGGTCATTCTCGGGAAATTAAGAAAAGGGGAGAGGGTGGAGCATTTTGAGACGGTTCGAGTCCGGAAGGATGGAAGGCTGTTCAATGTTTCCCTCACCATTTCCCCGGTAAAGGACAGCTCGGGAACGGTGGTGGGTGCCTCGAAGATTGCGCGCGACATCACCGAACACACTCAATACGTTGCGGAGTTGAAGCGGCTGCAGGAGGAGGCCGTGGTTTCTGCGCGTGAAGCGGAGCGGCAAAGCCGGATCAAGGATGAGTTTCTTGCGACTCTGTCGCACGAACTTCGCACCCCGCTCCAATCGATCCTTGGCTGGACTCAGTTGCTTCGCTCCGGGACTCCCGCCCCTGAAGAGATCGTCGAGGGTATGGAGGTCATCGAGAAAAACGCCTCCGCCCAGGCCCGCATTGTGGAGGACCTGCTGGATATGAATCGCATTGTTTCCGGCAAAGTGCGGCTGGATGTCCAGCCGGTAAATCTTTCTACGGTGATAGCAGAGGCGGTGGATTCTGTTAAGCCCGCAGCACAGGCCAAAGGCCTGCGGCTGGAGGTCATCGTGGATCCCTTTGCCCGCCCGGTTAACGGCGATCCTGCCCGGATGCAGCAGATATTTTGGAATTTGCTGACCAATGCCATCAAGTTTACGCCGCGCGGTGGAAAGGTCCAGGTGGTCCTGGAACGCGTCAATTCCCATCTGGAAGTCAGCGTGTCAGACACGGGCGAAGGAATAAGCCCGGATTTTTTGCCATTTGTATTCGACAGATTCCGGCAGGCCGACGCGTCCACGACACGGACTTATGGAGGACTGGGGCTGGGCCTCGCGATCGTCAAACATCTCTCGGAACTTCACGGAGGCAGCGTCCGGGTGAAGAGCCACGGGGAAGGGCAGGGGTCATGTTTCACAGTGCAACTGCCGCTGCCTGTTATCGATCAAAGTGACAAGGATGCTTTCCGGCACCATCCCGTCGGATCATCACCTGTCACCCGGGATCCGGCCTATCCTGATTTGAAAGGGATTTCAATTCTGCTCGTGGACGATGAGGCGGATGCGCGTGCGCTGCTCGTAAAGGTGCTGGTCCGGGCGGGAGCGAAGGTTGATCAGGCCTCATCCGTTGAGCAGGCCCTCACGTTGATCAGGGAGGCTCACCCCGATGTCATTATCAGCGATATCGGCATGCCTCAACAGGATGGATATGCACTGATCCGCGCCGTTCGTAAACTTCCCCTGGATCAAGGGGGAGCAGTGCCGGCCATCGCTCTAACTGCATACACGCGAACGGAGGACCGCATTAGAACTCTGAACGAAGGATTCCAAATGCACATCGCAAAACCGGCGGACGTCGTGGAATTGCTCACGGCGGTGGCGGGTATAGCCGCGCATGGCAGGCGGGAGGCCGCGCGTTCCGGAGGCAGCGCGTGAAATCGAAACCGTGTTGCATGCGATTGTGATTAAGCCGGCAAAAAACACGCTGGGGATCACGCGGTTTTTCGTATAGTCTGTGGCGGTTGCTCCCATCACCCCGTCCCTCCGTGGGGAAGTGCAGCCGCAGAAAGACTCCCATTCTGAATGAACATTCCCCGGACCCTGCTTCTATTCGTCGCCGTTCCTCTGCTGAATTCTGTGCCCGCCGGCGCCGTGCCGGTCATCAGCGAGTTTCTGGCCATCAATCACTCACCCCCGTTTGACGACCAGGGCCTTACTTCCGACTGGATCGAGATCCGCAACCCCGGTCCGGAAGCGGTTGATCTTGCCGGTTGGTCTCTAACCGACGAAGCGGACACCCATCAGAAATGGGTGTTCCCCCAGGTCACTTTGAATGCCGGAGAGTTCCTCGTGGTGCGAGCCTCCGGTCTGGATCGCCGAAGTCCCCAGGAGCCTCTTCACACGAATTTCAGCCTGTCAGGCAGCAGCGGATTCCTGGGATTGTATTCGCCAGGTGATGTGCCCTCCACGGTGTGGCAACCCTATCCGAAACAGTTCGCGGGTTTCAGTTACGGATTCGCTTTTGAGTCCGGGACCCAGGGATATTTGTTACCGACGCCAGGCTCGGACAACAATGCGGCGGTTCTCACCTCTTTTGTGGCCGACACGCACTTCAGTGTGGAACGGGGCTTTTATACATCGCCGTTTTCGGTGGAAATCACGGTCTCCACTCCTGGTGCAGTGATCCGTTATACCACGGATGGCTCTGAGCCTTTGGAGAACTCCAGCACGCCTTACACCAGCCCTGTTACAATAAATAAAACCACCGTGCTGCGCGCGCGCGCATTTTTGCCTGGCAGCGTTCCTTCCAACACCGACACGCAGACCTATATCTTTGCCGCGGATTGGAAGAGCCAGCCGGCGCTCCCCGCGGGCTATCCTCTCACATGGGGCTCTTACCGCAACGAGTTCGATCAGTCTTATCCAGCTCTCGGGGACTACCGCATGAAGACGGAAGTCACTAACGATCCCGCTTATTCGTCACTGGTGATTCCCGCTCTCACCCAAACACTCCCGGTAATCTGCGTCACCGGTCACCTCGCCGATCTCTTTGGCGATGACAGCATCCAGGGTAATCTTCGGAAAACGGACACCGAAGTCCCGGTGGGTATCGAATTCTTCGATCCCAGGTCCCCTAACGATCGATTCACTGCACGCGCGACACTCCAAATGCACGGTGCCGCCGTCCGCGATCTCGCCAAAAAGGCCTTTCGCATCGACTTCACGGGAAATTCCGGTGACGGCCCGCTGCATCATTCTTTGTTTCCCGGCTCGCCCGTGGAATCATTCGATCAACTCGTACTGCGTCCGGGCGGGCATGACAGCTTTACCTCCCCGGGGCGGCTCGGGCAGTTGGATCACAACGATCTCACTTACCATGCCTCGTATTTGCGCGACCAATTTCTGCGCCGCACCGAAACGGAGATGGGCCTGCTTTCGCCCCGCGGGCGTTATGTGCATCTTTCTCTGAACGGCCTGTATTGGGGAATTTACGATCTGCACGAGCGCCCGAACGCGGAAATGATGGCCTCGCATGCGGGCGGAAAAACCAGCGATTGGGATGTGCTCCACCATCCTGAAATCGTCGGCAGTGCACCGAGGGTGCTCGATGGCACTGAAACCGCATGGAACGATCTCCAGGCACTGACCACCCAGCCCATTACCACAGATGCCGCCTATCAGTCGGTCGCCGTCCTCCTTGGGCCGGATCGCTTCATTGATCATCTTTTGGTTCGGATGTGGGCGGGTGATCACGATTGGCTGGGGCCCGTGTTCATGCCTTCCACTGAACTGGGCACCACCGGGAACGTTGCAAGGTTCCGCGACAAAAACTGGTATGCCGTCCGGGATTCGCGCTCACCATCCGCCGGCCCATGGCAATTCTTCACATGGGATGCTGAAATTTCCATGGGTAATCATCTCCTCTTCGACTTCGTGGACTACCCGCAGCTCTTTAAGTATCCGGATGGCATGGACTTCCCGCGTCTTCGCGAACTGCGCCTCGATTTGACAGGGATCGACACCCTGAATACTCCCGCTGCGCCATGGGCGGCTCTGAGCGCGCATCCGGAATTCCGCCTCAAGGTCGCGGACCGCGCGCAGCGGCTGCTCTTCAACGGCGGAGCCTTGAGCGCGTCCACCGCCGCCGCCCGGGTCTCGTCCCTGAAGCAGGAACTGGATTTGGCGATTGTCGCGGAGTCGGCAAGGTGGGGCATCGACAAGCGGCTCCAACTCGTTAGGCTTAACAACGTCCTCTATCTCCAGTGGGGAATCTCGCCGTTCACTGTGCCGCTCACTCGCGACACGCACTGGCTCCCGGAAGTGGAATGGTTGCGCGATACCTTCTGTACCGAACGCCCGGCCATCTTTCTAAGCCAGCTGCGCGCACGGAACCTGTATCCTTCAGTCGAACCTGTGGTGATTGCGCCTTTCGGCGGCGCGCTCGGCGAGGCCGGCACGGTCACCCTAACGGCTCCAGCCGGCACCGTTTATTACACGCTCGATGGCACCGATCCGCGCACTCCTTTCTCTGGTGCGCTCTCTCAAACCGCGCAGCAGTACAGCGCTCCCTTCCCGCCGCCGCAGGGAGGAGCCGCGTTCACCGTCAAAGCTCGCGCTCTAACAGGGGAGGGGTGGTCCGCTCTCACCGAGGTCTCCTTCTCCACCGCCGTTCCTCCCACCGCCGCGGCCCTCGCTATCACCGAAATTCACTATCATCCCGCCGATCCTTCGCCGGCGGAAGTCACCGCCGGTTTCACCGATGCGGACGACTTCGAATTCCTCGAAATCACTAACATTTCACTGCAGACCGTGTCTCTGCGGAGTTTGCGTTTCGCCGCAGGCATCGATTTTGATTTTGCCGTGGATTCCACCGTTCAGGAACTCGCGCCGGGAGCCAGCATGATTCTCGCCTCCAACGCCGCCGCGTTCCAGTTGCGTTACAGCTTCGCCCCGGACGGCGTTTTCGCCAACGGCACGCGTCTTTCCAATAGCGGCGAAACCCTCAAAATTGTCACCGCTTCCGGCGTCACCATCGCCGAAGTTACCTACAACGACAGCGGCGAATGGCCCGCATCCGCCGACGGCGGTGGCCATTCGCTCGTGCTCCTCGCTCCCCTTAGCGGCACCGTGGAGGACGATGCCGACCATTGGCGCGCCTCTACCGAAATCGGCGGAAACCCGGGCACGCTCGGCTCCATCAATTTCGCCGTATGGCTTACCGACTACTTCACTCCCGCCGAAATCGCCGACCCTCTCCTCGCAGGCCCCCTCGCCAATCCCGAAGGCGACGGCATGAGCAACCTAACGGAGTACGCCACCCACACCAACCCGCGCAAGCCGTCCCAAAACCCCGTAAAGGTGGCTCTGCTCCCGGACGGCACCGTGCGCTTCACATGGGAACGACGTGCCGACACCGCCGACGTTACCGGCGAACTCCAGCTTTCCTCTAACATGCAAACCTGGCAACCCGCCACCGGTCCCGGCATCACCTCCACCTCCTCCCCCACCACCCGCGGCACCATCGCCCAAACCGTGGACTGCACCCCCGCCGCCGGTATTCGTTTTGCCAGATTGAAAATAACGCTTTTGCCTTAAATTGCCTCGCTTCTGACAGCTTCGTGTTCACCTCAAAGTTAGATACGGTATTTCGCTTGCTCGTATGCCTGCTCGCCGCAGTTTGCTCACCGCGCGCAACCGGCCAGGAGGCTGGGCCTTCGGAAAGGAAACCTGATTTTAAGGCAATCGCGGCCAGGATGGCCGATGAAAAATTCCCCTCCGAGGAGTTGAGGTTGTTGGCGACTCCTGAAGCCCGCTCTCAGGCCGCGGCGGTGAAGAGGCTCATCCCCAATGATGTGGGGTCGATTGAAATCACCGCTGTTCGCACGCTGGCGGAAATGTTCGGCCCGGACGCTTCGGAAGAACTGTTCCCGTTGGCTTCAGTCGGATTACCGCCGGCGCGTCACGAGATCATGCAGATATTGGATAAACTGGATGATGTCCGCGCGCTGGATATCGCCATTTCGCTTATCGATGCGCCCCCCAGGTTCACTTCCTACGCGGAACCTGTGTGGCGGAACAACGCGATCCGCGTTATCCAGAGGCGCGGTGACGAGTCCACGGTTCCAAAAGTAAAGGCATTCCTTCGACACAAAATGCCGTCTGCCCGCGTTGGGGCTATTCGTGCGCTGAACTTGTTGAATGCACGTTCGCATTGCGGGGATATCGCGGCCTTGGTTTCGGATGACGAGCCATTTGAAGTGCGCATGGAAGCGATCATGGCGCTCACCGCCCTGGATGCCAAAGAAAACGTTGCGCGAATCGCCGCTGAATTCGACAGGCAGAACTGGCTCTTCACTGGTCAGGAGCGCGAAGACCTGCGGTATGATTATCCCCCCGCATTCTATCCACACCTCAAATACGGAGAGTATTATAATCTCGATGCCCGTTATTACGCCGCGATTTATGGAGCTCTAATCGCCTTTGGGGTGGACCCGTACATTCCCCGCATCAGAGCGGTGTTGAAACGGGACCTGTCGTTCGATGCCGTGCTGACCACCATCCTAACGTTGTTCAAATTAAAGGCGATTTCTGAATCGGAAAGCGCGGGAGTGATAGCGGCCGCGATGCGGAAGTCGTATCCGCGCAATCCCGAGGAGGCATTGCAAGTCCTGACAAATCTCAACGCCGTGGAGCACATGGATGTTTTCCTCGCGCCCGGTGAAAACGTAAACATCTTTTGGTTTCAGAAGATGGGTCTCAATCGGCGCCCGGAGTTCGTCGCCGCCTTTCTTTCTTCGGAAGATGAACTTGTGCGTGCGGGCGCTATTTGGATCCTAACACAATTTGCTGCGATTGAGTGTGCGCCTCAAGTCGGAGCCCTGCTTTCCCCTTCTTTTTCAGAAAAAGAGCGTGAGAGAGCGCTTTCGTTTCTTGAGAAGTTTCCGAATCCGGAAGCGGCACCGCACCTGGGCGTCCTTCTTGCCGACCGGAATTCAAATTTGAAAATTCGCGCCCTGGATCTGCTGCGCCGCGTCAAAGCCCGGGGAATTTCGGATGACCTTGTTCCTCTGCTGGAGGACGGTGACCCTTCGGTACGCCTGGAAGCGCTGCGCTCGCTTCGGTCGCTTGGTTCAAAGAAACACGCTGCTGCCGCGGCGGTGCTTCTTTCGGACAGAGATCCAAAGATTTGGGCAGAAGCCATCGATACGCTGGCAACTCTAAGTCCCGCTTTGTTGAAAGACCAATTGCCGCAATTGCTCGGTGATCTTGACTCCAAGGTCGCCTGGTCGGCTCTCCAGGCAATGGACGAGGTATGGGACATCGCTCCCTCAACCCTTTTTCCCGCCGTTATGGAGGGTGCGCTGGCAAGACATCAGAACTTCGGGGAACTGCTTGATCCTCTCACGAAAGAGTTCGGCTCCCGCGAGCCGTTCGCGACGGCTCTCCCGCTCTTCGGAGAGTTCGAGGCACCGGCCGATCCGTCCGCGGCGCGCGCAGCGGTTGAGGCGGTTGATGAGGTTCGGCGTCTCGCGGAAACGGAACGTTGTCCACGGACCACCGCGGCAGCCGGACGAATCATCAAACGGATTGTTGAATCGGCGGAATGGAACGCGGCGGACGCGGCTTGGCTGGACGCCCTTTCCGGCCGCATGAGTACTTCCCAGGGTTTGCGTCAGGAAGCGCGATTCATTGCCGCACAGGCTGCGAAGCAGCATGACCGCGCTCCCCTTCGTGTTGCCCTGCGCTGGCTTCTTTGGACGTGTGTGGCCCTCTCCCTCGTTATCGTTTTTTGGTTCCTTATACTTCTAGTGTACCCGTGGTCAACTACCGCGCAACATCTTGTATGGAATCACAGATTCCGGCGGCTGAGTGGACTCGGAATTGCCATCGCGCTGCTTCGACGGTCAGTCTTCCTTCACCAAACGATTTGGAAATCCTTCCGCGAGGAACTCTTGCCGCCGGAGGAAATGCAGACGTTCGATGAATGGACCTTCTTCGATTCCGTTCGCATGGCACCACGTTCGCCAACGGCGGGGGAGCCGATTCCCGCGCTGAAGGAACTGCGAAATCTGCGCGGCACGTGGGTGCTGCAGGGAGTTTCCGGTCTTGGAAAGACTACGCTGTTGCAGTGCCTCGCGGTGGAAAGCCAGTCACCCGCCGCATTTGTCCGGGCCTCGACATGTCAAGATGGTCTTCTGGAAATAATAAGGCACCGCCTGCCGGAACATGTGCAGGGTGACCCCGAGTTTCTCCGGATGCTCGTGGAGTCAGGATCGCTTCTCGTGATGATCGATGCCGTGCACGAAGCCGCCACTCCTGTGCAGGAGCGGTTGGTGAGTGAAGTGGAATCCCTGAGCAGCGGAAAGTTTCTCCTGACCACACAGCCCGTAGTCCGCATCGCTCCAAGGGACTCGAAAGTGTGCGAGATCCTCCCGCTGCTTCCGGAGGACTCTAACGAATTCCTTATCAAGCAGGGGAATGCAGCCATCGAAGCCATGCACGGTGGGTCTGTGTCCGCAAAGCGTGAAGCCTTTGCCTCCCGCGTCCGCGAATTCCTGGAGGACGTCCGTGCCCTGCCGGAATCCGATGCCCGCGCCCGCGCGATCCGGCGGATGTTATCCAATCCCATGGATGCAGTGTTCGCCGCGGAAGTCCTCGCTTCCGGCGAAACACCGCGGCCCGGCCAATTGCTCGCTCAGCGCATCGGGCAGGTGAAGACCGACTACGAATCCGTCACCGGTGCGCCCTTTCCGGAACTGGCCTTCGCCACGCATCTGTGCGCCTCACGCCTCACCGGGGCGCCGTCAGTGAACATGGACGAATTCCCGGACGTTGCCGCGGTTCTAACCCGTCACCGTCTCCTGCGCAAAGGCCCGGGCGATGACGCCGGCTGGCGCTTCCGCCATGACCGCATCATGGACTGGCTCCTCCTTCCCGCGCTCTCGTCGGCCAGTGACCAAAGAGACTTCCTAACCGACGACCCGCGATTTGCCGCCGCCCGTGAAATCCGACTCCACGCCGCCATGATGTAAAAACGAATTGGCCGGCCTTCACAGACCGGGCGATCAAGACAGGTGCACCACCGGCCACTACTCTCTGCATCCCGTGCTCATCTCACCGCTTCGAATCCCGTTCGCTTTCCTCGCGCTGGTGTGCGTGCCATTGGGATTGTGTTTGTGCGGTGTCGCCGCGGATACTCCGCGCGACGCGACAAACGCAAATGCCCTTCCCGGCGCGTTCGAACCGGCTGCCGTGGATCAACTATTGCTCCGTTTGCACGGTCTTTCAGTGGAGGTTCGGCATCGCCTCCTGATGGAGCTTGTCCACCAGGGCGATTCTCGGGCGCTGGAGGTAGCTCTCACGCTTATCGATGCTCCGGACCGTCAGGTCTATATCAACGGCGAGAGTTACACCAACTTTCTTATTTGGTCCTCAGACATGCGGGAGGACGCTCTAAATGCTCTGAGCAAATGGGGTAGCGCGGCCGATGGTCTTCGTATTTCGCCGTTTCTGAGCGCCCCCGCGCCGGAATCGAAGGTCACGGCTCTTCAGGCGCTGCGGATTCTTGACGCCCGTGCTCATAAAGAAGAGATCGCCCGGCTGCTTGACTCGAAAGAACATCCGAGCGTTCGGACGGAAGCCCTCACTGCCCTCACGGCGATGGATGCGCGGGAATATGCCGAACGGTTCATCGCAATGCTCGATGAAAATCCGTCCACGGAAAAATGGGAGCCCTTTAGGACACAGCGCCAGAGATGGGGACCCGGTCTCGCCGTCGTCATTGTCGAAAAGAGTTACTATTTTGAGCTTTTACGCACTCTCGCCGCATTCGGCATCCGCGATTCGGTTCCAAAAATTCAGTCCTTGATGAATCACGGGAAGGACGCGGGTATGACGATGGCTTGCGCCGATGCGCTCTACAAACTTGGGGCCATGCGCTATGACGAGTCCCTGCGTTTCGCCACGCAGGCGCTGGATGAATCGAATGATCAGGCTCTCATTCGTCAGGCCGTCCGCATCATCGTGGAGCGGCACGCCAGTGAGCAACTGGAAGCGCTTCTTCGGATAGTGCCGAATCCCGCGGCCGTTCGGGGCATTCGTGACCTTGGTTTCGACAGCCGCTGTCAGGAGATCGCGAAATTTCTAACATCTGATAAGCCTTTGATCAGAGAAAAGGCTTTGGAAACGCTAACTCTCTTTGAGGCCGGAGAGTGCGCTTTGGCAGTCGCTGAATTGCTTTCCGCAAAAACTCCCTCCGGGGAAAGAGAAAAGGCTTTTTCGTTTCTCGAGAAGTGGATCGATCCAAAAGCTGCAGTTCTTGTGGCACGGTATATGAACACCGACGGCACGGCGGATCGCATTCGGTGCTTGTATCTGCTCCGCAAAATAAATGCCCGGGAACAGATCCCGGCAGTCCTTCCGGCGCTCAATGACAAAGATGTGACGGTGGCCTCCGTGGCTTTGGAGACGCTCACCGATCTCAACCCCGGCGACTATGCCTCTGAGATTGCCTCCCTTTTGGCGCACCCTGTGCCATGGATGCGTCTCCGGACATTACAGGTCCTGACTGCTTTGAAAGCCATTGGGGTTCGTGAGCAGGTCTTTGCAAGGTTAGACGATTCCGATCTGGATGTGCGCATGGCGGCAACTGAAACAGTGGTCGCACTTTGGCCTGACATCTCAGACCTGGCCTTTCCGGTGGTGATGGAATCTGCGCTGACTCATCCCGCGGAAGCCCCGTATATCTTGAAGAGCGCACAACGGATGTTTGGAACCCGGGAACCTTTCAAAACGGCATTGCCACTGTTGGCCCGGAGATTTTCGGAGCAGGTGCCATCATTGCCGCAAAATCCTTCGGAAGGGAAAACTGCGGTTCAGGCATTGCGCGACATTTGGCAAATTCGCGGAATAGAACGCTGCCCGCGTATCCTCGAAGAAACGATCACGACCGTTCACCGCATAGTCACCCGGATCGACTGGACGCCACCGGACGCGGAATGGCTCGAAGGCGTCGCCCGTGACATGGGGGCAATTCCGGGGATTCCGGCGTATTACGTTCGTTCCGTGCTGATGTCTGCGGAAGCGGCTCGCGAGAGGGACCCTCTCTGGCGGAATCTCTTCATCGGCTCGTGTCTGTTTGCGGGACTGATAACATTTTGGCTGCTGGTAATTTTGCTGTATCCCTGGTTCGTCGCACCACGCTGGATCGTTTGGAACCGGTGGATGCGCTGGCTCACCGGCATCGGGTTGATTGTGAGGGCGTTTCGATGTCGCCGTGCATTCCATTCCTGGTTATGGAAACCGTTCCGTGAAGAACTGCTTCCGCCGGAGGAGACGCAGACCTTCGATGAATGGACCTTTTTTGGTTCGGTTCGCATGGCGCCTTTCTCGTCCGCGGCAGGAGAACCGGTTCTTGCGTTGAGAGAACTGCGAAATCTCCGCGGAATGTGGGTCATTCAGGGTGTCTCCGGTCTTGGGAAAACCACACTGTTGCAATGCCTCGCGGTGGAGAGCCAGTCTCCCGCCGCATTTGTCAGGGCCTCGACCTGTCAGGATGGTCTTCTGGAAACAATAAGGCAGCGCTTGCCTGAGTATGCGCAGGGTGATCCCGCGTTTCTCAGGATGCTGGTGAAATCCGGCACGCTTCTCGTGATGATCGATGCCGTGCACGAAGCCGCACACCCGGTGAAGGAGCGTCTGGTGAGTGAAGTGGATTTCCTGAGCGGCGGGAAGTTTCTCCTGACCACCCAGCCGGTGGTCCGCATCGCCCCCAAAAACTCATCAGTATATGAAGTCCTCCCGTTGCGCCCGGAGGATACTAACGAATTTCTTCTCAAGCAAGGCCACGCGGCCATCGAAGCCATGCACGGCGGGTCTGTAGCCGCAAAGCGTGAAGCCTTTGCCTCCCGCGTCCGCGATTTCCTGGCGGACATCCGTTCACAGCCGGAAACCGATCCTCGCACCCGCGCGATCCGCCGGATGCTGTCCAATCCCATGGACGCCGTCTTCGCCGCCGAGGTACTCGCTTCCGGCGATATACCGCAGCCGGGCCAATTGCTCGCTCAGCGCGTCGGACAGATGAAAGCCGATTACGAAACCGCCACCGGAACGCCCTTCCCGGAACTCGCCTTTGCCACGCATCTGTGCGCCTCACGCCTCACCGGCGCCCCGTCGGTGAACATGGACAGGTTCCCGGACATCGCAGCGGTATTGACTCGGTACCGTCTCTTGCGCAAAGGCTCCGGCGATGACGCCGGCTGGCGCTTCCGCCATGACCGCATCATGGACTGGCTCCTCCTTCCCGCGCTTTCTTCCACCAACGACCAACGCGACTTCCTGACCGACGATCCGCGATTCGCCGCCGCCCGTGAAATCCGCTTTCATGCCACCACGATGTAAAAGAAAACGCCCGGCCTTCACAGACCGGGCGTCCCGTCTAAATGCTGATTTCTAACAAGTCTTACACCAGCGGCACGAGGTTATCTTTGCACCACTGACCGTTCTGCCGCGTGACGCCGTCCGGATCGTCCACGGCTACGTGGGCTTCATCCTCGCAGATGATCCAGCCTTCGTAGTTCCGCAGTGTCAGCCATTCGGTGATCTTGTGGAAGTCCAGTTTGCCGGTGCCCATTTGCGCCCACGGCTCGGGACCATTGCCGGAGAAGTCCTTGTAATGGATGTGGTTTACGAGGTGTGCCCACTTGTTGAGCGTCGCGATGACATCCATGCCGCCGCGTGCGATGTGCCCCACATCCGGAGTCCAGCCGGTGTATTTCGGATCGAGGCTGCTGAGCACCACATCGTAGTCCTCCTGCGTGCGCACAATGGATGCCGGAGGGCTGTTAGGGTGGTACGAACACTTGAGGCCAGCATCCGTTGCGCGCTTCGATACCGCATTGATGTTCCGCGCCACGTTCAAACGCCGGCGCTGGAGGTCATTCTTCCGTCCGCTCGGCAGTGTCACCGTGCCAAGCATCGCGCCCGGGAAGTTCTTGAGCAGCTTGATCGTAAAGTCTGTCGCCTCCTTCTCGGCATCCGTCTCCGTGTCGCCGTCCCAGGAGCAGATGAGCGCCAAACCACAAAGCTTCATCTTGTTCGCATCCAGCGCATCCTTAAGCCGCGCCGGATCGGCGAAATCACCGAGCCAGTATTTCGAGCAGCCAAGCGCCGACTGGGAAATTTCGAGCACCATCGGCTCGATCCCGGTGAACCCGGATTCCGCGGCCACTTTGATCATGTGGTCCAGTTTGTTATCGTAGCCCTTGCCGGACTTCTGCATGAACCAGGTGTAAACTTCCGAGCCGAATTGAATTTTGCCCATAGTGTTAGGTTGGGTTGGTTTTGGGGGTTGGTGATCGCAAGTAAGAATGAATGCCTCCCGGCTGGCAAGCATGGATTGATGTTAGGGATTTTAACTGCCCGCGAGCTTCCGCGCCTCCGCCAGCGCCGAGTCCAGCTTTGCCGTGTCTTTCCCGCCGCCGCGCGCAAAGTCCGGCTTTCCGCCTCCCTTTCCGCCCACGATTGGCGCAATGCTCTGGATGATCTTTCCGGCCTGCACCTTCGACTGCAATTCCGGCGGCACCGTCGCAATCAGCGCCACGTTTCCGCCGCCCGACGTGCCGAGCACCACCACGCCTTTGAACAGCCCCTTGAGCGCATCGCTCACCGCCATCGCATAGTCCGCATCCACCTCTCCGAGATTCGCCACGATCGCATTGTTAGTCGCTGTGCTCAGCAACTCCTTCGCGCGCCCGGAAGCCTCGCGCTGCTGCGCCGCCTTGAGCGTTTTCTCCAGTGTCTTCGCGTGCTCCACCAGCAATTCCAGTTTCTTCTCCAGATCGGGAAGGGGACTTCCGAGCTTTGCCGCCAGTTGCTTCAAGCGCCCGCTATCCACCAGTGCCTGCTCGTAAGCCGTCAACCCTGCCACCGCCTCAATGCGCCGAATACCTGCGCCCGTCGCCGCTTCGCCATTGATGCGAAACAGCCCAATCTCCCCCGTGCCGCGCACGTGCGTGCCGCCGCACAGTTCCATGCTGTAGCCGTCCAGTGCGCCGGACTTCCCGCCAATCTGCACCACGCGCACCACATCTCCATATTTTTCCCCGAACGCCTGCATGATATCCGCGCGCTCTTTGACCTGCGCGTATTTCACTTCGTGCCAGGAAATCGGAGCGTTCTCCACGATGCGCTCATTCACCAGCCGCTCCACATCCGCGACCTGCTGCGGCGTCAATGCCGCGCTGTTGAAGTCGAACGTCAGCTTCTCCGGCCCCACATACGAGCCCTTCTGCGTCGCATCGGACGACACCACTTCATGCAGCGCCCAGTGCAGCAAATGCGTCACACTGTGATGCCGCGAAATCGCCGCCCGGCGTTCCGGATCAACCTTCGCCGTCACCGTCGCACCCGCCTGCAAATGGGTGTCCGCATCCACATAGTGCAGCCACGTATTGCCCGACTTCTGCGTGTTCAGTACCGGAATAATCTCCGCTCCGCTCAGCAGCGTCCCTGTATCCCCAAGCTGCCCGCCCATTTCTGCGTAGAAAGGAGAATTGTCGAGCACCACCGCCGCCTTGTCCCCCATGTGGACGACTTCGATCACCTTCGCCTCCTGTTCGCTCGAATCGTACCCGAGGAAGTTGGTGGGATCTGTGGTTTCGATTTCGGAAAGTTTGATGACAGTCTTCTTCTGGGCGGCGCGCGCGCGTTCACGCTGCTCTTCCATCAGTTTCTCGAATTTATCTTTGTCCACTGTCAGGCCTCGCTCGCGCGCCATCAATTCAGTGAGATCGCCAGGGAAGCCGTAGGTGTCGTAGAGCTTGAACGCATCCTCGCCCGCAATTTCCTTTTTCGTCCTCGCCGCAATCCCTTCGAAGAGCTGAATTCCGGTATCCAGTGTCCGGTTAAACGCCTCCTCCTCCGTCTTGAGAGTCTGCTTCACGAAGTCCTTCCGTTTCTTCAATTCCGGAAAAACATTCCCCATGTGTGCCGCCAGCACGTCCACCAGCTTGTAGAAAAACGGCTGCGTAAACCCGAGCGTTCTCCCATACCTGACCGCCCGCCGCAGAATGCGCCGCAGCACATAATTGCGATCCCCATTCCCCGGCACAATCCCATCCGCGATGCTGAAGCTCAGCGTGCGAATGTGGTCCGCGATCACGCGGAACGCCACATCCACCTTCTCCTGTTCCGTCTCCCCGGTGCTCCCGGGTTTGGGCAGGGTGCTGCCGTATTTTTTCCCGCTCAGCTTCTCGATCTCATCAAAGATCGGCCTGAACACGTCCGTCTCGTAGTTCGAAATCTTCGCGTTCTCAAATTCGGTGAAGTTCTTCGTCCCATGGATGATGGACACCACTCGCTCGAATCCCATCCCGGTATCCACGTGCTGCGCCGGCAGCGGGACGAAGGAGCCGTCAGGGTTCGCGTTGTACTGAATGAAGACGTTGTTCCAAATCTCGATGCAGTCCGCCGTCGGGCCATTCACCAGCATCGCTCCCGCCTTCTGCCGCTCCACGCTCGTACGCACCGGCCCCGGCGTCAGGTCCACGTGGATTTCCGTGCATGGCCCGCATGGGCCGGTCTCACCCATCATCCAGAAATTGTCCTTCTTGTTTCCATTCACGATGTGAATGTCCGGGTCCAGTCCGATGCTGCGGAACTTCTCCGCCCAAATGTCCCAGGCCTCCTGATCCCGCTCGGACGGATCGCCCGGGCCGGGCTGGTAAATGGTCGCATACACCCGCTCCGCCGGAAACTTCCACACCTCGACGATCAATTCCCACGCCCATGTGATGGCCTCTTTCTTGAAATAATCCCCAAAGCTCCAGTTCCCGAGCATCTCGAAAAACGTATGGTGGTAGGTATCCAGCCCCACGTCATCGAGATCATTATGTTTTCCCCCTGCACGAATGCATTTTTGCGTGTCTGCCGCCCGGCCCGGCTTGTAGGGGCACTCCACCTGTCCAAGGAAGATCGGCACAAACTGATTCATCCCCGCGTTGGTAAACAGCAGGTTCGGGCTGTCCGGCAGCAGGCTGCTGGAGGGCACGATGGTGTGCTGCTTCGACTTGAAGAAATCAAGAAAGCTTTGCCGAATCTCTGTACTTGTCATCATTATCGAAAAAGTAGTAATTTCCGCTGGCGTGGCGACGGAAAGGGGCGGATGGTAGCCAAATCGCATCCGGCGTAAAGGGGGAGCCGCGAAATTGCTGATTATGGGAGTTGCTAACTACCCTCAGTAGAGGTTAAATATCAACCTGTCCCGCAGACAATCACCGACCCGCAATGTCATCCCCAGTTATCTCCGGCTACAAATTCGACGGCTGTCGCGGCAGCGGAACATTCGGTTCTGTATGGAAAGCTCTGTGGAACGGCGAATTCGAGTGTGCGGTGAAAGTGCTTACGCCGGGGACTTTCCATCCGCACTACCTGAGCTGGTGCCTTGAGCGGCTTCGCAAGGAAGGAGAGCGCAGCGACTTTGTCCGCATTTACAGTTATGATTTGTCCACGCACGCGCCGCATCTGACGATGGCGCTCCTGCCGGAGGGCGCTTTGTCTTTGGAACAACTGGCGGGCCGCTTGCCGGTACGCGAGGCATGGACCCTTCTCGACAGTCTCGCCAATACGCTCGCATGGCTTCATACCGAGGGAATTGTGCATACAGGGCTGAGCGGAGGAAATGTCTTCGTGTGTTCCGGACCCTCGGGTGAGCCGGCGGTGCTCGTGGGTGATGTGGGGCAGGGGTGGTTGACCGGCGCGCCGGTTACGCGGCTGCATGAACAGATGGGTTTCATCCCGCCGGAACACTGGCGCTCCGCAACACGGCTTTTGGAGGAAGGCCAGGCTCACGGTCGGGACGTGTACGCTTTTGGGGTCATTGCGTGGCGTTTGCTCTGCGGGTCATGGCCAAGGGGGACAACGGTTTTCGATTCGATCGTGGCGGGCCGGACCGAGGAGCTGAATCTCGAAGGAGAATCGTTTGCCGAGTGGTTGGAGAAAGAACCATCGACACCCTGGCCGGCGGAACCGGCGACCGAAGAGGAGGCAGCCAGACGGAAAATCGTCGAGCAATGCCTTTCTTTGGACCCCGCGGCCCGCTTCAGCGACATGAAGGCCGCGGTAGAAGCTCTGCAAAAATGTGCGCTGCCTCCTCAGGCTGCCGCGGGCGAAAACGCCGCCATCGGCGAAAAAGGAACGGCCGACGCTTTTGACGGCGATAAACCGGCACCGCGCCGCCGCCGGTTTTTCCGGCGTTTTTCGCGCGTGAGCAAGGAATTGCAGGAAAACCACAAGGAATCGCGTTCGATGTTTTCCATGGGGGCAGGCATGGCGGTGTTTTCTCTCCTCGCGATTGCCGGCATTGGGGCTTACGCGTTCAAAGAGCGAACCCGGCGCCTGAAAGTGGAGAGCGACCTTGGGGCCACCCGCTCCACTGTAGAGGAACTCTCCTCCCGTCTTCCGCGGATGGAGAATGACGCCGCCGCCGCCCGTGCCGAAACTCAGACGGTAAAGGCCGAGCAAGCCACCGCGCTGCTCAAACGGGGTATGGAATTGATCGCCAGGGTGCTTGCGAGCAAGCCTCTGGAAGACGACGAAGTTCCGGGGTGGCGCACTGCGGTTCGCGCCGTGGCGCTCCACTGCAGTGATGTCCTCGAAAATGCTCCCGCTGATGGCACCGGCATGGAGGCCCGCTGGCAGCTTGCGAGCCTTAAGTCAGCACTCGGAGATGATACCGCCGCCCTTCCCATCCTTGAAAAGCTGACGCGCGATCTTGAGGCGGCCGCCATCGCCGCGGCGGGAGATTTTCCTCTGGACCTCATCGGGCTTACGGGCCGGGTGGAGTCGCTCATCGGAAGCATCCTTTCCGCCCAGCACCGGATTGAGGACGCACTGCCCCACCTGCGGAAGGCTTCCGACTCCTTTGAAAAGTGGGTCGCCGCGCACAAGTCGGACGCGGAGGCGGCGCGCGCCTATGCGCGAAATCTCTACCTCGAAGGCCACGCCCTCGCGGAACGCGGACAGGCGGAGCCGGCGCGGGACGCGCTGATCAAAATCGTGGGCCTTGTCGGCAAGCCGGAAAATGAAAAGCTGGCTCCCGAAGACCGGTTCCTGCTCGCGGATGCGCAAATCGAACTGGCCAGAATCGATGCTGCCGAAGCCGCTTCCCAGCCTTCCACCGATGAGGGAGCCAGGCAAAAAAGCGCGCAGTTGCTGGAGGAAGCCTTCAACAAGCACTCAGGAGGAGTGGACCTTCTCTACGCCTATGATAAGGAAAATCCCAAGTCGATCCCGTGCCGCAGCCGCCTGGCTCACGGATACTTTGAGCTGGGCCGCCTGTTAATCCGTCTCGATCGCCAGTACGATGCCAGCATCGCATTCAATGAAAGCGTCAAGCTTTACCTCGAACTGGTGAGGGAGCAGCAGGACAACCCGGATTACACAACCTCGCTGGCGACGGTTTATAATGAAGTTGCGCAACTGAAATACGCCAACAATTCAACACCCGCGGGAGCGAAGGAAGCGCTTGGATATCAGAACTCGGGGGTCGAATTTCTTGAAAACCTCAATGGTTCTACGCCGCTGAACAACGGCATTCGCCTGCTCCTCGCCACTTCATGGGCTTTGAACGGGGAACTGCTGCAGCACTCCGGCGACCACACCAACGCGCTCAAACGGCAGACTGAAGCCATTAGTCTTACCACTGAATTGATGGGTGAAAACTCTCTCAGCGAAAAGGAGCGACGCGAATGCCGCCGCATTTCCGCCCGCGCATGGACGGCCACTGCCCGCCTGCACGAACGCGCCGGTCCTTCGCACCGCGAAGACGCTGTCGCCGCACTCACCAAGGCCTATGCGGACTGGGAGTCTTCACCTGTCGAAGATCCCCAGGACCAGAACAAGATGGCGTGGGTGAAAGAGAAGCTTAACAAGTTAAAACCGCCGGTAAAGTAAGAGGGCACGGCGCGCGCCGTCATTCCTCCACCGCGTTTTCCAGGGTTCCGATGCCGTCGATCCGAATCGTGATCGTATCGCCAGTCGCCAGCGTCCACTTCCCGGGAGGCACCAGGCCTGTGCCCGTAAGCAGCAGACATCCGTTAGGGAATTCGTTTTCACGGAAAAGCCAGCCGGCCAGTTCATCAAAACCACGCTTCAACTGAGAGAGGGAAGTACTGCCTTCGAACGCGACGTTTGCCTCGCGCGTGATGGCAAGATGAATGCCGGTCTGCGGAGGGAGTGCGTCGGCAATAAGCAGGCACGGCCCTACGGCGCATGAGCCGCGGTAAACTTTGGCCTGCGGCAGATAGAGCGGATTCTCACCCTCGATGTCCCGTGAGCTCATGTCGTTGCCAATGGTGAATCCGAAGACACGTCCGGACGCATTGATGGCGAGCGTCAGTTCCGGCTCCGGAACGTTCCACGCCGAATCCGCGCGAATACGCACTCCGTCTCCGTGTCCCCGCGTGCGGGCCGCCGTCGCTTTGAAAAACAGTTCCGGACGCTCCGCCTCGTACACCATATCGTAAAAGACAGACGCACCAGCTTCCTTGGACTCATCCATCCGGGCGACCCGGCTGCGAAAATAGGTCACTCCCGCCGCCCAGATTTCCTGGGACTGCACGGGTGGTTGAAAATGCTGCTCCGGGTCTGGCATGGCGGCTTCTGTGCCCCTTTCCATCGCCCTGCGCACCAGGGCCGCAGGATCATTTGTGGAAAAGATGTCATTCATGTCCACTCCGACAAGACGCACTGCGCGTTCGCCGTCCACTGCGACAAGTTCATTGTTCTTCCGGTAAAGATGCATGCCTCAGATAAAACAGGGCGCGCACGGATGACACCCGAAATTTCCGTGCCATAGCATCCTGCCCGTGCCTGCTCTCTTTCGCCTCGACCAATTGCTCTCCCGCTTCGGCTTTTGCTCCCGGCGTGAGTCTCAGGCGTGGATTCGAGATGGTCTCGTTACCCTGAATGGCGAGCCTCTCACACGTCCGGAGCAGCGCGTCGATCCCGCTGCCGTGCTGGTGAGAGGGAAGCCCGTCGATTTTCCCCACGGTCTGTATGTCGCCTTCCACAAACCCCTTGGGTGCGTCTGTTCACATAATTCCGCCGAAGGCCCGCTCATCTACGACCAGCTCCCCCCCGCATGGATGCGCCGTCAGCCTCCGCCGGTCACCGCGGGCCGGCTCGACAAGGAGACCAGTGGCCTCATCCTCCTCTCGGACGATGGCGCGTTCATTCACCACTGGACCTCTCCAAAGCACGATATACTGAAAACCTACGAGGTCACCGTGGACAGAGATCTGCCTTCCGGCCTCGCCGCCATCTTTGCGTCTGGCACCCTGCAACTTCGTGACGAGCCAAAACCCTGCCTCCCGGCTGAGTTGGAAATCACTGGGGCCCGCACCGCCCGTCTTCACCTTCGTGAAGGAAAATATCACCAGGTTCGCCGCATGTTCGCCAGCCAGGGTTGCGTCGTCACAGCCCTCCATCGCACGAGGATCGGCCCGGTGGAACTCGGGGAGCTTGCACCCGGTGTATGGCGCCCGTTGAGGCTTGAGGAATCCTCCTGAATTTGGACGGACCTTCACATCATGATGCGATTCCGGTGAAGAATTCCGCCGGTCATGCGTCCCATGCAGCGAGACCGGTGTTTCCCCGTTTCCTGACATGATTTCCCGAAAAAACTTTCGCTCCCGTTAATCTATTACTGGCGGCCCGCTTCAAGTGCCGTATTTTTAGCTCTCAAGCGCATGGGAGAGTTCCTGACAGCAAACTGGCGTCCGATCATCGAGGTGACCCTGATGGTGGGTTCACTCTTCGTGGCGTGGCGTTATATGCGCTATGCCAGCGGAGCGCGCCTCCTTGCCGTCATTGGTGGAATTGTGGGGGTTCTGTTCGTGGTGGCTTACCTGCTGCGCATGGATCTCATCCGCAGTTTCGCACTCTTTTGTGGCCTCGTGCTGGTGGTGATTTTCCAGCCGGAAGTGCGCCGTGCATTTGTTAGTCTGGGCAGTCACCGGCTGTTCTCTGCAAGGCGTGCCAGTGCGGAGTTTTTGGACATCATGCAGGAGGCGGTGCAGCAGCTCAGCGCCAAGCGGTTCGGCGCTCTCTTCGCCTTCGAGCGCGGCATGGACCTCGACCAGTTCGTGGAAACCGGTGTGGAAATCGATGCCTCCTTCACCCCGGAACTGGTCCTGACCATTTTCCACCCGAAGACCGCCCTCCACGACGGCGGCATGGTCCTGCGCAACGGCCGTATCCAGGGCGCCGGCTGCGTCTTTCCCGTCAGCCAGCGGGAACTCGCCGATCGCAGCATTGGCCTGCGCCACCGCGCCGCGATGGGCATCACCGAGCAAACCGACGCCATTGCTGTCGTCGTTTCCGAGGAAACGGGACAAATCTCCATCTGTGCTGAAGGCACACTCTTTCAGGCGCTGACGCCTCTCGTCTTCCGCGAGCGGCTGGCTCAGTTCCTCACTGAGCGGAACCGCGACGGCGATCGCGAAAAGGAGAAAGAAACGGTTCCGGACCGCGCCGCGACTCAGAGGTTGGAGGCCTGAGCGCCCTCCGCAACGCTGGGTGGTGACAGCAGGGCCAATAAATCGCGATTTTCTTCGTCACCTCGGGGCTTCTGATCGCATCATCCCCACTATCATTCCCCCTTCGTTATGACGATAGTCCCTCCCATGTCGCGTACTCGTTTCGCTCTTATTCTATCGATCCTCGGCGGAATTGCCGCGGGTTTGGGGGGAGGTTACCTCTTGTGGGGAGGCGGGAAGGGGGGTGAAGACACGCTGGGAAAGAAGAGTGCCATCACGGCGGCGGCGGTCCCGGCAGGCAACACCCGGACCGGCTCGCGAGTCGCCGACAGCGCGTCCGCAGACGGCAAAACAAAAGCTGAGATCGAGTGGCTTGCACGGGTGGAATCTGCAGATGTGGAGGCCCACCGGAAGGCGTTGACGGAACGGACCACGGAGGTACTGGCCATTCGCAGTGCGCCGGAACGGATGCAAAAGCTGCTCGAAATGCTGCAGCACTTCCGGCCAGGGGATATCGAGTTCGTGGTGGATGGATTCAAAGCACACGACCAGCAGGGGCGGCTGTTCCCGGCGGAGTTTGATATGTTCATGGAGTTTGCCGGGGCCAGGGATGGACTTCGTGCCATGGAACGCACGCGGGAGGTGCTGAAATCACCCGATGCGAACCTTTATGATTTTCACCGCCGGTGCATGAGCGCGTGGGCCGCGGCCTCCCCGGAGGAGGCGGTGAAGTGGTGGAATGGCCTGCCGGACGGAAAGATGCGCGACCAGGCGGGAGCGGCCTTGATTTCGGGTGTATTAAAAACGGATGCGGACCGTGCGTGGAAATACCTGCAAATGTTCCCAGCGGAAGACCGCATCCGGCATGCGGGGGCTTTCACGCGGGAGTTTCTCAATCAGGGCGGTGTCCCAAGGGCTGCGGAGTGGCTGAGGACCCTCGACCAAACGGCCGGCGAAGATTCCACTGCCTTCAAGTCCGCCGCCGCGCAGTCTTTGCTGCACGGCATGGTGAATATCAAAGCGCCGGAAAAAGCGGCGGCGTTTGAGCCTTTCCTCAATGAGCCGTGGTTTGCCGGCAGTGGCTGCCTCGAACGGTTGACCGATGAATGGGGAAAAAAGAATGCCGCCGAGGCAGCCGCATGGCTGGAGGCGCGGTCGAAAACGCCCGCCTTCAACAGTGCCGCCGGCGCTCTCATCGCGCGCTGGGGAAAGACCGACCCCGAAGCCGCGGCGGCATGGGGGCAGAAGATGGGAATTCAGCCTTGAGCCTCAGCGAAGGGGTTCGCCCTTCTTTGCCTCTCCGGAGGAGTCGAGGAGATAAATCTGGTTCACCGTTTTGAAACGGGCGTGGTCGGCAAATTCCCAGACGACTTTCTTATCCCGGGTCACTTCGAATGCCTGAGGCTGTTTGCCCATGAACCCGCCGGGGAGATAATTGCAGACGAGGGTATTTCCATTGGGCAGGCGCACACATCCGGCGGGGAGGCGCAGCGGATTTCCCGGCGCCTCGTTTTCGCCGAGTTCCCAGACGGTTTTGAGATTCGTGTCCAGTTCGATCACCTTCACCGCGGGACCGAGGGTGATGAGAAGATGTCCGTCCGGTAATTTGATAGCGGCGTGCGGAAATCCATCGACAGGAATTTCGCGCAGCAGAGTGCCTTCCGGCGAGAGTTCGACGATCTTTTTTTCATCCATCAAACAAACCCAATAATGACCGTCCGCAGTTTTGCGGGTGCCGCGAAACTGGTGTCCCATGTTTTTCGCCTGGGAGGCGACTTTGATTTCCTTTGCCACTTTGCCGTCGCGTCCGGCTTCGATGATACGGCTCATCCCACACTCAGCCACCAGCACCCGGCCATCAGGAAGAGGCTGGCAGGAGTGGCACTGGGCCTTATCGGGTGCGCGGTATTCCCACACGACCTTTTTGTCACGTGACACTTCTTGGGCGCCATGAGTATAACAAAAGAGAATATTGCCGTTGGGGAGCATCCAGCAGTCCTGCGGCGTCTGAGCAGGGAACTCCCACTCGACGGTGCCATCGGCGGCAACGATGGCGACTTTGTTCCCTTGGTAGTCGCAGCAGAGGAACCGGTGGCGGACCGGGGAGCCGGGTTTGTCCTTTTCCTCCGCGGGAGAGACAAGGGGAAGGCTCAACGCGAAGGCCGTGTGCCGCATGAACGCGCGGCGGGAGAAAGGAGAGGACGGATGCATGCTGGAAGGTCCTACCGGTCTCCGCCCGTGCATCGCAGTCAACGCCGCGTCTCCTGAAATTCGCGCGCTGGACTGAAACGCGCTGCCCGCCGAAAGCTGTGTCTGTGATTTTGAACCTGAGGCGTTTCCTTTCCTGTCTCATCACCACGATGCCGGTCCTTTGCCTCGCGGCGCCGCTCTGCGCATCCGATCCCGGACAGCCTGCCAGTGGCGGCAATGCCGCGATTCTGCTTCGGGGCGAGGCGGATTCAGAACGGGCACCCCACGGCCATGGCAACGTCTATGCTCCGGAAGTGCATCGCGATGGCGCACGCTGGCTGATGTGGTATGGCGGCCAGGGCCGCGACGGGCATGACCGCATTCACTTGGCGGAATCGCCGGACGGCAGGATATGGAGGAAACGCGGCGTAGTGCTTGATCGCGGAAGTGCCAACCACGTGAACGACCCATCAGTAGTGCGCGTGGAGGGAGTGTGGTGGATGTTCTACACGGTGGCTGAAACCGGTGAGTCGGACGAGATCGCAGCAGCGACGTCGAAAGACGGTATCGCGTGGACGAAGCGCGGCGTGGTCCTGGGCCGCGGAGTCGGCAATGCGTGGGACTCGCTCAAAACAGGACGACCCTCGGTGATGCACGAAGGCGGCGTTTTCAAAATGTGGTACGACGGCCAGGCGACGGACGCCGCCGCGGCGTCAGACATGACCGCTGCCTCCGTGAAACGTCACGGCAGGGCAGCGGGCTGTGCGGAATCCACCGACGGCCTGACGTGGAAGCGGCGCATGAAGCCGGTGCTGGAAGGCGCCGGCGCGCTGCAAGTGACGCACGCGGGAAAGCGCTATGTCATGGTTCATGAATCCGGGAAAGGTGTGCTCTGGGCGGAGAGTGCCGATGGATTGACCTGGAAGGACAGAGGCCTGCTGACCGGATTGTCAGGAGGCGCGGAGGATCGATGCGGACGGGTGACGCCGTTTTTGCTGCTGGACGTGGCGGGAACAGGAGGGACGCTCTACTTTGGCGCGGCGTTGAAGGGGAGTTGGGATCATAATTCAATTGGGACACAGCGGGTAGTACTCGTCGAAGAGAAGAAACCGTAAATTAGTGCTACAGGTGCGGACTATCAGATTTCGAAATGTCATGACTTATTGCCGCCTTTTAGTTTCTAAGAGGGCCAATGTGCTCTGCGTCTTCGCAGCACTGGCATTTTCATCCTGTGGCGGACTTTCCGGGGAAAAGGACGAGGAATTAGTGACATGGAGTAATGCGTTCCGGCCAACCGGGAAACCGCCAGCACCCGGTGACCGGCCGGAGGATACCGCGCGGGCGCTTTATTCCAATGAGACCTTTTTTGGAGTTCGCGGAAACTTATCGAAAGCCGGGACGGAACACTTGGGGGCGTGTTTCACGCCGTCACTGCTGCGGCGTTTTGCGGCGCAGCGGCGCGAGATCAATGAGTGGTTCCGGAAGCACCGCGGAGAAAATTTGAAGCTGCCTCTGGGTGAGGGTCCCGTTTTTCTGAGCGGATATGAACATCCCCAGCAATTTCAGTTGGGTAAACCTAAGATGATCGGTGACCGGGCGTTCGTTCCAGTCCAACTTACCGCACTATACCACGGTGAACTCGATTTGGTTACGGATGAGGCGCTATTTGTGCGACGCGCTGGGAAATGGCTTTTGGATGATATACACTTCGGCTATGCCGGAACGCTGCGGAAAGCAATAAAGCTGAAGGATTGAGGAGCTACCCCACTTTCACCCTAACACCCTGTCGGCTGGTGATGACGCCAAGTTCCCTCGCGCCGGGACCCGCGACGAGAGCCTTTTCCGTGTCTTCGGGGGGAATAATGGCCACCCAGCCCCAGCCCATGTTGAAGGTGTCGATCTGGCTTTCGGCGTCGCAATGGCTGAGAACCTTCGGGATGGCTCCGAGGGTCCATGCGGGAATGGAAAGGTCGGCGCCTTTCTCCCCGAGAAAGCGCTCGAGGTTTTCAGTTAGGCCACCACCGGTAATATGGGCCATGGCCTTGATGTCGGCACCGGCGGCACGCAGCGAAGCGACTTCTCCGTGATAAAGCCGTGTGGGCGCGAGCATGGCTTTGATCTCTTCCGGGGTGAATTCATCCGCATGTTCCTTCAACACGCGACGCACGAGACTCCAGCCATTGGCGTGAAAGCCGTCGGAGGGATAACCCACAAGCACATCACCGGGCTGCACGCGTTCCGGATTGATGAGGTCCCTCTTTTCCACGGCGCCGATCGCGAATCCGCTGAGTTCGATCATTCCGTCAGGCACGATACCCGGCATCTCGGCCGTCTCACCGCCCGCCAGGATGCAATCGCAGAGGCTGAGCCACTCAGTCATACCGGAGATCAGGCGCGTGATCTGCGATTTGTCGATGCGCCCGATGCCGATATAGTCGAGAAACAGGACAGGGTCGCCACCGGTGGTCAGCACGTCGTTCACGCTCATGGCCACGAGGTCCTTACCGGCGGTTTCGAGGAGATCGTGTTCGAGGAGAAGTTCCAGCTTGGTGCCGACTCCATCACAGCCGGTGACAATAACCGGTTCCTTGTAGTCGCTCAGGTCATAGGCCGCAGCGAAGAGACCGAACGCGCCGAAGAGCTTGCGTTTGGTTTGGGTGCGGCGCCCGAGTTCACCAAAGACATCGCCGACGAGAGCGGCAGCGGCCCTGGTATCCACTCCGGACTCTTTATAAGTGAGCTTGCCCATGCAGGAGAATGTCGGTTGGAGTAAAGATGGTTAGGCGGAGGCGACGAGTTTGCGTCCACCGCTGAGTTCGCGCCAAATCGAGCGGAAGAAGTAATAGCCGTAGCCATGCTCCGAGCCGTCTGTCCAGTCCGGATCATAATGGTGCGAGCGGTAAAGGAAGCGCTCCGGGTGCGGCATGAGGCCGAAGACACGCCCTGTCTCATCCTGAAGTCCGGCAATCCGAAGCGTGGAACCGTTCACTTCATCCGCGTATTGGAGAGTGACGAGACCCCTGGCCAAGTACTCCTCCGCCTTGCCTTCAGGCGCCACAAATCGTCCCTCCGCGTGGGCGATAGGCAGTTCCCATTCGTCAGGGAGTTCGGCGAGGAACGGATTGTCCCGCTGGAGAGTTTTCAATTTCACCCAGCGGCACTGGAAACGGCCACTGGCGTTGTCGATGAGGGAGCCCTGGGGAAGGACGCCGATCTTCGTTAGAATCTGAAAGCCGTTGCAGATCCCGAGCACATAGCCGCCGCCGGAGATAAAATGTTCCAATGAATGGCCCAGCTTCCTTTCGGTGACGAGTTGCGCGATCCTCCCTGCCATGACGTAGTCTCCGTAGGAGAATCCTCCGCTCATCACCACGAGTTGGGCGGCCTTCAAGTGGTCCGGTGTGACGAGAGAAATAGGTACGATATTTGTTCCAAAGCCCGCAGTTTGCAGAGCGCGGGAGGTCTCCGCATCGCAATTGGTCCCTGGAAACTTGATGAGCAGAGCAGACGGCTGGTCGTTCATGAGGAGCACCATTACAGGGCCGGGGGGAGGGCGAATGCAAGGGGAGAGGAACGGGGAATTCCGAAATCAGAAAACCGGGTCGGAACAGACAAATGGGCTTCGGGTTTCGTCATTCTGTACCGTCCTTGCGCACGGCTCCATCAGGCGCTAGTCACACCCTCATTCCATGAGCAGCGCCCTTCCCACTTTCAGCGAATCATGGCACCGCGTGGCCACCCGGCAGTTGCGGCTGCGGCGCGGAGTGAAAGTGCATCGCCAGATGTTTCGCGGCGAGCGCTGGTATGTGATCGAGGACGATCTTGCCGGGAAGTACTTCCGCATTCGTCCGCAGGCATGGGAATTCATCGCGCGGCTCGATGCCGGCCTGCGTGTGGAGGAGGCGTGGACGCAGTGTTTGGATCTCTTTCCGGAAACGGCGCCGGGTCAGCAGGAGTGTGTGAATTTGCTTGGGCAGCTTTATCAGGCCAATCTGCTGCATTACGATGCCGGGGACGCCGGCGAACTCTTCCGCCGCAAACAGAAACGGGAGCAGCGGGAACTGCGCTCGCGTCTGCTGAGCATCATGTTCCTGCGCATCCCGCTCGTGGATCCGGACCGCTTCATCGTGCGCATTTTGCCGTGGGTGGGGTGGCTCGTGTCACCCATCGGCCTTTTACTGTGGCTGGTGGTGCTGGGGCTGGGATTGAAGACAGTGTTTGAAAACTGGCCGGCGCTGCTGGCACAGGGCAAGGCAGTTCTGGCTCCGGAAAATCTGGCGCTGTTTTATCTGGCACTGATCCTGTCAAAACTGCTGCACGAAATGGGACACGCCGTGTTCTGCCGGAAGTTTGGCGGGGAAGTGCACACCCTGGGCGTGATGCTGCTGGTTTTTACCCCTGTGCCATATGTGGATGTGACCTCCAGTTGGTCGCTGCGCAGCCGCCGTCAGCGCGTGCTCGTGGGCGCTGCGGGCATGATCGTGGAGCTGTTTCTCGCCTCGCTTTGCGCCATGCTGTGGGCGCGGAGCGATTCCGGCGGAACAGTGAACGCGATTTGTTATAACATCATGTTCATCACCTCGGTGAGCACCCTGATTTTCAATCTCAATCCGCTGCTCCGCTTCGACGGTTATTACATTCTGACGGATTTGATCGGGATGCCGAATCTGGCACAGCGTTCAACCATGCACCTCAAGCATCTCTGGAAACGCTGGGTGTGGGGTCTCAGGAAATCGCGCAGTCCTGCAGAGAATCCGCACGAAAAGGCATGGATGACCGGCTTTGGCATCACCAGCGGCGTCTATCGTATTTTTGTTTTCGGGGCCGTGCTGCTGTTTGTGGCGGATCAGTTCCTGATCCTTGGCCTGATCATGGTGGTGGCGTGCATCGTTGGCTGGATTATCGCGCCTGCGATCCGCCTGATCCGGTATCTCAGCGCCCATGCGGAACTCGACAAAAACCGCCGTCGCGCCGTTTATACGACCATCGGAATTGCGGCAATAGTGATAGGATTTCTGCAGTTCTTCCCGTGGCCGCGGCATATTGAGGCGAAGGGCATCGTGGAATCCACGCATTACACCGCGCTGATCACGGAGGCGGGCGGATATGTGACAGGCGTCAAGGGTTCGCCCGGAGGCGCCGTGAAGGCCGGCGATGTGCTCATCACCATGGAAAATCCGGAACTCGTTTCCCGGCTCACCCAGGCGCGCGCTCTGCAGGAGGAATTGCACGAGCGTCTCCGCTACGCCAGGTTCAAGGAGCCCTCCGCCATCCAGCCGCTCGAAAAACGGATTACCGCCAACCAGGAAAACCTCGACGAACTGGAGAGCGAAGCGGCCTCGCTTCAAGTGACCGCAAAGCAGGACGGTGTCTGGAGCTTTCTTCACGCCTCGTCACTGGCCGGCATGTGGATTCCGCGGGGCACGCCACTGGGGCTCATTTTAGAGCCGTCCGGTTTTGAATTCACCGGAGTTGTTAGGCAGGCCGATGCAGGAACCGTTTTCCACGAGAAGCTGACGGAGATCGGTGTGCGCATTCGCGGCCAGGCGGCGATGACCATTGATGTGCCTTCGATGGAGCCTCCGATTCCCGGCGGCGTGAACATCCTGCCCTCGGCTTCGCTGGGCGCCAAAGGTGGCGGAGATATTCCCGTTATGGCGAACGATTCCACCGGACGCAAAGCCTCCGAACCCTTTTATCTCGTCAAGGTGCCGCTCGCTTCACCCGGCGATGTGAAACTCCTCCACGGTCAGGGCGGCGTCCTGCGTTTCCGCGCCGGCACCGAACCGCTGCTTCCGGGATGGATTCGCAAGCTGCGGCAACTCCTGCAAAAACGGTATCAGATGTAACTCCGGCAATGATTGTTCATATCAAAAAGGACTACACAGCACAGTATCCGGACGCGATTCAGTTTGAGGCCGGAGTGCCGGTTTTAGTGGTGCGCGGCGATGCGGACTTTCCAGCATGGTTTTGGTGCCGGCTGACCACCGGGAAGGAAGGGTGGGTGCACTGCTCATTTCTCGGCGGGACGGAAGGCGGGACGGTGAGCACAGATCGCTACAGCGGGAAGGAAATCACAGTTTTCACCGGAGAGAAAGCCATCCTCGAACGTCCGCTCGACGGCTGGGGATGGGTGAAAATGGAGGATGGCAGAGCCGGGTGGATTCCTATGGACCACATGTTATAGTGGGACTTCTCCCGGCAATTTATTTCATCCCCGCTTCACCTGCACAGGCGTAGTTGCCCGGGAAGGACCCCGGCCTCTTTCCCTTCCGTTCCTCCGACTCTATGAAATTCAGTTTATTTGCTTCCGCTGCGGCCCTGATCGTCATGGCAGTTCCCGCGCAGGCCATGATCACCGTCACCGGTCTTACCACCAAAACCGCCTACTCGAATTCCGTTACCTACACGGTGCCGAATGAGGCGGGGTTCACCACGGTGAGCACGCTGGACGGCCAGGTGATCAACGCCTCCGCTGGATACACTTCCAACGTCATTGGATATCATGAACTGAACATCACCAAAACGCCAACGGGCGGCGGAACGGCGGAGACGGCCCTTTATCAATACATTGTCAGGGACGCCGCAGGCCGCAATGGAGGCAACGCGGATAACGGCCTGCCCTCATGGGTGCCGGTCCCTCAGGTGGATGCTCCGGCATCTGTCATTGATGCCGCGACCGCCATGTTCGTCGTGCCGCAGCAGATTCCCACCGGGGTGAATGTGCCCGTCATCGTCAGGCTGACCGATGGCAGCGGCCAGATCGCGAAACTGAACGCTACATCCCTGACTTATGAGCCGGGCGGGAAATCGATGACTCACGGGCTGTATCGCGGTGGTGGAGCGGGACAGTTTCCGGGCTTCACCAGCGGCGGCGCAAAGACTCTGGCGCTTGGATTTACCGGCGGCGTGAACACCACGCGCACCGTGCAGGCCGTGGCCAGCCCCGCATGGACCACGCTCAGCGGCAGCATCTCCGCCGCCACAACCATTCCGGCCAACTCATTCCTCCACATCAACGGCAACCTGACGATTGCCGCAGGTGCATCACTGACCATCGGCGAGGGAACGATTGTTAGGCTAAATACCGGTGCGGACATCGAAGTGCTGGGCACCATGACCGTGAATGGCACTACGGCATCGCCCGTGTTCTTTTATCCCGCCACCGCCGGCGGGCGCTGGGGTGGCATTTGGGTGCATGAAACCACCGCGGACCTCGATATGACCGGTGCCATTCTCACCGGCGCTTGCGAGGATTCCGGCTGGCTTGGGGATGAGTCGCATGATTTTGGCGGGCACCATGAGGATCAGCCGGTGATTACGTTCACCGGCCTGGCCACAGCCACCATCGTGTCACTCACCGATACTTACTTCATCGACAACGAGCCGGGACAGGCCTTCCATGGCGATGACTCCAACATCACGCTCACCCGCTGCATCACGCAGCGCGCCACGACAGGCGGGCAGATCGACGGAGGGCGTGTTCGTGTCATCGAAAGCCACTTTGTGGAGTTCAACAAGGACGACGGCATTTTCTCGGACGATGACAACGACGGGCTCTACATGACCCGCGGCACTAACGAAATGATCCGCAGCGTCTGGAGCAACTGCAAGGACGACGGGCTGGATGCCGGCAGCGGGGCCGGCGGCACTATCACCATCGACAGTTGCTGGATCGATTCCTGCTGGCACGAAGCCATGGCATGGAGCTGCGATGGCAACCCCTCGCGCGTGGTCAATGTGATTAACACGGTCTCGATCAACAGCGGTCAGGGTGTTGAGGCCGGCTTTGGCGGAAACTCCAACGGTCCCCAAGTCACGGCCACGGGCTGCCTGTTCATGGAAAACGCCACCGGCGCGCGTTTTGGAGATAATTATGACTGGGATTATCCTGGTCAACTGACGGTTAGGGATTCCACGCTGATTAACAATATTCGCGACGTCTGGGGCATGAACTGGGATGACTGGACTTACAGGGTGGACAGAATGACGATCGAGAACAACCGGCTCAGTGTTCCCAACGATAAACATCCCTCGAATGCAATTTTCAATCCGGCGACGGATGGTGCCGTGATCGCGTCTCTCATTACCTCTCCGAACATGGTGCGCGGATTTGGATTGTCGGGCCGCGCTGCGCAGAACACGCGCACTTCCTATGGCGGAGAGGTCACCGTGCATCTCGACCGCCCAGCCACGACCGCCATCAGCCTGCCGTGGAGTGTTCGCGCGCGGTCTGCTTACGACGGAAGCGGCAGCGAAGTCGCCTCGGCGAGCGGGACGGTGAATTTTGTAGCCGGCCAGTCGGTGCAAAAGATTGCGCTCCCGGCGCTGAGTGCCCCGCAGACGACGTGGCCGTGGGTGGCGCTGATGGTAGAGGGACAAGGGGGGCTGTGCGAGCCCACCGGCCTTAGCGCGATTCATTGGATGACTCTCCAGCAAGCGGTTGGAGAGACGCTCATCGCCCGGGATGCCTCATGGCGCTACTACGACGGCGGGGACATCGGTGCGGCTGCATGGACCACGGCGGCTTATGCGGAACCGGGCTGGAAGACGGGCAATGCGGAATTGGGATTTGGGGATAACGATGAGGCCACGAACCTGACCGCAGGAGGCATCAGTGCCAAAACGACTTATTACTTCCGGAAGAAGTTCAACGTTACCGATCCGGCCGCTTACGGCTCCGTGACGCTCAATCTCCAGCGCGACGATGGAGCGGTCGTCTACCTCAATGGCGCGGAGGTATGGCGTTCCAATATGGCGGAGACCGGTGCCATTTCCTATGGCACATCAGCCTTGCAGGCGCAGTCCAACGCGGATGAAGATGCCTTTTGGCCGAAAACATGGACGATGGCGGCTAATCCGAATCTCCTCAAAGCAGGCGAAAACATCATCGCCGTGGAGGTTCACCAAATTTCGAGCAGCAACAGCGACATTAGTTTTAATCTGGATCTGCTCGGCATGCCCGTGCAATCCGATTCATGGCAGGCTGCCACCATCGGCGGCGAACTGCACCTTCTTTGGACCGGTCCGTTGACGCCGCAGAAGAGCGACAACCTGTCGAACTGGGTGGAGCGGCCTGACATTCGCAGCCCATGGCGGATTGGTTCCGATGCGTCGCGCGGCTTCTTCCGGCTTCAGCAGTAACCGTTAGATCCGAAGGAATATCCTCCGCCGGTGCATCCACCAGAGCAGCAGCCATTCGACAAGAAGAACCGCAGCGCCGTGAAGCAGAGGCTCGTACTCCTTGCCCGCGGCATTGAAGAGATTGGCTCCCAAATGCCGCGGCAGCGCTTTGGCGATGAAGTCGTCGAACAGGTGCGCGATGAGATAGGCAGCGATGGAATTCATTCCCACGACGACGAGCACAAACGCCCAGCCGCGAAGACGCCAGATTTCCATGACCAGATAAAAGAATGCCAGGAAAAGGAGCGCCCATCCGCCGCTAAAGAGCACCCATGAGGGCGTCCAGATTTTCTTTACGTTGGGACTGACCCCGGCCGCATCCAGTCCCCACCCTGCCGCAAGGCAGATCGCACCGGCGATGACAAGCCGCGTCATCTTTTGCCCCGTGGTCAGTTCGCTGCGCAGCCAGCGGCCTGCGAACAGACCGAGAATCATGGTGCCGAGCGTCGGAATGAAACTCAGTGTGGCATAGCCGCCGCCGTTTCCGGTGAACGGGCGCTCGCGCGGGAAGAGGTTGAGAAACCAGGTATCGAAGGCCCAGGCAGCGTTGGTGTTGTGATCCCAGTGCGCTTCAAAGCCGCCGAAGTAGCGCCCCGCTTCCGGTGCGGGATACCATGCAAACGCCACCCAGTATCCGATGAGAATCACAGCCAGCGCAATGCCCTGCACCAGCGTGGAGCGCAGCGCCAGCAGATAGAGAAATCCGTAACCAAGACCGATCTGCGAGAGCGTGTCTTCGAATGTCCAGTAAGTCTGCGGCTTTCCGGTGGAGCGCAAAAAAACGCCCAGCAGCACGAGAATCAAGGCACGCCAGAACGCGTGGGCCGTCCGCTTCCATTGCGGCTGTCCCTCCGCGGTCCGCCTTGCCAGCGAAAACGGCAGCGCCGCGCCGACAAGAAAAGAGAACGACGGCTGGATGAGGTCATGCAGGGTGCAGCCCGCCCATGCCCATGCGGTTCGCCATTCGGCATGCGTCTGATGGTGGGCAAGAAAGCCCCACGTTTCGTTGTCGGGAAAGGCATTCGCGATTCGCGACAGATGAAGCACTTCCGCCATCATCAGCAGCATCACCAGCCCACGATAGGCGTCGATTGATCCCAGCCGCTGGAGTGTGCCGTCAGGCGGCGCGGCTGAATCTGAGTCGGGTCGGTGCTCCATTTTGGCTCCGTTTAGCATTCAGCGGAGGAAATGGCGAGATTGATTGTACGCCGGCCGGTTACTTACCCTTCACATCGAGACATACCACATCGCCCGCCGCATTGCGGCAATAAATGCGTCCATTGGCGAGGACCGGCGTTGTCCAGCAGCGGCCGCCCAGCACTTGAGCCTCTGAAACCGGCTCGAACTTTTCCGCACTAATGGGTGCCACCATGAGTTCGCCTCTGGCGCTGAGAGCGATGAGCTTTCCGTCGGCCACCGTCACGCCGCCGACGCCAAAACCCTTGCGCTCCCACTTCACCTTGCCGGTCTTCCATTCGAGACACTTCAGCGGACCTGTGTCACCATGGTTGCCGTCCGGGCCGTAGAGGTGGCCATCGACAAGAACACAGGAGTTGAATTGCGTGCGCATCACCTTGCTTTCCCACACTTTGGAAGGCGGGCCGCCGTCCACCTTGATGAGAGTGCAACCTTTGTTATAACCGGACGAGATGAAGACGTGTCCGTCATGGACGACAGGGTCGGCCGCATTCACCCCGTATTGCGTTTTCCATGGGTAATCCCACAGCGCCTTGCCGGTGGACGCCTCCACACAAAAGTAAGCTCTTTCACCAGCGAACAGAAGCTGGCCGGGTTTGCCCGGAAATGGCAGCGGTGTGGAGTAGCCCGCTTTCCCGGTGCCGGACTTCCATTTGACCTCACCGCTGGATTTGGCGATCGCGAGCCCGTGCTTGCCGATGGTTAGAAAAACGAGGTCTCCCTGCACCAGTGGCGATCCGGCGAATCCCCAGTCGGGGATTTCCGCACCGGTTTCCTCCGCAAGATTCTTCGACCACACCACCTTGCCGGTGGCGGCTTCCAGACACATGGCGTCGCCCCAGCGGCTCAGGTGGAGCACCTTGTCCCCTGCGATGGTGGGAGTGGCGGAGGTACCGCCTTCGTAATACTTGTCGCCGAGTTCGGCCGCGTAGCTGTGCTTCCAGTTTTCTTTCCCCGTCGCGGCATCAAAACAATAGACGGTGTCCTGTTCCTTTTCGTGCCCGGTCGTAAAGACGCGTCCATCCGCCACAGTGAAGGAGGCGAACCCGATTCCCACATCCGCTTTCCACAGAACGCGCGGGCCATCTGCGGGCCAATCCGTTTTCCAGCCCTTCTCTGCAGAGATGCCGTTGTGCGACGGACCGCGCCAGTTCGGCCAATCCTCCGCATGAAGCGGTGAAACAGCCAGGACAAAGAATAAGACCGGAAGACGGGCAATCATTCCGCTGACGTAGCCCGGGGGCGACAAAAATCCACCCGCACTTTTTCAAGTGCCGCAGCCAAAATCCGGCTCAGGATAAGGGATGATGATGACACGTTCCTTTTTTCCCATGGTGCTTCTGATGGCGGCGTCCTTTTCCGCATCCTGTCGTGCTGCGGAAGGCGACGCGAAGGCGCTGTTAACGGAGTCCTTCACGTCTGCTCCCGCAAGTCCGTGGAAGTGGGTTCGGGAGAATCCCAAAGGATGGAAGACAGGACCAAAGGGCCTGGAAGTGCTCATCGAACCCGGCAACATGTGGGGCGGGTCCAACGACGCGAAGAATCTCCTCCTCAGGCCAGCGCCGGATGCCGGCGGCGCGGAACTGGAAATTACCGCCACCGTGACCAACCAGCCCACCAATCAATATGAGCAGGTGGACCTGACATGGTATTATGACGACAGCCACATGGTGAAGGTGGGCCTGGAAAAAGTGGACGGGAAACTCTGCATTGTCATGGGCCGTGAGGAGAAGGATAAGACCCGCACCATGTCCATCACACCGGTGAAATCGAATACGGTGAAACTCCGCCTGCTCGTCAAAGGCACTGCCATTCGCGGGCAGTTCCAGCAGGAAGGCGCTGCGGAATGGCAGGACGCCGGCTCCTGCACCGCGCCGGTGCCGGAGGGCGGCAAGCCTAACATTTGCCTCCAGTTCTACCAGGGTGATTCCGCCGCGCCGCACTGGGCGCTCGTTTCCGGACTTGAAGTCAAAAAGCGCCCGTAGGATTTCTAAGATTTTTGTCTTCGGTTCCGAGGGCCCGCGACGATTAAGGGTAGAATGCAATCCACATCCCCGAGTGCCCCCACCCCCGCTGGCGAGTCCGATGCCGAGCTTCTCCACGAATATGTCCAGCTCCGCAGTGAAACGTCCTTCGCGGCCCTCGTGACGCGGCACAGCGCATGGGTCCACGGCGTCGCGCAGCGCTGCCTTTCCGATCCCGATGCCGCCCGCGAGGCCGTGCAAAATGTTTTCATCAGTCTCGGCCGGAAAGCCACTCGTGTGAATCCCGCGGCTCTCGCTCCGTGGCTGCATCGGGCCACGGTGCTCGAATGCAAAAACGCCCTGCGCCGTGAACAGAACCGCCGCAAGGCTTTAACCACTCTCGCGGAACAGGCCTCGCAGGGTTCAGAAGAAGTTCCCGCGCCCGAGCCCGCGTGGAAAGCCGCCGAGCCGCTGCTGGACGATGCCCTGAACAGGCTGCCAGGACGTGACCGGACGCTGGTGCTCATGCGCTACTTCCAGCGGCTGAGTTGGCGCGAGATTGGCAACACCCTTGGCCGGAGCGAAGATGCCGCGCGCATGGCCATGGGACCGGCGCTGGAGCGGCTAACAAATTTGCTGCGGCGGCGGGGTGTGGTGGTCCCCTTGACGGCTTTGACGACTCTTCTGTCGGAGGCCGGAAATTCCAGCGTGCCCGCCGCCACAGCAGGATTTGTCAGGGAGACGGTGAGCACCTTGCCGCCTAGTACGACGCTAAGCTGGCGCACCGGCGGGGCGGCATGGCTCGGCACCGCGGCGTGTGCAGTGTTCGGAACCCTGGCGGGTTACTGGTTCATGCCAGTCACGGATGCTGCTGAGGCGAGTCCCCGGGCGAATAGAATCAGTGCCGGTAATCGGCAATCCTCCAGCGCATCATCGCGCGCAGAGGCGTTCGACCTCGCGGGCCTGCTCGAAGAATTGAGGACTCTCCAGCCTTCCGGCAACGATCCGGCCAAAGTAGTGCGTCTTCGCGCCATCCTTGCACGAATGCCCCTGGGCGCCATCCCTCAGGTTCTCGCGATACTGCGCACCAGGCAGTGGAGCGGCGACACCCGGCTCGTCGCTTCGGCGTTTTTCGAACGCTGGGGTTTCTTTGAGCCGGAAGCCGCCTGTGCTGCAGCAGTGTCACCTGACTTCGCCGGAACGATACGCGAAGCGACTGCCGCCGTGTTGAGAGGCATGAACCCGGACGATCTGCAAAGAGTCGTCACCGTGATCAATACCTTTCACGATGGAATGGACTCCTCGCTTGTCGCGGCCGGAGCCGCCGTGTTTCATCTCGGGAAGTTGAAAGCTGCGGATCTGGCGCTGCATCTTGAACGCATCAAATTGCCTTACATTCGTTGGTGTCTTCTGAATCATTTGGTCTGGGGTGACAGTTTCACCTCCGGACCGGATGGGCGGCCGGTGTCTCTCGTCAAACTGTCGCCGGAGGAATACGCCGCACTTGCTCCGGCCACGGGAAAACTGAGTTCACAGTATGGTCTGATCGCAAGCCAGCGACTTGCCGGAGGCTGGGCCAAAGTGGATGAATCCGCGGCCCGTGCATGGGCCACCTCTCTGCCGGAACGCTCGCGTCACCGGTGGGGAGCCCTCTCCGGAGTGGCCGATATCGTTGCCGCGCATGACCCGGCGGGTGCCATGAAACTCGTGGAGGGGCTGCCATGGATTGATGATATCAGCCACCATCTGGAACGGGTTGCTGTACGCTGGATGAGCGCGGACCGTCCGGCAGCACTCGCGTGGCTGGAAACGGCGGACGTTCCGGTATCCGTCAAAGACAAACTCGTCGGGAAGAAAAAGTCATCGCGATGAAACGGCTGTTCACTCGACGATACCTCATACTTCTCGCAGGGTTCCTTTGCGGCCTCGTCGCCGGAGTCATTATCCGGTCCGTCAGGACCAGCGAGCCAAAAGGTCCCGCGAAATCCCTAACGGGAACCCGGCCGGTTCCACCATTGGCTGCACCCGCTCCTCGGTCACCTGTTCCGCTGCCTTCTTACGAAGAGCTCCGCTCGTCAAAATACACAAATCTGGAAGACCAGGTGCGCTTGCAACAATCGGCCCTGAGTCTTTCGCCCGCTGGGGCGCTGGAAATGGCCCTCAAACATGAGAGCGATTGCAGAGGACCTAATCCCTTTGCCGCCAGGTTGCTATGGTATCGGGCTGCGCAGGAGCATCCGGAGCAGGTTCTCAAGGCGGCTGAAAAAGTAATCAACAACCAGGCAAACCCGCTGCCGCTGGAAGGCATCTTTGCGGCATGGGTGGAAACGAACCCTGCTGCTGCCCTCTCCGCTGCAGAAGCCACTCCCAAATACTGGAATGGGAATCACGTCGCTGCGGAATACTGCATCGCCGCATGGGCGGAACGCGATCCCGCCGCCTGCGCCCGCGCACTTAAAGGGAAATCCCTAACGGATTCAAGCCTGAGCAAACTGCTGGCGGGCTGGACGGCGCGTGATCCCCGCAGCGCCCTCGCTTGGGTGGAACAGCGCGACCGGAAGAGCCTTCCTGCCGCCTACCGCGAATGGTCGAACTCGGACCCCATCCACGCCTTCGAGAGCGCGCTGGCCATGACCCCGGGCGCTCTCACTGCGGACAGCGATCCCGTTTCCGTCTCCTGCGCCGTTGCCGCGCACAATACTATCATCCATCGCCTTCCTGAACTCGCGCTCAAAATGGCGTGCAGCAACTTCACCGGACTCACGAAAGATCACCGGCCTGACATCATCGCCGCCAACATGGAGAAAAACATGCCCGGAGCCGGGGAAACCTTCGCTCTGGCAATGCCGTCGGGCATAAACCGGGACCGGGCCATCGGATTTATCGCGCGCTATGCAATACGGCGGGGCGAGACTGCACATGTGAGGGACTTGTTCGTCCACCTGAGTTCTTCCGAAGCTCCGTGGCTTATAGTGGCCGACACGTTCGTCAGTTTGGCAGGAGATGATCCGGAGACGGGGCGCGCCTGTCTTCTGGATCTGAAGCCGCAGATGGATCCGGCCGTATTCGCACGGGTCGCGCAGGATTTTAACGAGCACGTGATGCGCACCGCCCCTTCCATGGCGGTGGAATACGAAAGCAACGGCGGTGAACGGCCTAACTGATTTCCAGGCGCCGGCGGAAGTAATCGAACGTGTCCCGCAGACCTTCATCCATGCTTCCCGTATGCCGGAACCCTGTTGCCAGCAACTTGTCGATCGCCGCGCGGGAATGCTTCACGTCCCCGGCGCGTTGAGGAGCGTGCAGGATAGCGGAAGAGGAACCGGCGACCGTGATCACCTTTTGCGCCAATTCCTTCACGGTCATCGCCTGGCCGTAACCGGCATTGAAGACTCCAGTGAGTCCGTCTGTTAGGGTCACGTGGGCCATGGCGGCGATCACATCCTTCACCCAGATAAAGTCGCGGGTCTGTTCACCGTCGCCGTGAATTACCACGGACTCGCCGCGCAGGGCTTTTTCGATAAAGACGGGCACTGCCGCACCGTAGGGGCCGTGCGGATCCTGACGGGGACCGAAGACGTTGAAGAAGCGCATGCACACGGCGGGCACGCGGCCTTCATCGTGATAAAAGCGGCAATAGTGTTCGCCCAGCAGTTTGGTGATGGCATAAGGGCTCTTCGGCTCCGGCAGCATGGTTTCCACTTTGGGCACGGCGGGATTGTCGCCATAGACGGCGGCACTGCTCGCGAAGAACACCTTCTTCACTCCGGCAGCAGCAGCCTCTTCGAGAACATGGAGTGTTCCGGTGCCGTTCATGCGTTCGCATTCCAGCGGCTGGCCTACGCTCTCCGGCACACTTACCATGGCCGCCATGTGAAATACGTAGTCCACGCCCCGCATCGCGGTGTGCAGCACCGTGCGGTCGAGGACGTCCCCTTCAATGATCTCCACTGTAAAGCCCTCCAGATTCCCCCGAAACCCCGTGCGAAAATTATCCAGCACCCGCACGTTAGCACGCTGATGGAAATGCTCGACGAGATGGCTGCCGATGAATCCGGCGCCGCCGGTGATGAGGATGGTCATGGAAACGGAGAATGGATAATAGCGAATGGAGGAATAGTGGCGGTGCCTGCTAGCGGGGAATGCCGGAGTAATTGAAACACGCAAAGACCCTGATGCGGCGCACCGCTTCGCCGCCGTGGTTCACGTCGAAGAAGGCCACGGGACGAAACGAGCGGAAGGCGCGGATGATGTTCAACGGAGGATCGCTGCCGCTGCTGTCATCGGTGATATAGAGCGCGGCGCAGCCTGCAAACTGGCTGCGGCCGGCGTTCACTTCATCGTAGCGCGGCCAGGTGTGATAGGCGTTTTCAATGAGCCGGGACTCCACCGTGTGCACCAGTGGATGCCCCGCCGTCGGCCAGCGCACGGGCAGCTTGCGGGAAAGATGGAAATTCAAAATCGACGCCAGCCGTTCATCCCGCGCAATGAGGAACAGCTTTTTGCCGCCCTTGCCGTCGCTCTCCGCCTTCGCGGAGGCTTCTTCGATAATTCGCGTTACTTCCGCCGCCGTGCTCCGCCAGCCGCGCCATTCCCGGGAGGGATCGCTGCTGAGCGGGAAGGGGAATCCCGCATGTCTCAATACTTCGGAGTCCATGACGAGCGGCGTGATGACCACTGCGGGCAAAACCGTCAGCCACTGAAAACGCTGTTTCCAATCCAGCCGCTCCGTAATGACCTGCTCCCATGCCCATGGCAACAGGCCGCACAGTGCCGGCAGCGCGGGCGCGATCCACGAGGCTTTCGCACCGCCCCACACGGAAGCTGCCAGCGCACCTGCGAGCGGTGTCAGGGCAAAAACGGTCAGGAAGCGGCCCGCATCCGAATGTGTCCAGCGCTTTATGCCCATGATCAGCGCCCACAGCATGGCGGGAAAAATCAAAGGCGTCAGCACCAGAAACCACTTTCCCGCCAGCACCAAAGGACCCGCTAGGGTACCCGCACCTTCGGGTCTCAACTGTTCCATAAAATGATACCACCCGGCGAGAACGTGCGTTTCATTCCACTGCCATACAGGCCAGATAAAAAGGCACACATTCCCCAGCATCCACCACGGCCCGGGACGGATGAGCTGCCGCCGCCAGCGCCGCGATGCCGCCAGCAGCATCATGGCGCTCACCGGTCCCCACAGCGTGCCGTACCAGCAAAGAAAACCCGTGCCGAAAAGCAGCCCTGCCAGCGGCCAGTGCCAATCCCACGCGGAGGCGCGCCGCAGGGCCCGCCACACCGCCGCCATGCCGCAGAGCAGGAAGAGCATGCCCGGCATTTGAGGTTCAAGGAACGTGGCCGAGAAGTTCCAGAAAGGCGTCAAATTGATCAGCGCCACGCTCCACGCCGCCGCCTTGTCCCCCGCCAGACTGCGCACCAGCCGATAGAGCACCGCGCTTGCCGCCGCCGCCAGCAGGGGCGCAAAGAAGCGTACGCCCAGCGGTGTCCAGCCCGCGAACAGCGTGCTCATCCATGCAAACCACGCAGTGCCAAATCCTCCATGCAGGCCTACCGGCGAGGCATGACGCCCCCACTCCGCCAGCAGCGCCTCATCCGGCGAAAGTTCCAGCGCCATGCCCAGAGCCCATCGCAACACCGTGAGCAGCGCCATGCCTCCAATGAGCATGCGCTGGGTGA
>DASZQB010000009.1:0-71808 GCA_035550135.1 Verrucomicrobiales bacterium
GGCGATGCCGGTCTGGCATCTGCCGCGGAGCTGCACCCGGGAGCTGTATTCGAAGACGAAGGTTCCTTTCGGCAGGGAATCCATGAAGAAGTGGCTGGCGGTATCGCGCGTGGATTCGTAATAGCCGAGGGTGTCCTGCCACTGGTATCCTGACAAGACATTCACCGGCTCCACGCTGGAGGGACGCTGGTCCTTCAGGTGCACGAATTCCATGTCGCGGTCCGTTCGGATTTCGATGCGCACCACCAGTTCGTCGCCCACCTTTACCTTTCCGGTGACCGGCTTCAGTTCCGCTCCGGTTTTGGTTTGCTCCTTTACGAAGAGAGCCTTCGTGACCTTTAGAGGCGTGCCTTCATGAGGAGTGATCTTGCTCACGTCCTCCATGTATTGCCAGTGCAGGCTGCCCCACGCCACGCCTTTGTCTTTCTTTGTTAGTTTCACAGAGCCCAGCTCTGCTTTGATCTCTCCGGGAGTGAAGCGCTTTTCAAAGAAACCGGTCCCGGCTTCCGATTTCTCCGGCTTCACGTCCGTGCCGCCAAGAGACACGGTGACGAGGGCATCGGAAGACAGTTTCGACGTGCCGCCCAGCAGGAGGGCATATACGGCGTCGGCGGTCGCCTTGGTGGTCGGCCAAGCCTGAGTTTGCTTTTGTTTGAGCAGCCACACCTGACAGTCCTCCACCATCTTCTCGTTTTTGGCGATGTCGCGGAAGGCCTCGATCATGAGCGCCTGCGTCTCGATCGGCGCATGGTTCCACGACCAAAGGTCCTTCGTTTCGGCCCAGTAGAGGCCCAGCTCTTCATTGCTTACCGCGCGCGAGTTGATGGAAATAAGAATGACCCCCGGCGTCTTTTTGTCGCCGAAGCGAAGCAATCCCAAAGCGGCATGCGCCTGACTCATGCGCGGCACGGTGTTCCAGTGCTGGCGGGCCTGTTCCAAAAAGTAATCGACCGCCTCCTTTTGCTTCTCCGGAATGGGGCGCTGCTTCAGGAAAAAACTGCGTCCGTAAAGATAGAGAGCGATCGAGGGACTGAGATTGCTGCCTGCCTTCCGTATATCGCGTTTGATGAGATCCTGGTATTCGCCTTCAATCCATGCATCGAGGTGGTCCAGCGCTTTAACGGCGGCCTCCGTGTCGATCTCCACGCCGAGGTGGTGCAGCCGCCCGAATCCGCTGACGATGTAAAGGGTGATGAATTCGTTGGACGGCCCGCCCTGAAACCATGGCCAGGCTCCGTCAGGCGACTGAACCTGACCCAATTGCTTGAGGAGTCGTTCCGTTTCACTGTCGAGGCGGTTGTCGTCAAAGAGAACACCTAACTGGTGCTGAGCGTTTTGCTTTTGAGCGTCCCGCAGCCACGGCGTTTCCTCGAGCATCACCGATTTCAATTCCGGATTCCGTTCGAGCGCGCTCTTCGTGGCCTCCGGCTGCGTGGTTCTCCAGACATCGAACACGCGGCGCACTTTCGGATCACTCTTCGCGATGTGTCTTGCGAGAGCATTGGCATAGAGCCGGTTGAAGGTCTGCTCCGTGCACTCGTGCGGAAACTCCATAAGATACGGCAACGCCATCACCGCATACCATGCGGGCCGGGAAACCATCTGCACTGTCAGGTTTTGATGCCGCAGACTGTCCGAACCGGCGCTCTCCATGAGTTTCTTGAAAGCGAACTCCTTCGTCCCCGCATCGCGAATGGGCAGCGGCATTGACTCCGTGACTGGAATGCGGCGCGACAGCACCGGCAGCCAGCCCTCCTCACCATCCGTTAGTTTCTCCGTGCCGGCCACGGCTTTCCATGTCAGGAATCCCTGCCCGTCCGGCACGGTGATGCGCCACGCCACGGTGCGCGATTCGTTCGCCGGCACCGTGAAAGGCTGCTCCGGCGTTTGATTGCCCACTGCGGCATCCGCAGAGACGAGGGACACTGCATCAGCGAAATTGAGACGCGCGGTACCCTGCTGTTCACCGCCGCCTTTGTTAGTGATCTTCACCGTGAACTCCACCATATCGCCCTCCCGCAGGAAACGCGGCGGATTCGGCTGCACCATGAGATCCCTGGCTGTCACGGTTTCGCCGATGAGGAAACCGGAGCGCAGCACTTTATCGTGTGCGAACCCGAGGAACTTCCACGAGGTCACTGCCTCCGGCATGGTGAAGGTGATTTTCACCGCACCGTTTTCCTCCGTTTTCAGATGGGGAAAGAAGAAAGCGGTCTCCTGAAAATTGCGGCGGGCACTGACTTTGGAAAGGTCCACCGGGGAGGCGGCCTGATGCTTTGCCAGCCTTCTGCCCGGGACGACGGTGTAATCAGCGGATGACTCTTCGGAAAGCGCGGCGGGGGCTGCGCCACCCGAGGCGAAGGGATCGGCAACCGCTGCGTTCCTCGTCGATCCGCCGCCGACGGCCATGGGTGGCGGCGGTTCGTAACCCTCGACTCCACCAAGCGCAGCCCCTGCCACCGCACCCATAACGATCCCATGATTGCCGGACTCGGAACGGCTCAAGCCCTCCAAAATTCTGCCCCGGCGATCCCATGGCCACCGGCGGCCTGACTCGTCTGAGTCCTCCCATTCCAACTCCCAGTTTCCGGCCACTTTCTCCAGCGCAGGAAAGTCTTCGTTGCCGGCATATTCGGGATCGCTCGCGGACATGCTCCCATCGCTGTAAAAACAGGAAAACTTCGGCATCCACGAATGTTCGGCAAAGGCATCCAGCGAAGCGTCGTAAAGGACCGCCGCCAGTTCTGCGTCGATCTTTTCCTTGTCAGGTCCCTCCACCGTCAGGGTCCATGTCTCTTTCGCGCCGGGTTCCAGTTTTGAAGTGAGGTGTTCCCATTTGAGCGACAGGTCTTTGTTCGCCCACGGAACGTCGATGAACTGCGACTCGGTGACGAAGCGATTCTCGCGCATCTGCATGACGCGCACGTGGAAGCCGCCGCGATGCGCCTCCGTCACCTTCATGGTCAACCCCTGCTGCGTGCGCGCGGGGTCGGTCCAGAAACGCTGCACGACCTTGCCGCGGTGTTCGATCTCAATGAACGCACGGGCCTTTTCATAACCTGTCCCCCACAAGGCTGTGAACTCATCACCCGGCTGGAGCGAGTCCGCGGACACGTTCAGCATGAATGGCGCGCGCACCGGAAAAGTCTGCGCCGCGGGATCGACCACCATCACCAGCAGTTGGGCCGTGACCTTTTTGCCGAAACGATCCTTCGTTTCGAGGATCGCGCGGTAAGCGCCTGCGGCAAGTTTCACCGGCACCTTCGCCTCCCCTTTGTCATCGGTCTTTACGTCGTCGCGCTGGACGACTTCCCCCGTCTCCCATGAATTCGGATCGGACAGATCCTTCTTTGGTTCGGTTTCTGGAAGCGCGAAATCACTCGTCCCATAGTGAACAACCTCCCCGTCGAGCACCCGCCTGTGCACCTTGTCAGGCTGGACCAGGCGATGCACCGTGAGCACGCCTTCCGCCTTCTGCGGTTCGTCGTCCAGTGACGTGGTGTCCACGGTGATCCCCACCGGTGTGGCGGTGGTCTGCCAGTCTTCAGCGCGGAGTTCCGCCTTCATCGCGGCATAACCGGCCTTCACCTCGCGTTCTGCGCTGCGGGTTTCGCCAGCGGTGTCCGTGATGTCTGCGTGGACGCTGTAGCGGAACCACGGCTCGCTTTTTTCATCGATGGACTTGTCAGGCAGCGCGGTGAATTTGATCTCGACCGAGCCATCAGTTCCGGTCTTCACTTCCCCCTGTGCAATGTCCACCTCGCGTGTATTGTTAGGGTAAAGTATCCGGCCCCAGTCCGCCCACGAAGGCCACACCGGCATGCGCTTCACTCTCCACTTCACATCCGCGCCGTCCACGGCGGCACCGGTATAAGCCACGGCTTTGATCTTTACCGTCACTTCTTCCCCCAGTTTCGGGGCCGCAGCGGGCGGATCAACCTCCACGCGGAACTCCGGGCGTTTATATTCCTCCACCTGAATCGACGCGGTGCCCTGGCCGTCATCGATCCTGAACGCCCCGGTGAGCCCCTGCTGCGGCGCGATGAAACTCCCGCTGAATGAACCATAGGCATTCGTCACGGCGTCCGCCGCGGCCCATTCCCGGCCATCGTTGTCTTTCAGGACGACGCGGCGCTTCACGTTAGGGAGTGTTTTGTAGCTCGCCTTGTCCGTATCGTGAAGAACGTGGATTCCTTTGAATTGGATCGTTTGGCCTGGCCGGTAGAGAGCACGATCGGTGAAGAAGAAAGTGCTCGTTTGCCGCCCCGGTGCGGCCTTCTGTCCAGGCACGGCAAAAGGATCGTCCGGGATCAATTGCGAACCGCCGGACATCGCGGTGTTTCCGCCGTGTTTCGCAAACAGATACACCTGTCCTTTCTTCTTCCGGACAAAACTAACAAATCCGTCCGCACCGGTTTTGGCGGTGCCCGCCTTTACCGCCTTCTCAGCCGTGTAGTCGTTCACCCACAGAGAAACCTCCGCCCCGCTGACCGGCTCCCCGGACACGGCATCCAGCACCCACCCTTCGACCCCGGCCGCGTTAGGTTGATCACGGTCCCGGGTCACCACAGCCAGCGGCGTGACCCACACACGGGTGTAGGAGATTTCGTTATCATCCTCTGAAAATCCCTCATTGGCACTGGAGCCCAGATAATAGATGCCTGCTTTGAGGTCCACGGGTGCAGGCACGCGGAGGCTGTGCTCCATAAAATCCTCCGCCCCTGGCAAGTCCACCGCCCACGCGCGCGCCGGTTCCGACGCCAGCACCTTCTCCAGTTTCTCCTCATCCCCGTCCTCCTCTTCAAGGACCGCGGCTGGTTCGGGCCTCTCCATCGCCATATACAGGCGGAAATAAACCTTCTTCAAATTGCGGTGAGTGATCGCGATGTCCGGCTGGGCCGCATTCCAGACCATTTCGGTCTGACAGAGCAGTTCGCGGCTTTCGATCCCTTTGATCTTATTCCGGCAATAGGGCGCGAAGACAGAATTTCCGTGCGCCGCCACGCCCTCCTGCAAGATCTTGCGGGCCTCGGCGGCTTTGTGATCCTTCAGCAGACCCTCCGCCACCTGCGCACGGGCGCGCAGGGAAACCTCATGGGATGCATGCTTTTGCGCGAGCGCGCTGATTTGCTGCCGCGCCCGCGCCGCGCCCTCCGTACCGGTGGCTGTTTCTCCCGCCCACTCCAGTCTTTCGATATCCACCAGGACCCGCGCACCGGGATCGGCGTCGTCTTTGTGAAAGGTCAGCAATTCCTTGAACAGGCGAATGCCCTGAAGCTTCGGCGAAGTCCCCTGCCCCGGCTCCCATGCCAAAAACTCTTCCATGGTTCCCACGGCCGGCGAACTGTCCGCGAATTCGAAGGTATCATACTCTTCCGCTCCCGCCTGTTCTGTCGCAGTATAAAAGCCCAGCGCTTCCCGCATGATGAAATCGTAGAGCGTCGGCTGATAACTGTCAGGAAGTTTGCCGGCTTTGATGAGGCCGTCCCATTTGGCGACGGGCGTCTGCTTGAGGACCGCCGCGGTGCTCAGCGCTTTTTGAAAACGGGCATCGATCTCCGCGAGCAGCCGCTTCAGATCCCATGCGGCCACATCATTCGCAGAACCGCCCGGGGTCCGGTGCATGATCTTCCACGAGTTCTCATTAAGGTATTCCGCATACCAGTTGGCCGCGAGCGTTTGCAGCAGCGGGAACATTTCCGCCGGTGCTTTGCCCAGCGCCTCGTCAATGCGCATGAGTGGAATTTCAGGCCTGTCCCTCTCCAGACCGCCTTCAATCTGAATGCGCAGCGCGATGGCCCGCACTGCTTCCGGCCATGCCCTTTCCGTTAGGGCCACAGTCTCCATGGGTGCGAGCGCGGCGAGCGCCTCCTTCGGCTGCTTTTGCACGATCAGTTCCTCCACCTTTTTCCAATCCGCCTCACCGGGAACGCCGCGGGCCGAAGTAAAGCACAGAAGGAGAGACGCCAGGAGATAAAGAGATGCGCGTTTCATGGGGACGGAGGCACGGTCACGTTTAAGTGCTAAAGTATTAGCAAATCGAGAGAGCGAGACAAGCCATAAGTTTTGGGGAAATTGTGCCCCGCGGCACGAGGTCGTCCACGGGCACCCGGCGTGGGCGTGAGAGTAAAAGCAATCCTCGCCTGCGCCGCGCCGTCTGCTATAGGCGTCTCATGATCTCCATTTTCTCTGCTCCGTCGCGCCTGGGCCGGACCATCACGTTACTGTTTGCAGTTCTGATGCCTGGAATGGCTTGCGCTCTCACACTGACCTTGCAGCGCCGCGATCCGGCGACGGGTGCGGTGATCATCCAGAAAGATGAGGTCGATACAAAACACGTGGGTGTCATTGCGGTGGATGTTTGGAACTATCACTGGTGCAAGACCGCCACGATGCGTGTGGATGCCATCGTGCCGCGCCTGAATTACGCGCTCCAAAGCGCGCGCGAACTGGACATGACGGTGATGCTGTGTCCGAGTGACGTGGTGGACAACTATGCGGGTTTTCCACAGCGCGAAGCCGTCCACGCTCTGGCGAAAACGGCCGTGCCTTCGGTGGTGAATGTCACCTGTCCGCCGGTGCCCGATGCCGGAGGCTGCGCCTGCGGACGCGAACGCTGCGCGGTAAACTACGGCTGGGATGGCATGCATCCGGGTCTTCGCATTGGACCGGATGACCTGATGCCGGATACGCAGGCTGAAGTCTATGCCATCTGCAAGCAGCGAGGCCTGACACACCTGATCTACACAGGATTCCACACGCAGGTGTGCCTGCTGGGAAAGCCGATGGGGCTGAAAGCGATGAAATCCGCCGGACTGCAATGTGTCCTCGCGCGCGATATGACGGACGCCCATCCGGGTTACGATCCCGCCCGTAATTTCACTCCGGACCTCAATACCGAGCAGGTGGTTGAGCATTTCGAAAAGCACCTCGCGCCTACTATTCATTTCCAGGAGGAACTGGCCAGGCTCGGGAAGTGGGATGCGGGCCGCGTGCTCGATCCGGTGCGCATCACGCCATGGGGCACGCCCATGCGCCCGCATCTCTTTGAGCAGCCGGTAACGGTCACCCTAACAACACCTCTCCAGCCGGGCGCGGAGATCCGCTACACCCTGGATGGTTCACCGCCCGGCTCCGGCTCCGCTCTTTACACCAAACCTCTGATGTTTGCCGACACGACCCGCCTGCGGACAGCGGCGTTTCGCGACGGAAAACCCGTCTGCACCGAATCCGAGGGGGCCTTTTTCCGCATGGGACCGCTCCCGCCGGCGCCGGAAGTTGCCATTGGCGACCTGCCGCCGGTGCGCAGCGTGGGATACGGCCACACTTACGGGGGCCAGGTGCGTTATTCCGGAAACACCAGGCCGCCGCAGAAGGATAAATCGAACCTGGGAGAGGAATTGCGAATCGACCGCCGCGTCCACCAGACGGGCATGGGCGTTCATGCCCCGTGCGCGCTAACGTATGATTTGAAGCCGGAATACGGGCGCTTTGTGGCTCTGGCCGGGGCGGATGAGAACCTGGTTCGCCGCAGCAACGGCTCGAATCTCGCCAAGTACCCCAGCGTGGTTTTCAAGGTATTCATCGATGGCCGGGAAGCCGCCGCCAGTCCGGTGATGCGCGTGCTTTCGCCGGCCTGGCGATTCGATGTTGCGATCCCGGCGGAAGCCCGGCAGATCAGTTTGATTGCGATGGATGCGGGCGACGGCTCGCGCGAGGACTTTGCCGATTGGACACAGGCGGGCTTTATCAAACGCAAATGAGCGCGCCCCGGCGGAAAAAACAAAAAACCTGAAAGACTTCCCGGCGGAAGGGGGAACATTATAGCAACCACCTATGCCAGCCAGCGCCACTGATGACAGTTTTCTTCCCACGCGCAGCAGTCTGCTGTCGCGACTGAAGAACGCGTCGGATGCGGCCGGGTGGCAGTATTTTGTGGACAACTACGGGCGGCTCATTTTTCAGGTTTGCCTGCGGGCCGGCCTCACGCGGCAGGAGGCGGAGGACATCGTGCAGGAGGTGGTGGCGGCGGTGGCGAAGCAAATGCCGCGCTTCCAGTATGATCGCAGCAAAGGCTCGTTCAAAGGCTGGCTGGCGCGGGTGACGAGGAATCACATCGCTGACTTTCTGGAAAAGAAGACGCGCGAGATGAACCGCCGCGTGGAGTTGCCGGAGTCACGCGCCGATGCCCTCGCCGCGGAGCAGAGCGGCGGCACGCTGGACGAAGTGTGGGAAAGCGAGTGGCGGCAGCACCTTATGGAACGGGCGCTGCGCTGCGTGCAGCAGCAGTTGCCGGCGCGATCCGTGCAGATTTTCCAAATGAGCGCGCTGGACGGATGGAGTTCGGAGAAAATCGCCGCGGCACTGCGCATCAGCCGGCCCCAGGTTTATCTGGCGCGCCATCGTGCGTCCCGGCTGGTGAAGAAAGAGATCGAGCGGCTGCGAAAAGAGTTGGAGTAGCGCGATCAAGCCGCTCTGCAAACCGCCGGGGAGCCGGACGGGGACGGATGAAAAATGTCAGCCCCGCTGGCGGATGTTTTCCTCTTCGTGCCAGCGGAGCCGGGCGGACAAAATGCTGGCACGACCGAGATAACCGGCAATGCGGGAGCGGGATTTTTCGTCCACCACGGGGAGCCGGCCCACATCCAGGGCAAGCATCTTTTGCAGCGCATCGTGCAGGGTCTCGCCAGGATAGGTGACCGCGGGATGGCTGGTTCCCGCATCGCCAACGGTTAAGGATTCGACATCCGGGCGGCGCAGCGCTTCAACGATATCCCCGCGGGTAATGATGCCCAGCAATTCGCCGGCATTGTCCACGATCAAGGTGGCCTGCCGTTTTGTCAGAGCTGGATCCCCCGCTGCAATACTATCGGCGAGTTCGGTCACCTTCATGGAAGACAGGACTGTGGCGGCGTCGCGGTCCATCACATCGCCGACACGGGCGAATTCAAAGGGATCGATGCTGTATTCGCGCGTAATATGGTGGCCGCGCCGCGCGAGCTTTTCGGTAAGAATGGAGCGGCGCATCACCAGAACAGTCACCGCGAGAGCAGCCACTGAGGCTGCGAGCAGCACGGGAAACAGCCGGAAGTCGTGAGTGAGTTCCACCGCGAAAACGAGAGATGTGAGCGGAGCGCGCATGGTCCCGGCCATCATCGCAGTCATGCCCGTCAGGGCCCACATGCCTGCATCCCCGCCGGGAATCCACGGAGAGACAAGGGCACCGAGTGCACCGCCCATGAGAAGCAACGGAGCCAGAACACCACCGGAAGTCCCGGAACCCAATGCCACCGACCAGACCAAGGCCTTTACGATCATGAAACCTGCGATGGCCGTGCCGGCGAAGTTCCCGCGCAGCATTTCATGAATCGTTTCGTAGCCCACACCGAGGACGCGCGGATCGAACCATCCACCAATGCCCACTGCCAGGGCGCCAATGGCGGGCCACCACATCCAGTGACACGGCAGTTTTTGAAAAAGGTCCTCGAAGGCATACACCAGGAGCGTTAACAGACCGGAACCGAATCCGGTGAGCAGACCCAAAATCGCAGCAAATCCAACCAGCGAACCGCCTGGCATGTCGTGCGCAGCGACCGGAAAAATCGGACCGCTCCCCATCAGCAGCGGCCTCCAAACGGAAGCGACGAGGGCCGCCGCCGCCACCGGAATGAAACTGCGCGGCTTCCATTCGAAGAGCAGGAGTTCCACCGCCAGCAGCGCCGCCGCCACGGGGGTCGCAAAAATGGCGGACATGCCTGCGGCGGCACCGGCCACCAGCAGCGTCTTGCGCTCGGCGGCGCTGAGATGAAACCGCTGCGCGAAAAGCGAACCGAAAGCCCCGCCGGTCATAATGATAGGACCTTCGGCTCCGAACGGGCCACCGGAGCCAATGGAGATGGCCGACGACAGGGGCTTCAGAAGCGCCACTTTCAACTGGATGCGACTCTTCCCGAGAAGAATCGCTTCCAGCGCTTCCGGAATGCCGTGCCCCCGGATCTTTTCGGAACCGTAACGGGCCATCAATCCGATGATCAACGCACCGGCGACCGGAACGGCGATCACCCATGCGCCCAGGTTGTGCTCCGCCGGGATGGCCGGAGCAGCGGACCAGCGCTGGAAAAAGGCCAGATTCGTAATTGCCGAAATCAGCCACAGCAGGCCCTGCGCCACAAAGCTGCTGATGGTGCCCGCCACCAGCGCTAAAAGGGTGAGAAGCAACACACGGGCATCCGTGCGAAAATCGGCAAGGGGCGCTGAGCGGAAAGGCCCGGCGGGAGAAGGGGTATGTTCGTTGGCGAGCGGCATCCGGCGGGGAGATATATCGTATCACGATATAAGTCAAACCAGCATTGGCCATTCGCCTGCAGCCGTGCATGTTGGCGCGCCCATGAAAAAAGCGCCGAACCTCAGCAAAGCCGAATACGAAATGCTTGCGGCCTTCCGGTTTGCGCTGCGGCAGTTCTTACGCTTCAGCGAGGAGGCGGCGCACGAAGCAGGCGTTACGCCTCAGCAGCATCAGGCGCTGCTGGCCATTAAAGGATATCCGGGACGCGAGGAAGTGACGCTGGGGGAACTGGCGGAACGCCTTCAAATTCAGCACCACAGCGCGGTGGGCCTGGTGGACCGTCTGGTGGCGGAGTCGCTCGTGTCACGAAAGGCGGGGGAACTCGACCGCAGGCAGGTTTACATCCGTCTGACCACGGGCGGGGAAAAAATCCTGGCGAAGCTGACGGAGATTCACCGGGCGCAATTGAGCCGGATCGGACCGAAGCTCCGCACGCTTCTGAATCAACTTGGCCCCCCGGAGACGGGGGAATAACCGGTTGCCGAGCGCAAGGCGGAGCCTGGTATCACAGCGGAAATGCCCGTCCGAATGCCGCAGACGAAAATTTTCTGCAGAAAGTTGTAATGCACATCGGGCGGCGGGGGAAAGCAGCCAGTTATATGAAACTGCTCCTCACCTCCTTTACGGCGCTGCTGGCGCTGACCACCCTCTCACCGGCCGATCCGCTGGGCAACTCCTTCACTTATCAGGGCCGGCTCAATCATAACAACGCGCCAGCCAACGGCTCGTTCGATTTGAAATTCGAGCTCTTTGATGCCGCTGCGGACGGGAATCCTGCGGGAACGCCGGTCGAACTGCCGGCGCAGAACATTGCGGGAGGCTTGTTCTCCACGGACCTTGATTTTGGCGGGCCCGCGGTGTTCGACGGGACGGCCTACTGGATGGAGGTCTCCGCGAAAACGGCGGGCGCAGAGGAATACGTCAAGATTCCGGGCCGCGTGGCGGTGCGCCCGACACCGAATGCAATTCACGCCTTGAGCGCGGCTGCCGTAAAGGACGGCGCGATAACAGAAAACAGTCTCGCCGATGCTTCAGTGACGGGAGCGAAAATCGCACCGGCATCCGTGGGCCTGGCGCAGTTGAGTGCCCCGGGCATTCCAGCGGCGGGACAAGTGCTGGCCTTTGACGGTGCCGATCTTTCCTGGGTGAACCCGGACACGCTACCTGGCAACCCTGGCATCTGGTCGCTCAATGGCAACAAAGCCTTCTACAATAACGGCTTTGTGGGCATCGGCACGAGCAATCCGCTGGCGCCGCTCCATGTCGTGGCCAACTGGGTCTCCGGCGAAACGCCTAACATCCGGCTTTCGGGCTCCCGGCCAACGATGATGTGGGTGCGCGACCGGGGCTTTCCTGAAGCGGTCAGCACGGATTACTGGCTCGCACACATGAGCGGAGTCACTCAGGGAAACCTCGCGTTCTACCACCGGAATTTTAACGGCAATGTTTTTCCCGCGGTCGACACCGGCTACCGGCCGGTGATGTCCGTCACGCCTTCGTTGAGCGTCGGCATCGGCACCGAGGTGCCTGCCGGCAAGTTTCACGTTTACGATGGAAATTCCGTTACTCAGGTCCTTGAGACCGGCGGCGGAGTGAACGCCTGGAGCCGCATAAGATTCAAAAACGCGGCGGGAGAGTGGGATGTGGGCTCTTCGCGCGATTACAATGACAACCAACTTTACTTCACCAGGAGCGGAACCGGGGCCGTTCAGTTTGGAATTCAACCCAATGGAAACGTCTTCACCCAAGGTGACGTGACCGCCACGCGGCTGGTGCTGCGGGCCGATCCGAACGCAACCATGAATGCCGCGGTGCTCTGCGGCGATGCGAACGTGACCAATTTCGTTCCGTACAACACGGCGACCAATCGTCCGCTGAATCTCGTAACGCGTGATGCCACGGTGCGGAGGCTGACGATTACCGGCGGCGCGGATCTCGCGGAGCCATTCGCCATGAGTCACGACGGCCTTGAGCCGGGAACGGTGGTGGTGATCGATGAAAAGAATCCCGGCAAACTCCGCCGGAGCACGCACGCTTATGACAAGAAGGTCGCGGGCATCGTGAGCGGTGCGAACGGCATCGAGCCGGGCATCAGCATGATCCAGGAGGACAAACTGGAAGCCGGTGAAAATGTGGCGCTCAGCGGCCGGGTGTATGTGAAGGCCAACACCGCGGCGGGCATCATCGAACCTGGAGATTTGCTAACCACTTCCTCCACCGCGGGTGAAGCGATGAAGGCGGCGAAACACGACAAGGCGCAGGGGGCGATTCTCGGCAAAGCGATGACTTCGCTGAACGAAGGCACAGGCATGGTGCTGGTGCTCGTGACCCTGCAGTAACTCCACCGTTCCTCCGTCATGAAAAACACGTCCTTGATCCGCCGCGCGGCACCGTTCCTCGCGGCACTCGCCCTCGGGCTGACGGTCTTTTGGCTAACACGTCCACGCGCAAACGGTCCTTCTGCTGAAGCGCGGGTGATCGCCCAAGCATCCAACTTCACGCCGCCACCGGCCGGTGCACAACCACCGGTGACCGCCCTGCTCGCACAGGCGCGACAGTTTCGAGTCGATCCCAATGCGGCGGGAAACACCCCGTGGACAACGAACCTCCACCCCTCGGGAGTGTTGCGGTTCGTTGGAATGGAGCCGGGATGGAGCCTGGGGACGATAGACCGCAAGGCGGGCCCGGGCGAAGGCGCACGCAAGTTTGTGCTCGATCACCGCGAAGCGTGGGGGCTGACGAATCCGCGAATTGATATGGACATACTGCGTCACCGGGCATTGACATCGAGAGATGTCGTGCGGCTCCAGCAGACGTATGGAAACGTTCCCGTTTTCGCCGCTCAGTTGATGGTGCACGTGGCGGAGGGAGCGGAGGTGACGTGTGTGAGCGCTGATCCCGGGCTTGACTTCAAGACTCTCGACAGCCGGGCACTGCCGCTGACGCCGAAGGTCTCCGCCGCCGAGGCTGCGAAGGAAGCGACCGCGGCCATGTATCACCGGAACCCGGTGGCGAAGTTTGCCGAACCCAATCCCGCGGCGGCGAAACTCATCGTCTATGCTCCCGAGGTTCTCGGCTTCAATGGCGAGGCGGAACTGGCATGGGATCTCAGTATCGAGTCGGAAGCGGATTCTCCGGTGCCCGCCGCCGCCCGCTGGATTGTTAGTGCCGAGACCGGCGAGACGCTCAACAGCTTCAATCTTCTGCACAGCGCGCTTTCGAGTGAGGTCTATGACTGCAACAGCGCCACGATGCCGCCCGTGAGTCCCGCGCGCATGACCGGCGATCCCGCGACCGGCAACGTCGATGTGGATAACGCCCATGATTTCATCCGGCAGGTTTACAACTTCTACCTGCAGCGCCACGGGCGGGACAGCTTTAACGCGGCGGGCGCAACCATCATTGCCAACGTCCGGCAATGCTCTTCAACGCAATGTCCGTGGCAGAATGCCGTCTCCGGAACGGGGCTCAACGGCATGGGCTTTGGCGCGGACTGGGTGACGGATGACATCCTCGCTCATGAGTTCACCCACAAAGTGACGGAGTTTGAAAGCGGGCTGCTCTATCAAAATGCCTCCGGTGCCATGAATGAATCGTTCAGCGACATCTGGGGGGAGCTTTTTGATCAATCGAACACAGGACTCACGCCCAGCGGCACAGACACTGTCGCAAACCGCTGGCTGATCGGAGAGGATCTTGGCACCGCCATTCGGAGTATGAGCAATCCGCCGGCGTTCTCGGATCCGGATCGCATTACCAGCGGTTTATATACGCCGTCGGTTACCTACCCGCGCGGCGGCACCGGGCCGGACCGCAACGACGACGGCGGCGTGCATTCCAACAGCGGCGTGTGCAACAAACTCTGTTTCCTTCTCGCCGACGGTGAGAATTTCAACGGCTTCACCATCGCACCGATCGGCCCGGATCTGACACTCGCACTCTTTTACGAGGTCAACGTCAGTTTCCTCACTCCCGCCGCGGACTGGCTCGACTTGAATTTCGCACTGAGGCAGGCCGCAATAAATCTCATTTTCCAGCCCTCCCTCCGTGCAGAGGTGGGCGAGGCCTGCGATGCCGTCGAGATCAGCACGGCAGCCCGCACAGTGCATATGAATGCCGCCACCAATGCCGCATTGAAAGTCGGCATCCCGGAAGTCGATGGAATTCGAGGCCCGTACACGGCGCTCGAGAGCGGCATCGCGGGCGCGGGAACCGGCGGGACGCTGAAGATTCAAGGAAGCGCCGGCCCAATTAACGTGGACCGGGGATTCACCCTAACACAGCCGGTAACTATTGGAACTTACGATACTTTTATCGCGGTCAGCGGAGCGACGGGCACGCCTGTCCCGCCGGCACCCGTGATTCTCCAGGCGCCCTGATCCGGCCACACAAATTTTTCACCGACAATCTTTCAACTGCTTATGAAAACACTTCTGTTGCTGTTTTTCGGATCGGCGCTCGCCATGCGAGCCATGGCCCAGGATGCCTTCACGCTCGAATGGTCCGCCATCACCAGCGGCGGCGGCACCTCCACTGAGCCGGGAGAGTTCACCCTGGCGGGATCGTCCGTGGGCCAGATCACCGCAGGGGCTGCCTCCACTGAACCAGGGGAATTTGACGTAACCGGCGGTCACTGGACCTTCGAGTTTGAACCTCCACTGCCGGATATGCATCTGGCGATGCAACTCGATGGCGGCACCGTCACCCTGACATGGGACGGAGAGGGCCCGCCGGTTTCACTCGAAAGCTCTGCAGACCTGGAGCTCTGGGAGCCCGTAGTTCCGCAACCGGCGACTCCATTTTTCCAGGAAACGGGTGCCACGCGAAAATTCTACCGGCTGGTTCCCGCCCGATGACCCCGCCATGACGGTCATCCATTCACAACTGCTGACAAAACATGAGACTTCGAATGCATTCCGGTGTTTTTCTTCTGACGCACGGAGTGTTAGGCGGTCAGGTATTGGTTTACGGGCAGGTCGCCCCGACCGGCAGTGCGCCGTGGACCTTGCCTGGCCACGGAACGCGGGTGACCGGCGGATGGGAATTGTCAGGTCTCAGCGTGCCGGCATCGGGTCGCATTCGTGCGCGGGGACGAACCGCCGGCGGACTGTATAACGGATCATCCGGCCTGGTGGAGAACATGCTGGACCCCGGTGTCGTGCTGAAAATTTCAGATTACACTGTGTCCGTTCCGCCAGGAGGTGGCAACGGCAGGGGCATCAGGATAACCGCGGAGGGGGGCATCGGCGCCACAACAGCAATGATGGAACTGCAGGCGCCGGTCTCCCTGGCTGAATGGAGCACCGTTGCCACCGCGCGGGCGGACGGCACCGGACGGGCAGTCTTTGATTACGCGGACTCCGGCGGGGAGCGGCAATATTACCGCGTGCGCCTGCCATGAACGGCCCATTTTTTCATTCCCCGCGACACCGCGCGGACATAACATCCGCTCTGCCGATGCCGGTTGATTCCCTCACCTTCAGCGCCCAGATTCCCGATCACACGCTGCTGCGTGTCATCGGGCGCGGGAGCTATGGGGAAGTATGGCTGGCGCGAAATGTGATGGGCACGCTGCGCGCCGTGAAGATCGTGCGGCGTTCCGCCTTTGACAGCGACCGGCCATGGATGCGTGAGTTTGAAGGCATCAGGCGCTGCGAACCGGTGAGCCGCGCGCACGATGGCTTGATCGATATCCTCCACATGGGACGCAATGAGGAGGACGGTTTTTTCTACTATGTCATGGAACTCGCAGACGCAGCAGGCGGCTCAGAGGAATACGCACCCGCCACTCTCGCCGCGCGCCTCAGCTCCGGCAGGGCGCTCGAAATGCCCGACTGTCTGCGGCTGACAGAATCGCTGGCCGGCGCGCTGGCGTTTCTGCACGAGCAGGGACTCATTCATCGCGACGTGAAACCGTCCAACGTGCTCTACGCCGGCGGCGTGCCGAAGCTGGGAGACATCGGGCTGGTGGCGGAGGCGGGAAGTTCCCGGAGTTTCGTTGGCACGGAGGGATTCGTTCCGCTGGAGGGACCGGGCACGGAGCGGGCTGACATCTTTGCGCTCGGCAAAGTGGTCTATGAGGCCCTGACCGGACTGGACCGCGAAAGATTTCCGCGTCTTCCTCCATGGTGGGCGGACGATGCGGAATTCGACCAGCGCGTGGAATTGAATGAAATCGTGCTGCGCGCCTGCGAAGGCGACCCGGCGCGGCGCTACCACACCGCGCGCGAGATGCTGGCGGACGTGGCGATCCTGGCCAGCGGGCGCTCAGTAAAAAAATTCCGGGTGATGGAACGCCGGCTTCACTGGCTGAAGTGGGCAGCGGTATTAACGGTCATCCTGGTCCTGCTGTCAGGCGGCACGGCGTGGCTGCTGCAGCGCGAGCGCACCCGCACGGAAGCACTGGAGCAGGCGCAGCGGGATCAGACGAAGGCGGCGCAACAGGCGGAAGAGGTTTCCCGTCAACTGGCGGACGCGCTGGACACCGCAGAACTTGACCGGGTGGAGTATTTATTCCGTTCGGGCGAGTCGGCGGATGCGCTGGGGCTGCTCGCGCGCATCGTCCAGCGCAATCCGGAGCACCGCACGGCTGTGCCGCGGCTGGCCCTGGCGCTGTGGCACGGCAACTTCGCGATGCCGGTGCTGCCGCCATTCACCACCGGCGGATACGTATTGAAAATGCAATTCCTGCGTGACGGGAAGACGCTGCTGATTCTCCACCGGCGCGGCCTGGCCACCTGGGATGCGGCGACCGGCCGCCAGCTCGTCAAGTTTGACCCTGTGGAGGGTGACCTATCGCACGCCGTCCTCAGTCCTGACGAAAACACGCTCATCGCCTGGAACGACCGGTCAGGTGGAACGCTGCGCATCTTCGACATGAAGACAGGCAAACTGCGGGCGGGCCCGTTCCCTCATCCCGGATGGCTGCACACGGTCGGTTTTTCGCCCGATAGCTCACAATTTGTCACCGCGGGCGATGGACCGGAAATTCGTATCTTCAACAGCACCACAGGGATGCGGTCGGAGATATCGATGGTGCATCCGCCGGGACAGTGGGCGGCGGTGTTCGATCCGACAGGCGGCCGCATTGCCACCTGTGCCACGGATACCATCCGGATATGGGATGCCGTCACGCACCAGCTTCAGCGCGAGTTGCCCGCAGCCGGGATTCTTCTCCTCGAATATTCGCCGGATGGCCGCTGGATCTTCGCTGCCTGCGCAGACGGAACCATGCGGTTGTTTTCAGCGAACGACGACACCCCTCCGGCGGTCATGAAGCATGCGGAACGGGTGCGCTTCGCGGCTTTCAGCGCGGACAGCAAACGGCTGGTAACGGCATCCAGTGATCACACCGCGCGCGTATGGGCGGTGCCCGGCGCCGAACCACTCACACCTCCGCTGCGCCACCGCGATGCGGTCAATTTCGCCGCGTTCAGTCCTGACGGAACCCGGGTCGTGACCTGTGCGACAGACCATACAGCGCGGGTCTGGGACGCCACCGCGGGCCGGGTACTTTCGCAACCGTTGTATCACAACGAACAACCGCTCGCTGCCGCATTTGCACCGGACGGCGCAACGCTCTACACAAGCGGCGCGGACAGCATCGTCCGCCGCTGGATGCTGCGTGGTCCGTCGGCGCTGCCAGCGGATCACTCCGCCCCGCCGTCTGCGCCCTCGGCGGCATCCCGAATGAGCCCTGACGGACGTTTCACATTTACGCTCAATGCAAACAAACGGTCTGCCGTGCTCAGCGGTCCCGCCGGAATCGTGCAGATCGGCGGGTTAACCACGAACTCGGACAAATTCACCAGCGCGGAATTCAGTCCTGACAGCACGCTGCTCGTCACCGGCAGCACAGACAAGGCAGCGCGGGTGTGGGATGCGATGACGGGAGCGGCTGTGATGTCGGTGCAACACATGCGCACCGTGGCGGCAGTGGCGTTCAGCCCCGACAGCCGGCGTCTCGCGACGGCGTCATGGGACGGCACGGCGCGTGTTTGGGATGCGCGCACCGGTGCGCCGCGGACCCGCCCTCTGGGACATGAAGGCCACGTGCTCGATGTGAAGTTCAGCCCGGATGGCCGCCGGCTCGCCACGGCCTCGCGAGACCGCACCATCCGTCTGTGGGACGCCGAGAGCGGTCAACCGCTCAGCGAGCCTCTGCCTCACGGAGCTCCCGCGGAGCAGGTAAACTTCGACCCCGGTGGCCAGCGCGTTACGGTTCTCGCCGGCGGGCATGAGTGGGTTTGGGACGTGCCCGATTTTCCTCCGCCTCCGCCCCCGTGGCTGGCTGAACTCGCCGAAACGGTTTCCCTCAGTGAACCGCCCGCCAATGCATTGGAATTGCTCGCGTTCATCGCACGCTATGACAAAACACGGGTGGCCGCCCTTGCCGGAAAGGATAGCGCTTACGCGCGTCTGGCACGCCGCATTTTTCAGAACGAAGACCCGGAGCAACCGCACTGAACGGGCATTCAGCCCTGGGTCTGCAAGGCGCTCCTCAGCGCGGCATTGGCGCAGGACCGCGAATGGCCCGTCACCTCGGCGGGCCAAATGTTGAAATCAGAAACGGCGATCGGGTCAGGGTAGAACGCCCCGCACTCCGGGAAATCCGGGTGTTTCAGTTGAAGGCGCGCGGGATCAAGGAACATCCCGAGGGCCTTTCCGCCGAGATTCGTGTGAACCAGGAAAATCCCCCCTTCAGGGGTCGTAAACGCGGGAGCGATCATTCCGAGCCGGTCCGTGCCCGATAAGGCATCGAAGGCAATCCTCATCCATGGCGTACTCATGACAAATGACTCTAGGCCAACAGGTTGGAGACGACGAAGTAAACCACGGAGCTAAGACAGGAGAGAACCGCCGTTATGGTGAGGCCGGAGAAGGGGGATTGGGTTTCCGTGTTCATGACTCAAATCTAACACCGGGACTCAAAGATGCAAAAGAAAATTATGGAAATTGCTTCTCATTATTGAAAACCCCTGTAAATACGAGGTAGTTTTCCGGTTCGGGAAGGTTTGGCAAGCGGTTTTCCGCTCACTATCGGACAGCAGCGATCCGGAAAAACTGGCGTCTTTCCGTGCCGTTGACGGTGGAGGCGGTGCTGAATCCCGTGGCGGTGATGACGCTTCCCGCAGCCGCCCAGTCAGCCGAGGCGGGGAGGGAGGACTTTTGCACCTGGTATTTCATGCCGGGAACACTTTCCCATACAAGGGCAACGCCGGCGCCGGCGGTCGTGGTCACGGAACGGATGCGCAAGGCGCTGCCAGGGTCCACGGGAGAAGTGCAGGCCATGAACTCCGAGAGATTGGAACAGCCATCGTGGTCGGCATCGTCGCCGGCATCGGAAGGACTGTCAGGGTTCCAGCCGTGCTGTACTTCATAGTAGTCGGGAAGGCCGTCCTGGTCGGAATCCACTGACGAAACCGGCGAGAGAGAGAAGGTGAACGCGCCGGCGGAGGATTCCTCCCAGGCGTTGAGGTGAGTGGAATAGGAGCGCGCCTGTACCGTGGAGCCGTCGGGATAGAACTCCAGCAGCCTGAGCCATCCGTCACCGCCATTGGCCAGTTCCTGCGTGTTGTAGAGCATCTCGTGGACGCGATTGCCGTTGATTCCGGTGACGGTACGGAATCCGCGGCCCGCGTGACCGCAGCAAACTAGGCAAAAGTTCCCGTGCTTTTTCACGAGCTTTTCCCACAGGTCCTGCCCGTCATTCACTCCGTCCGGATCGGAAGCGAGGCCGGTGCCCCGGGGATTCATGGAGGTTTGGCTTTGCGCCCAGTCGTAGCGCGATGACCCGGTGGCGAGATAAGCGTGGCAAACGAGAATGATGCGATGCCACGGGTGACTGGCGACGATAGAGTCCATCCACTCGACGACCTTGTTTCGCGGTCCCCATTCGCAGGTGAGCACCAGGTAGTCCTGGAGCCCGGCGCGGAAGGTGTGCCATGCGTTTTGCGTATTTCCCGGCGGGTCAGCCGGATGCTGGAACCAGCCGCAGAACGTGCCCTGGCGTTGATAGGGAGAGCCTTCGCCAAAGCGGGTCTGCAAAATAAACTGTGTCTCCCGGGTGTTTCCTGAACCGCCCGGCCCGCAATCGTGATTTCCGCTGCAAAGCGCAAACGGCACTTCGCCGAGTTTATCGAAGGAGGCGCGCACACGATCCCATTGGGCGGAAGCGTTGTCGTTCACGAGATCCCCCACCTGCACGGCAAAACGGATATTCCGTGCAGCGCGCTGACCGGATATCCATGTGATCTGCCGGTTGAGTATCTCCGCCTGCTGCGTGGTGGTCACGTAATTCTGCGTGTCTGGAATATGCACCATGGTCCATGAGCCAGGGCAGGCAGGCGGGTCCACCGCCATCACGGTGCAGGACACTGACAAATAAATGATGATCCGCAGTATTTTCATCGGGTTCCCGTTCGGTCGGGACAAAGCGCTGCTGATGGCGTGCCACGCGGGCGGATGCCACAAACCCCTGCACCTGTGTTACGGGCAGGAGCCGAGGATGCAGACGCCGGAGGGATTGTTCCTGACCCCGGTCTTCACGCCAAAGTAGAGCGTGTGGTCAAAGGCGGTGCCGGAGAATTGCGCGCCATTGGAGGTGTGACTGTAACCGATGGAGACCTTTTCCGGGAGCACGCAGAATTTTCCGCGATAGCTGGCGGACACGCTGCTGCCGTAAACGGTGAGCGAGAACGAGTGCAGCGGACAGCCGGGAAGGAAGGGCAACTGGGCTTTGGTTTCAAAGGAGATAGTGCCACCGTCGGTGCGTTTCAGTTTGATATAGTTGTCGTCAAGATCACCGCCGCTGGGCCTTGAGATGGAGATGCCGTCGAAATTCCACGAAGGCAGCGGGATCTTGCCGGTGTTGAATGCGCCGTTCGTGTTGATTTCCAGAGCAGGGATGGTCAGGATACCGTCCGGGAATCCGGCGGCGGTGCATCCGAGTTTCAGGTCCGGCAGTTTGAGCTGCACGCCAGGCGAGGGCTGCGTCCATGCTCTGATGAGGAACGCAGGCGACCCGCTGGCGGCGGCGACGGTGAAGCGCCCGCCGCCAATCAGGGGCACACTGATGCCGGAGGCAAGACTGCCGGTCAGTTCCAATTCCGCATCGGTGTTGATGCTGGCGGCCATGGGAGTGGAGCCTATCATGTTTTGGCCGTGGAAGGAAAACTCCGTAATGCTGCCGCTAAGCGTGACGGCGCCGGAGCTTTGCCGGCTGAGGGTCATATCGCCTTTCAGCACGAAGGGCGAATGATTCACCAGCGTGATCGGGGACTGCCCAAGGAGGCTCCCAAGACTGATGGTGAAGTCGGCGGTGTTGAAATTGAGGTTGTTGTTCGTGTCGATGGCCCAGCCGTCGGCGTCGGCGAATTCCGCAGGCAATTTCCAGACACGCACGCCGCCGTTCATGTGGAAGGCGAAGTTCGGAGTGGTGCCGCTGAACGTCACATCCGCAGAAACCTCGCCCTGCTTAAACTCGAGAAAACCGGGAATGGGCCGGAAATCCTCGCTGAGTTCCACCGCCACGCGGTAAGTGTCGGCGGCAGGATTCAACTCGAGAGAGAACTGTCCTTCGGGCGCGACGTCCACGCCAAGGATCTTCAAGCTCGGCGGATGCGTCTTCAGAGTGAAATGATCCCCGGCCTCCATGTCGAGGAGCCACTCGCTGGCTCCCATTTCAAAGAAGCGGTCGCGGGCAAATGTTTTGTTGGGAATCAGGAGCTGGGAGGTGGTCAGGTGGCCGTGAATTTTTGTCAGGCCGATCAGCAGGTCGCCGTCCATCGAGAATCCGCCGTTCACGAGACCGGCCACGGTCAGGTTCCCGCCGGTGAGCCTTACGAAAGGTCCGCGGGGCGTGCCGGCGAGCGCCGTCTGGATATTGAAGGCTGTGGTGCGCGGGGTGAACACGACACCTTCCGCCAACTGAGCCGCGGGCGGCGTCACGGAGATGATTTCGTAACGGGCCTTGAGCGGTGCGCCGCTAAACGTGGCGGTGATGGTTTGCGTGGCCGCACCGCCATGCTCCCAGCCGGCAAAACGGTATTGGATGTCGTTATCGTTCTTATCGGTCGCTGTCGCCGTGGCGGGAGCGCTGATGGTGTGCAGCGACCCCTCTGCCCACTCACCGGAAGTGGACGCATTGCTCCGCACGGCGAAAGCCGCGGTATTGTTGAAGGTGACACCATCCACGACGAGCGGCAGGCCCGGGGGATCAGTATCGAACTGTGAGAGACGCGTGACCTCCGGGACGACGGCACGCAGTTCCACCACGCGCTCACCGGTTTCAGAGGAGGAGTTGATGATGAGCTTCGCGCGGTGTTCCCCGCACACGGGAGACTTGTTGGCGAGAGCGGTGACTTCCGCGGCCGTCAGCACGCGGTCGTCGAAGAGGAAATCATCCACGCCGCCTTTGAGGAATTCATTGATGACGGTGGAAGAATCCCAGTCGCCGCCAAGAGTCCATCCTTTACCGGTGTTGGAGATGATCACTGACGCGGCGATGGATTGCGACCAGAGAATCTCTCCATCGCGATAGACAGTGACCTGAGACGTGGAGGCGAGGCGGTCCACCGTGACGGCAAGGTGCTGCCAGCCGGTTTGCTTCGTACCGCCTGTAAAGAAGGCCGTGGACCCCAACTGCACGCGGTAGCCGCCGCCTCCGAATCCGAAGACAAGCTGATCACTGCTGGTTAGGAACTTGGAGACGAAGGTCTGCCCGTCCGCGGTAGTGGAGGGATTGACCCACAGGGAAAAGCTGTAATCGCCGCCGCCGGTGGGTATGGGCGGGAGTTCCACATAGTCATTCCCGTCAAGCTTGAGATAGCGGTCGCGGCCACCCTCGTCCTCGCTAATGACGCCGCGCTGGTCCACTGCTGCGGGCGCAGTGGCATTGAAGTGTGAGGATGAATGGTCGAAGTAAGTCGTATCCGTGAAGCCCTGCTCGAACCGGTAGAAGGCGCGCGGGTTGAGGGCTGCGACATCGATGCCGTCAGGCTGGGCGGAAAACTCGATTTGCAAGTTCGTTGAGGCACCCCCGGCGAGGGATGCGGGGGGCGTGGTGATCAGGCGAAACCGGCTCAGCGGGTCCGGAGATTCGATGCGGACGTCATTGAGAAAGAGCGTGGCATTTCCTGTGTTTTGAATCTGGATGGGTTTCACGGCGGGCGGGGCGCCGGGGGGAGTATCCGTGAAGAATTCGATGTCATTGGTGGTGAGCACGGGTCTTGTCAGGGCACCCGGCTGGCGGATGGTCCAGACGACGGCTTTTTCGGCCAGCGAGCCACCCGCCCAGCCACGGATGAGCAGCGGTGCCGCATGCACACAATGAACCGTGCCGCCTTCACCGGTATCGAATTCCATGTCCCAGCTCTTTCCATAGTCGCTGCTGCGGAAGAGCTTCGTGCCTCCCGCGATGTATCCGACTGGATGATCGTTCGCAAAATAGACGCTCTCCAGGCTGGTGGCTCCGAACACTTCCTGATTCGCCGCCGGCGTCCATGCGGCAGCATCCTGGAACGGAGAAACTTGTCCCGCGAAGCGTTCCCAGCGCCAGAAGTGACCGTTGTCCCCCACCACGAACGCATACTGCAGCACAAACGTGGGACTGGTGTCATTGGCGAAGGTGAAGTCGCGAATCGTGTGCGTGTTGCCAAAGTTGAGCTGGGTCTCGCCCACGGTGCCGTTGTAGGGCCACTCATTGGCATAGTCGCGCGAATAAAGCGCGGAGCCGCTGCTGGCGGCGATGATGGCTCCGAACCGGACATTGGCGGCATTATTCGCGGTGCGGGCAAAACGAACGCCGCTGCCGGCGAAGAATGATGAGGGCGGCTGGGTTTTCCTGGACCACGAAGCACCGGAATTTTCCGTGACCCAGACGTCTCCGTCGCCGGCGGTGTTGGTGGAGCAGACGGCCATGGTATTTGAGGATGTGCCGTCCGGAAGGATGGCCGCGCCGCCGAATCCAATGACGGTGCCGTCCGCGGGCGTGCGCGTGACCCATGTCGAGCCGCTGTTGGTGCTGACGAGCACCACGCCATCCACCAGGCCGGATGAATTGCTTAATTCACCGGCCAGCACCACAAGGTCAGTGGTTCCAATGGGAGTGGCATCGATGCCGCGCCAGCGGTGGAACTGGCCGGCGGAGACGTTAGGAGTGATTTCCGACCAGGCACCGCCGCTGTTAGTGCTTCGGAAAACGCGGCTCCGGTCAATAGCCTCCACGACGGCGTAAACGGTGCTCGCATTCAGGCCCACGGTCGTGGACACCACCTTCACGACTTCGCCATCCACCGCCAGTCCGCCGGATGACAGGGCCACCGGCTTCCAGTCCCCATCCTGGCAGCGGCCCTGCAGGGAAACGTTCACTGCGGCTCCCGGTTCGTTCGTCGTAATGGAGACGCGTCCGAGGTCCAGTTCACTCTCCGCCGACGGCCGGTAACGCACCTGGAGGGTAATCTCCTCCCCTGGAGAAAGTGAAGCGGAAGCGGGTCCGAAGGCCAGCGAGAACGGGCCGCCTAACGGTGTGATGGCGAGGCCGGACAGTGAGGCGGCTGCCTTGCCGCGGTTTCTGATCTTCACCGGCAGTGTCTTGCTTTCCCCAAGAGGAAGGATTCCGAAGTTCAACTCACCCGGAAAGTAGGTGACGAACGGGGTGCGCGCGATCTGGATCGACCGGAACCGCTGGATGCGATTTTGCTCACCGGCGACATACACCGTGTAATTCGCAGGGCCTGAAATACTCACCGGCTCCAAATCGACGCCGTAGTTATTCCCCAGCAGGACTCCTTCCTCCGCAATCCAGCCCTGACCGTTGTCATCACTGGTCATGTAAACGCCATTGTCTCCGACCACTACGAAGTCCGGCACATTTGTGACCACAGGTCCGAGCCCGTGCCAGGCAATGGCATTGAGGCGCGAGGTTGTGGTGCCATGCACTACCTCTTCGGGGTCGTCGTTGTTATCTGACCGGACGATCAGGCCGTTGTCGCCTACCGCCACATAGCCGCCGACGTTAAGTCCAACGAAAGGAACATAGTAATCGACTGCGTTGAGCGCGTTCGCGCTGTCGAAGGTGCCATGCTGCGTCCATGCTCCCGTGCCGGAGGCCGGACCGGTGAAGATGCGGCCCAGACTGGTGACGGCGTGCATATGTCCGGTGCGGGCATTGACCATGCCGCGGATCGTCTCCTTTGTAGTAGAGCCTCCCAGCACCGGGAGCGTGAGTTCATCGAACTGATCATCGGCGGTGCCCGCACCGCCCAGGAAGGCGTCCTCCATCAAGGACACGGGCAGGGTCTGCAATACGGTGGCTCCGGTCCTCGATCCTCCGAGGAGCAGTTTTCCGTCGCCATTCCGGGTCACGTCGAACCATGAATAATTGCGGAAGACATCAAGCCGCTGACGCCAACCCGCGGTATTTGCATCCCGCGCCAGATGCCATGTGCGTCCCTGGGTTTCACTTTGGAGGACGGTGCCGCTGGAGCCGGCGAGGGTAAGCTGCGTTCCGCCCTCCCCGTTCGCGAGAGCTGACTGCTCATTCGATGTCAGGGAATTGGAGAAGAAATAGACTTCGTCCATCGAGCCGTAGAATGGATCGGAAACATTCGCGGAGTCCCATTCCTGACCGAGCGCCCACTTTTTCCCGGTTGATATGGTGCTGATACGTCCGGGGAAAGCATGCGTCCAGAGGGTGACATCGTTGCGCCGGAAGGTGATGGTCGTTGTATCCCCGGCGGCATTGTAAACAGCGTTTAGAAGAATGTGCTGCCAGCCGGTCGTTTTCGTGCCCCCCTCGAAGCCCTGACCGAGGAAGTTTACGTGATAGCCGCCGTTGAAGAAGCCCGCGATGAACTGATTGCCGCCCGCGCTGGTGTTCTTGCCGATAAACGCCTGGCCGTCATCAGTGATGGCCGGATTGATCCACATGGAAATCGCGAAGGAGTCCGGCAGGCCGGGGAGGCCCAGTTCCACGTAGTCGGTGTTGGTGTTGTCCAGCGGTCCAAATTCCCGCGGATTGAAAAATGAGAGGCCCGTTCCAAAGCGTCCGGAATTATAATTGTTGAACGGACGATTACCGGCTGCGGGCGAACTGCCGTGGAAACCGGAAGGCCCGTCATCGCGGTAGATGGTCGTGTTTTCCGGTTCCTCAAAATGATATTCCGCGAGCACACGGGTCTTAATAACCGACTGCGCATTGATGCTCTGCATGGACATTGGCGTCAGCGCGCGCGGCGTCCACGAGTGGCCGCCGTCTTTGGTTTGCAGGATGCGTCCACTGTCGCCCACGGCCCAGCCGTTGAGGCCGTCGAGCATATCGATGTCCCGCAGCGTTTCGTTGGATTCGGTCATGTCGGAATCGAGCAGGACCATCCATGGCGAAACGATGCCCTGGCCGGTGATGTCCACTTTCTTCGTGCCGGGAATGGCGGGAACCGTCAGGGTAAGCGCACCGCTGTAGGATGTCAGACTGTCCGGGGCAAATTCGAAAACGAAAAGCCGGGTGGTGTTAGGCTGCAGGGTGAACCCGCCGCCGGGACTAAAGGTGAACTGCGATGCGCCGGTATAGTTGACGCCGGTGACAGTCATCGGCGCGGAGCCGGTGTTCCCAATGGTCACCGAGCCCCGGGACACTCCGCCGACCGCGTGTCCCCCAAAGGCGATGAGACTGCGGCTTTGGAAATAACGCGGAACACTGATGCCTTTCGCTTTCAGAGTCACGGTCAATTCCGGTCGCGCGGGATCATTGGTCTCCAGCTTTACGGTGGCATCGCGCGTGCCCACCGCGCCGGGCCGGAACAACACGTCGAACGTGCGCGATGATTTGACAGGAATGGTCAGACCGGTCCGGTTAGGTGTGAAGTCATGCGATGTGGTGCTAATGCCGACGGATGCCGGCGCGTTGCCGTCGTTGTTGACCGTGATCGTTTGAGTGGTCGTCTCAAAAAGATCCGTGTCCGGAAACTGAACGAACGCCGGAGGCGCGGGAGAAGTGGTGACCAGCGGGCCGTCGCCTGCAGGATTATAACCAAATTCCAGTCTCCCGCTCGCAGTCAAAACGCCAGGGAGGCCCATGGTGTTTGGTCCACCGAGATCGACGTAGAAGCGCCCGGCGTTGTCGATAAACAGAGTGGAAAAACCGGTCGCCCCCGCCACGACGGGCCGGGTGACCTCCGTCGCCTGCCCCGGGAAAAAAGTGGCGGAGAAACCGTTGGGGATCTGCAGCTCGAGGCTGAAGGTTTGCGTTCCCACCCCACTGAGCCGGCCGAATATGCGCGAAGTCGGAGTGAAACTCATGGAACAAACGCTGCCTGCCGGCTGGAAAGGATCGCAAATCGAAAACACCGGCGGACTCGCAAAGTTATTCGCACTGGTGAGGCACACGGTGGCGGACCACGACTGGCCCGGCACCGTGCTGAAAGAGAACGGAACGAAAGATGTCTGCGGAGGCGGCGTCGAACCTGGCGGGGGCAGCGGATTCCCTATCACATAAATGGCCACGTTCGGTCCAAGGAACGGCAGAGAGATTTTTGCCGGGTCGATGAACATCTCCGCCGCAGGTGTGCCGGCATTATTCACCACATGGAATTTCCCCTGCAGCGCCGTAGCGGGGGCGAGAGGAGTGAGACTGAAGAACGGATTGCCCGAGGGGCCGGGCGGCAGATTGAAACTAAAGCCCTCCAGCGTGCCTTCCAGGCCCACGAAATACGCGCCATTGGGCGGAGCGCTGTTGAAGGAAACAATGCCTTTGCTGAACTTCGGCATCCCGGGAACAGTGAGGTTCTCCACCTTTATTTGTGCCGCCATAGCCGGAAACACTCCGACCGCACCGGATGGCGATAGGGAGACCGAGGCATCCGGGATGCTGATCTTGATGTCGTCCGTTGTGGAGGGCGTCTGCAGATTCATCCCGAAATCGAACGCTCCTTTCAATCCCAGGCCGCCGCTGCGTTTGGCGATGGCGAATGGGCTGTTGTCGTCGTCGTCCGGTCCTGGGTTGCCAAGGCCGAAGGCCGGCTCGAATAGCGGAGAATAGGCGAAGAAGGTAAACCCTGTAGTTCCCTGGGCTCGTAAAAACGGCTTCACCGAATCCGGGAGTTGCAGCGAGGCGGTTGCCTCAAGGCTCACACGGGGCATTTGCTCCTTCAACACATCCACCGTGTCCTTCATCAATTTGCCGCTGTTCGCCAGAAGCTGATTCGGAGTAGTCGTCTGAAGTTTTGTTTTCACTGCCGTGAAAAATTCATCCACGCCAAAGGGACGCTGGCCGTTGATTTCCTGATCGCGCGGCGGCTTGATTTGGAAATTCAAATCTGCCGACACCACTTTGGTTAACCATGAATTTTGCGGGATGCCCGTTTTCGCAATGAAGCACTTTCCGACCGCATCGTAGGCGACGTATCCGCGCGCTGTGGGTGTGCCGAGCAAAGACAGGTCCATCCATCCTCCCAGGGTCATTTGATCGAACGGATAGAGGCCACCAGGAAGCGAGCGATTGAAGAAAGCAATCAACTGGTCAGGCGCGAGGCGCTGACCGGAGATGACATCGTTAAGACTCGCGGTCGCCCACGTGACATTCTGAGGAAAGACGGGATTCGGCGCGGGCAGGTAAAAGCCCACCTGACCAATACAATCGGTGGCGGCGAGGTAGTTGGTGAAGACATTTTGCGCAGTGCTGAGCCATTGGCTGGCACCGGTGGTATCCGCGGGCACGGTGAGCAGAGTGAAAATCTCCGGGGGTGGCAGTTGAGTCATGACCCGCGGCAATGAAAATTCGCCGCCGCCGATGACGCCGCCGTGCGGGAAATAGTCTTTGGCAAAACTGAGCTGCGTCATCTTCGTAAGCGCCGGCTGAGCCGTGCGAATGCGCGTGCCAACCTCGTTGGTATAGGTATCGCAGCCGGTCGGATTCGGAATGTTCGCTGCAAAGAGGTCGTCCAGTTCACCCTGCTGACCGCGCCATTGTGGATCGAGAAGCTTGTCCCGGGCGGTGGCCGCAAGGATGATCTCCATGCGGGTGGCGGTTTCCGGATTGCCGGCGGGATGCTGACTGTCGAATTTGACGTTGCGCCCAGGTGCGATGTTTACATCCGGGATACTGTAGGGCAGCACCCAGTTCACGCCGGGCCGGGTGGGGTGACTGTCGAGCTGCGGGAAGAGCAGACGCATCTGAGCATTCGCCAGTTTGAACCCGAGCGGCTTCAATTGATAAGCACTGGTGAAAATGGCGTCGTTGAAGAACGTGTTCACCTGGTTGTTGACGAACTGCACCGGATTGTTCAGAGCGATTTGCGCGTTAGTGGCGCTTAGCGCCGGCACGCGAAGGTTCATGCCCAGCGTGAACTGGTCCACCGAAGTCACCGCATAACTCGCCGCGCCGAGCGGCGGGGCGACTGCCATCAGCGCCCCGCTGAAGGACGACATCAGCAGGGCCGTGGGCGAAAAATCAGTGCGCGCCGTGAAATTATAGTAGTCCTGTCTGGTGCCCTGGTCGAACGAGCGGGAGAACATGGCACCGCCGCCAACGATCGTATCCGCGCCGCCGGTAAGCGGGATGCCAAAGAGCTTCGGCGTAATCGCCCCGCCCATGCACAGCGTTGGATCCACCGCGTTGAAGGCATCCGCGACAAATTGCCTGAAGCAACTCGAGAGTTTCGTCAGGGTTGCCGGCAGGACAGCAATCCCCAGCGGCCGGCCCGAGCCCGCAAGCTGATAGACGCTCAGCAGGCTCCCAACGTAAGCCGTCTTCTGCGGAGAGGTCAATTCATTCCAGTAAACGCTAATATCCGTAGCGCGGGAGCGCGGCGTCTTTTGCCCCGTGACGGGATTCCGCAGCGGCACCGTTCTGTCCAGCATCGCGTAAAGATATTCCTTCACGTCCGCTTCCAGCGTCTGCGCATTGCAGGCGATAAACGCGGTGAATGCGTCCACCATTTTCGAAAAACATCCCTGGCACTCCAGCGCCATCGTGGCCTGTCCCAACTCCAGCGGTCCCAGCGCTACCTTCGCGATACCGCCAATTGCCGGATCGATATCGCCGCCTTCATTTGTCAGGGAAAAGGCGAGCTTTCCGGTGGCGACCGGAATGCCGACAAGGTTGATGCTGCCGTCCAGCACGGAGGTGCCGGTGGAGGACATGGTCACACCGCCGGTGCCGGTGATCACCGTGGAGATGGCGGCATGCGAAAACGTTCCTGACATTTTGACGGTGACGTCAAAACACGGAATGCCCGCCGCAGCGGCCTCGCGCAGAATTTCATAGAACGGACGGTCGGGATTCTGATTCAAAGCCTTCTGGAAGGCTGTTTGCAGGGCGTTCCTCGCCGCATCTTCAAAGGAGTCGAAAATCTCCCGTATCTTGCTGCGATAAAAGGCCTTGGCCTCCGCGCTCACCCCGGCCGGATCGAATGCGAGAAGTCCGTTAGTCAGCGTTTGGACCGGGCCTTTAAAGATATTCAGCGCGAAGTCGATCGCCTGATTGGCATTGCCCGGAACGGAGGCCGGAGTGATTCCCGCCATCTGCAGTTGCTGCTCAGTGAGAATCGTTCCCTTAAACACGATGCGGCCAGGAATAGCCGGATGCGGCATACACAGCGGATTAACCGTGGGAGGCGGGAAGTCGCCGACGATACAGTTGAAACCTTGAGTCGGATCAGGCCCCGGCTTCGCAGGATACGGCATATTTTCGATATCCGGCGGACTGCCTGGCCGCTGCGGAGATCCTGCAGCGGGGAATGCGGCGGTGTTCCCGGTGATGTAGGTCCGGAAGTCGCAGGGGTCCGCAAAGCTGTTCTTGAAATTGATGCCGCCTGAAGCGCCGGTAAGCAGAATGCCGCCCAGCGTGCCGCCGTCCAGAGGAATGCCCGCGGGTCCGGCATTCACTTCAAAACACGCACCGATGAACTCGGTGGGCTTCATCGCCAGCATCACTTCCGCGCCAACATCATTGATCTTCGCTCCCACCTGGCCTGCGAAATAAACATCCAGCGGCCGCGGCGGATTCGCCGAGAGCGCATTTAGATTTCCTACAAAAATGCCGCCGGTGATGCCGCCCAGCGGCGGGATGTCCAGATTTGTTAATTGAAGGCCGAGTCCGTCGATATTGAAATGCGGCAGATAGAGATTGCCCTGCTTGACGAGAGTGATGACGAGATCGTTCACCTGCCCTGCGATGCCCGGCGCGCCCGCAGCGATGGCTTCCCCGTTAGGAAGGTTCGCCACGCCGCTGAGAATCAATTGCAGATTCAGCGGATCGAGCAGTCCCATCTGGCCCGCTGACGGAAAAAGGGGTGCCGCAGGATTAATGAAACGCAGGCCGATTTTGGTTGGGTAAACGGGCAGGAAATTGTCCGCCAGTTCGATGCCCTCCTTGCCAAGATCCGTTTGAAATCCGCCCGCCTCCACACGCGGCAGCAGACTGGTGCCGTCCCAGATGAACGCCGTGTCCACGAGCCCGAAACGGATGAAGTCGGCTACGTCCAGCGCAGCCTCAAGATTCACACGGAACGGCGTGGCGGCCGTGAGATGAAAAAGGTTAGGCAGCCCCGTGAATTTGATCCGGGCCGGCTGTCCTGCCTGCACGCCCACGAGACCGAGACCACTGGCGCCGCCCCATTTGAACGCACCCTCGATTTGGAGCACATCGAGGCTGAAAGTTGGCAGGGCCTGGAAGTCCCATGCGAAACTGCCGCACGCCGTGGCGGACACCGCGGTGCCGTCGGCGGTATTTGTCAGCAATTTGTTGTCGAACTGGAGTTTCATGCCGCCCGACAGCGACAGCGTGGTGCGCTGCTGCGCTCCGGCGCCGGTCGTGGTTAGGGACATCACCGTCTGGCATCCCGTCACTGCCGTGCCGCCAAGGAGATCGATGTCCATTCCGTCCATATCGACGACGCGGAGATTTTGTGTCAGGGCGATGGACGCCTCTTTGGGAAAGCCATCGAGCCGCCAGTCTTTTCCTGTCAGATTGAGCGACACAATGCGATCCTGCGAAGGATTGGACGCATCCATGCCGGGCAGCGGAAACTGGAACGTCGCATCGAGGCTCTTTAAAACCGGGAGCGCCGTGGTGGTAAGCTCCAGTTGCGCGTGCGTGACCAATACCAGCGCGTCTTCAATGCCTGGAATCGTGAAACGGAAGTTATTGAAATCGAGCCGGAAGGGCTGGCCGCTCACGTCGCAGAATTCGAGCACCTTGGTAGCAAAGACATACCGCAGACACAGCACTCCGGTGAAAGTCACAGAGGCCGGCACATTCTGTCCGCCCGAGTCTTTGGAAAACAACTCCGGCGCGAGAGTGATCTCGCCGCCCGTGCAGCGCGCGGTGAAATCCGTCTCCGTAAAACTGAAGGCCGTGGGATTGATGTCCAGCGTTAGGAGGAAATCCTCATCCACCGGAGTGTGGCCGGCGGCGAAAGGCTTGTGACGCGCCAGCAGGCCGAGCTTGCCCTCCAGCACCAGCGCGCCCTCCGGATGCGTCGTGGAAAAATCCACCTCCACTGATCCGTCCAGCAGCACCACATCGTCACCAAATTTCAGCGGCGTGTTGACTCCCGCGCCGATCACCACTTCTCCGCTCACAGAATCGAAAGAGGTATTCACATCGAACGAGAATTCATCGCCGGTGGCTGGCGATGCGTCATAGCTCAATGTGGCCGCGCCCGAAAAAGCGAACTGCCCCTGTGCCGTTCCGTTTGCTGTCAGGGTATCGACGTCGAACAGCAGCTTCGAAGAGCCTCCGAGCGGGACCGCGCCTCCTGTCGTGAGGTCCAGCGCATAGGCACCGTTGGAATCCAGCGTGGCCTCACGGACATCGAGGAAGAAATCGGTACCCGGCGCGGTGAGACGTCCAGTGAGGCCGCCGCGCAGATATCCCGTGTCGCGATTATAATAGAGGCTTCCGCCGAGGCGTTCGATAGCCAAACCTCCCGGAACACCAAAGTCCCCTTCCCCGTCGGGAGTGGACTCGGCAGCTATGGCGGCGGCGATTTCTGCGGCATCCGCGGACATGGCCGCGAGAGCCGCGCGCAGCGATTCCCTCATGGGCGTATCTATCTCCGCTCCGCCGCGAACTTTGAATTGTGAGGGGTTCAGGTTGACGTTGAGCGCCTCTGCGGCCGCCGCGATCTTCACCGTGACTCCTCCGCGCAACTCCATCAGTTGCGCCCGCGCTTTGTTATTGTTTTGCTGTTTGTAGGTCTGGTCTTTAGAGCGTGCTGTCGCCTGGAATGCGTCCGACAGTCGCTTTAATTGGGCCCCGGCCTCCTGAGCAGCGGGAATGGAAAGCGACGGGTTGAGCCTGCGAAAGCCCTGCACCAGAACACCCAATTTCTTCAACTCATCTGCCAGCGACCCGGCACGCAACAGTTCATCATCAGTGTCCATCGGTTCATCGACCCTCAGAGACATGAAATGGAGAAAGCCGTTCATGATGTCCTGCCACGCGGCTTTCATTTCTGCATCCGGCTGCACAAACGGAGGCTCTCCGGTGGTCCTGCCCGCGCTGAGCCTGGTGAGAGACTTGAGCAGACGCAGTGCATCGGCGTCCGGCATGCGTTCGCCCTCTGCTTTGAGAGAGTTCATAGCGAATTTGGCGAAGAACGGGACATCCGTTGGAAATCCGGCCGGTGCCCCTCCGCGCTCGCGCCAGTTTTCAGCATCCAGAGCCCGCTCCAGCCAGATCTGCAGCCCGCGCCACTGATCGCGGGGAGTCACACTGAGTTCAGCGTGTGTCCACAGTTCGATTTCCTGGCCCAGTTTTCCGAATACTGCCGCGTCCACCTTCGGCTGGTGTTCGTCCACGAAGTCCACGGCAATCTCGTTATCCTGCAGTGCGAAGCCCACGCGGTAAACGTCTTCAGGCTCCATATCGTCGAGTTGAAAGACCGGCGGCGGGCCAGGCTGATAACCGATCTCAGCCAGCAGTTTCGCGCGCGAATTCATCCCGTGGGCAACCAGCAGAGCGTCCTGAATAAAGCGCTCGGACCCGATCTGCGCTGCATCCGCATAGACATCGAGCATTTCGGTGATCAAGCTGCGGCTCTCTTTGGCGGAGAACGTCGCCACTTTTGTCAAATCGACGCTACCGTTAGGGTTTTTACCGATCCTGCGTTCCTGGATTTCAATTCCTTCGTCCACGAAGGCGACGATTTCATCGAGCAGACTGTTGAGGCAGTCCACGCCGAACATGGAAGCGGACGCCTGCACCGCGATGCCTGTCTTGATCGCCCGTTTCACCGCCCCAAAGTCCTGCTTGAGACTGGCATTTCCCAGGAGCCGCTGACGGATAATGTCTCCGAAATCCTCAGCGGCGGGATCGCAGAAGAACTTCTCCAGCTTCGCAGTATCCACAGGCCCGTTTTGGAATTGGGGCGAGGCAAGAACGTCGCCGAGCCCCACCAGTTTTTTACCGATGTCCTCGAGGGCCTTTTCCAGTCCCTTGGTGTCCGCCTCTCCAGCGATGACGACATTGGCCACGGCGGACACTTCACCACTCGCGCTGCGCGCCGTCAGGATGTACTGTGTGGACTGCGTGGCATTGATCACAATGGAGCCCTGGTCGCCCCTCTGTGGCCCGATCCCCGGCTCGATTTCATAACTGCTCGCGTTCTTCACCCGCCACTTAAGGGTAACCGGTGTGCCGCGGGAAAGTCCCTCCAGCGGCGAGACGGGCGTGGCGGTGAACTCGGGAATCTCCACCGGCACCCTGACAATCTGCAGTCCCTGCAGCAGCCCCGTGCGGCGCAGGCCGTTTCCGATGGTCGTAATAACAAGATTGTCCCCCGCCTCCAGGTCCACCAGCCAGGTGGCATAATTTCCGCCCGCCACCCATGGATCAGTGCTGGCATTGACCTGCTCAAGAGACACGGGCATTTGCAGCGCGAGGCGCTCCGCAGCGGGTGACGATGGACGTTCACGTCCCGCGCGGATGAGTTGTCCCGGCGTGTGGTCCACTGCATTGTTTACCACCCGGAACGGCATGCGTGAACAGGGCACAAAAACCCGCCACGCGCCCGCCTGCAATCCGGTCACGCGCAGCGCCACGCCTGTGTTGTCGGTATTTACGAAGCTGTCGAACGAGGTGACGCCGTCCTGGAAAATCGAACTCACCTGAAGTGTGCTAACAAATGTTGAGATGCCCGCCGCCCAGTCGATATTGCGGTCATCGAGCAGCGGGAACTTTCCGAAATCGATACCCGCTCCAGTGAAGGCGCTGCCGTCCGCCTTCACGAGGCCGCTGGCTGCATCCGCCGAGCGGTAATTCCATGTCAGCATGGCTGCCGGGATGTCCCCTGTGGCGTGCCCCGGTCCGGCGAACTGAAACTCGGTGCCTGGACCGAAGTCAAACTGTGCCGCCATGCCGGGTGGCGAGGGGTCGCGCGGAGTTAGGTTCTTTCCGCGGGCAAAGGCTCCGCCGGACGCCCCGAACGGGTCGGCTCCAAGTTGTTCGATGAGTTGGTTCTGTGCGATCAACTGCCGCAAAAGATCCTCAAAGTAGGCGGTGACTTTTTCCCTAACCTCCGCATCGGGCGGTCCCGCGCCGGTCAATTCCCTTGCCGCCAGCCAGCCAACCAGCGCCTCGTAGGTGGCATCAGAATCCGGAACGCCCGCCGTGCCGGCATCCCTCGCCGCCCCGCCGGCTCTGGCGAACACGTCGCCCGCCGATCCGCCAAAGCCGGTGTAGAGCCCCGCCCACCTGCCGAGTTCGCTTTCATCAAAAGCCATCGCCGCCCCGCTGTTGGCCGCCGGGAATCCCGGCAGGGCGGACGAAATGGCTTTGATAACGTCGAAGTTCAGGCCCGTGGCTTCAAAGCGAAGGGCGTACACGGGATCGAGGAACGCCGCCGAGGCGCTGAAACTGACACCGTTCGACATCGAGACGCGCATCGACCCGCGGAAACGCAGTCCTTCCGCGGCAGAGTAGCTGAACTTCAGTGGCGCGGTCGCGGGAATGTCGGCGGTGACGAACGCGGCGCCTCCTTTGGGAGGCGGGGGAAAATCCAGGTGCCCGAACGCTTCGATTTCAAAGTCGCCGTTGCTGCCGATCCGTCCGGATGAAATCGTTAGGGAACCATTGAACTTCGGCAGCCGCACCTGTCCGCCGAAAGTCCCTTCAAAAGCGCCGGTGAGACGATTGAAACAAAAGCTGCCCGCAGCCCGGTCGATCTTCAGATCTCCCGGCAGCAGCGCGTCCGCCAGACTCGCCGGAGGCTGTTTGGCCCGCTCCGCAGCGCTGAGAGACCAGACCTTCATGGCCGCCGCGCGCAGGGAATCGAGCAACCGCGCGGCCTGCACCTGATAGAGCCGGCGCGCCGCCGGAGTTGCGGGCGTCTGCACCGGGCTGTTCTTGATTTGGTTAGCCTCGTCGAGGAGGAAGAGGGTGGCGTCGTGCAACTGGGTCCACGAAATTTCGCTCTCCGTCGAGGCGGCCAAAAGACCCACCACATTTACCAAATGCTGACCTTCCCAGGGCACGGTATTGGTCAGGGAGAAGCGAGTGCCGAGCCGCATATAAACAGCGCCGGCCTCGAGCAGTTGCGCCAGTTGCGCGGCATCGAGTCCAGCCATAGCCACTTCGCTGTTCAACTGCGCGGTGAGCACGTTCCCCAGTTCCGTGTGCAGGCGCTGCATGGAGGCCTGGGCTGCGGGAATCGACGCCGGAAGCACCTTTGCCGCGGCGAGCAGCGCTTTGGTTTTCGCCGCCAGATCGAAATACGTGCGCTGGCCGCGGGGCAGTGTCAGTTCGCGATCAATCAGCGCGCTGATGGAGACAAGATGCGTCGAGATGGCGCTGATTTGCGGAAACGCGGGGTCGGTCTGGCTGAGCAACTGAGCATCCGCCAGCAGGTCCGTGAGGTCCGCGAGATCGAGCAGGGAGGCCGGCACGTTTTCCTGCGCGAGGTGGTCCGTCAGTTGAGCCTGCACGGCGGCGAAAGCTCGCAACAGCAGGAGCCGTTCGCAGGGATTGACCAGCGTGGAGCCGGGAAACGTATTCAGTTGCGCCGCTTGTGTGGCGCCCTGGAAACTGAGCAGGTCCCGCACCTTTTGCAGGGCAGTGAAACGATCCAGCGCGTTCAGTTCCGCCGTGAGTTGCGTGGTGCCCGCAGTGATGCCGAGCGGCAGCGCAAACTGGCTGATCCACTGCGTGGCAAGGTTTGTGCGCGCCGTGGTCACGCCCGCGCTCAACTCCGCATCGAGCAGAGATCCCACCGCCAGTTGCACCTCCGAAAGATTTGTGAGGGCGCGCTGAATGGCCGGCAGGCTGCCCGCTCTCACACCATCCTGCGCATGCCGGATGATCGTCCTTGCCGCGGCATTGGCAGCGGCCGTTAGTTCCGCCTGCACATCGGCGGGAGGATTTTGTCCCGCAATCGAAAGAGCAGTCTTCAAACGCTGTAGCGCCGCCAGTACTTCGGCGGGCTCGACCGAGTCCATACTGTTCGCTGCCGTGCCGTTGAGATAAGTCGCAAGGTCCCGCAACGGCTGCATCGGCACAGCCACCACCACCGGTGCAGCGAGGCTGGCCACCAGCGCATCGGCAATAGCCGAAGCCGCTCCCTCCGGATTCGATGGTTGACGCCGGAAACCATCCTCCGGTCCCAGGGGGCGCAGCGCCTCCGCTTCCCGCGCGAACAAACGATAGGCGCGAAGATACGCGCGCAGGCACACGTCCGCCGAATCCATAGCGATCGGCTGCGCCTGCACCGGGACACAACCCGCCGGATTTCCCGGCAACAGGTTCGCAAGACTTGAGGCCAGCGGCAGGGTTAGGCTCTCCGCGCGCAGCGTGAAACAGTAGTTAGGGTCATCGAGAGATACCTCCACGCCAAAACGCGCGCCGCCGGGAAAGGTCAGGTCCGCGCGCCCCTTCAGTGCGATGGAGCCGTCGGGTCGCAGCCGCAATTCCAGCGGGCGGTCTCTGCCAATGACCAGCTTTGGGCCGTCGGCATCACCCGGCCCAAAAAGCGGTATCTCACCCGCGATCGGAAACACCGCCTCGTTGCCCGTCGAAAGGTCCGCCAATCCTTCCGCCCACGGCAGCACCACATCCGGCAGCGGCAGCCCCAGCGGGCTGAAGTCCCACTTTGGAGCCACGATGCCCGACTCCGTGATGCGCCCCTCCAGCAGGCGCAGATGGAACTTTCCAAACAGCGTGACGTCCAGTCCCGAACCCGTGGGACGACCCAGCGATGTCAGGAGCTCCGTCACCGTGAGTTCTCCCAGCGACACGCGGGCATTCTGCCCCGCGGGCAAATCGACATCGATGGGGCCATCGCTCAATTGCAGCGGAGAGTCCGGCCCGAACTCCAGCATCAAATGATTCGCTTCGATGGTGTCGCGGCCATTGACCTGGATCACGCGACCTCCCTCAGGGAAAAGAAACTGCAGACTGCCCTGCGGCGAATTGCCGCCATTGCCGCCGGGGCTGTAAGTGAAGGGCAGCAGATTGCCATTGGCATCAAGACCCAGGACGCCCTGGCTTTGCGGAGAGCCATCGCCAGCGATAGGCAGGAACTTCGGCGCCGAAGCACCGGGCACGAAAGTGAACGAAGGTGACTGACCCGAATTTCCCGCTGCATCCGAGGCACTGGCGCGAAACTGCCGGGGATTCGTGTCGCCGGCAGTGATCGGCACGATGCGCTTCCATGTCTGCAGCGGTCCGGCGGTGGCCGCGCCGAGTTGCACGGCACCTTCCAGATAATTCACGGCCACGACGCCGATGTTGTCCGTGGCGGTCACCGTCAGTTCCAGCGCGGTGTTGCCTCCCTGCGTTACGAACTTTGCCGAGATGATGGAAACCGCAGGCGCCGTGGTGTCCGGCCCGGACGGCACCTTCAGGACCCGCCAGTAGGTTTGCCTGTTAGCGGAAACGCCGTTGTCGGTCAGGTTGGCGGTGGAACCCGTGGCATTCACGGTCCCCACGTCCGTCCACAGCACCATATTGCGGCTGCGCTGCAGCACATACCGCTCCCCCGCCTGCGTGGCCCAGGTGATGCGCCATGCGCCGCCCGATTGCAGTTCCGGAGGATTGATCGGGATGCCGGTTCCGGTCTGAGCGGGCAGTGGCGCGACCGGGATTAACAATGTCGCGAGCACCGATAACCGAACAAAAAACAGGGATATTTTCATAACAACACTGGGCGATGTTCCGCACCGGACGGCGCAAATCCGGTGCCGTTCCCTTCAGGAGGTTTTCACGAAAGGTGCGGCAGTATGAACCGCGAGCCCCCGGGAACCAAGAATTTTCTAATGTTTATAACACCCGCCTAAGGACCGTGTCCTTGACTTCGCGGGGATCGGATTCCGGAAAATCGAGCGTGTAATGGAGTCCGCGGCTTTCACGGCGGGACTGGGCGCTGTCCACGATGAGGGCGGCGACCTGGACGAGATTGCGGAGTTCGAGGAGTTCGGTGGTGATCTTGAAGTTCCAGTAGAACTCCTGCACCTCGCGCTGGAGATTGCGCAGGCGGGTCGCGGCGCGCTGGAGGCGCTTGCCGGTGCGGACGATGGAAACGTAGTCCCACATGAGGCGGCGGATTTCGTCCCAGTTGTGATAGATGACCACCAACTCGTCCACGTTCGTCACATTGCCGGGGCGCCACACGGGAATGTTGTAGTGGGTAAGATGCGGCTGACCGAGCGGGCTGCGGCGAAGAATGTCGGCGGCGGCGCGATGGGCCACCACCGCTCCTTCCAGCAGCGAATTGCTGGCGAGCCGGTTGGCGCCGTGAAGGCCGGTGCAGGCGACTTCACCCACGGCATAAAGTCCGCGGAGACTGGTGGCGCCGTTCACGTCCGTGCGCACGCCGCCGCATTGGTAGTGCGCGGCGGGTACCACGGGGATGGGTGTTTCCGCGATGTCGATGCCGGCTTCGAGGCACGTTTGATAAATGTTAGGGAAGCGCTCTTTCAGAAAGTCCCGGGACTTGCTGCGCATGTCGAGATAGACGCAGGGACTGCCGGTTCTCTTGATCTCGCGGTCGATGGCGCGGGCCACGATGTCCCGCGGGGCGAGCGACAGCCGCGGATCGTACTTGTGCATGAATTCCTCACCGTCCTCGCCAATGAGCACTCCGCCCTCCCCGCGCATGGCTTCGGTGACGAGGAAGTTCTTCAGCGTCGGGTGATACAGGCACGTGGGATGGAACTGGATGAACTCCATGTTCGCGATGGTGGCGCCGGCGCGCCATGCCATGGCCACACCGTCTCCCGTGGCGACAGACGGATTCGTCGTGAATTGATAAACGCGCCCGCACCCGCCGGTGGCGAGAATCACGCGATCCGAACGGAAAGTGGTGACTTCACCACTCTTCTCATCGAGAACGTAAAGTCCGAGGCAGCGGTCCTCGGTGGCGTATCCGAGCTTCCCTGTAGTGACGAGGTCGATGGCAAAATGCTGTTCGAAGAACGTGATGCTCAGCGTTTCCCGCGCGCGTTCCAGCATGCGGTCTTCAATCTCCCGGCCGGTGGTATCGCCGTGATGAAGAATACGGCGGCGCGTGTGACCGCCCTCCCGTCCGAGGTCGGGGATGGAGCCGTGACCCTCGCCGTTGCCGTCAAAGCGCACGCCCCAGTCCATCAACTCACGCATGCGTTCCGGTCCTTCAGTGACGATGGTCCGCACCGCATCCTCTTTGCACAGGCCGGCACCGGCATCGAGCGTGTCGGCGACGTGCTGTTCGAAGTTGTCATCCTCCCCCATGACACAGGCGACGCCGCCCTGAGCCCATGCGGTATTGGACTCCACGGCGCTCGCCTTGGTGATGACTGCGACGGAGCCGTGCCGCGCTGCTTTGAGGGCGAAACTCAAGCCAGCGATGCCGCTGCCAACGACGACGAAGTCGAACTCTCTCATGATGCTGTGATGGGATACGACAGCCTCATAAAAGCAGCACCGCGTCAATGGGTCACTTCCAAACGCAGAAAACGCCGCTGCGCGCCGGCAGGCATGCTGGCGCGAACGACGCGTGTCTGTCCGTCGTCGGAAAGCGTTTCAAATGTCACCGGCGCCGGCGACCAACTGCTCATGTCAGAGGAGCTCTGCACTCCAATGACAACATCGGTCGCCGTGAGGTTCACACGATACGTCAGGGAAAGTGTCGTGCCGTCGAGACTCCCCACGGGCAGGTGAGCGGCCACCGGGAGGCCGGGATCACTGTTCAGCGCATATTCGACGAGGTTGGTCAGGCCATCGTGATCATAGTCCACCAGATCGCCCGAAACGGCGGTGTTGCCGGCTTCGGCACCGAACTTTGCGGCGCGCCATGAATCGATGGGCGCCTGGACACTGACATTGGCCGTGGTGTCGTCATAGGTGATGATCTGTCCATCCGTGGCGGTGAGCCTCAGCGTGTATTGTCCGCTGGCGGAGAAGGCGGCGGACGTGTCCACGAGGGACGAGTTGCCAAAGTTCACAGCGCCAGGCCCGGCCCATTTGCTCCATTGAGACGTTAGGGTTACCGGCACCGGCTGGCCGTCATCCGTGACGGTGGCATTCAACGCAAAGGGACCGCCGCCGGAGAGAGCGGCACCGGCGTCAACGTACGGCCCGGCGTTGCCTGCGGGCAGGAAGTTCAATGAATCAAAAACCACGGTGGAGGCATTGTCAGGCACCGCGCTGGTGATCGCGATCCCCACGAGGGGCGAGAGGCCCATGTCCGGGATGCTCTGCGTGCTGCCGCGCTGCGTCCAGTTGGTTCCATCAGTGCCGTGCCATGTTGAGAAACTGTTGCCGCTGCGCACGAGTCTGATCCAGCGGGGGAATGTGTAGTTAGTGCCTCCCGCGCTGTCGTCCGTGGCGGTGTCGGCGGTAATCCGGAAGTTCTGGTGATGGGTGCCGTCCGCCTTGTGCAGGCTCATCATATAGGGCGAACCTGGCGTGGGCTCGGCGCGGACCATAAGACCGGCGCGGCACGAACCGCCGCCACCGGGATTTGTGATACTCAGGATGCGGCACTTCAAATCGAAGTTGCCAGTGCGCGGGGCCGAGAGAAAACAAAACCCGTCGGCAGTCCCCGAGGAACTCAGACCACTTCCAGCGCCGTGGAGGGTGTAGGTCGCGCCGTTGAGACTAACACTTCCAGGCACTTCCGTCGTGCCCACGTCGAGCGGCGTATAGACCGGCAATCCAACAGAAACGGCAATGTCCGAATTCACGGTCGTACCGTGCGTGGCACTCGCGCGAATGACGTAGGCACCATTGGCAGAGAATGTCACGCCCGTGACACGATTGTCAGGATTTTCAAACGTCACATTGCCAGGACCCGAAACTTTGGACCACGAAACGGCCTCCTGGACGGTGCCCGTGGGAGTCTGGCGCGTGGCTTCGACCTCAACTTTCAGCCCCACTTCGGCGGAAATGGAGATGGTATCCGGCACCGGAGAAATGCGTGTGATCACCGGCGAAGCATCATCATCGACAATGGTTACGGTCGCTTCGCCGGAGAGACCAACCTGGTAGTTAGGATCAGAGGTGATGGTGAGAACGACGGTCTTGTCAGGCTCCTCGACGGTATCCGCCACGGGGGTGACCACGATGGAGGCGGAGTTCTGATTCGCCGGAATGATCACCGAGCCGGAGAGGGCAGTGAAATCCGTTCCGCCCACAGCGGTGCCGCCAAGAGAGTAGTGGACTGTGACGGCGAGATTTGCCGCTCCGCCGGTGCGGGAGACGGTGAACAGTCCGGTGCCGCTGTCCTCCGCCGCCTGGGGCGTGGAAGCGGAGACCGCGACCACCGGCGCATTGTTGTCCGAAATGGTCACCGTGTGTGCTGTCACTGTGCCGAGCTGCGCTCCCGATGGATTGGATAAGGTAACGATGACCGTTTCGGCCGCTTCGTTGACGCCGTCCGGCTGAATGACGAGCGGCAATTTTTTGAACATCTCTCCTGCGGCAAAGGTAAGCGAGCCATTCGGCAGGGTGTAGTCCGCCCCTGCCGTGGCCGTGCCGCCGACCGTGTAGTTTACCGTGACCGGCGAGGTGGAGGGAACGTCCAGCGCGGCGATGAGCAGCGGTTCCGTGCCGTCTGATTCCGCGCGGGTCGTGGCGGCAGCAAGGAACCCAACGCGGGGCACCGGATTTGCCGCGGTATTCTCCTGAATGGTCAGAGTGTGTTTGTTGCGCGACCCGGAGAGGCGCGCGCCATGGACGTTGCGCAGTTCCAGGATCGCCGTCTCCTCACCTTCGAGGAGGCCGTCATTTCTGACTTTGACGCGGACAAACTGCGAGGTGTTTCCGGGAGGGAACGTCACCAGGCCGCGCATGATGAGCGCATTGCCGTTCGCCGCATCCGCATACGACCAGTCCACGTCATCTCCAACAGCGGTGCCGCCGCTGCTGATGTATTCCGCCGTCACCGTGCCGGTCTGCGCGGCGCTCAGGGTGACTTCGATATTCCGAAAAGCTCCATTCACACCGTCCGGCGCTTCGCTCGTGGTGCTGGAAGTCGCAGCGAAGCCCACGGAGGCCATGTTGCCGGAATCGCTGTCTCCCAAATAGAGAGTGGCCGAAGGCGCTTCGATGCCGTAGCCCGCACCGGAGGAAAGCGTTAGGGTAATGGTTTCAGTGCCCTCCGCGAGGGAGTCATCGAGCGGCGAAACGGGTATATCCACGCCGGTGCTGCCGTCCGGAATGGTCACCGTGCCCGGAAGGAGGGTGTAGTCCGTCCCATTGGTGGCGGTGCCGCTAACGGTGTAACTGACGGCGAGATTCCCGGTGCTTCCCAGACGTGATACATAAAAGGAGCTGCCATCCGCGGGCTCCGCAAGGCCACTGCTGTGAGTGGAAATGGACACGGTCTCCGCGTCGTCGTCCCTTAGACGCATCGTCGCGCTGGCATCGTTATAGAGAGAATAAGCCGCCGACGGAGTGATGGTCAGGATGACGGTCTCGGTATTCTCAGCCACCGCGTTGTTGAGCACCGGAATCGTCACGGTGGCGGTGTTGGTGCCATTGCCCGGAATGACGACACTGCCGGACGGTGCAGTGTAGTCCAATCCGGGCACCGCCGTGCCGCTCAAAGTGTAGTTTACTGTAATATTACCTGTTGCCGAACCAATGGCGGTAAAAGTGAACGTGCCGTTCGTGGAGGGCTCCGCGGCCGAGCTCGACACCACGGTCACCAGCGGCGCGTCGGCATTGTCTTTGATGGTGAGTGAAGCGGAGTAATTCTGCCCGATGTTATAGGCGTCGTCGAAAACCGTCAGGTTTACGGTGATGGACTCGTCCACCTCTCCGGCTCCGTCGTCATAGGGAGTAATCACGATGGGCGCGGACGCCATGCCCGCCGCCAGTGTCAATTGTCCGGGCAGCGCGACGTAGTCGGTGCCGTGAATGGCGCGTCCGCTGAGTCCGTAATAGACGGTGAGCGGCTGACTGAGATTCCCGGTGCGGGTGACGATCACCGTGCCCGTGCCGCGACCGGCCTCATTCAACGTGTCGTCGAGAACGGTCAGGCCAACGGTGGCGAGATCGTTATCCGTAATAGAAACCGTGCCGGATGACGCTGTCGCGTCCACAATGTAATTCGCGTTACCGGCAACTGTAACCGTGGCATCCTCCGGAACTTCAATCAGGCTGTCGTCTGTGGGCACGAGGCTCAAGGGAGCGGAGCTCTGCCCCGCGGGAATGGTAAACGTAGTGGAAAGCGCCGGATAGTCCGAGCCCCGCGTGGCACTTCCGCCATAACTCAAAGTGACCGCCAGCGCCGCTGCCGTACTGCCCGTGCGGCTAACGACGAATTCGCCCGCGCTGCCGGGCGTTTCGGTGGAATACATTTCCGTCGCCGCGATGCTGACCACCGGTTTGGTCGTGTCATTGTCTGCAATCGTCAGCAGCGCCACCCCGCCCTTCCGGACTTGATAGGGTCCCGCCGCGAGCTGCAACTGCACCGTTTCCGGCCCCTCCTGAGCCGTATCATTCACTGCCGCCACAACGACGGTAAGGGACGCCTGTCCTGCGGGAATGGTGAAGTTCGCCATCGAGCCGCTGGTGGCGTAATCCGGAGTGAGCGTGTAGTCCGTGGTCTTCGTTGCCGAGCCCGCAGCCGGAGCGACCGTTACTGTGAGGGCGGCGCTCGCGTCGCCTGTACGGGTGAGAACGAAAGAGCCGTTCGCGCCACCTTCGGCGGCATCAGTGGCCGTCAGCGTCACTTCCGGAACGCTCACGGCGGTCCAGTTTTGAGCATTCGCACCGGAAGTTGTCAGCGTTAGGGGATTCGTGAATCCCGCCGTGAAAGTATAACCCGTTAGCGTTGCCGTCAGCGTGCGCGATCCGGTTTGCAGGTCGGCCAGGGCGTAGTCGCCATTTACGTCCGTGTAGCAATACTTATCGGTGTCGCTCGTGACGCGCACACCCATAAGGGGTGATCCGCTGGCAGTGATGCGGCCCCGCACCACCGCGCGGCCGGGATTGCCGATGGTCACCACTACATTGCGGCGCACTGAGCCGCCCTTCATATCAGACACCGTCAGTTCCACCGTTTGCTGATCCACTTCGGGGAACGTGCGTGTGAGCACGGCGGTGTTCGTGGCTGCGTAGCCATCGCTGAAATCCCACGAGTAGGCCAAGGGGTCGCCGTTGGGATCAGTGGCCGTCGCGGTGAATGTCAGACTGCCGCCGGCGGCCACAGTGACAGCGCTCGCATTCAATGTGGCCGTGGGAGGAAGGTTGCCGGGGAACGGGCCGCGCATCGACATCACATCCATGCTGGGCGGATTGGTGGCATTCTTGCTCAGCACGGTGAAATGCAGGTCCGACTCGAAATCACTGAATGTGCGACCCACGCGAATCCCGCCATCGTTTTTGCCGCCAGCGGTGCCGGGTGTGGTATCGATGAGGTGACCTGCATTGCTGCCGAGGCCGCTCATGATCATCGTCAGCGAATCCACCCACGCGCCGCCCGCCGCGGGATGGTATTCCAGATAGAACCGGCGCTGCGGGTCCTTGTCGATGCGGAAGGAATAACGTTTCCCCTCCTCCAGCAGCGGCTGGTCGTAGGCATAGATGCGGTAAACGCCGTTGGAAGCGGATGTGGTGCCAGGACGGTTCACGTTGTTGTCAGGGAGCCATCCGAGCGAGCGTTTGCTGTAGGAATTGTAGTGCGCGTCAAAACCGCCGCCCCCGCCCATCACATCCAGACTGTTCCCGTATTCCTGGTTGGCGCCGACACCGATGGCCGAGCCGTCGGAGGTCTTCCAAAAGTTTGCGTGATTCCTTCCCAGCGAATGCCCGCACTCGTGATCCAGCACGTCCATGCCGTCCCATGAAACCCAAACGCTGTCGCCTCCGCCCCATGAAACGCCGCTCAACCGCGGGCCGCCGTCCACCCGCACGATGGTGCAATTGTATTGATTTGAATCATAACCCATCCGGCGGGCCTCGGAGCGCGCATCACTGTGCACGAGACCGAGACCGTCCACTTCATCGTCCTTGGCGATGTACCATGCCCGGGTGTGCGGCATCATGATGAGCGGCGTCACGGTGGATGTGGTGGTCAACCGGCCGAAAGATGACTCCAGGTAATAACGCGAAACATTTCGCATATCGCTGTGCGCCGTGGCCTCGGAATTCGGTGCGCGAAACTGGTCAGGATAAGTGACGCGAATGTAGAGACAGCGGAAATTGCCAATCGCCTCCGACGACGTGCCGGGATAGCTATCCTTGAAATAGCCCGCGACGCCTGGTCCGCCGCTGGCCATGCGCTCGGCTTCCTCGAATACGCGCACGTGCGTGCCGTTGCACAAAAGGATCAGGCGCCCGCCCAGTTCGACCACCGGTGTTTCATCATCCACGGTGAGGCCTGCGGAGGTATCCGCCGGCGTGGTAATATTGGAAACCGGGCAGGTTTGATCCACCTCCGCGCCTGCTGCGATGCGCTCCCCGGACTCCAATTGCCGGACGGGATTCTCGCTGACGGCCATTTCCCGGTCCACCGCCACGCCACGCAGGGCGACGCTCTTTCGCGAGGTGGCTTCGAGCAAAGAGCCATACACATGGGCCTTGTAGCTCTTGCCCTCTGTTGTGTCGAAATAACGCATCACCAGGTCCTGATCCGGCGGCAGTTCCGCGCCCTCCTGAGGCCGTCCGAAGTAAGCTTTGAACTCGCCGCGCGCGCTCACGGGCTTCTCCAACTGATCCACGACTGCCTCGGGCAAATCCTGACGAACGACGGGCCGGACTGCGATCTCCAAAGCCAATTGGGGATTTGTTTTGATGAGCCGCTGAAATTCAGGGCGCCGCGTTTTTGCCAGAGCCGCTCCTTCCGGTGTCATCGCTTCCTTCTCCTTCGGACTGGCGGCAGTATAGGCTTGCAGCCAGGCGTTGAACGCGCGGACGGGCTGCATGTCCGGTTCTCTGCGCATCTCTTTCCGCGAAAGCAGCGGATTGGCGGGGGCGGGAGTGGGTGCGCTCTCCTGCAAAGGACGGACGGGACCGATAGGGCCTACGGCCTCGCTGCGGGCAGATCGGGAGCGGTGGGGGCCGACCCGCTCACTCTCTGAAGGCCGCGGAAGAAGAAGGGCGACTCCGCCGAGGGTAATAAGAACGACGGAGAAGCGGAGCAGCAGTTTCTTCATTGGATCGGTGGAAAACCTCTTACTATATGGAAATTCTCAGTGGAGGCAATCTCCAGGATGCTGGAATTTGTGACGATTTCGCCAGGACCGGACGGGCAGCACACGCGATGTTTTTTGAAAAACCCGAACCCCCGGAAGACATTTTAGAAAACTCAAAATAACTACCTTGATATACCTTGATTTAGCCTGATTTCCGCGGCGGCACCGAATTCTTTTTGAAATAACCGAAGGTAAAAATGGGTGCGTCATGTATCGGCAGGCACCGTGCGTAAGAGCCATAACAAGGCCGTTTCGGCCTTGAGCAGTGACGCTCGCTGCCGTCAGGGCATCCGGCGTCTGCTCACAAGGCCGAGACGGCCTTGCTACAGGCGCTGCGACCGCCGGAAGGGGAGTGTTGATGACAGGAAGACAGAGTGCGGGCATCAAGAACTTCGGTGATTAAACACCCTGCTTGTCAAATGGTTTCCCTGGCAAACTGCCGCCTCCTTTAGCGTTTGAGAGCACGAAGCCTGACATATTTCCTTGGGCCGCCAGCGGGCACGGTGTCTCCCGGGACGGGAGCCCAGGTGCCGAGATCATCCGAGCTTTCGGCGCTTAGAATTACGTCGTCCGCATTGGCCGCGGCGGGCCAGGTCAGGGACATACTTCCATCCGGGTTCAAGACGGTGGAAAGGGCGGCATTGGCAGGAGTGAAAACGCTGTCGCTGGTGCCGAGGGCGTATTCCATGAGAGCGGTGAGACCATCGCTGTCTGTGTCCGCAGTCGCATTGCCGGAGAAGGGCAGCGCGTCATTGCTGCCCGGATTGCCTCCGGTGACCGTGCTGGGACGCCAGTCGGTACTGGCGGGGTCGGGCGCGGTGCTGCTGAGAGCACGCACGAGCGTGTATCCGCCGCCGTCCGTGCTGCCTTTGCTGTCATCGTAATCCGTTCGCAGAATGACCTGTCCGCTCGCAGAATACAGCACGATGCTCTCTCCGCCGTTGTCCAATGCTCCGCTATAGACTCCGGGCGCAATGGGACCAACGCCAGGATAAGCGGCGGCAAATGCGGCGGCATCGCGCACAATGAGAATACGGCCGCCCGCGGGCACCGACACGCCTGCCGGGAAGGTGTAAGCGATCCCCTGTCCTCCCTCTTCGTCGAAATGACAGGCAGCGAGATCCAGGGTGGCCGCTGTGATGTTGAGAAGCTCCACAAACTCCGTGGCGTCCGTGCTGCCGGCCGGATTGTAGTTGAGTTCACTGATCACGAGGGTGGCGGGCCCGGCGGGGAAAACGCCGCCGCTGCCGGTGACGGTAATGCTGGCCGTGCCCGTGCCGCCGCCGCCGGTCGAAAGCGCGCCGGACTTGTCATACGCCTGAAGGGTGTAAGTGGCGGTGCCGGCATTAACGGGCAGGTTCAATGTCCACGTGGTATCATCCGTCCATGTGACAGCCAGCGGCGCGGTGCTGCCCTGCAAGCGAATGGTGTCCACATCGATCCAACCCTTGCCGGTGAGGGCCACAAATGGGTTAGCCGTGTTTACCGGGCCAGGTGTGGTGATGCTGAAAGCAAACTTCGTCACCGGAGGGGTCTGTCCGGTTCCGGTGATGACATTCCGGGCATAGGTGGCGCGCCCGCGCAAATAGGTCAGGGCCGCCGTCATGTTCTCCGTGCCGAAGGTAGAGTAATGCGTCGCCCATCTGGTTAGGAACGCATCGTTGAAGGAGCGGTTCAGAACATCCAGCAGATGTCCGTAATACAGCCGCCGGTTGAGTGGATCGGCGAGGAACTTGCCGAGATCCTGCCCGCTCGTCAGTGATGCCGAGGTGGAGCCCTGGGACAAATAGTCGAGGTCCCAGGGAATCAGAATTCCTTTTCCGCCCGGTGGAAAATAGAACAGCGCATTGTGCTGAGCGGCTCCGGTGAGGTAGTTGTCGGTAACGCCAAAAAGAATCGAGGGAATATGCGCACGGAGGAGTGTGCTCACATCGAGATACTGTGCCGTGAGGCTCTTGAACGAAGCGCTGCCGGCAGCCTGACCGATGGCGTTCACCGCATTCATGATCTTTTGATAGTCGTCGCCGTCGCGGGCATTTTCGATGAGCCAGTACCAGCGGTAAAACTCCTTGTCCGCTCCCAGGTTCACCACATTGACACCGGGAGGGCCGGTGGTGGACTGGGGAATTTTGGGATTTTCCGGGACGATTCCGGCATCGACCACACGGGTGACGGGATTGATGGTCTGTGTCAGGACATAGACGCGCTCATATTTGAAGATCGGGCCGTCGCCGCCGTCGTTCCATTGACCGTCAAGATAGGTGTCATCGAAGCGGGTCTTTGACATGATGGCCGGGCCGGTGAGTCCTGTGCCGTTGTAGGCGGCGCCGGTTCCCGTAGATACCGGCGCAATGACGCGCATAATGTCATCCTCCGGAGCGTGAATACCGCCGGCGGCGTTTGAAACCGCGCGGATCAGCAATTCCCCCTGCCCTCCCGCGAGACCTCCGGAGCGGTCCACGGATACTGCGCCATGAGCGCCGAGGAAGAGCTCATCGCTGGCGAACTGCACATTGAAGCCGACGCGGTTGGCATCGAACCGCCCGTGCTCGCTGCTCTTCAGCCTCACGGTGGTTCTATAATACACCTCCCGCTCATCGAGTATGGTGGTGCAGGGAATGGAGCCGTTGCTCATCACGTTCTCCAGTTTATACATTTCGTTAGCATCTGCGCCGGTGACGATGATGCGCAGGTTGTGAGGTTTGCCGCCGGCGGGCATTTGCAGGATCGCCTTGCCGTCCTGCCACTGCACCATGGCCCGCGACGCAGGCCCTGCGGCGGGATAAAGCGAAACCGCTCCCAGGACGTCCGTGGCCCTGACATAAAATTGCACGCGTGCGCCCGCGGTGGCCTGCCCGGGGATGGTGCCGGTATAAACCCCGCCCCCGGCGGTGGTCATGGCCGCATCCGTAAACGCCGCTCCATTCACAGAGGTAAACAGGCGCACGGCGGCCACGCCATCCGGGTCGCTGACCCTGACACTTACTGTGACATCCTGGGCGATCTCCGGCACGGCGGGCGAATGGCCCAGCGCATCGAACGTCGGGCCGAGATTCGCCACGGCACTGCGATTCACCGCACCCGGCGTTCCTCCCGTGGCCGGGACATTAAGCAGCGTTTGCCGGGCGAGCCGGTTGCAGTAGAGCCGCGTGTGCAGCCGGTTCGATCCGCGCAGCCATTTAGCGCGAAAGCTGATGGCATAGGTGTTCGCCGCCGAGATGGTGTGGTAAGACGCGCCGTTTTTCAGAGTGGTCGTCGCGTGATTATGCATGTGCTCGGTGGGCCCGCTCGCGGACACTTTCAGCACTTTGTTTCCGGCGGAGAGCGGATCATCCTGGATGCTGCCGCTGTGGTTTCCAATGATCCGCCAGAACGCCGCAGTGCCGGCGCTGAAGTTGCCGTTCTGAATCAATTGCGATCCGCCCACGGTAACGCTGATATCGTCAATGAGGACCTCTCCGTTATCCAGCAAACCGAATACAAACTCATTCCATGTGGCGGGATCGCCTCCTGACGGATTCGTTCCCGGCCCGCTGTAGCTGACCGTTTGCCATGTGGACTGCGCGCTTTCGTCGCTGGCCTCCCATGCTTCACCGGTGCTGTTGTCCGCACGGGCGTCCTTCAGTTCCAGACTGCTGCCTCCGCCGTCCGCCCACTGGCTCCAGCGTCCGCCGTCGGCATAAAGCACCTGGTCCGCGATGTTATCATTCGCATCCCGCAGGGTGATCAGTTCCCCTTTCGCTGAAAGGCTGCCGCTCCATGGTCCCACGGCGGTGACTCCCGGATGCAGCGCGGTGAACGCCGCCGGATCCCATGCCACCACCAGATAGCCGCCCGCGGGAATGCTGGTGGCCGCGGGAAACTGCCAAGTGACGCCGTCGCTGAATTTCCATCCGCTGATGTCCACTGCAGCGGCTCCTTTATTATAAAGCTCCAGCCACTGCTCCGGCCCGTCGTTGATCGCGTGGTAGAAGATTTCGTTGATGACGATGTCGGAGTTCACCGCCACGACGTTCGATGTGCCGGGCGTCGCAGACGTGGGGTGCCCCCAGCGTCCGTCCGCCGTCATGCCGCGGATTCTGTTAGTCACTTCCCGTGCGTCCCGAAGAATGGAGCCGCCGGGAGCCATCAGATACAGCCTCGTTCCGTCAGCTGGAGTAAAGCCGAGGGCGGCCGCGTTTAGAGTGATCAGCCCGCCGGACGGTATGGATTGCGCCGGCAGCGGCACTGTTTGGCCTGTGCTCGTTTTGATCGTCCAGCCGGCCGTGTTCAACGGCGCGCCGGTCGTATTCTTTAATTCCACATAAAATGACGCGTCCGCCGCGCCGCTGATTTCATTGAACACCAGCGGTCTTTCCGAGCCCGGCTCGGGCGGCATTTCGGTCGCTTCCATCGACATATCGAACAGCACTCCCGGACTCGACGCCGCCTTGTGCAGCGACACCGCGAGAACATTCGTTCCGTTCAACAGCGAGCCTGCCGGTACGGGAATCGCGCCTGATGCCGCCGGAGAAGCGATGATCGAGGACGCCGGCGTATTGTGCGACACGGCACCGTCCGGCATGTTCGCACGGTAAATTTCCGAGCCGTTCAAATAGAACACCGCGCCATCCGCCACCGTGTGATTGAGGCGCAGGGTGGTGCGAGCGGGATCGCCCGGATAGTTGAATGACTTGCGCAGATAACTGGTGGGCGCGGCCGCAGAGAGCGGGGTCGTCACGAGACTGCCGGGGAATGCGGTATCCAGTCCGTACTCGTTTTCCAGATAGGTTCCCACGGCCGAGAATTCCGCGTCGCTCAGTTCGCTCTTATATAAGAGGAACTCTGCGATGTCTCCCACGAAGCCCGCCGTGAAGATCGTCCCGTGTCTTCCGAGATTGATAGGGTCGGCGTTTAAGGCGCTTCCGCTGTCCGTGTCCGTAGCCTCCATGACGCCGTTAACCCACATCTCAAAGCGGTTGAGCGTGCGGTTTCTGCGGACGGATACGATTTGATAGGCGGTGGTGGAAATCGCCGTGGTGCTGACAGGACCGCCGAGACCAGTGCCGTCGTCGAAACGCTTTTGCAGGCCGTACCTGCCGTTGACCGCCTTCAATGACATGAGCGGATTTCCCGCGCCGGTGAGGTGGCGGTCCATCATGTAAGTGCCGTTGCCGTCCGTGAGCGCGCCATTGGCGGGAACAGCGTTGGCTTTTACGACCATGAAATAGGCGAATCCGCTCGTTGGCGGGATGCCTGGCAACGCAGTCGTGCGCATCTCGGCGTTTCCATTGAACCTAACCACCGGTTTTCCGGACGGCGTCGCGTTCAGTTTCAATGTCGGTGTGGAACTTCCTGCGACTGCGTTCTGGGAAACACCGTCCCCCGTCGCCCCGTCCTGCCAGGTCGCAACGACTGCGCCGTCCGCCACGCCCGTGATTGCACTCGCGCGGAACCGTTCCACCAGATTTGCAGTAACGGTTAGGGTTGGAGGACCTCCGCCGGTGGCGGTGCCGAACACCGCATCTCCGGCGGTCCATGAGGTCTCGTCGAATGCCGTCGCGGCCCAGTCCGCCGGCGGAGCGGCTGCGGCGTCGCGGTACTTCCATGCGGTGCGACTGGAGATGAGCGTTCTGTTTACCGGAACGAAGAGGGGAAAATTCTGGGCTCCCGGTGTCCCGCCGAGTCCGGTGCTCGCTGTCCACGCCTCCGCTCCCTCCGCCGCACTGATGCCCCGTCTTGAAAGGGTCGCTCCGCTTCCATCCGCGCCGATCGGCCATTCGCCTTCGTCGTCATAGGTGAGTTCATCCATGATCCGCCCGTTGAGATTTCGCAGACGGAGTGTCTCTCCTCCGTTGTCCAATTGCCCCGTAAACGGCCCCAGCGAGCCGGAAATGGCCGCCGTGTTTGCCGCCACCACCAAATAGCCGCCGCCTGGAATGATGGTCCCCGCCGGGAAAGTGTAGTCCACGCCGCTCGAAATCGTCCATCCCGCCATATTCACGTCCACGGCATTCAGGTTCCTCAGTTCGATGAACTCCGTCTGACCGGCCGCCGGCGCATAATTCACTTCATTGAAGACGACGACGGAATCATAGGCCATGACCGTGCTGGAGCACAAAGTCACCGCCGCAAGGAGGGATGCGGGTGATTTCATAGAGGGGGGGAGGCGCAGGAACTGGAGCGGATAAGGAACGAATGGTACCACATTCGTATCACTCCTGGGAAGCTTTAACTCGGCGGGTTTTCGCTTTTCCGAATTCCCCGGCGGCCCCTATGCTGCAAATCCAGCGTTCGCGATGAAAGCAAACCGGTTCCATCTGAGGCACGGAGAACCTGTCCGGCAATGGCTGACCAGGACGGTCACAGGATTGAATGGTGCGGTGCAAAAGCGAATTCAGCGATCAAAGCAGGCGTCGCCGGAAACGATCCACGAGATCCGCGTCGCAACGAAGAAGCTCCGGGCATTGCTTCGTCTTCTTCGTCCCGTCATCAGCGCGAAGACCTTCGCCCGCGAAAATACGCGTCTCAAAACCGCTGCTGCCGGCTTCGCGCACGTGCGCGATCACCAGATCGCCCGCGAAACGCTGGCCGCGCTTATCGAAGACTGCGATCCCGGGCATGGCCGGGAGCTTCTCAGGCGACTTAAGAAGACTGCAGCCCCGGCCGCCCGCTGCTCCGTTTCAGACCTGCGCGATGCAGGCGGTCGCCTGGAAATTTCCTCCCGGGTTCTTCCCGTCATGCGCCTCGCGGCCACCGGCTGGGAGGCCATCGATCCGGGCCTGACGGAAACCTATCGCCGCTGCCGGAAGCGCCTGAAAAAAGCCCTCGGCGATCCCCGTGCCGAAACATTTCACCAGTGGCGCATCCCGGTAAAGCATCTCTACTATCAATTGCAGTGGCTGGAACTTCTTTGGCCTTCCTGCTTCACCCGGATGATTAAGCGCCTTCACAAGCTCGAAACCATGCTCGGCGAAGACCACGATCTCAGCGTTATGGAGGGACTCGTCCTTCCCCTCGCGGAGGGCGATGATGGCTCCCTTAAAAAAGCCGCCCGCAAACGCAGTCACCGCCTGCGCAGCCGCGGCGGTTCCCTGGGGAAAAAACTGTTTCACGATTCCCCGGGGAAATTCTCAAAGCACTGCCGCCATCATTGCCCCTGAAGGCCCCGGGGCTTTGTTTTCGACCCGCTGGTGCGGATTCACTTCCGCGATCGAACCACTGACAGACCCCTTACTAACAATTCCAGGATTTCGTGCACATTCTGTGACTCGGCCAGCTTCTCGTTTTCCCTGGGTGACAATCCATTTAACCTGGAGAGTCCAGCCAGCCGGAGATTCTTGAATTTCCGGATCATCGCCTCCGGATCGAACTTGAAGGCCCGCTTCCTGAGCTTGTTCACCAGACGATTGTGCTCCCTGTTCGCCTCCTTTCGACCCTGCGCCCACACCCTGTGGCAGGCATCGAGCAAGGCGGCTTCACCACCACCGGTTCCGGTTAGTGTTTCATAGACCGCCCGGGCCGCACCGCCAAATCCGCCGAGAATATACAACGGCTTCCCCGCTCTCCTCACACTTTCATAGGCCTCTTCCGCGATACCGGGATAAAGACCGAGAAACGATTGGAGACCTCCGCCCAGCACGATCCGGGCATCACAGACCTGCGCGAGTTCCGCCCGCATCATGCTGAATCCAAGTGCCGCAAGTGCCACTGCCCCCGCGGAATCGACTGCGGGCGGGTTCTCTCTCCAGGCACCAAAATCGACAGGACAGGGAAGCATGCGCACTTCCGCAAATTCCCGCCGCGCCTGAATCTCCTCCACTTTGTAGGTTTTCGTTGGGTCCGGCGAATACGGAACGTACAACAAAACGTGGTCCTGAGGCGCATGGGTGGGATGCTGATACGTCCGCACGATTCGTTTCAATTGACCTCCCAGCCCCTCGGGCCGTGAATCACCACCCCACACGATCTTCGTCCCGAGCAGGATGAGTTCGAGCGCAATGTCTGCAGTGATGTCCTCCTGATGAGATTGGATGAGACCAAGGTCCGCCCACGTATCCGAAAACGATACGGAAACCCCGGTATTGAAACCCAAAAAAGGCTGCGGCCGGGGACTTTTCCGGGAAAACCATCGCGTGCCCAGCCGGTCGGCCGCACGGAGGGCTCTCCACTCCACAAGACTGAAGAAACGCCCTGCCGGAATGAGTTCCTGAAGCACCAGCAGTTCGTCTGCTTTGACCGGTGGATCAGGATAAACAAACAGTTTTTTCCCAGGCGGGATTTTTGCCCCTGATTTTCGACTCCCGGCGGAGAAAGCTCCGGTCAGTGAGTTGTCCAGCAGGTCGGGAGGGTGAAGCCCGAACACTGGCTTGTCGCGTTCGGCGGCACTCAGCTTGATAAACACCTCTTTTAAATGGAAGCTCCGGAGCACCTCAAGGAGGATGCTGCTGACGACCGCCGCACTGTTGTCCTGCCATCGAATCACGGGCATGTTTCCCAGAAAGGGGAAAAGACGGGGAGTTTTGTCCTCCAGGGCGTCCAGTATGACCAGGGGCCGCTGCTGCCTGCGCGCTTCGATTAATTCAAGCTGGCACCATGGACTGTCCAAAAGTTTTTCCGTCCAAACAACAAGCATCACCGACCTGTTGATGGCCGCTTTTACGGATCTTTTCACGGCTGCCCCGTGCGGAATGTCGTGAAAGTCGAAAAAACAGGACAGTTGCGTTTCCTCATAGACGTACTGCCGGATCACCCGTGCTATCTTTTCACCCCGCCCCACCGTTTCCTTCTCAATTTTGTTTTTTGCATGGCACAAAAAGACGGTAGGGAGCGTGGGCATCAAAAGTCTTATCAGAGCCGTATAGATCGCCTGATAGATACGCTCATCGTCAGGCAGCCCCGCATCATTTGCGACGGGAATGTGATTTACATCCCAAAATGCCTTTGAAACACGTGCGGCGTCGGCGTGAATCGCCAGCGGGATGATGGTATGTTGCCCGCCCGCGACGCGCAGCGTCAGATCATTCACGAATGTTTCCCATTCCCTCCTCTTCTGAAAAAACTCCTGATCGATAAGAACAAGGATCAAATTCCTGTCCGCGTCGAAAACCACGTCTTTCGGAAACTTGCGCTCCTCCGGCGCCGTCTGGCTTCGCCAAAGGCGCACCGGAATAGCGGGTGATCTCTCTCCGCTGGAGAGCCGCTCACACATTCGCGCCGCAAACAGTGACAGGGGACACGCATCCTCATTCGGTTTCTTCGGCTTGAACTCGTGCATAACGATATGCACCGCGAGTGGCCGCTTTACGGGCGGCGGTGCGGACGCAGACTCTTTGGCAGCCATATCGATTGAGGAAATTCAGGTGTCCGGTCACCGCCAAAGCGCGGCCCCGCTTCCGTTCAGAACCGCCCACTCACCTTGCGATAGCTGCCTTCCGCGATGTTACTTCCTTTGGCGGTTAGCATTGGAATCAATCTCACGCCGTCCGCAAGTTCTCTCTTGGTTCATGGGCGTAATTACTGCCCGGGCATTCGGAAATTACCACGGAATAACCCCGACCTCCTGGCAAGAACGGAGGTGAGGGGTTCACGATTACGTGACCACGATGCCAAATGTGCTTGCCGTCTTCCGGGCGCTGCCTCAAAACACCGGCCCGCTATGAAACGCATCCTTACCACCTTCACTGCACTTCTCGCTCTCTGCATCCCCTTGAGAGCACAGGAACCCGCCAAACCCGCCCCGGCGGCCCCGGCTGCGGGCACCAACCTCGCCACCACTCCGGTGGTTCACGGGGGCACCGAAAAACGCATCGAAAAGTTCAACGAAATCTCCAAAAAAGGCGAAGCTCAGCTCGTCTTCCTTGGCGACTCCATCACAGACGGATGGAATGGACAAAAGGAACTTTGGGAGTCCGCATGGGGCCAGTATAAACCCGCTAATTTCGGCATCGGCGGCGACCGCACCGAGCATGTTCTTTATCGCCTCGACCACGGGAATATGGATGGCCTCAAGCCAAAACTCGTCGTGCTCATGATCGGCACTAACAATACCGGCCATCGCAGCGGCAGAAACGCCGAGCCCCCCCAAAACACCGCGGATGGAGTCAAAGCGATCATCGACCGCATCCACAAGAAGTCCCCGGAAACCAAAGTGCTTCTCCTCGCCATCTTCCCCCGCGGTGAGAAACCCGACGACAAACTCCGCGTCCAAAACGACGCCATCAACGCCATCCTGGCCAAAATGCACGACGGCAAGCTCGTTCACTACATGGACATCGGAAAGTCATTCCTGACTCCCGAAGGGGTTCTCACGGCGGAGGTTATGGCTGACCGGCTCCACCCGGGTGCCAAAGGCTACCAAATCTGGGCCGACGCCATCAAGGACAAGGTCGCCGAACTCATGAAGTAACCGGCGTCCGCGCCTCTTCATGTTCCCTTAGTCCAAATTCCTGCCGGGCCTCAGGTAATTCCCTACGGAATTTACTTGCCCCGCGTCTCCAAAGTTCTTAAAATGCTGGCGGAAATTGGGGTCGGCTTACCCCGGCTCCGGTTTCCTCAACATAATACCAGACCCATAAACAAACAGCGGGAATACCCGCCCAACCCAACATCATAACATGAAAGTAACTCGAAGTCGAAAGGGCTTTACCCTGATTGAACTGCTGGTGGTGATCACCATCATCGCCATGCTCGCCGCCGGCGCCTACGCCGGTTACGGCGCGCTGATGCCGATGATCCGCTCCAAGCAGGCGGCCTCCCAGGCTGCCACCATTCACAAGTGGCTCACCGCTTACGCTCTTGATGCCGGCGGCGCTTATCCGACGGGAGAAACCGCCAATCTCGCCTACCGGGAGCTCTTCAAGAAGAGCTACGGCGCGGATGAAATGCAGTTCTACATTCCGAACGATCCCTATCACAATACCGCCAAGGACAAAAAACCCGACGGCGACAAAGGACGTGAGCCGGATTACACCCAGGCCCTTGAAGCGGGTGAGTGCGCCTACGCCTATGTCAGCGGTCTGACCCAGAGCGACGAGGGCCGCCTGCCCATCATCGCCAACGGCTTCGCCGGCACCCCCGGGGTGTGGACGAAGGATAAGACCAAGCCCGGCGGCGTGTTCCAGGGTAAATACGGTGTCGTTTGCCGCGTTAGCGGCAGTGCCGCCTCCCACGAACTCAAGGACGGTGAATGGATGGTCAAAGAGAAGAATGCGGGACAGGAAGTAAACATCTTCAGCCCCGACTTCGACACTCCCTCCACCATCGTGAATCCGATGTAAGCATCCCAGGGACGGTTTCGTCTCCACCAAACCCGGGCTCTTATGGAGCCCGGGTTTCTTTTTTTGGGGATAAAAGCAAAAATGGGGTGCCTCACCGGGGATGTTGAGGATGTTCGGAAAAACCCGCTGAATTCCGTCGTTGCATGATGATTCTCTCCCACTGACGTCCATTCGTGATCGCGACCGAAAAATCACCGCCTTCCCAGCCCCTGGGAGAGCCGCGAATGCCACCGATCCAGCCTTCCTCCCCCGGCCTCCCGCCCCCCGGGTTTGGCGCCCGTCTGCTGCGCTTCTGGTTGTCGTGGCGCATGCTTGTGATTGGCACTGCGGGATTCCTTGCCGGCTACCTGGCGATGTGGAATGTGCAGTTTCAATTGATCTGGCTCGTGGCAGCCTGCATCCCGGCGGGCATCAGTTGCCTGCGGAAATCAGGAGTATTGGGATTGACCCGCGATCCCATCATGGTGCTCGCCGGCGCGTTCATTCTCTGGAACCTCGCGGTCGGACTCGTGCGAAACCCGGAAACCCTTTCTCTCGAGTACACTCAGGAATTTCTTGCGGGCACCATTTTGCTGCCGGTTTACCTGACGATTCTTTGGCTCGTCTGCCGTCGCGGAGAAGGCGCGTCTATTCTCCTGCAAACGGTCGTGTGGGCCGGTTTGGCCGCCGCGGCCGGGGGGCTCCTGTACTGGTGGCTGGTGCAAACGGTGGAGGAACCGGGCGCACGGCTGCGCAATCCCCTCGTCCATGGCGGACTGCATCCGGTAACCACCGGCATCACGATTGGTTTCGCCGTCATGGCGGCGGCGGTCTGGTATGGAAAAACCTCCACGGTCAGGATGCGGTGGGCCATCGCGGGCTCCATAGCAGTGATGTGCCTCGCGGTGATGCTAACACTTTGCCGGGGCGCTCTCTTTGCCCTGTCGATCGCCTTCCTGGTCCCCGGTCCGGCGCTCCTCGCTTCCGTGTCGCTGAAATCCGCGTGGAAACAGGTCTGGCCGCCCACTGCCATCGCTGCCGCGGTGGTCTTTGGATTTCTGCTCTTTGGGGGCGCCCTTGCACCGAAACCCGGAGAAATCGACGAAGCCTCCTCCGGCAACACCATGCTCACGGATGACCCGCTTCGCGAATATTTCTCCCGCGGCGACAGCGGCCGCGCCAGCTTTTACCGCTGCGGCATCGAAAGCCTCGATACGTGGGACAAGCATCTCACCGGTGCAGGTCTGTGGGGCCCGGAACTCACACTGGAGGCCGAGACCGGCGGAAACATCAACCACTTCCACAGCCTCTTCGTCGCCACGTATATCCACAGTGGTATCATTGGCTCGGCCATCCTCGCCGCTCTCCTCGCCCTCGCAGTCCGCCGCGCATCGACTCTCGCCCGCGCCGGGCAGCCGCAATGGCTCGTCCTCCTCGTTTACGGGCTCGCCGTCCTCATCAATGATGGTCAAAGCGCGTGCTCCCTGGTCACCCATGCCCGTTTCGAAAATCTCGTCCTCTGGTTTCCTCTCGTCGCCATTGCCGCCTCATGGCGGAATGGGGAGAACCGCAGAGAGATAACCTCCGGCTAGCGTTCAAATGTGCGGGATTCTTTCCGTTCAGGTCAACACCGCGAGAATGAGGGACACAAGGATAATGCCGGTAAGGATGGGTTTCATGACGTGCAGGAGGTTAGTTAGGGCGTTTGTGATTTGGCGTCCGGCCATTGGGCAATGCGGCCCGGCGCTGTGTATGGATCACTGTTCCCACACGTGTGTAATCGCCGTATGAACAGCAGAGCCTGGAATTGTAATCCGGCGGTAAAAACCGGCGCGAACATTTGAATTGCGCAGACGCCGTGAATGGTTGCTATAGCGCACCGACTTCATGGCAAAACCCAGGCACCCACTGCGCATCATTCGTGCGGCGACTCCGCACGCGACACAGGCGGCGTTTGCGGCCTATCTGGGAGTGCCGATTGCCGTGATACAGGCCGTGGAAAGCGGAAAAGCGGGGATGACGGTGCGACTCGCGGGACACATCCGGGAGATGACCGGGGCGGACGAACGGGAGCTTCTGCGCGGGGATGAAGGGCGCGCTCTGAATCTTGCGGGCCGGCGTTATAACGCCGAGACGTTTGCCGCGTGGAGCGGCTCGCCGCAGCAGGCGGAGGAAAAGCGCCGGCGAAAGGCGGCCCGCATCTCGCAGCGGGACGCATGGAAAGAATATCTGCGCGCAGCAGCCCCTGGCAAAAATGGTGCCAGGCCGGGAAACCGGGAGATCACCGCTGCGGAGGATCACCTTATTCCATGGCAACGATGTGAGTTTGCCGCCGCAGTCGCAGGGACATGGAAACGTTTGCCGGAAAACCTGCTGCGCCTGACGGGATGGTCGCGGGACATCACGCTTCCTTCCCGGACGATGCTCACGCTTTCCGTTCAGGCCGCGCCGGCATGGAACCCGGATGGTCCGCCACCAGGGCTATCCGCGGCAAATGCCGATCTCTTTCCGCCCTGTTACTTCACCGTGGCTGCCGGAAGCGGCGGATGCCGGGCGGCGGCGGCCTTTTGGAAGACGGTGTGCCGGGAGCATGCCATTCACCCTGACAACGGCAGGCCGGTGCATGGCAGCCCCACGGGAAGCTGGCGCGGGTTTTTCCGCCCGCAGGGGGAGCGATGCGAACCCCACGCTGTCTTCGCGGGAATCGACCCGGCGGAAGCGGCGGACTTAAACACCGGGCTGTTCCCCGGCGACGGCATTCTTTGCGGACCGGCGGACGATTTCATGGCAAACCGGATGCTGGCTTTTATGAGTGAACATTCGGAGGACGCGGGCAGCCCCGCGGGCATTCTCCTTTTTGCCTCGCTGGAGGGCGGGACGGCTTCGGCGCTGGGCAGTCTTCTTCTAACGAAGTTTCGGGAAAAATTTCCAGCGGTGCCCGTGATTGTGGCCGGCGTGCTGCCGCTGGCCGGGGTGAGTCCGGTGACGACCGCCCCGTGGCACACCGCGCTCGCCATGCGCGCCATCCGCCGGTCCGCGAGCGCCGCTCTGCTTTTCTCCAATGACCTCCTGCTCGCACAGGCCTCGCGTGTCTGGAATCTTGCATCGCCGGGATATGCGGAGGCGAATTTGCTCATCGCGGAATGTCTGAGCACTTTCACCGCGCCGCTGCGCTTTGGCGGCAGCGATGCGCACCCGGTGGACTTGGCGGCGCTGCTCACCGGATTCCCGCCGGAAACGGAGGGCGGCGTGCCATTGATTACTGCACAGTGCTGGCCGCTGGCGGCATTGAGTGATCGAAGGCAAAAAAGCACCGCACTGCCGTGGCTGGTGCAAAAAACTCTCGCGGCGGCAAAACGCTCTTCCTTCGCAGCCAGGGAGGACACCGGCGTGGGGATCTTCCTGCGCGTGCGGTTATTCCCCGGTGAAGAATGGACCACCGGCAGCGAGCCGCCCGCGGTGAAACTGTCGGGCAGAGTTGGCACCGGCCTGCACGAGTCCGCGACCGTCTTCTCCCCTTCCCCGGTGATCCAGCGAACGCTGAAAAGGCTGGCAAAACAGGCCCGGGACGCGTGGCACACAAACAATTCCGGCGCAGCTTGCGCGGAGCTGGGTGTTACTCCGGAGGAATTGCACCGGGCCATCGAGGAGATGGCGGATTGACCGCAAAGGACATTCCGGTTGCAATCATCGGGGAGGAAGTGGAGGAAAAGAGCCATACCTCCCTTCCGGATCATGAAAAAACCCGCCGCTCTCGGCCTCCTCGCTTTCATTCTCGGTGCCAACATCGGCTGCGAACAGCAGTCCTATGAGGAAACGAAGATGTTCAACCAGTCGTCAAAGGCCAGTGGCGGTCATGGACACGGGCACGGGGATGAACATGGTGGCGCGAAGAAAGCCGGCGAAGGTCACAAGGAAGCGGGGCACTAAAAAACGCCGGCTCGCGCATCGACCGCCTGAATCGCGTCTTGATTTTCCGTCTTCGGCAAGCTAAAGGAATCCCCTAGTCCGGGGGTTATTCCAGTTCGACCAGAACCAACGGCCAACCATCAGTCCCCTCCCGCACTTGATATGAAACTCTCCCACTTTGCGCTCGCCGGTCTTTTTCTGCTCTTTGGAGCGGGAATTTATCTTACCATGAAAACGGAGATGGACGGGCAGGTGGAACAATTGAAGGCGGACAACGAGCGGAAGTTTCAGCAGTGGGAAAAGGCTCAAAAGGAACAGACGGCCCTGCTGGCGAAGGCCACGGAAGCCATGAAGGAGAAGGCGGAAGGGACCGCTCCCGCGACTGCCCCGGTCAAGCCGAAGGCTCCGGAAGCCTTGACCAATCCTGCGGAACTGGCGTCAACGAAGCCTGCAAAGCCGGCGGCAGCACCCTCAGGAGAGGACCCCTCTGCTGCCGATCTGCTTCCTCCGGCGCGGCCAAAAGAGCTCTCCGAACTCACCGAGCCGCAATTGATCGAAAAGGAGCGTGACCTCGTCAGCGGCGCCGGAGTCAATGATTCGCGGATGCTGCTCGAGGACGGCAAAATCACCGGCGCGCTTCCGGAAGGCAAAAAGCTCTCGAAAAATCAGTCCATCGTGCTGGCCCTGCCAGCCGTGGCGCGCATCAAGAACTCCAAAAATGAGGCCTTCGTCGTGCTGGATCGGGGTTCCGATATCAATTTGGCAAAGGGACAGAAATACGCCGTGCGCCGGGGCACTTTTGTGATTGGGAATGTGACCATCGGGGAAACGGTGGAGCCCGATCAATGCGTTGCGGATGTGAACAAAGTGATTACCGGGGCGGAATTGCAGGAGGGTGACGAGATCATCAAGTTGACCCCCGGGCTGGAATGACGCGGGCGGACGCGCTGGGCCTGGAACGGCAGGAAGCCTGGATTGGCGACGCCGTGCTGGGATTGTTTGCGCGGCAATGGATTCTGGAAAACACGGGCCGGATGGATGCGGAAATCTTCGCGGCCATGACCTCCAATCAGTTCCTGAGCACTATTGGAAATCCCACGCGACTCGAAAGCCGCATTGGCAGGCGTTTCAAGGAGGAGGGGCTGGAAGCGGCCTTCTCGCTCATTGAGGGAGAACTGCTTCCGCGATTTCTGGCGCAGCAAAGGAATCGCACACCGCACTTTGCGAAGTAAAAATGGCATTTGACAGATGGGAGTTGGGGCATACCATCCGCCCCTCCCAACCCCCGGTTCGTTCTGGACCGCCCTGATTTTCAACCGAATATGAAAACCATCTCCGCCAAAGCTGAAGACATTCAGCGCAAATGGTATCTCATCGATGCCAAAGACCGTGTCCTCGGTGACGTCGCCGTGGAAGCCGCCAACATCCTCCGCGGCAAAGGAAAAGTCACTTACACCCCCCATATCGACAACGGCGACCACGTCGTCGTGATCAATGCGGAAAAGGTGGTGCTCACCGGCAAAAAGGAGACGGCCAAGATTTATCACCGTTTCACCGGCTTTGTGGGCGGTCACCACAGCGACACGCCCCGGAGCATGCGCGCGCGCCGTCCGGAGCAACTCGTGCTGCTCGCCGTGCGCGGCATGATCCCGCACAACCGTCTGGGCCGCAAGATTCTCACCAAGCTGCGCGTGTATCGCGGCGAAAAGCACAACCACGAGGCGCAGACTCCGGTGGTGCACACGTTCTAACAAATACCCCTGACCCTTCCATTTACCATGGCTGAAACCGAATACTCCGCCACCGGGCGCCGCAAGACCTCCATCGCCCGCGCCCGCCTCACCGCCGGCGAAGGTCACATCACGGTCAATGACCGCGCCTTTGAAGATTACTTCACCACCGTCTCCATGCGGAACGCAGTGCTCGCTCCGCTCCAGGCCACCGGCAACACCACCAAGTTCGATGTCGCTCTCAGCGCCATCGGCGGCGGTCTGAACGGCCAGGCCGGCGCTTCCCGCCTCGCCATCGCGCGCGCGCTGCTGGAAGTGGACCCTAACTTCCGCACCTCTTTGAAGGGCGGCCGTCACCTCACCCGCGACGCCCGCGCCCGCGAACGCAAAAAATACGGCCAGCCCGGAGCCCGCAAGCGCTACCAGTTCAGCAAGCGCTAAGCCTGCGCCTTTCCTGCTCCCCGACGGAATCCTCCCGCACCTCAAAAACGGCATCCGGCAACGGATGCCGTTTTTGTATTTGTCCCGGCCGGTCCGCGCTGTCTGCAAGATGGCTTCTCCGCCGGCGGATACCCATCCCATTACCACCGCTCTCCCGCCATGACAGCCATCCATGAAATAGCGCCCGACGTCTTCCGCCTCTCTGTTTACGCGGAGGCGTTCGACATGGAGTTCAATCATTTTCTTGTCCGGGATGAGGAACCGCTGCTTTTCCACACCGGGCTGAAGGCCATGTTCCCTGCCCTGCGCGAGGCCGTCGCGAAGCTGATGGATCCTGCCAAACTCCGGCACATTGCGTGGAGTCACTTTGAATCCGACGAATGCGGCGCGCTCAATGAATGGCTCGCGATTGCGCCCAACGCGGAGCCCGTCTGCACGCTCGTTGGAAAACTGGTGACGGTGGATGACTTCTCCATCCGGCCCGCCCGCGGCATGACTCCCGGAGATGTCCTGACGACGGGCAAGTACCGTTATCGGTTTTATCCCTCGCCGCACATTCCGCACGGCTGGGACGCGGGAGTGCTGTTCGAAGAAACGGGCAGGACGCTGTTCTGCTCTGATCTTTTTCACCACTTCGGCCAGACGGAACCGATCACTACGAATGACCTCATCGAGCCGACGCGGAAGGCGATGCAACGACTGGAGCAGGGGCCGCTCTCCGGCTACATGCCTTACACCCGCCACACCGCCGGCGTTCTGAGCAAGCTTGCGGATCTAAAGCCGGAGACGCTGGCCGTGATGCACGGCTCTTCTTACCGCGGTGAGTGCGACCGGCTGCTCACTGACCTTGCGGGAGTGATCAAGGAGAACTTTGGAGAGGAGCGGCAGAGCCGGTCCTGAAAGGGCGGGAACGGAAAATCATGTCGAATGCCCCTAACATTATCTCATGCCTATTTGGGGAAGGCGCCGGGCAGGCGTGGCGCAGTGCTGATTTGCCTCTTCCTCCTCCATCGATGGCTGTGGGCGTCAGTGTCCTGCTCAGGGTTTTCTGTTCTCTTTCATTTCATCCCACGCGAGGCCGCCCGCGGCAGTCAGGACAAATATCAAGAGCAGCACACTGCCGGTATCCAGATTGCCGATGCTGAATGAGCCTTTGATGCCCATGCCCTCCCAGTCCCCTTTGATGGATCCCAGGGCGCACATCGCCACGGCCGCTGTTGCCACGTAACAGAACAGCCATCGAAAGCGCGTCGCCGGATCATAGCGCATCACCAGCAGCATCACCGCGACCGGCCGCGAGAACGATCATCCATCGCCAGGGAATGAGCCACACGGGAAGCGGTACACCACCGGCAACGAGAGCGCCCCCTAAGCCACTGATCACCGCCATCGCATTCCACGATTTATAAAAAGGCACGGCACCCGGCAGCGGACGCGGCGGCAGAGCCTTCTCCTCACCCGTCAGGCTCTGTCCGGGAACCGTTAGGGAACCCATTTTTCCGGCCATTCGGTCCAGCCGCGTATGCACCCCGTCCAATCCCGCCTTCAACTCCGCGGCTTCGCGCGTCCAGTCCGCCTCGGGCACATAATGATTGAGCAGGCGCGTGACCTCCACATCATAAACACGGCTTTGGCGATCGGTGACCTCGATGGTGCGCCGGTTTTGGTTTTCGCGGGCGAGGAGATCGCCGTATCTCACCGGTTCCGCCTCCAGATTGGGCACAGGCACATATTCCTCCGGCGGCGTGAGACCCGCATTGATGGTGCGAAAATGATGGCGGATGCACGAAAGGAGCGCCCGCAATGTCTGTCCCGGCGGGCCCTGCACGAGGATGCGAATGCGCCGCGCCGGCACGTCGCCCTGCACCAGAGCGGTCGCACCGTCCATGCGCAATTCCGTTCCATTGCGCCAGCGCCTCAGGTCCGTGTCATTGGTTAGTTCGTGCGCGACCGAGATAAACTGTGCCACCAGACCCTCCGGCAAAACACGATAGCGCATCTCCAGTTTCAATCCCTCCGCCGTCAGCCAGTCCGGCAGGTTTTCGGGCGTGTTTTCGCTCAGCAGCGCCGTGAACAGCCATTCTTTGGAGGCCGTCATCTCAAACCCCAGACGGAAATGCCCGGCCGCGTCCAGCAGGAAGCGCTCGTAACCGGCGTAACGCTCCTGATTGCGCAAATATCCTGACACCTCCTTCAGCCGGATGCGTCCGCCCTTTTCTTTGAGCTTTTCATTCGTGATCAAGCCATAAAGACCATCCGTGAGCCAGTCCGGGCGCAGCACGCCCAGGTCCTTCAACTCCGGTACCTCCGGATAACAGGACACCAACCCCAAGTCACGCACCAGACACAGCAGCGGAAAGCGTTCGTCCTCCGGTATCTTTTCGTCCACGCACAGCTTGTCATACTCCTCCATTTTCAAATGGTCGCGGCCCATCTTTACCTTCATTTCCGTGAGCTTGTCCTTCACCGAAAACCACGCCGCCGGGAAATCCGCGCGCGCCTCCGGAAGATGCGTTAGGATAGTGCCGCTCATCTTGTCCAGCAGCTCCTGCAATCCCTCGCGCGTCTTCGCGCACGTCCTCACAAATCCCGCGATGAACGGATACTTCGCCCGCCACCCTGTCTCATCCAGCGAGAGCCCGCGGTTTTCGTCCACATGGTTCAGCACCACCAGCACCGGCGGTGCCTTGCCCAGTTCCTCCACCACCCGCAGCCAGTAGTCCACGTTTTCATCCTGCGGCCCTGAGCGCGCATCCAGCACCAGCAAATATAGCGAGCGCGACGTCAGGAAAAACCGGTGCGTGGAATACATCACCTCCTGCCCGCCAAAATCCCACACATTGAGTCCCACCACCGCATCACCCACCTTGAGATCAAAACGGGACAGCTCAATGCCGTCCGTGCGCGTTTCAGTGTCCGGAATCGCTTCCTCCATCATCACCTTCCGCAGCGTCGTCTTCCCCGCCCCGCCCCGGCCCACCAGGATCACCTTCGCCTCATTCAACGTCCGCCGCCCCCCGCGCTGCATCGCCCGCCACGCCGCGAGGATCGTGCGGGGAGAGGAGGCTTTTGCGGGGTCATTGTCGAGCGGACCGAGAACCTCCTCGGAGAGCCCCAGCACAGGGTTGTCGTGAAGGAGAAGAACGTTGAGAGCTGAGCACTCCTCCAAGCTGCGGGGCAGAGTAGTCAGACCGTTACTGTGAAGGTAAAGCTGCTGCAACTGCACGAGCCCAGCGAAGACCCCTTCCGGCAGGGTGGTCAGCCCGTTGTCGAAAAGGGAAAGCTGCTGTAGCCGCGCCAGCCCAGCGTAGACTCCTTCCGGCAAGGTAGTCAGGCGGTTGCCATGAAGGTAGAGCTCTTGCAACTGGGCGAGCCCGGCGAAGACCCCTTCCCGCAGAGTGGTTAGGTCGTTGTCTTGAAGGTAAAGCTCCTGCAACTGCGCAAGTCCGGCGAAGGCATTATCGGGCAGTGTGGCTAATTGGTTACGCCGGAGATCAAGTTCGCGCAGGTTGGTCAACCGACGAAGGATCACCGGGACGGTGGTGAGACGGTTCCCGTCAAGGTCCAGTCTTTCCAGTTTCGTTAGTCCGGCGATGGACTCCGGCAGATCCTCAAGGCCATATTTAATCAACGAAAGACTTTTTGCTCTCGATTTCCGCGCCTCCTCAATTTCGCTCTCCGCCGCCGCGAAGGCTTTGGCGGGGGTTGCGTATAGGTATTTCTTTTCGGCCGCCATCTTTATTTTGAGTGAAGCGGCGATCCTGACAGCAAGCGGGTGCCCGCGGCAAGAATTTTCCAGGACGCGCGGACGGATGCAGAAATCCTCGAAAAAAAACGCCAAAGACCCGCGGCGATCCCCGTCCCCCGCGCGGCGGAATCTCCCTAACATTCATCTCCCGCAGTCCGGGCTGAACGCTCACGGCCTGTCCTAACGTCGTCACCGCACATCAACCGCAAGTAGAGCGACTCTGGCGCAGCCGAGTCGCTTTTGCCCCGCGAATGCAGCGAAAGCGAGTGGCCTAAAGGGGCCTAAAGGCACACATCGACTTGCTTATATTCCATGCCAATCGCCGCCGTGGTATCGTGTGAGAAAACCATCCATGCCTCCCGATGTCCGCACGGGAGCATCGATCTCTGGCCGCGCGAAGCGCTGTGGACTGCGCGCAGCCCTGCTGCCGCTGTCGTGTGCGGCAGCCTGCTGCCGGGAGAAAGGAACCGGTGCGCCGCAGACCGTCAGCCTTTCCTCCACGCCGATCCTCCCGTCCGCAAAAGCCCTTCCCGCCGCAGCAGGCTGCATCCCTGACAATGGCAGCAGGCCGCCGCAGTCCCCAGCCCTGCGTGCTTCAAGGCCGGGAGTCCGTTTGAGGAGAAAGGTTCACGCCCGCCGCCAGCGCTCCCCAACCACCCACCGGCCAAAGGCCAAACCCAGCATAGCCTCGCGCCGTCAGGCCCCGCGAATCCTGATCCCAACCAGCCGGCCAAAGGCCGGACCCAACTTACCGGGTCGTCAGGCCCAGGAAAGGACGCAGAAAAACAAGAAAAAAGCGCCAAAGGCGCGCCTCAATCCCGTCCTCCGCGCAGCAAAACGCCTAACTTTCATTTCTCACCGTCCGGGAAGAATGCTCAGGGCTCGTCCTAACGCTGCCCCCCGCACACCAACGGCAAGTAGAGCGACTGTGGCGAAGCCCAGTCGCTTTCGCCTCCCATGGCCGCAGCAAAAACGAGCGGCCTTCGGCACACTCCCTCTACTGATATTCCCGTGACAAACGAAACCGCCCGTCCGTGGCTCGCCTTTCGTCATTCAACACCTCCATTCCTCCGCCTGCTCCTCTATTACACTATTATCCATTCTCCATTATCCATTATCTGCCCCCAAAAAGCATTTGACTTTTTTTCCGTTAATCACCTGAGTAGTTGCAGCCGCGGGCTCTATAAAAAGACTTACCCTCAACGGCCACGCCACCAGCCCGGCCCCTAAAAAGCTTACCGGAAACTGGCAGCGTTCATTCCAACATCAACGCCCTTCGACCGGCCCATCACTGGCTTACCGGGATCGATGATTGGTTCTCCGTACTCGCTCATCATCATCACACCACCAAGCCAAATCTTACTTATCACCCGAGTCACCGCCCCTACGGACCGCGGTTTTTTAAACCGCCCCGTCAACCCGAGCCACCCCCTAACACGCCCTGGAGCTTCAATGTTTGGAGCTTCTTTGGTGCTTGGCTGCTTGGTGCTTGGTGCTTCCGGCAAAGCCGGTCGGTGCTTCGGCGCTGCCGCCTTAGTTTCGTCATTCGCGCCTTCGTCATTCCTTCTGATTTCGGATTTCTAGCTTCGTCATTTTTCTCCAGCACCCCCTCCCCACCATGAACCGCACCGGCAAAATCGCCCGCCTCCCTCACAATCTCCGCACCTCCATCAACCACCGCCTCGACCGCAATCTCCCCGGCCGCCAAATCGTCACCTGGCTCAACTCCCTCCCCGCCGTCAAAAAGATCCTCCGCGAACTCTTCCACAACAAGCCCATCACCGAACAAAACCTCTCCGAGTGGCGCAACGGCGGCTACCTCGAATGGCAAATTCGGCGCGACTTCTTCGCAGACACCCGCGAATCCCTGCACGACGCCGCAGAGCTGGAACAACTCTCCCCATTCATGGCCGACCACGCCGCCCGCCTGCTCTCCGCCCGCATCCTCAACGCCGTCCGCAAATGGAACGGCGACCTTGACGACCCCTCCCTCGCCAATCTCAAACACCTCTCCGGTCTCCTCCGCGCCATCGCCACCCTGCGCCGCGGCGACCACTCCGCCGCCCGTCTCAAAATCCAGCAGTCCAACCACGACCGCGCCAACGCCCCCGACGAAGACACCGAATCCCCCGGCGAGCGCCGCCTCCTGGAAGGCCTCCGCCGCCTCACCTACGGCGTCCCCCGCGACACCGACCCCGATCCTGACCCCGAGTCCCCACCCGAGTCCACCTCGTCCACTCAGTCCATCCAGTCCATCCAGTCCATCCAGTCCATCCCCTCCGACCCGTCCGACCCACCAGCCCCATCCGATCCATCTCCGGCTAAATCCGACCTTATCGCACCAAATCAAACCATTTCCTCCGATCCCACCACCCCCACCCCCTCCGAACCCGCCCCTACTCTTACTCATACTCCCACTCTTACTCCCTCCGAACCACCCCCAGCCCCAGCCCCACCCTCCGAGCCGGCCTCATCGCCCTCCTCCCAACCCGCCGATTCCACCATTCACGATTCAACGATTCACGATTCCCCATTACCTCCAAATCCCTCCTCCGCCCATTCCCCATCATCCCCTCCTCCTTCATCCGCGCCTCCCGCGCTGGCGCCCATGTCCGCCGAAGAATTCAACCGCCTCCGCCACTACAATCCCGATCCCATGCCCGAATGGCGCGAGAAAATCCTCCACCCCATCCCACCCTGGCTCACCATCCCGTACGACCCTCCCACTCCCCGCCCCCTCAAATCCATCATGCCCTACCGCTGCTGACCCTAACCGGCATTGAT
>DASZQB010000010.1:0-73605 GCA_035550135.1 Verrucomicrobiales bacterium
AAACACAGAAAAAACACCGCCAGACTTACAAAAAACATCCCTCCCCAATCCACATCGAACGCCGCCTCCAGCAGCGACGGCGCCATCCACGCCAGCACCGGAAACCCCAGCAAAAACAACCACCCCAGCGCACACCACCTCCACGCAAACAACCACCCGATCGACAGCCAAAAATTCCTCAGCCGCGTCTCCTTCGGACACTCTTTCGACTCCGTTGCATCAGGACACTTCTCAGGTGGATTCGTCATGGCGGTTAATCTCTAAGTTCAGCAGTCCAGCTTCTTTATACACCCTTCCGCCCCCACTGTGACAAACTTGTTAACCCCGCCTTTAACGAGGATTCCCGTTTCGTCATTCATTCGCCGGTTTCCGTCCGGATGACACTCTCATACCGATTCTGCGCACCCCATCCGGCCTGCCTTTCCGCCCAAAACCATTTGACAAAACACCCGTTAATACTCCGCAGTATCCGTGAGCCCCCGCAACCGGCCCTATCCGCTTACTCCTGCTCTTACTCCCCACCAAATCAGCCCCTCCGCCCAGTCCGGCCTTCTCCAACCAAATCGGACCAATTTAAGCCTGCCGCCTGCATTTTAATCACATTCCAATATTCTCCGGCAACCGATCCATCCCGGCATCTGCCCTCCGACCGGCGCCGGAGCTTGATCGGTGCTTGGTTCATGGAGCTTGGTGCTTCCGGCGCAGCGGCCTCCTTCCTCCCAAAATTAAAATTGAACACTCCCCCGTTTCCACGGTCTATTCCATCCGAATCCATGCTGAAGGAAGCTGACCACATCACCCTCCACGACCTCGGGCTCGTGGCGCGGGCCGGTGTCCCCGATATGGAGCGTGCCATTCCCCAGCGCCTTTCCGCCGATATCCGCCTCTGGCCCCGGCAGCCCCTCTCCGATCTGGACGACGACCTCTCCCGCACCGTGGACTACGGTGCCGCCGCACGCCTGTGCCGGGCCACCGCCTCCCGGGGGGAGTATCGTCTGATTGAGACCCTGGCGGATTCCCTCTGCTCCGACCTCCTCCAGAGCTTTCCCCTCAAAACGGTGCGCGTCACGCTTAAAAAGTCCATTCTTCCCGACACGGACGCCGTTTCGGTCACCCTTACCCGTCATGGCTCCGGATCACCCGTCGCCCCAACCCCTCACTGAAATTCCCGTGGCCACCCTCACGACATCTGTGTCAGGATTCGGTCTGGTCGCGGAGACCACCGCCACCCGCATGACCGACGGAGCCTTGACTGAAAAAGAACAGGACCGCCTCCTCGTCGAACGTTCGCGGGAGGGCGACACCGCCGCTTTCGATACTCTGGTGCTCAAGTTCACTCCCAAGCTCTACCAACTCGTCTATAACATGACGTCCAACCGCGAAGACACCTGCGATCTCCTCCAGGACGTCTTCGCCCGCGCCTACCGCAGCCTCAAGCGCTTCCGCGGAGACAGCGGCTTCCACACATGGGTTCACACCATCGCCGTGAATACCACCATCAATTTCCTCAAGCGCCGCAACAACCGCTACGCCGTCAGCCTGGATGACATGGATAGCGCCATCCAGCGCGACAAAGACTATCTCGAACTCACCGCCACCAGCGATCCCGTCCGCGAGGCCGGGCTCAATGAACTCCAAAAGCAACTCAACGACGCCCTCCAAAAACTCCCCGAATCCCACCGCGCCGTCGTCGTCATGTTCGACATCCAGGGGATGCCGCACAACGAAATCGGCCGCATCATGGGGCTCAGCGCGGGCACCGTGCGCTCCCGGCTGCACTACGCCCACCGCCAGCTCCAGGCATTACTCTCAGATTACCTCAAATGAAAGGAGGCCCCCCCATGGACAAAGAAGATAAACTGCAGACCCTCCTGCGCCTCAAACGCTACGAGCAGCCGCCGGAGGGCTTTGCCGAGGAATTCCTCGAAAAATTCCAGCGCCGCCAGCGCACCGAACTCGTGCGCCGCAGCGCCCTCAGCATCCTCTGGGAGCGCAGTCAGGCATGGCTCGAAGGCCTGCGCCGCCCCGCCGTCATCTGGACCGCTGGAAGCGCCTATGCCGCCCTGCTGCTGACCCTCTGGCTCCTGCCGCGCCCCGCCCCGAAAACCGGTGACATCGCCGTTTTCGTCGCCACCGGCCGAACGAACACCCAGACAGTCGATTCCCGGCCTAACAATCCGCGCCGCGCCGTTCCCGTTCAACACAGCGACACCGCCATTCCCCCCGGAAAACGCCGCACCACGGAGCAGCCCCAGGAAAAGGAAAAAATCATCGGCCCGGAAACGAAACCCGAAGAACCCCAGCCGCCTCTGCGCGAACTCTAACCAACGGTGTCCCTGATCCACCCATGAGAACCTGGCTCATCATCGCCCTTCTGTCGATGCTGCTGAGCCCGGTTCTCAGTGCGGCAACCTCTCCCCCGTGGAATGAGGCGCTGATCAAGCTCGAACGCTGGCCCGCCAATGCCGGCTCGGCTCAGGTTTCCGCCGCCTTTTCCGTCGCTCCTGGCCTGCTCGCCACTATCCTCGTAAAGCCGGCGAACTCGGACAGCTATCGTGCCGTCTCCCAGGCCGGCACCTTTGCGCTCAAACTCCTCGCGCGGGATATCGACAGCGGGTTCTCCCTGCTCGCTCCGGCCAATGGCGATACCGTTTCATGGCCCGTGGTTCCCATTGATGCCGCACATCCCGCGCTTCTTCCCGGTGCCAGCCTCACGGTCCAGTCCTCCTCCAGTCCCATGCCCGCCCGTCTCGCGGGCCGCGATCTGCTCCATCGCTCCCGTTTGCTCGAATCTCCGTGGCTTCGCGTCCATTTGCCTCAGGGCTCATGGGCCCTCGGCACTCCCCTGACTAATCCCGACGGCACCCTCGCCGGCATGCTCGCCGGTGAAGTAACCGATGTCACCGAGGCCGGGCGCGTCCTGCCCGCCGCCGCCGTCGCTCACTTCCTCAAGCTCTGGAATCAGAACAAAACCCTCGCCCGCGCCGTGCTCGGCCTCAAACTCAGCCCTGCCGCCGGCATTCCCCGCGTTGAGGAATGCGTCGCCGACCTCCCCGCCGAGCGCAACGGTCTCCAGCCCGGCGATGTCCTCCTCCGCATCGGAACCCTCACTGTCCATGACGCCGCCGCCGCCGCTGAAGCCTGTTTTTATCTTCGCGTCGATGAACCCGTCACTATCACCGTCCTCCGCGGCACCGAAACCCGGGATCTCACCATGACCCCCGTCAGCGCCGCCTCCCGCCAGCCGGACCGCCGCTGAACCCCGCCGTTATTTGTTAGGACTCCTTTTTGTTAGGCGGCCCTGCACATCCGCCCGCATCCGGTCACTGCGGATATCCGCTGCCCACCGCGCCGCCGCCCCGGGATCTGTTAGGATGAGCCCCTCCGCCAGCGCCGCCGCCGCCATGTCCCGCGTGCGCCCCTGCGGCAGCGCCTGCACCCACCCGGACGCTGTCCGTGCATCCGTCTTCACCCACAGGTCAGTGATCCTGTCTGCCAAATCCATCCGCTCATCCGAATCCTCCACCGGCAGATGCGCAAACGCGGCCGCTGCAAATTCGGCGCTCTTCCCGCTCTCCACCGCGCCGCTCGCCACCCCCGCCCAAAACGGTGTTCTCGCCTTGTCAGGAACCTTCTCCGCCATCCTGTCCAGCTCCGGTGCCTCCCGGTTTCCCAGCATGGTTCCTGTTAGGGTGGCGAACTTCGGCTCCCACATATCCGCGGGAACTTTTGTCAGGGCTTCGCGCGCCGCCGCCGTGTCCTTTTCCAGCCACGCCCCGAACACCACCGGCAGCACCTCCATCACTTGTTTCTGTTCCGGCGCTTCGGTCAGGACAAGCTGCCACGCCCCCGCCGGATCAGTGCCGCTGCGCGCCCCCGCCCACGAAGGAAACATCTGCCGCCGCTCGTCTGCTGTCGCCGCCGCTATCCATGCTTCCGCGGCCTTCGGATCGCGCCGGTACCAATTGATGAACACACCCTGCCGCGCCCCCGCCCGGCCTGACTCCGTCGCCAATTGCATCGCCAGCCCCGGATCACTTTCTGTTAGATAGACGAACGCGTTGGTCCGCGCCTGCATCCTCGCCCAGCCATACACCGTGGGATCACGCAGCCACACCATCAGCCCCCGCGGGTCTTTCTCTACCCACGTCTTCAGCGCCCCGTTGAGCCCCGCCATCGAAAGACCGGGAATCCGGTCCGCCGCTTCGATCGCCGCCTGCGGATCATGCTGCGCCCACGCCGCAAAGAACGCCTCCGCCATCTGCCGCTTCATCCGCGCATCTGTCATGCTCTCGACCAGTTTCAGAAGTCGCGGAAAGTCCTCCGGACTGCAGCGAACCAATTGCCGCATGATGCCAAGCCTCGATTCAGAATCCGTTAGGACAAGCTTCCCCCTGCTGTTTTCCAGCATGCCCGCTGCGTCCAGCACATCACTCATCGCAAAGCCCTGCGGAATATTCCGCGCCGCGAGAAATGCCTGCCATTCACTAACAGTGTCTCGTCCTTCCTCCGCTTTCGCGCCGGCAACCACGCCGCCGTTGGATTCGTCAGGACGCTTCGGCGACGTCTGCAGCAGCGTGCCCGAAACCGCCTCTCCCGCCAGCCAGCCAAAGCCGGCGCACAGAAGGACTCGCACAGTGGTTTTGGCAGTGCTGTTCATCATTCCTTTTTGAACCTTTCCAGAAGATGGGCCGCTGTTTTGGCAAAGGTCTCGCGCACCGCCGGATCGGGGATCTCCGCCGACAGCTTGCGCGCCAGCGGAGGGTTCGAGTACGCAAGCACCTGAGCCAGATTAAAGGCAAAGTGCTTGTCCTGCCATTCCACCGGTCCGTTCAGCCAGGCATTAATTGCCGCCTGCGGATCATGTCCCGCCCACATGTTGAGCAGAGAGCAGGCCTCATTCTCCGCTATCGCGCGATTCGGCCATCGCAGGAGAGAGGCCCACCCTTTGTCAGGAACATTGTCCGCGAGATAGTGAATGAACGGTGTATAGTGCAGTTCCTGCTGCTCCGGCGTGGCCTCCTTCTCCAGCCATGCCAGCGGTTCGTCGGCGGAAGCGCTGTCGAGCCAGCCCAGCAGCGCGTTGTCCACCATGGCCGCGCCGCGGGGACCGGCGATGGCCAGTGCCGCATTCAGAGCCTCCTGCGATTCCTTATGCGCCCACGCCCGAAACGCCTGCTGACAAGCGGCGGCGGCGGTATGGTCGAATTCCGGCTTCCCCAGTTCCGGCGCAAAGCGCTGCACCATCCCCTCCGGGTCCTGCACGGCCCACGCGTGCAGCACCGCGCTCTCCGGCCCCACGTTCAAAGACGTGCCCTTCAATGCAATCGCCGCCGCCAGAGCGCCTTCGCGATCAAGATTCTGCCAGCGCGAGAAAAGCTCGAACACCACATCCCCTAACGAACCCGCCGATGGCGACTCCGCAATCAACTTCGACACCGCGGCACACTGCCCCTTGTCCAGCGTGAGCATCACCGCGCGCAGTTCCAACTCCTTCTGCAACCGGCGCTGGCGCGGCGGAAACGCCCGGATTTCCCTGGCCAGCACATTCATATCCAGGCCATTCACCGCAGGCCGTCCCGCCGAACCGGAAAGCGGGGCAGGGGATGATGAACGCCCCGGGATGAACTTTGAACCCGAACCCGCGATGCGCGTCGGTGCTTGATGAGCCTTCGCATTTGCGGCCAGTTGGAATCCCACCGGAACGCACGCCGCAAGGACCGCGGCAGCGGCGGAAAGAGTTTTCGCATTCATAAATGTAATCCACAGCACCGCCGTGCCGGCCTTGCCCGCCGCCACCGCTGCGGTGCTCCAGTTGCCGCAAATGCCTTCGGGCACTGCTTGCGTCAGGCGCGCGCTGAGGCCCGCGCCGAGAATTGCCGCACTCAGCGTCACGCCCCGCCGTCTCAAAAGGACCGACAGTTTCTCCAGCGCCCGCTCTCCGCGTTTTTGGGTGGCCGCGGCTGATAAACCGAAGCGTCCGGCGGCCGCCGCCACGCTTTCACCCTGACAATATCGTGCAAGCACTATCCCGCGATCCGTCTCACTAAGCCGGCTTAGGGCTTCATCCAGTTGCGGCAGCGCCTCCCGCCAGGGTTCCTCCTCCGCGCGTTCCGGTCCCGAAAAAACCGCCGACTCCTTTGTTAGTCTTTTCATGCGTTCTTGATGCCGGGCTTCTTTGCGCTGCCGGTCAGTGGCGGCATGCACCGCTGCGGTATGCAGCCATACCGGAACCGATTCCACCCTGCGGATGCTTCCCGCCCGTTGTGCCAGCCTGACAAAAACGTCCTGGGCCGCCTCCGCCGCCATCTGTTCGCATCCACTCCGCCTCCGCGCCGCTCCAAACACCAGTCCCGCATACCGGTCCACCAGCCGCCGGAACGCCTCTTCATTCCGGCCCTCCGTCCAGGCACGCAAGAGGGTGGCATCATCATCATTGAGCATAGGCTTTTGATGATAGACGCCGCGAAGCCGCAGGGCACGACAGAAAATCTCTGCTCCCGCTTCGACTCTCTATTGCATGGTCACCCGGACGCGCAGGTAATGCTGCAGACCCTGCGCCACCGCGCGCCGGTTTCCGTTAGGGAGATTCTCGGTCACGATACCGGCCGAAGTCCAGGTTTGCAGATCATTGGATGCCTCGGTCACGATCGTTATCCCGGTGTGCGCGGCATCAGGTCTGTAAACCAGGCTCGGAAACGTAATCCCAGACGCGGGGGAATCCCAAAGTTCAAAAACCGGAATTCCCTCCCCGCTGCCCGGGACGGCACCGGAAGTGCCAAAGGCATACTCAACAAGATTCGGCAATCCATCCCCGTCCGGGTCATCGGTGGTGCCTGTGTTGGGTGTATCGAGACTTCCAAAGTTATCCAGCACCCATTGCTGCCATCGGCTCAATATGGTGTGAAATGTTTGGTCGCTTCCAAGTGAAGTTCCGTTCGCATTCGAAGCCACCAGCCGGAAATGATAGACGGTCGCGGGCTCGAGCCCTGATACGTTTTTCATTACCTCAGTTGGCAGGTCCAGCCAACCGCCCGCGGTTTGATCTTCCGTGACGCTGCCATAAGCCGTCGTCAGTCGTATTCAAAATGCCAGGTCGTTTGCGCTCCGCCAGGATTGACGGTGCCCTTCAGTCGCGCTCCGGCGGGCTGCACTTCATCAAAGCCGGCTGTCATCGCGACCGGTGCGGCGGAAGGCGGCGTCGTTCCGTAGCGCCGCACCTTCAGTTTGTTCGAAGACTCGGACCGGTAAATCGCCCAGATCCCGCCATCCGGCGATGTCGTTAGCGCCCGGTTGACCACAGGGCCGAACGACATCGAGAGAAACTGTGGGAGTCTGCTTTCCGACAGGTCGGTGCCGTTGGCATTCACGCTCACGAGACGGGCATCCCGGGAACCATTGCGCTCGGCTGAACCGAACGAAGAAAGGCAGCCACCGTCAGGCAAGCGAATGAGTTGCACCGTGCTCCGCCTCTCCGCGTTTCCGAGCGCGGCACTCCACGAAACTGCGCCATCCGCCGGGATATGAACAAGGTAAAATGGCCACACATATTGGGGGGCTTCTCCGAGAGGAGTCCACGCAGGATTTGTGATTTGTGGCAAGGCCGTCAGAGCCACTGCATCACCAGAGGGTCCGGTCGCCAATTGATAAACCTCCGGAAGCGGCCTCACCCGTTCCTCGGTGCCGCCGGCGGTATATTTCACGGCCACAGCCTCTGAGCCGGATTTACCGGCTACGAGGAACTTTCCGTCGCTTAACCGCACGATACTCGCAGGCGCAGATTCCACCTTCCCCGGCGCGTCGTAATAGGAAATCCACGTCGCCGTTCCGGAAGCCGAATACCGAATGGTGATAAACGACTCTGCGGGATTTCGCGTCAATCCCGTCACGACGACTCCGCCTCCGGGTACCGCGACGAGACCCGTCGCCAAATCATCGAGCCCCGCCGAACCTCCAAATTGCCGCGTCCATTGGAGATTGCCCTCGGCATCATACTTTACCAAATAGAGATCTTTTGCTCCCGCGGTGGCGCCTGCTGCATAGATGCCGCCCTGGTCATCCGTGACGATTGTCGTTAGGACACCGCCGGGGGTCTTCGACCAGGCGAGCTCTCCCTCCGCGCTGAATTTAAAAACAGTCGTTCCGGCGCCGTAAATATCGCCAGAGCTTCCAATCGTGATGACTCCGCCGCTGCCGGGGATCGTCCGGACCCATTTTTCCAAACCCAGCGGAGAAAGTCGTGCAAGAGTGGAATGGGTGCTGAAGATCACTCCGCCCGCACCGTCTCCGGCAGCGCTGATGGTATCAAGGTCGTCCTGAACAGTCAGGGATTTTTCAAAGACCTGCGGTGGCATGCTCTCCGCTTCCACCAGCGGGGGAGCGGCAAGAGACAGGAGGGCAGGCAGGAAACAACAGAGCGGGGGACTCAGTTTCATGATTTGGGGGATGGGATATTGATGAGTTGTAAAGAAACAACCCGCATTTGAAAACCCCGTCAATGGATGGGGGAAAATCTGATTATCACCCCTTTTTGCCGGTCCGCTCCTTGATTCAGGCCCGGTCTGCTTTCAGATGTGGTCATGTCCTGCGCCGTCATCATTCCCGCCCGTTATGCTTCTACCCGGTTTCCAGGGAAGCCCCTGCACGTGCTCGCCGGAAAGCCCCTTCTTCAACATGTCTGGGAGCGATGCCGGCAATGCCGGAATGTGGAACGCGTACTGGTGGCCACGGACGACGAACGAATTGCAACAGCCGCCCGTCGCTTCGGAGCGGATGTCTGCATGACGTCTCCCGATCACCATAGCGGCACCGACCGCATCGCCGAAGCCGCCCGGTCTATGCCGGATGCCACGCACGTGATCAATGTTCAGGGCGACGAGCCGCTCATCTCTCCCCATCTGGTGGATGAACTCGCGGCAAAGATGCACTCAGACCCGCAGATCGGCATGATCACCGCCGTCCACGCCATCGACGATGAGTTGCTGCTCGAAAATCCTAACATCGTAAAATGCGTTCTCAGCCGCGATGGCCGCGCGCTTTATTTTTCTCGCAGCCGCATCCCGCATCCCCGCGGCCGCCACCAAGGATTGCAATGCTGGCGCCACATGGGCATCTACGGATTTCGGCGCGACTTTCTGGAACAGTTCGTCCTCTGGGAGCCGAGCCCGCTCGAAGTAACGGAATCACTGGAACAGCTTCGGGCCCTCGAAAATGGAGCTTCAATCCACGTCGTGGTTACGGAGCATGACAGCCCGGGAATCGACACCCCGCAGCAGGCGCAGGAAATGGAGGAGCGCATCGCGGCGCTGCTTGCCGGGAGTCGTTAGATTACTGGCCTTCGATCAACCGCACGCGGTAGTATCTCGCTTTGCTCACGCCGTCTCCTGGATGCGTGGTCCCGTCTGAGTGGAGGTGGCCGGGCTGGATCACCTGGAGCCGGACGCTTTCCGTTCCCGGAACGCTGCGGCTCACGGTGGCGGGCACGTCCACCGTTTCCCAGGTGAGAAGGTCCGTGGAGGACTCTACCAGAGTGGCGGTGCCGTTGGTGGTCAGCGGCCGGTTGAAAGAGATCACCGCAGCGCCGCTGGCGTCCACCCCGATGGTGTAGGTGTTGGCAATCGCCGGCAGCAGTGTGCCGCCGTTTCCAGGTTCCGGAGCTGCTCCGCCGGGCGGAATCAGTTTGTCCGCAGGGATGATGGACATCGGCGTGTTGGTGCTGCTCCACCAAAGCAGGATACCGGCGCCGCCCCATTGCTCGTAGTATTCGACTTTGATCGGCACCCGCTGGCCGGCCGTCATGTTCACCTTCACATTCTTCGTGCCCCCGGTTCCGATCGGAAGCCAGTTGTCCAGCACCAGCGAATTGTTGATCCACAAGCGGTATCCATTGTCACCGGAAATGGTGAAAGTGTATTTTTCAGTGTAGTCCGCCACCAGATCCCCGGTCCAGCGCGCAGAGAACATGTCCACCGGCACCGCGCCTCCTGGCGAGTCCACACCCCAGTCGAAGTTGATCCCGTCATCGATCCGAGTGAGAAGCGGTGCGGCGCTTCCCGGAGTGATGCCGTCGAAGTATTCACCCTTGAGTCCGCTGCTACCCGTGACGAGCGGTTCACCGATGGCCCAAATAAACGAGACCGGACCTGTTAGTCCGCCGGTATCGCGCGCCGTCACCGTAACATTGTAAGTGGCGGCGGATGTCAGCGGGATCGTGCCTCCAATGAGACCGGTGGCACTGCTGATCGAAAGTCCCGGAGGCAGGCCTGCCGCCGTCCATGTCAGCGTTTGCCCGTCGGGATCGCTTCCCTGCATTTGCACGGAGACGATGGCGCCGCGCGGGCTCACCTGATTGCCCGGAGAAGTGACCACCGGCGCGCGGTTGGCTACCGGAGTGTAGTTCACAGAAAATACATTGGAGGCCGTGTTGCCGTTGCCGCCCCCGTCCAGACTTTTACCCGCGGGCAACGCGACGGTCACCGCGCCGGCGGCGGTTGGGTTCACCGTCAGAGTCCAGACGCCACCCGGCGCGTTGAGCGCAGCCGCCGTTCCGTTCGTCACGGTAAAGTCATCCGCTGTGAGTCCGTTGATGATCTCATTGAAAGTGGCGTTCACGTTGAATGGCCCGCTCACTGCGCCGGTGGGGCCGGAAAGGTTCACCGTGGGGGGCGTGCTGTCCCCGGCGCCGAGTGGCATGAACGCATCGGAAGGAATCACTTCGGCCGTCTGCCGCTGACTGGACCAGGATAGGGAAATGCCCGCCCCTCCCCATTCTTCATAATATTCCACTTTGAAGGGCGTGTGCTTTCCGGCGGTGAGATTCACAGCAAAGGTGTAGCTGCCGCCGGTGCCGATCGGAAGCCAGCGGTCGAGCACCAGCACATTGTCAATCCACACGCGCACGCCGTTGTCCGCCGCCACCTGAAAACTGTAGGCTTCAGTGTAGAGCGGAATCAGTTCTCCCGTCCAACGCGCCGAGAAGTTGTCCACAGGAACACTCGGGGCTGGGGAACCCACATCCCAGTCAAAGTTGATCGATGTATCATTGCGCGTGAGTAGTGGCGGATTCGCCCCCGGTGTGATGCCGTCAAAATACTCCGCGAGCAATCCGTTGGGCGGAGGCGGCAGATTAATCGACCAGGAGAACGCAGTGGATGTGCTGAGCGTGCCGTTGCTCACCGTGACGGTCGCTGTCGTTCCCGTCGCCTCTGCGCCGATCGTCCCGCTGATGACGCCGGTCGTCGGATTGATGCTCAGTCCAGTCGGAAGCCCGCTGGCGGACCACGTGAGCGCTTGACCTCCCGGATTGCTGGCAGTGAGCGGAAGATTGACGACCCCACCGCGGGAACTCGTTTGGCCGCCTGGATTTGTCAGGACGGGCGCGCCGCTTTGCGCGGATATGGTGATCTTCACCGTGGCCGGTTCCGAGCGAAGCCCTTGCGAATCAGCCACGGAATAAATGAACGAATCCGTCGTCAGAGCGGAGTTGTTATGCGTGTAAATGACGGCTCCCGTCTGCGTGTTCAGAGACAGTGTGCCGCTCACCGGCAGCGAGATGATGGCCACGCTCGCCGGATTCAGCGCGCCGCCCGGATCGCTGTCATTGGCGAGAAGGGGAATGTTCACACTTTGCCCGCGGCTTACCGCGCCGCTGTCACTGAAGGCGACCGGCGTATTGTTAGCCGCCGCAGGAGTGATGGTAATGTTCGCCGTTGCCGCCGGGCTTTGGTTTCCGGCCTTCGTGCGCACCCGGTAGGTGAAACTGTCCGTGACCGCCCCCGAGCCGTTATGCTGGTAACGGATGCGTCCGCTCAAAGCGTCAACCACCGCTGTGCCGGCCACCGGCGCTGTGACGATTTGCAGCGTGGAGAAGTCGGCGTCAGTCACCGCGCCGTGGTCATTCGCCAGCACGTCCAGCATCTTTGCGCTGCCGCTGCTGAGCGTGAAGAAGTCTGCGTTTACCGCGATGGGTGCACTGCCCGTCTGCGGCATAAAAAGGCGCTCACTCACAGTGGTTAGGCCCAGAGGATCTGTGACGCGCAAAATGAAACGATAGTAATACGTTGCACCCGGATCATTCCCGATGGGATCAAGCGAAATCGTGGGCTTGTCCGCATCCACCACCAGCTCGATGTGCTCGTGATTGTCGTGCACGAGAAGGATCTGCCACTGATGCGTCAGTGAAGACAAAGAATGCTCCGCATCCACTACGGATGCGGCAAGATGATACGTTAGGAGACCCTGGTTCAGCGGATACTGCGCGCCCTCCGCGGGAGTCGTGATTTGAACCACCGGCGGAGTGTTGTTCACCGTGATCACCACCGCCGAGGAAGCTGTGGCGCCGCCCGCGTCTCTCACCGTGAGCACCGCATCGAACCGCCGCGCGCCGCTGGCCGTGTAGGTTTTTAAAGGATTCGCCGCAGTGGACGTGGTGCCGTCTCCGAAGTTCCAGGAATAGGTTAGCGCCGTGTTCTCCGGATCACTGGAAAGCGCGCTGCTGAACTGTACCGTAAGCGGGCTGCTTCCGTACTGCCGGTCCACGCTGGCGGCCGCGAACGGCGGGCGATTTCCCCCTGGCGCATAGGAAATGCGCCTCACAGTGCCCGCCCGGCTTCCGTTAGCGACCGAGCAATAATAAATTCCCCCCGTTTCCGGATGGGTGGTTAGGAAAACGAAAGACTCCCCCGTCGCAAACGGCCGCACCTGACTGAGTTCATCGTTCCCGTTCATGGTGAACGCGCGCACCCACTGGCCGCTGAAGTCCGCCTGGTAATACACGCTGCGCCACTCCGCCGGAAAATCCGTGCCCGTGTACCACAGGCTGCCGCACGCCGCATTGCCGCCGAATCCGCTGCCGGTCGCAGGAATGCTGTTGGAGCCGATATTGTAAAGGGTGCCGTTCACAAACGCCCGGGCATTGTTGCCTCCGTGAACCCAGTCGATCGTCGGGTGCTGCTGATCTGCCGCGTCCATACCGGAGGGGCGATGCGACCAGTAGCTCGAATGTTGCGTAAATCCCTCATACTGCGGCCAGCCAAAGTTCTGCCCTGGCGTGTCGCACACATTCAGTTCCTCCCACGCCTGGTAACCCACATCCCCAATGTAAAACGTTCCCGGATTCCCGTCCTCCACATGGTGCGAGCCGGTGCCCGGCTTCAGCGTAAAGCGGCAGGCGTTCCGCAGTCCCTTCGCCCACATGCGCGAACGCGCCGAGCGCGGATTTCCGCTATCGTAGTACGGGTTGCTCGCAACTCCGTTCCCCGTCGCCGGATCGATGCGCAGCAGTTTTCCGTTCAGCGAATCGATCATCTGGGCTCGGTACGCGCCTATATTTTCCGCCGCTGAGATGATGCCGTCCGTCACACCCTGATTTCCGTAAGCTCCCCCCGAGCCGCCGCCATCGTCCGTCGCGTTGAAACTCGCGCCGTCCCCGTGCGTCACCATTAGCGTGCCGTCCGTGCCAAACACCAGCGAGCCCACTCCGTGCGAGGTATGCAAAATGGGAAGACCGGTGGTGATCGACTCTCCTATCAGCACCTTGCGCGATGCCGGATCGACACTCCGGAAATCATCGCTGCGCCGGCACGTGTAACGCGTCAGCCGGCCGATCGTTGCCTGATTGGTCGTCGTGGTCGACGGATTGTACTGTGCCGTGCCGTAGTAGAGGAGATGGTGGCGGTCCACCACATAGAGGGCGTAGAGATAGCCGTTTTGCTGAAAATCCGGGTCCAGCGCCAATCCCAGCAACCCGTAGTCCCCGTAGTTCGCCACTTCCTCGCGGATATCCAAAAGGGCTGTCGGCAATTTGACCCCGTCTTCCACTACCCATACCATTCCCCGGCGCTCCCACACATAGGCCCTATCCCTGGTTCCCCCGCTGTTTTTCCCAAACGCCACCCCCACAGGGTTGTTCCAGTCCGAACCTACTTCCGTTTCCGTGAATCCAGCGGGCAGGGAAGCGCTCCAACCGGCGGTGGGAAGCAGCACCACGGTGAGCAGCAACGCCCATAGCGTGGTAAGAATAGTCGGTTTAGTTCGCATAATGAGCGCAGTAATTAGGATTTGCGTCTCATTTTATAGTAAATACTAGAATCCGCCAACGGTTTTTCTGTATTTTTGAAAATTTTCCCAAATGCGAGACTCTTTTTAGGAAAGTCTCTTGAGGTCAGCGGGATAGGTGTTGCGTGCGGGATTCTCGCGATCGCTCCTTTCAAAAGCGCATACCCAAAAAAGAAGCGAGCCTCCCCGGGAAACCGGCCCGGAGAGGCCCACTTTTGGTATCCGTCCGGCGACCAGACCAGGCGGATTGTTCCTCGTTACCAACAAATCTCAGAACCTTTCCAGTCTCGCGACCTTTGGAGTTCTGGAGCGTAGATATAAGCTTCCTTAATCAAAAGTCCAGGCAAAATTATAAAATTCTATTCGCATTCTGTATATTTTTCTCAAAATTGAAATTTCAACAGATGCATGACAGCGTTTTGCACGCGAACCGCTTGCACGCCCCGGCGGCGCGCATACTCCCGCCCATGCCTCTCCCTTCGTTCCGCGATCATCCCGTCATTCTTGCCTCGGCCTCGCCGCGCCGCAGAGATCTCCTCACTGAGGCGGGCTATGATTTCGAAGTGGATCCCGCAAATGTTAGTGAGGTACACGACGAAAAGGCCGGTCTGCATGCCCTAACCATGGAAAACGCCTCCGCCAAAGCATGGCATGTCGGCCGTTTGAAGCCGCACCGCCTCGTCATTGGAGCCGATACTTTGGTGGCGATCGATGGATGCGCCCTGACAAAACCCGCTGACATGGACGAAGCCCGCTCTATGCTGCGCCGTCTCAGAGGAAAAACCCACGAGGTCTGCACCGCCGTAGCCTTGGTTTGCCAAAGCGCTGACATCTTCCGCCGCTTTGAAGTCGTCACCCGCGTCACCTTCAAGCCCCTGACTGATCCGGAGTTGGAGGAATACCTCACTCTCATCAACCCGCTCGACAAAGCCGGAGGCTACGCCGCCCAGGAGCACGGAGACCGAATCATTGCAGGCGTGGACGGCTCATGGACCAACGTCGTGGGACTCCCCATGGAAGCCCTGTCAAAGCATCTCGCGGCTCTGCAAGTCTTCCCGAAATCAGCAGAGCCGGACCAAACTGAGGCATAGCGCGCCGCAGCGAAGCTTTTGGACCGCTGTGGGAAGCGTTAGCACCACACCGCTTTGGCGCTGGCCCCTTGGGGCGACGAAGCTCACTCATTCTCACAAAAACCTCCGATCCAAACTGTCAATTTTTCCAAAGCGCAGCGTGTCGTCGAAAGCGCGTGGCGCTGTCGCTTCCGATCTCCAAAAAGGCCCTGTCAAAGCGCCCTGTATTTCCAACAACGTCGCAAACCTGTGCGTTGACCGTCACGTCCTCGCATACACAATCGTTCTCCTCACCGGGGCCCCAAAACAAAGAGACCGGTGCCGCCTGACGGCACCGGTCTCCTGAATCGTCTAAAGCTCTATTCTATGGCCGCCGTTACGACGCCTTCACCTTCGAGAAGTGCTTCTTCGGGTCCTTGTCGAACTCGGCTTTGCACTTTTCGCAGCAGAATCCCACCGTCGTCGTCGCGGTGGCGGTTTTGCCGTCGGCGAGGTCTTTGTTGCTCACCACGCACTTCTTGTTAGCGGGCGAGTCCTTGCTGCCCACATACTTCTTGACGGCGTCGGCCTTCATCTTGGCGTCGCCTTCAAACTTGCCCTGACATTTTTCGCAGCAGAATCCCACCGTCACGCTCACATCGGTCGTTTGGGCGCTATCGACATCTTTGCCGCTCATCGGGCACTTCTTGTTCACCGGATTGCCGGCCTGAGCAGCGCCGGCAAAAAACAGACCGGCCAGGAGGGCGTAGAAAAAGTTTTTCATAAGTGTTGGTTTGGATTTGGATGGATGAATAAATGGACCGGAACTCTGTAGCCCGGTCGCGCCCGAATGTTCCTGGAGGATTTCCGGATAGTCAAGACATTCGCTTTCCGTGCTTGCGAAGCATGGCCACCCGTAAGACTGCCCGCTTCTCCCGCAAATCTCCCCGCCATGTCTCATCCCGTCCCACAGTCCTCCTCTGAACGCCTCGTCATCGCTTGCGGAGGCACCGGGGGCCACCTGTTCCCGGGCATTGCCGTGGCCCGTGCCGCAAAGGCCCGCGGCTGGGATACCCTCATCCTCATCTCCGAAAAACAAATCGACGCCCTCGCCACCGAAGGCCAAAGCGACCTCCGGTTCGAAAAAGTCCCCGCCATCGCCATGCCAAAACCGGTCTCCCTCGCGATGGTCAAATTCCTTTGGCGCTTCTTCAAAACCCGCCGGCACTGCGTCAATCTCCTGCGCGATTTCAAAGCCACCGCCGTCCTCGGCATGGGAGGCTTCACTTCGTTGCCTCCGGCCATGGCGGGAAAAAAACTCGGCCTGAAGACCTTCGTCCACGAGTCCAACGCCGTCCCCGGCAAGGCCAACCGCATGACCGCAAAGTTCTGCCGCCTCGTCCTCCTCGGCCTGGAGCAATGCGCCAAACACTTCCCCCCCGGCCGCACCCGCGTTACCGGCACCCCTCTGCGGCCCTCCATTCTCCCGCCCGCCGACCCAGCCGAAGCCCGCGCCTTTTTTGACCTTCCCGAAAGCAATCGCCAGACCATCCTCATCATGGGCGGCAGTCAGGGAGCCCGCGGAGTCAACAGAGCCGTCATCGCCGCTCTGCCTGCTCTCGCCGCCGCCGCGGACAAAGTGCAGCTCCTGCACATCACCGGTCCTGGCGAATACGAAGCCGTCCGTGCCGCCTGCGCCGCCGTGCCCGCGCTCACTTCGAGAGTCGTCCCTTTTTGCCAGCGCATGGAACTCGCCTACGCGCTCGCCACCGTCGCCGTCTGCCGCTCTGGCGCCAGCAGCCTCACAGAACTCAGCGCCTGGGGCCTCCCCGCCGTCCTCGTCCCCTATCCCACCGCCGCCGACGACCACCAGCGGCGCAATGCCCACGTCTTCACCAGCGCCGGAGCCGCTATCGCCATCGAGGAAACTTCCATCGCCAACGGCGAACTCGCCCCCCTCCTTCTCGATCTCCTCTCCGATTCGGTAAAACTCCACGCTCTCAGCACCGCCATGAAAGACCAGGCCCCCCAACGCGCCGCGGAACGCATCTGCGACGTCATCGCAGAAACCCGGTAACTCCACTAACTAAACAGAGCGGCTTAATTACTTGCGCGTTATCCTGCGGGGAGGCAAACCCTCGACTTTGGAACTTTCCTCCTCGTGCGGCGCTCAAAAAAGCCCTGTGCGTCAAGTAATGCACCGACGCCGCACCGTGAACTTCTGCGGCAGCCTGCTGCCGGGGTGGCGGATAGGTTGCTGTCCAATGTCCGGCGTTCGCAAATCTCCCTCTCCCGTGCCCGCCGGGTAAAGACGTCTTCGGTGCCCCGCCCAGGCCCGCTTCCTGCATTCCCGGGGCCGCTGTCATTTTCGGCTATCTCAAAACGCCGATCTGATCCACATTTCCCTCCCATGCTCCGACCGCTTTTCCGTGTCATCCTGGCCCTCGCATGCTTCGTATTGACTTCCTGTCAAATCCTCCCGCCCCCTTCGCACGGCGTCTCCCGCTGGGTTTCTTCGCTCCAGCCGGACTCATGGAAATCCGTCTCCTACTGGGATGACGACGGCTCCCCTGGCAAACCATGGATGAAAGTGGACCTCTCCCGCCAGATCGCCACCTTTTACCGCGGCGACCATAAAATCGGCGTCGCCGCCATCTCCTCCGGCGACGAACGCCACCGCACCCCCAGCGGCGAATACCGCATTCTCGAAAAGCTCGAGGAAAAATACTCCGGTTCCTACGGCCACATCGAGAACGCGGAAGGAAAAGTCGTGAACGCCGACGCCACCCCCCGCACCCGCGTGCCCCCCGGCTGCAAATACTGCCCCGCCCCCATGCCCTATTGGATGCGCCTCACATGGTATGGTATCGGCATGCACCAGGGCTTCCTCCCGGGCTACGCCGCCAGCCACGGCTGCATCCGCATGGACAAAGCCGTCGTCCAAAAATTCTTCCACGCCTCCCACGTCGGCATGAGAGTCAAAGTCGTCGGCGGAGATTGACCTGACGATTCGCAATCCATCTCTTCCCGCTGCACGCGGCACGCATTCGCCGTTCCGGCGTCCTCAAAAATCCCCCGCCAAACTCCATCGTTACGTTCCGGAAGGCAACGATACACCGGGAAAATCGTGAAAATTGCCCGCAAAAACGCCTCCTCCACGCTGCCAACCCGGCCCCTAAAAAGCCTACCGGGACTCGACAACGTTCATTCCCCATCCAACCCCCTTCGACCGGTCCCTAACAGGCCTGTCGGCCTCGTCGGCGCTCCTCCATGCTCGCTCCAGACCGAGCCTAATCTGACATCTGACATCTTAAATCTTACTTCCTGCATATCACCCGGCCTGCCGCAGCGCGCCACCGCTGCGTCCTCTTGACGCGCCTTGGAGCTTTGATGTTTGGAGCTTCTTTGGTGCTTGGCTGCTTGGAGCTTGGTGCTTCCGGCGAAGCCGGCCCCCCATTCATCCACCATCCATTTCTCATTATCTTCACCCCGGTGCTTGAAGCTTGAAGTTTCTTTGATGTTTGAAGTTTGAAGTTTTCGCCGCAGGCGAATGTCGAGTCCTCCCTCTCCCATCCGTATTCCCTTAAACACCCGTGCTCTCCCCCGAAGACATCACCGCCGTCCTCCTGCGCGAACGCCTGGCGCTCACGGCCTTCATTGCCTCCGTCACGCGCGACTTTCACCTCGCCGAGGACATTTTTCAGGACGTCTGCGTAAAAGCCCTCGGTAAAAAGGACGACTTCGATTCCCCCCAGCACGCCCTGAACTGGGCGCGCGTCGCAGGCCGTCACCGGGCCATCGATGTCCTTCGCGCCAGGGATGGAAAAATCACTGGCCTCAGCGAGGAAATGCTCGCCGCCCTCGAACCCGTCTGGCCCGCCGGCGAAGCCGCGCAGGGTTCAGCCACGCTCGAAGCATTGAACAAATGCCTCGACCGCCTCACGCCTAACAACCGCGAGATTGTCAGGCTCCGTTATTTTGAAGGCCGCGCCGGAGCCGACGTTGCCGGTGTCATGGGCCGCAAGCTCGAGACCATCTATCAGGCCCTCGCCCGCATTCACAAGACGCTCGGCGACTGCGTCCGCCAGCGCCTCGCCACGGAATCTTCCCCCGCATGAATCCCCCCGATTCCAGCGACGAAACCTTCCTCCAGCGCGTCGTGCGCTGGCAGGATGGATCGTTGCCGGAGTCTCAACTCGCCGCCTTCGAGCAGGAAATGCTCGCTTCAGTGGAAAAGCGCCGCCTCTTTGCAGAGCTTCAGATGCGCTCCATGCTCCTGAACGAAATCATGCGGCGCGAAGCCTATTCCCGCAAGTCCACCGCCCTCGACGCAGCCTTCACCACCGTCCGCCGCAAGCCCTCAACCCCGGAGGAGTGTGGAACGAAAAGTAACGCGCCAATCTTCAGCCCCGCAGCGGTATGCAATAGGATCGCGTCCTTCTTCAGCCGTGCAACGGCACGCAATAGCAACGCGTCTTTCTTTAGCCGCGTAGCGGCGGCAGATAATAGCCGTGGGCTTCAGCCCACGGTGCCAGGCGCCCGCCCGGCAAAGCCGCGCAGCGGCGAAAGAATCCCGGAGACGACTTCCCCCGGCTTCCAACCGCAATCTCGCCGCAGCTTCCTCCATCGCCATCGCTGGCTTCTGTCTGCCGCCGCCGTTCTCATGCTCGCTGGCATTCTCGCCGTGGTGTGGTGGCCGGAAAAAGCCACCGCCTCATCCGGCCTCGCCGCCGTCAGTTACGAACACGTCGCCGAATGGGAAGAGGGCAGGGGACCCGTGGGGGGGCAACTCCCGGAGGGCACGTATTCACTCGCCTCCGGTCTCGTGCGCCTCACCATGGCCCGCGATGCCACCATCACCACGCTCGCGGGCCCTGCGCGTTTTGATGTCATCGCCCCCGGAAACATCCGCCTCCACGAGGGCCGCCTCAGCGCGCACGTTTCCAATCCGGACGCAGGCTTCACTGTCCTCACCAGCGCTCTCACCGTGCATGACCGCGGCACGGTCTTTGGCGTGGATGTCCGCAGCGACGGCGAAGCCCGCGTCTCCGTCCTCGAAGGCAAAGTGGATGTCGCCTCGCCGGGCAGCCAGACGATGCAGCGCATCGAGCAGGGCGGTAAATTCATCGCCCATCCGCAGCGCCCGCATGTGCTGCAGGCCGCTGCGGATACCGTCAGCGGTTTTGAAGATCTTTGGCCGCTCACCATGGGCGTCGATGCACAATCGAATCTCGTCGAGTTCGTCGTACCGCGCGCCAAACACAAATGGAGCGACTACCGCAGCGACACCCGCCTGTTCCTCATGCCGGAGCGCCAGCACGTAAAGTCGAACGGCAGGGTCACCGTGGACATTCTTCCGGGCTCCGTGCCGGAAAAGAAAAAACGCGACCACACCGGCCATTCCCTGACACCGGGTGGCAAGGTGAACAGCTACCTCTTTTTCTTCCGTCCGGCTGAGGCCAGCGAGTCCCGCGGAGAGGTCATCAGCGGGTCTGTTTCTTTCGCCCGCCCGGTGCTCGGCATCATCACCGAAGGCACGCGCCTCATGGCCACGGATGACACCTTCGGCCATCCGCGCGTGATTTATCGCGATAAGCCGAGCCGCGGTATTGAACAGTGGAAACGCACCGGCGAACGTGATATCGTGCGCATCAGCCGGGATGGCCGTCGTGTCTATTTCACCCTCCACGCCACTGCCACGCCTGACGAATTCCGCGTCCTCGTTTCCTCACCCTGAGTTTTTGTTTCCCATGAAACGCACGGTCATTTTTCTCGCCGCCGCCGTTATCGCCGCTCCCGTCGCCCTCACCGCCGCGCCGCCTGGAAAAAGAAAAAAGAACCGCCCCGCCGCCGTCGAACCCGCAAAGCCCGTCCCCCCTAACAATGAGCCTGCTCCGGAGGACGTCCCTAATGCTTCCAACCCGTGGCGCCAGTGGACCGCCGCCACCGACCAGAAACTCGAAGCGAAATACCTCGCACTGGAAAATGCCATCCTCACCGTCGAATCCAGAGACGGCCGCACCTTCCGGTTTCCAATTTCACGCCTTACGGAGGCCGATCAAAAATACGCCCGCGCCTGCAAAGACCTCCAGCCCCGTCCGCCGCTGGCCCAGGAGGTCATTACCAAAGCCGCCGCGCGCCTCGATGAGTCGATCAATGCCGGACTGAAGAAAAACAGCATCTCTCCTAACGCTCCCGCGACGGACGCCCAATTCGTTCGCCGCATCTATCTCGATGCCATCGGACGTATTCCTTCGCAGCCCGAAGTCCAGGCATTCCTAACCGATACCAAACCGGACAAACGCGCGGCGCTCATCGACCGCCTCCTCAACTCGCCGGGCTACACCATGCACATGTTCAACTGGTTCGCCGACATGCTGCGTGTGAAGGACGACTATGGCAAAGGCGCAAAAGCGTTCCTCTACGAAGACTGGCTCAAGGACCAGATCGCCATGAATCGCCCGTGGGACGCCATGGTGCGCGACATGCTCACCGCCGATGGCAAACTCAACACCAACGGCGCCGCCGGTTTTCTCCTCCGTGATGCCCAGATGCCGCTCGACGGTGTTTCCAATCTCCTGACAACATTCCTCGGCGCGGACGTCTCCTGCGCCCAATGCCATGACCACCCGCTCGCTGATTGGACGCAAAAGGACTTCTACGGCATGGCCGCGTTCTTCGGAGCCACGGATGGTTATCACGAAGACACCTTCAAAAAGATCCGCCGTCTCGCCAAATCGAACACCCTCCCTCCGGCGAACAAGGGTCTCGTGAATCAGATGCTCACCAGCAACGCCTTCGATCTCGTCGATCTCACGAAGAACACGTTGAAGTTCCCCGCAGACTACAAGTACGACAACGCTAAGCCCGGTGAAAAGGTCGAACCCGCTCTTATCTCATGGAGCAAGCAGGACCACAGTAGCGCCGCTTACAAAGTGGACACCAGCAATGCCCCCGCGCTGCGCGACGAATTCGCCAAATGGATGACGCATCCTGACAATCCCCGCTTCGCCGCCGCCATCGCCAACCGCCTTTGGAAAAAGGTCTTCGGCATCGCCGTGCAGGAGCCCGTCTCGGATCTCGACAGTCCCGCCGGCGCGGCCAATCCGGAACTGCTCCAGCATATCACCACGTACATGAAGCAGGCGAAGTTCGATCTCCGCGAATTTCAGCGCATCCTCTTCAACACCGCCGCCTATCAGCGTCAGTGCAGCCCGGCTCCTGAAGATCCGAAACACTATCACTTTCCCGGCCCTGTGCTTCGCCGCATGAGTGCCGAGCAGGCATGGGATTCCATCCTCACGCTCGCCGCCGGCACCGATATTGATGAATGCCTCCTGCGCCGCGGTGATGACCTGCGCCACACTGCTCTTCCCAGCGATCAAATCAATGTCGCCTCGGTGACAAAGATGATCGATGATATGAAGTCGAACGGCATTCCCCTGCGTCCCGGCGCCGGTGGGGGCGGCGGCAAGAAGAAAGGTGGCGGCAGAATCAATCCTCGCGCTCTCGCGGCATTCTATGACGGCGGCAGACCGCAGGTGCGCGCCAATCTCGTCCTCGCCCGCGCCTCCGAACTGCCGCAGCCCGCGCCGGAAAATCACTTCCTCCGCCTCTTCGGCCAAAGCGACCGCCTCGTATCTGACACTAACACCACCGACGGCAGCGTGCCCCAAATGCTTTCTCTCATGAACGGCCCCGTCCAGGAAATCATTACCGGTGGCTCCGCCGCTCTCGCCGGTGCGGTAAAGGCCGGCGGTCGCGAAGAGAAAGTCACCGCGCTCTATCATTCCTTCCTCGCGCGCGATCCCTCGCAGGCAGAGCGCGACAAATCCATCGCCGCCCTGAACAGTGGCCTCCGGGTCCCCGATCTCGCATGGGTGCTCCTCAACTCCCGCGAATTCCTCTTCATCCAATAACAAATTTTCCCTGCCATGAAATCCTCATACTTTCAGCTCGATGAACTGGGCCGCCGCTCCTTCATGGAGCGACTCGCGCGCGGCGCTTTCGGTCTGAGCGTTCTGCCTTTCCTTCCCGGCCAGTCATTGAGGGCTGACACGAACACTGCCGTTCCTAACATATCTGCTCCCGGCTTCGGCAAGGCCAAAGCCGTCATCATGCTTCAGCTTTCCGGCGGCCTCAGCCAGATCGACAGCTTCGATCCCAAGACCGGCCCCTCCAAAGGCCCTGGCGATGCCGTCAGCACCAGTGCTGGCTTCCAGGTCACGTCCTTCCTTCCGGAGACCGCGAGAATCGCTGACAAAATCTGTGTCATCCGCAGCATGACCGCCAAAGTCGGCGTGCACGAATCCGCGCGCTACCTCATGCGCACCGGTTTTGAAAAGCGCGGTACCGTCGTGCATCCCGCCCTCGGCGCATGGGCGCAGCATTACCTCGGCGCCAGCCACCAAACGCTGCCCTCCAGCGTTTGTATCAATCGCCCCGCGAACCATGGCAACGGCTTCTTCCCCGCCATGCTCAGCCCGCTCCCCATTCTCGATCCGGACGAAGGCCTCAAGAATTCCCGCCCGCCGGTCGATGACGCTACTCATGACAAACGCCTCGCCCTTCTCCATGATCTCGACCGCACCTTCACTGACAAAGTGAAGGACGACAGCGTCAACGCCTACAGCGACTTCTATCAAAGCACCCTGCGCCTCATGAAGGGCAAAGATTTGGAGGCATTCGACCTAACCAAAGAATCCGCGGACCTCCGCGCGAAATACGGCTCCAACCGTTTTGGTCAGGGTTGCCTCCTCGCACGCCGGCTGGTGGAAGGCGGCGTGCGATTCATCGAAGTGGAAAGCGGCGGCTGGGACATGCACAAGGACATCGAAGGCGGAATGGAGGAGCGCGGCAGGGAATTCGATACCGCCTTCGCCGCTTTGGTTAGTGATCTTGATTCCCGCGGTCTCCTCGCCAGTACCATGGTCGTCGTCGCCACTGAGTTTGGCCGCAAGCCTTCCTTTGATGGCAGCGGCCGCGGTCACCATCCTAAAGTTTTCTCCTGCGTCCTCGCCGGCGGCGGCGCCAAACGCGGCTTCGCCTACGGCAGCAGCGACAAAACCGGCGGCGAACCCGAATCCAATCCCGTCACCGTCGGCGACCTCCACGCCACCATCGGCTGGGCCTGCGGCCTCCCTCTCGACAAACCCGCCATGAGTCCCTCCGGCCGACCCTTCACCATCGGCAACAAAGGCAAGCCCGTGACCGGCCTTTTCGCGTAAGCGCGAGCGGCTGTAATGTGTTAGAACGCGACCACCCGGTAAAAGCGAATGGCCCGTGTCGAGGTATCCGATAATGTCTTCACACTTCCGTCTCCGGCGATTGTAGTCCCGTCGTTCCAGGCCCCGTCTGCCAGCGTGTCATTGTATTGCAGCTTGTAATTTACCCCGGCCTCCGAGGAAAACGAAGCGCTGAACGTATTGCCGCTTCGGGTTACATTGGTTAGGACCGGTGCTGCGGGTCCGGTGGTATATTCGATCACCAGCGTCGGCGCCGCGGCCGCGGAATCGCTCGCCGGACCCGCGCCGTCCTCCTTGACGCCGAAACGAAAGTATCGGTTGGCGCTCGCGGAATCCGCACTGTTACCGCCCCACCAGAGCATACCGGTATTATTCGCCGGATGGTTGACCCAGTCCTGAACCCAGGACGTGATGTCGAGAGTGATCGTCGTCGCCGTGCCATCCACGCCGATAAGGTCAAACGTCTTCGTGGTGTCCAGAAAGATGTCGGTTTCGCCCGTTGCGCCAGGCGCGCCCCAGAGCGTGGTGATGGAAGCCTGGCTGTTCCATGTGACCGATCCGTCGAAATGCGGACCGGTCGTTCCTGGCGGCGATTGCGTTGTCTCGATCCAATCCTTGCCTGGCCGCATCTGCGACAGCTTCATCGCCGTGAAAATCCGTTCGTTGGCGTTTTGATTGGCAAAGTATTGAGTCAGCGTTGCGCTTTTGATCGTCGAGCCCGGCGGAATGCTGGACACATCGAACCGCTGCAAAAAGGAGTTCTGCCTGCTTCCTTGAGTAACCCCGTCCAGCAGAAAATTGGCATAAATCCGGTTGGAGTCGCCCGAACTGGCTCCGAGGTTCCAGTCACCAAATCCGCCGTCCCCGCGCAGCTTCGCGTCCGCCACCAGATTGTTGTAGGCGGCCCCCTGCGCCGCGATGGAAATATCCAGCGTCGCAGCCTGACCGGCACTGACGCCTGACAGCCCGGCAAGGGCACCTGTCAATAACATGGGGACTCTGGACATAACGCTTTGTTAGTTGGTTTTCGTCCTGATTTGTGCTGGAGGCAGTCTTTCGGAACCCCGCAGAGTGTCAACGTTATTTGCTGCCGGAAGCCCGGCGGATTAACCACGGTGTGGGGTGCCCAACTTATTACTTACTGGCGACCCCGGGCGGGTGGGGAGCCAGGCTTCGCCGGGCGGGAAGCGCTTTTGTCCCGGCAATGGGTATTTGTGCGGGACCAAAGAAGTTGCGGGTTTGGCGTTCGGATGGATATTTTGGGAAACGACCGGATTTTCTTGAGCCTGACAAATTCCTCCGCCAGCGAAAAAATAGAGCATATGCGATCCATGGTGCAGGCGGAAGCCACTGCGCAGCGGGCGGAGTTTGCACGGCGGATGAGCAAAACGGTGGAGAACCGGGTGGAGGAGGGATGGTGCTTGAACGGGCTGGGGTGGCGGAGGTGCGATGCGGGGGACAGGTCGGTGGCGGAGTTTGTGATGAGGCATGGGAACGATTCGCGGCTGCGGGAGGGCGACTATGTCAGGGTGAGCAGCGCGGCAGGCGGGGAATGGGTGCAGTTGGCGACCATTTACCGCGAGGAGGCGGGCGCTATTTATCTAAAATCGCGCGGGGGTGGCACATGGGACGAACAGTGGCTGGGCAGGGCGGGAGCGGATTGTTTGATCGATGCGGATTTGGTGGATTTGGAGCAGACTTATTTGAAGGCGCTGGAGGCGGTGTTTCAGACCAGTATTGGACGGGAGTGTATATTGCCTTTTCTTGAGCAGGAGGAGGAGACGGAAGCGGCGGATTTTTTGGGCAGTTTGGAAAAGCTGGAGGACGTGGCGTTGAATGAACGGCAGAAGGACGCGGTGGCGGAGTGCCTTGCGGCACCCCGGTGTCACCTGGTGCAGGGGCCGCCAGGGACGGGGAAGACACGGGCACTGGCGGAGTTGGTGACTCGCTGTGTGCGGGAGGGCGAGCGGGTGTTGATCACGGCATTTACCCACCGGGCGATTCATCATGCGCTGGATACGGTGGTGCAGTATCTGGGTGAGCCGGAGCGTGTGGCGAAGATCGGGGCGGCAGTGTATTCACGGGGCTCAGCGTGGCGGAGTTACGAAAACTTCCGGGACTGGCCGCTGGCGGACAGTGACGAGGGATGGGTGGCCGGGGCGACGCCGTTCGCGCTGAGTTCGCGGCTGGTGAATGTGGAGTTTGACCGCGTGGTGGTGGATGAGGCGGGACAGATGACGATGCCGCTGGCGCTGATGGCGATGTTGTCAGGGAGGAAGTGGTTTTTCTTTGGCGACGGAGAGCAGTTAGGCCCGGTGCTCACGAGTGTGAGCCCGCGCGAGGCGAGGGAGTGGTCGAGCTTCCGCATGCTGAGCAGGCTGGCGGAGGTCACGATGCTGAATACGGGTTACCGGATGAACACGGCGCTAACGCATTGGCCGTCGGAGAATTTTTATGGCGGCGAACTGGAAGCCGCGCCGGGAGTGGCGGGACGCCGTTTGGAATTGCCGTTACCTTGCAGAGAGGAGGGGCTGGCGAGGGCTCTGGATGCGGAACAGCCGCTGGTGTGGGTGGCGTTCAATCACGCAGACGGAACGGTGGTGCAGGAGGATGAGGCAGTGGCGGCGGCACGACTGGTGGAGGCGCTGGTGAAGTGCGGGATCAGCGCCGCCGAAATAGCGGTGGTGGTTCCATGGCGAAAACAGGCCCGGCGAATTCGCCGTCATTTGCAGGGCCGGATTCCAGAGGACGTGGTGCGGCGGTGTGTGGTGGATACTGTGGAGCGAATGCAGGGGCAGGAGCGGGAGGTGGTGATTCTTTCCATGGCGTCGTCGGACGCGATGTTTCTGGCGCGGCATGCAGAGATGATTTATCAGCCTAACAGATTGAATGTGGCGGTGACGAGGGCCCGCACAAAGGCGATTGTGCTGGCGTCCACGATGCTGGCGAACTTTCAGCCGGACGGCGTGGAGGCAGCAGAGGATGCGGAGGTGTTTCGGTCCCTTTTGAGGACCGCTGTCAAATATGACCAGGAATTCTAACAAAAATTCCCCGGCACGGGGCGAACGGCTGAAAAGCGTGAAGGATATGGGCAAGCTGCTGCTCAATCTGAAATCGCGCGGGTGGGCCACGACAGTGCTGCGGGAGTCCCGGGTCTCGGCAGGAGGGTGGCCGGATTTTTTTGTGATCGGGCCGGGAGGCCGGCTCGGGTGCATTTCAGTATCCTTGGAGGAGAGCGATGGCGACGGCGGGCAGTTGTGGAATGACGCGGAAATGCCAGGCGGTTTGAGTAATATGGCGGCGCGCCTGCGGGAGGTGCGGGAGTCCTGGCGGAGCACGCATCCGGCAGAGGTGACAGAACCAGGATTGATGATCCTGTGCCCGCGATTCCCCGGGGCTGCGCTGCAGAGGAGATGGCCGGCGCTGGAGCAGGAAGGAGTGCTCCTGGCCGGGAGGGAATTCTGTCAGGGGACCCGCATCACGGAGGCTCTGGAGCGGCTTTCCGAAGACACACCGGCGGAATTGACAGTCACGCTGCTGCGGGCGTTTTTGGCTCCGGAGACCGTATTGCGGCCGCCGCTGTCGCCGGTGGAGCGGCGGCGTCAGGCGCGGGAACATCAGCTTTCGCTGCTGCCGCAGTTGCTGGACTACGATCAGGATCACTGCGCGAAGGTGGATCTGTGGCTGTCTGACGAGGGACGGGATGCGGCGGAGAATTTCGGCGTGCGCCTGGTGACCGGGGCGGCGGGAACCGGAAAGTCGGTGGTGCTGGTGCATCGTGCAGCGATGCTGAGGCAGTTTCATCCCGAAGCCCGCATCGCGGTGCTGACGCATAATCAGGCGCTGCGTGCGGATTTGGAGAGTCGTTATCAGCGCATGAATGGTGGCGGCGGAGTGGAGTTTCTAACGTTTCAATCCTGGCTGAGTCGCCGGCTTTGTTTGCGGGAAGAAGTCTTGGATGACGGCCCGCGGCGTGGTTTTATCCCCGCTTCAGCTTTCGGCACCGATTTTCTGGAGGCGGAGTTCGATTGGATCCATGATCAGGGCTTGCAAACACTGGAGGAATATCTCGCGACACCGCGGACGGGCCGCACGATAGCGCTTAGAGAACAGGCGCGGCGCACCGTGTACGGCCTGCTGGAGGAGTATCGGGCACGATTGAAGACAGCGGGCATGACGGACTGGTCGCTGAGAGCCTGGGCTGCGTTGAGCCGGGATCTCTTAGGACAGCGGTACGACTTCATCCTTATCGATGAGGCGCAGTTCTTTGCGAAAGTGTGGTTTCAGTTGATCCTGCGCATGCTGCGGCCCGGAGGGCAGTTGTTTTTGTGTGCTGATCCAGCCCAGGGTTTTCTGGGACGCGGCCAATCGTGGAGGAGTGCGGGCCTCGAACTTTCCAAACGCTCGCTGGTGCTGAAACTCCCCTACCGGAATACGCGCCAGATCCTGAGTTTCGCGGCGGCGCGGTACGAGGCGTATGTGTGCGAGGATGAAAATGCAGAACAGCTCCAGGAGACGAACCTGACATCTTTGCGCGAGGGGCCGGAGCCGCTGGAGATTACGGTGGAAACCCCGCAGGAGGAGATGGCGGCGGTGGCAAGGCAGGCCCGGCAGATCGTGACCGGAGGAGCGCCGGCGGGTGATGTAATGATTCTGTGCGCGCGGAGGAAGCAGGTGGCCGGGGTAATGGAACGGTTGGCGGCGCTGGGACTGCCAAAGCTGGAGATCGGTGAGTTAACGCCGCAGCGGCAGGAGAAGATTACGGTCGGGACGATAGACAAGGCAACCGGCCTGGAGCGGCCCATTGTGCTCGTTTGCGGGATGCGGGAGTTTTCCAATCACGAGCGCAATCCGCGCCTGCCTGAGGAGGAGAGACGGCGGCACCGGAGACTGAATGCGAGCCGCATATATATGGCTTGTACGAGAGCGATGGAGCGGCTGGTCATTGTTTCCTGCGGCGGTGAGGTGTTGGCAGAGGCCGAAAGCTGATCGCCATTCCTGTGGGGTGGAACGCCCCGCCGCTTCATAAAACACGCACACGCGACCCAATGTGTCTTTGACGCGGGGAACCGGTGCACTTCTCTTTGCAGGCGATGAATGACCGTTACCGTATGACGCACTTCACCGGCACTCTGATCCTCTTCGCCCTGATGATCGCTGGTGTGCCGCGCGTGCGCGCGCAGACGGAATTGCGCGAGGCGCTCAAAGACAGCGCCGGTGCGCACTGGATCTACGACGATTTCCCGAAGGCCGTAAAACGGGCGGAGCAGATGGGCCGGCCGCTGCTGGTTCTTTTCAGGTGCGTCCCCTGAATTGCCTGCAAGACGCTGGACGAACAGTTGGTTCGTCAGGACACCGCACTTCAGGGACTCGAACAGCAATTCGTTTGCGCGCGTCTCGTACAGATGAAAGGCGTCGATCTCCGGCTCTTTCAATTCGACTACGACCAAAGCTGGGCGGTCTTTTTTCTCAATGCGGATGGGACCATTTATGGCCGCTACGGCACCCGCGCCGGCGACAAAAAGAATGCCGCCACTCACCTCTCCATCCCTTCCCTGAAAAAAGCGATGGAGCGCGCTCTGGAACTGCACAAGCAGTATCCTGCTAACAAAACCGAACTCGCCGCCAAACGCGGACCGGAGCCGCGCTACGCAACGGCAGAGAGAATACCAAGCCTGCAGGATCGTGCGCGCGGACCCACGACGCCTCAAAACTGTATTCACTGCCACATGGCCGGTGAGCACCTGCGAAAACTGACATATCGTGAGAAACGCTTGCGCCCCGCCGACATTTGGATTTATCCGCTCCCGGAGAACCTCGGACTGAAAATGGAAGTGGACGACGGCCTTCGTGTCCAACAAGTGCTGGCCAACTCTGCAGCTCAGCGTGCAGGTGTCGAAGCCGGCGACGAAATCACAACAATGAACAGTCAGCCGCTCATCTCCCAGGCGGACATTCAATGGGTGCTCCACCGCGCACCGGTGGAAACCTCCATCGCCGTGAAGCTCACACGCAACGGACAAACCCTGGACAAGACCATCAATGTTAGCGGAAACTGGAAGGACACTGACCTGAGCTGGCGCGAAAGCTCATGGAGTCTGCGTCCCCACCTTTGGACGATCCCGCTTTCAGCCGACGGGAGAAAGAAGTGGAACCTCCCGCCCGGTGATCCCGCACTGCAGGTGAAGTGGGCCTTCGGCAATCCCCCGTTTTCCAAACAGGCGGGCATCAAAGACGGCGACATCATCGTCGCCGTGGACGGACAGCCGGTCCCGCCGGACGAAAGCCATTTTATAGCGCTTGTTAGGTTGAATCATCCTCCCGGAGACAGAGTGAAACTGACACTGCTCAGAAGCGGGAAAAAAGAGGATGTGCTGATGAAAGTTGAATAGAAGCGCGCGTCTCCTGAAATCGCCATCACCGCGAAAAACCATGTCGGATTTCGGCGTGGCGCCGGATAATAGTGTGATGCACGACGAAACCGACAGAGAACTGCTCCACGCCTTCGCCGCCAGGGGCGACGAGGCAGCGTTCGCTGAAGTGGTACGGCGGTGGGGTTCGCTGGTGTATGGAGTGGCGCTGCGGCGCACGGGAGACCACGGGATGGCGGAGGAGGCGGCGCAGAATGTCCTGATCACTCTGGCGCGACGCGCGGCGAAGCTCGCATCGCACCCGGCGCTCGCCGCATGGCTGCAACGAGCCGCGTTCTACGAGGCCGCACGCGCCGTCGAAAAGGACACCAACCGCCGCCGGCTTATGCACGACTATTCCGAACAACTGACAGCGGATGACCAGTCCGGCACCGACGCATGGCGTGAGGTCGCACCTCTGCTCGATGCCGCCGTGGCCGCGTTGCCGGAGAGCGACCGCGAGGTGATCCTGCTCCGCTACTGGCAGGGTCAGCCGTTTAAGAAGATCGCAGAAGCGGCAGGTGTTACCGTCGCGGCCTGCGAAAAACGCGCGGAGCGGGCGCTGGAAAAGCTCAGCCGCCTGTTGCGCCGGCGGGGTGCCGCCATCAGCGCCGCAGCGCTGGCTGCCGGACTCATGCCCGCTCTGACAAAAGCCTCGGCGGCTCCCGCCACACTGGCGCGCCTCACTTCCGGCGCGCTCACTGCTTCTAAATCCGCGCCCGCTCTGTCCGCATCGCTCATCACTCTTCTGCTTATGAAATCGAAATTCGCCCCCGGCGTTGCGCTCGCCATTCTTATCGCCATGTGCGGCACCGGCGGATGGGTGGCCGGCCGTGCCGGCAGTTACGCCGATTCCGCCGCGGCATCGTTCGTCAAACGCGCCGCGTCTATTTCCGCGGCCGGTAAATCGGCACCCAATCCTGCAGTGAAAACGCACCGTGAATCACTGCGCCAGTTGTTGCTGGCGGCGCGGCGCGACCTCCTCACTGCGGAATTTGATCCGTCCGCCAAAGCCCGCGCCGCGGCCCGCATTTCCGCGATCGCACCGGAGGATATCCGCACGGCGCTAACACTCGCCGATGAACATCGCGCGGGCACTGGCGATTCCGCGCCGCTTGGCGGGATGATCCTGCAGCGCTGGGCGGAATTCGACGCGCCTGCCGCCTGCGAAGCGGCCCACAAGCGCGGGCAAAATTCACTCACCGGCACATGGTGGCTGAACGACCCGCTGCGAGTCTGGGCGGCGCGCGATCCACAGGCCGCGCTCACATGGTTCCGCCAAAATGCTCAGGCCGATCAGGACAAAAAAGTCCCGGGCGAATCGTCGCGTCCTGCTTCATGTCTCAGCGGGATCATGGGTGCTTGGGCGCTGCGTGACATGGACGCCGCCTTGCAGGCCTTCCACGCCATGACCGGCAAAAACGAGATCGGCGCCGCGCTCGCCGGTTTCAGCGAAGTGTCAGGAAATCTGCCGGGCCGCACGGCGGTGCTCGATGCCATTCTGGCGAAAACGGACGATTCCGGCGATGCATGGCGCAGCGTCAGCCGCGCCCTCTTCCGCTGGAACACATCGCAGCCCGCGGAACTCGCCGCATGGCTCGACCGCAACAGCGTGCCGGCCATCATGCGCCACAGCGTTTCCATGCCGCTGCTCATGGGCTGGCTGCGCGAGGACGCGCCGGCCGCAGTGGACTGGTGGTTCAAAACGCCTAACAGCCCCAAAGAACAGGACCAGCGGATGGAAACTCTAGTCAATGCGTGGGCGGAGGTCGATATTCCGGCATCCGCGGAGTGGCTGGCGGCGCAGAAACTCGATGCTACAGCCGCGGGTTCCATGCAGACGCTCGCCACCATGGTGGCCCGGCGCGATCCCGAGCGCGGCTTCGCGTGGGCGCTGCAAATTCCGGAGGAGGAAAACCGCAACAACGCGCTGCGTGGCGTCGTCTCCGCGTGGGCCCGGCGGGACAGGACCGCCGCCACTGCGGCCATTAACGCCGCCGCCCTCGATGACGCACGGAAAACGGAACTCCTCAAAACCATCGACACGCCATGAAACGCCCGGTCTTCCTAACCACCGCCTTCGCCGCCTGTGCTGCGGCCGCATGGCTCGGCTGGAAACTTGGCCGTCCCGCCGCAGAAGCTGATTCCCCAACCGCTTCCGTCGCCCGGCGTTCGGAGCACTCTCCGGCCATCACGGCGAACTACGATGCCTTGACCGGCCCTGAATTCGATGCCCGCAAAGGCCGCCCGATCGCTGACATCCTCGATTCCATCCACCGCATGCGGCTCAATCCGCAGACCCAGGAGACGACGGTCGCGGAAAACATTTCCGGCGAGCTGTTCGCCCTGATCTATTCTCTCCAGCCTGACGAAATCCCTGCCGTGCTGGACTATCTGGCCTCGCTGCCGCCGCCCTCGCCTGACAAATTGCTTGCCGCCGTGCTCGGACGCTGGGCGGAATTCGACGGTGCCGCGGCCATGAAGCGCGCGCAGCAGTTGCCTCTGCCCCGCCTCGAAAAGGTCCGCAGCATCGTGCTCGCGGGCTGGGCGCAGCACGATCCTCAAGCCGCCTATTCATGGTATCTCACCGCGTGGGAAGCCGCGCCCGAGCCGCGTTATCATATCGAACGCGATTTCCCGTTTCTCATTCACGCATGGGCTCTGCGCGATCCCCGCGCCGCGTTCCAGGCCTGCCTCGACATGAAACGCGACGGACCGTACGAGCCATGGGAGGGCTTTACCAGCGTGGTGGCCATTCCGGAACGCCGCGGGGAAATCCTGTCGCTCATTGCCGGCATTGCAGATGAAAAGACACGTCGCGCCGCCCATGACGCCGCGCTTTGCCATTGGGCCAACATTGCTCCGGCAGAGGCTGCCGCTTGGCTTGATGCCAATCTTCCTAACGCCGATTCCGGCCTCGTGTGGGATGTCGCACGCATGTATGGATCTGCGAATCCGCGCGCCAGCGCCGATTGGCTCCTGCACCGCACACCGCCTGACAAACGCGACGAAGCCTACGGAATGTGCCTTTGGCAATGGGCCGAAAAGGCGCCTGAGGAAGCTGCCGCATGGCTCGAATCCGCAGGACTCACTGACAAGTCCGCGCAAACGATGGCAAGGCATTACGCCGGCTACAATCTCGACCGCGCCGTCGCATGGGCGCAGCGCGTCAGCCCCGCCGCACGCGCCAAAGCCGTCGCCGAAACACTCGGCCACGCCACCCGCAGCGGCCTCAAGCCCGACATCTCCCAGTACGCCGCCGCCGCCGGCGTGAGCCAGGCGGAACTGCAAAAACTCGTCGAAAGAGATATGAGCATCGAGCGTGGAGGCCTGCGCTAAAAAACTCCGCCGGATTTGCCGAGCCCGCCAGCGCTCCTGCCGTTCTTTGCTCAGGCTCGATTGACTCCACCCCAATCGACTAGCCGAATGCCGCCTCATCTTATACGTTGCGAACGCGTCTCCGGTTCGTAAGCTGTACTCATGGCAGAAACGCTAACCATTGACTCCAACGGCGGCATTTCGCTCCCTTCCGCCTTTATGGAGAAGTTTCGTCTCAAGCCAGGAGCCAAACTCGTAGCTGACCTCAGCGATGAAGGCATGGCGCTGAGGCCGGATCACGAAAGCGGAAACGCTGACGCAACGCTTGTGGACCGGGATGGCCTCCTTGTTTTCACGGGCACTGAGCCCTTCGATGCGGGCGAGGCCGTCATGACGGCGCGCTGGGATCGGGACGATGAACTCTCCGCTTCGCGTGCCCGGTGAACGTTTTCGACAGCACCATCCTGGTCGCCGCCCTGGTCGAATCCGAGTACCATCACTCCGCGTGCAGAGCCTTGGTCACAGCCGAGCCCTTTGGAGTCTGGACCCACGATTTTGTTGAAACCTTTAATACCCTAACCAGTAGTAAGATTAAACCCCGGCCATCCGCTTCAAACGTTGCCAAAGTGTTGCGCCATAGCATCGCCGCTCGCGCTGCCATTCTTCGTCTGCCGGAAGAACAAATGCTCACTGCCTTTGATGAAGCCGAAAGCCGCGGAGTGCGTGGCGGAGCCATCTTTGATTACCTGCATCTCGCCACGGCGCGCCACCACAAGGCGGAACGCATCTACACCCTCAACAGCAGCCACTTTGAGAGTTTTCGGCGGGGCGGTGATCCAACCATTGCCCACCCTTAATTTGTCCTGCTTCCGTCACGGCGATGACCTGTGATGTTGCCACTCTCATTGCGTTGACGTCTTCGGCGAAACGACGATAGAGCGTCGCGTTGCAAAAATTTCAAAAGCAAAGGTTTTTGCTCTATATGGAACGCTAACACTTGAAGTAAGATGAACCGCCGCCGATTCCTCCATACCGCCAGCACCTCACTGGCTTCGTTCGCCTGTTCCCGTGCTATCGCTGACGAACCTCTCACCCGTCTCAGCGGCCACAAACTGCAGTCCATCGAACTCAAACGCGTGCCGCTTCCTTGGCCGCGTGAAGTGGGAAAGAACTCCAAGCTCGACCGCCACGGCAAAGGCCCCACACTCACCGTGGCCGTGCTGAAAACCGACCAGGGCGCCGTGGGCTGGGGCGACTTTCCCGCACGATCCGAGGCCGCGGCAGATCTCACCAAAAAACTTGCCGGTAAACCCATTTCCGACCTCATAGATCCCGTCAGCGGCATCCTGAACCGCGACTGGCGTCCCCTCGATATCGCCCTCCACGATCTGGCCGGAGTCATTCTCGAACAGCCCGTTTGGAAGATGCTCGGCGCCCGCGAGCCGTACCTCTATCCAGTGTATTCTGGCATGATATACTTCGATGACCTGGATCCCGCCGACAAGCCCGCCGGCATTGATCAGGTTTTGAAAAATTGCGCCGCCGACCGCGAACTTGGCTATCGGCAGCTCAAAGTAAAAGTGGGCCGCGGCGGCAAATGGATGTCACCGGACGCCGGGTTGAAGCGCGACATCGAAGTGATGCACGCAATCACCAAAGCCTTCCCTGACTGCAAACTGCTCGTCGATGCCAACGACGCCTGGACTGTCGAGACCACCATCGCCTTTCTCAAAGGCATCGAAGGCATTCCGCTCGTCTGGATCGAGGAACCCTTCGTCGAAAGCGACCGCGCATGGCGCAAGCTCCACCAATGGATTCAGGGCACCCCTTACAAAAACACCTGGCTCGCCGACGGCGAGCAGTACAACGACTTCCCCATGCTGGACAAACTGGAGGCCGACGGCATCCTCGATGTTCGCCTAACCGATATTATCGGCCATGGTTTCACACCCTGGCGCGGCTGGATGCCCCGCCTCGTAAAGACCGGCACCCTCGCCTCCCCGCATTGTTGGGGCTCCGGCCTCAGCACTGTTTACGCCGCCCACCTCGTCGGCGGCCTCGGCAACGGCTGCACCGTCGAAGGCGTCTCCTGCAGTCACGAACACGTGGACTTCGGCGAAAACGTCATCCGCGACGGCAAACTCCAGCTTTCCTCCAAACCAGGCTTCGGCCTCGCTCTGCGGTAGGGCGGGGATCTCAAATACAATTATTGACTTTTGATAGGCGCAGCTTCCAGACCCAGCGCCAGAGCGGTCGTCGCCCAGCCCGCTGCCGTAATGGAGATGAACTGGTCCGGGCCGTGCGGATAACCGGATTCGTAATAGGTCTGGATAGGCTCGCTGCGCGTCTTCACATGCCATGATCCGTCGGGGAGCTGGCGGGAGATGAGGAAACGCAGTCCTTTGCGGTATGCGGCTTCATTGACCGCGAGCCCGCCGGCCTGATGCAGCGCCACGAGCGCAGTTCCGGCAGCGTAACAGTCGCTCTCCATCGCGTCCAGTTGCGACCAGCCGCCGTCCTCGCGCTGTGTCTTCAGCAATTCCGCCGAGGCGCGTTTGATTTCCTCAGCAGAAGCCCCGGCTACTGCGAGCGCCCGCAGACGCGAAACGCGATCCTCGGTATCCTTTGCCGGCGTTTTCAGCAGCCATTCGCGAACCTTTTCGGTCCGCTTTTCAATGCGTTCGCGCTGCGCCGGAGTGCCAAACGTTTTTAGACCACGCAGCGCCAGATAAGAGGACGTGAAAGCGCTCTGCTCCGTCGGCGGCCGGTGAGACTGCGGCTGCCAGTGATCAAGGTCCTTTTGAAACAGCAGGAAGAACTCCGCGACCGCCGCCGTGGTCTTATCTGGCTTCCAGTCCCCGTTCTCCAAAGCCCACAGCGCGGACCCTGCCGTATCCGCCTGACCACCTTGCCCGCGTCCCTCCGCGTAGCCGCTGCGGTTCTTCTCCAGAAAGCCCGCTGTGAACTCGAGCTGCCGGCGCAGCATGTCCGCATCCACCGCGAACCCCCGCGTGCGCGCCGTCACCAGCGCCATTACCGGCAGGGCCTGATTGTGGCAGGTAAAACAGTTAGCGCGTTTTTCCATGGAACCCACCGCTCCCTTCACGAGCAGAGGCAGCGCCTTCTCCACAGAGGCTCTAATCACCTCTACCGCCGGTCCGCTGCCTGCCGCCTCCGCAGCATCCTCCGCCTGCAACGCCTGCTGCAGGCAGAGCGCCATGAGGCAGGCTGCTGCCCTTCGAATGCCCGGTATTTGATTCATCGTAAACACGGATGGGTAAAGTAATGGATTGCTCCTGGCCGCGGCTCACGCTCCCATGCTCCGCGCGGGGAGTCAACATGCGCCTGTCCCCGCGGTTCCCGATGCGGAACTCCAGCTATAGTCGTCAGGAATTTTCCAATCTTATGAGCGCGAAAGCACTCCCAAAAAATCACATACAGCTCATTGCCAGCGGCGACCTCCGGCTCTCCGCAAACCGCGTTTGCTGGCCGGCACAGGAAGCGATGGAGAAGGCGCTCGCCGCCGTGCTGAAGACCGAAGGCTTCACGCTTGTCCGCGCGCATCCGTTCAAGCCCGCGGAGGGGCATGGCTTCATCGCCAGCCAGCGGGAGGGCCTCGATGTCTTCCGCAGCATCGATCCCGATGCGCCGCTCATCGTGGCGGAGGCGGTGTGGCAGTATTCCCACCACGTCCTCGCCGGTCTCACCACTCACCGCGGTCCCATCCTGACAATTGCCAACTGGAGTGGTCAATGGCCCGGCCTTGTGGGGATGCTCAATCTGAATGGCTCCCTAACCAAAGCCGGCGTGAAGTATTCCACACTGTGGAGCGCCGATTTCACTGACATTTTTTTCCGCGGCAAACTCCGGCAGTGGCTCCGCACCGGCCGTGTCCGGCACGACCTGTCGCACGTCCAGCCGCTCCATAAAATCCGCATCCCCGCAAATGCCGCCAGGCTGGGCGAACATCTCGCCGCGAAACTGGTGAAGGACAAAGCGATCATGGGGGTCTTCGACGAAGGCTGCATGGGCATGTTCAACGCCATCATCCCCGACCATGCGTTGCACGCCTGCGGTGTTTTCAAGGAACGCCTCAGCCAGTCCGCCCTCTATGCCGAGACTCTCCGCGTGCCTGACAGTGAGGCCGATGCCGTTTTCGACTGGCTCGTAAAACGGGGCATGCGTTTTCATCTCGGCACGGACGAAGCCACGGAACTCACCCGCGCCCAGGTCCGGCTTCAGTGCAAAATGTACATCGCCGCCGTCCGGCTCGCCGATGACTTCGGCTGCGACACCATCGGCATTCAGTACCAGCAGGGTCTCAAGGATCTGCTGCCCGCCAGCGACCTCGTCGAAGGCGTGCTCAACAACACGGACCGCCCGCCCGTTCGCTCCCGCGATGGAAAACGCATTCTCTTCAAAGACTATCCGCTCCCCCATTTCAATGAAGTCGATGAATGCGCCGGACTCGACGGGTTGCTCACCTTCCGCGTTCATCAGGCGCTCGGTCAACCGGTGGAAAACACCCTGCATGACGTTCGCTGGGGCGATCCGTTCGGCACCGACTACGTCTGGGTCCTGCTCATTAGCGGGGCCGCGCCGCCCGCCCATTTTATTGGCGGCTGGAAAGGCGCGGAAGGCTTCCGGCAGCCCGCCATGTATTTTCCTAACGGCGGCTCCACCCTGCGCGGCAACAGCCGCCCCGGCGAAATCATCTGGTCGCGCATTTATGTCGAAAACGAGTCCCTGCACATGGACATTGGCCGCGGCGCGGTCGTCGCCCTGCCTTCTGAAGAAACCGAACGCCGCTGGCAACTAACAACTCCGCAGTGGCCCATCATGCACGCCGTCACCTATGGCGTCTCGCGCGATCAATTCATGGCCAAACACAAAGCCAACCATATCCAGGTCGCCTACGCCCATGACCCCCGCGCCGCGGACCAGTGCCTCTTTACCAAAGCCGCCTTCGCCCGTGCCCTCGGCATCAAGGTCAATGTTTGCGGCACACGCACCAGAAGTGCCGCATGGATGTGAGCACTGAAAGCCGATCCCCTTTTGCCCGGGATCTCTCGTTCGAATGGACTATTCAGTGGTGCAGCGATACAGGAGCGAACCTACCGGTCCGAACACGCAGCGTCCCGGCGTCTGCACCTGCGGGCTGTCTTCGCGCCATCCCGCCCCGCCCTCCTAACTGAAAAACCCCAATCGTTACCTTTTGGAACGTAACGATACCCCGGGAAAATCGCGAAAACGTCACCGCTAAAAACGCCCGGAAGACCGCCCTTCCAGCGCCTCGCTAACAAGTTCCGCCGGCCCACCAGGTCCGTCCCGCCCGCGCATCGCCCCCTCTCCCGGTTCACTTTCCCTGATCATCCCCTCCTGTAATTTCCCGCCGGAATCATTTGACTTTTTTTGCGGTAATCACCTCTCTTATTGCAGCCGCGGGCTCCATTCCGGACTTACCCAAAAGCGGCACCTCCATGCGACCGGCCCGTCACTGGCTTACCGGGAACTTGGAGGCATTACCCCCTGTTATGAACCAGTCCCGGTCCGCTCCAACGCTGCTGCGAAAGCCGCGACAGATCGTGCGCATGTAGTCCCCTGTGAAAAATCAAATAACCGTCCAGATCGCGCTCCCCGTCCTATCGGCCCTATCAGCCCTGCTGGGCCTATTGGGTCCATCGGTTCCCTTTGGTCCCCCGCTTTTCCCAGCGTCGCTGCCTCAAGCGCCGCAACAAAATCCGCTTGGGTCCCTGGCGCCTGCTCCTTTCTGCCGCATTGTCAAAATTGTATCATTCAGCGCCGCTCATCAGGCTATTTTAGGCTAAATCAGACCATCTTTTTCCCTCTGCACCCTTAAAACGATACTTTTTTCATTCATTCTCTCCTCCATCACTGCTCCCATTGTCCGCCCAACCGCTATCCATTCTTCCTCCCTTGCCTATCTATCCCTTGCGCTCGCCAACTTTTCCTCCACAATATCTTGTATCTCATCGCATTAATGCTTGGCAAATCTGAAATCTTTGCAAAACTGCGTGTCACCTTTCCCTTTCGGGAAACGTAGTATTTAAGTTTTCTCAATTATGCGCTTAAAGTGCCTCGAACTCCACGGTTTCAAATCCTTCGCCGATAAGACCCGCATCGACTTCCATGAGGGAGTCACAGGGATCGTCGGCCCGAACGGCTGTGGCAAATCGAACGTGGTGGACGCCGTTCGCTGGGCGCTCGGCGAAACGTCGGCGAAGGCTCTCCGGGGCGGGGAAATGGCGGACGTCATTTTCAACGGCACCGACAAACGAAAACCGGTCAGCATGGCCGAGGTCAGCCTAACCTTCGCGGATTGCGAGCAGGACCTCGGCGTGGACTTCAACGAAGTCTGCATCTCCCGCCGCGTCTTCCGCGATGGAAAAAGCGAGTACGAGTTAAACGGCAATGCCTGCCGCCTCAAGGACATCAACAAGATGTTCATGGACACCGGCGTGGGCCGCAGCGCCTACAGCATCATGGAGCAGGGGAAGATCGACATGCTCCTCTCCGCCAAGCCGGAGGACCGCCGCCAGGTTTTCGAGGAAGCCGCCGGCATCACCAAAAGCAAGTCGGAGAAAAAGGAAGCACTCCGCAAACTGGAATACACCGAGGCCAATCTCCTGCGCGTCACGGACATCCTGACCGAAATGAAGCGCCAAATCGGCAGCATGCAGCGCCAGGCGAACAAAGCACGCCGTTATCAGGAACTGCACCGCGACGTCCTCGTCCTCGACACGCACCTCAGCTTCAAGCGTTACCATGAACTCGGCGCCGAGCGCGGCGAACTCGAGACCAGCGTCAACAGTCTCCGCTCCCGGCAGACGGAACTCGAAGAGCGCATCCATGAAGACGAAGTCCAACTCGCCGCCGACCGCATGGAACTGCGCGAACTGGAAAATCAGCTCACCAGCCTGCGCCACCAGTTGAACGACCGGCAAAATCACATCCACGCCGCCGAAAGCCGCATCGGCTTCAATGGCGAACGCGAGCGTGAATTGGAGGGCCTCATCGGACAAAACCAGCACGATGTGGAAATGAATACGGACCGCCTCGCCCACCAGGAGGAGGAACTCCAGTCCGCCGACAGCGCGCTGAATGCTATTCGCGAAAACATCGCCCGTCAGCGCGAGCAAATTGAAGAACACGCGCGCATCACACAACACGCGCGCGAAGAGAAGATCCGCATCGAGCGCGCTCTCCGCGAAGCCCGCCAGTGCATGCACAATGCCGAGGGCATCATCATTTCCGCCCAGGCGGAGATTACCAATCACAGCAACCAGGGCGAAACCGACCGCAGCCGCCAGGAACAGTTGCAGCGCGAAGTCGAAGGCCTGAACGCCGAGCGCGAATCCCGCGAGCGTGAAGAGGCGGAGATCAATCAACGCATCGCCGAACTCCGCGCCGAAATTGAAGCGCAGGAATTCGGCATGATGCAGAGCGAGAAGGAACTCCAGGCCGTCGAAATCGGCTTGGAACAAACCGCGCGAAAGCTTCAGGAGGTCTCCCGCATGCACAGCGAGCGCGCCAGCCGTGCCGATGTCCTGCGCCAGATGATCACTCAGGGCGAAGGCCTCGAGAAAGGCACCCAGGAGGTGCTCAAGGGTCTCAACGATCCCGAATTTTTCCACAACGGCATCCGCGGCCTGCTCTCGCAATTCATCGAAGTGGACCGCGAGCACATCCCGGCCATCGAAGCCGCCCTCGGTGCCAACCTGCAGGCCGTGCTCGTTGCGAATTCCATGCTCGCCGAGAACATCATTGATGTCCTCACCCGCGAGAAACTCGGCCAGGCCCTTGTGTTGCCTGAGGACCTCCTGCGCACCTCCGGCGAATACCAAATGCTCACCCCGCCGGAAGGCGGTCTAGCATGGGCGGCCGATACCGTGCAGGCGAAGGACACCGTGCGCACCATGGTGCATCAGCTTCTCGCGAATGTGCTCATTGTGCCGGACCTCGGCACCGCCCTCCGCTTGAAGAAGGAAAATCCGGAAATCGCCTTCGCCACCCTCAACGGGGAATTTGTTAGCATCGAGGGTGCCGTCAGTGGCGGATGCGCCGCGGACAACTCGGGCAGCATCCTCCAGCGCCAGGTGGAACTCAAAGACCTGGAGCAGGAAGCCTCCCGCCTCGAAATGCATCTCGCCCTGCTGGAAGCCGGTCGCGACAAGCAACTCGAACAGCAGCGCACGCTCAAAGGCCGGCTCGACGAGCAGCGCGAAATCCTCCAGTCCCGCCGCGTGCAGGAAAGCCAGATTCAGGGCCAGGCGAGTCTATGCGCCCGCGAGCTTCAGTCCCTCGCCACCCGCGCCGCCGCTCTGAATTGGGAGCAAAGCGAACTCGCACGCCGCCAGGAGGCCCTAACCAGAAAGATGGACGAGGCCATCGCCCGCCGCGCCCGCGCCGAGGAGGAACTCGAAACCCGCCGCGACGAATCCTCGGAACTGGAGGCGAACCTTGAAGCCGCCACCCGCAACGAAGCGGACACCATCGAGCTTCTCAATGAACTCCGCACCGCCCACGCCGTCGAGCAGCGCGCCGAGCAGGCCATGCAGGAGCAGCGCGCCCCCATGACGGGCCGCGTCCAGGAGTTGCACGAAGCCATCGCCCGCCGCCGCCGCGACATCGAATCCTACCAGGAGCGCATCGAGCAGGCGCGCCGGGAAAATGACCGCCTGCATGAGGAGATCGCCTCGGTCCGCAGCCTCGTCTCTGAGATGGCGGAGATGATCGACTCCCAAACCGAAGATCGCGCCCTCCGCGCCGAATCGGTTAGTGCCCGCGAGTCCAAGCTCAGCGCCACCCGCCGCGAGATCAGCGCCTTCGCCGACCAGCGCGGCCGCGAGGAAGTCCGCGCCACCCAGGTCACCCTGCGCATGGAAAACCTCCACGCCTATGCCTTCGAGCGCTACCGCGTGGATCTCACCACTTTCGAGCAGGACGTCCACGCCCTCCTCTCCTGCATCTCCAATCAAAAAGCCTCCCGCACCCGTGGCCGCCGCAGAGCGGCTCCTGCCGAAGAGCCCATCCCGTCCTCTGAGTCCATACCGTCCATCGAGTCCACCTCTCCCGACGACGCCCATCTTTCCCCTGATTCCCCTCCTTCCCATCCCACCGCCGAAGACCTTCCCGAATCCGAAACGGAACCCGCCTTCGAAGAGGAGGAGTGCTCCCTAACCGTTATCATTGAGGAGGAGGTTGACTGGGAATTCGTCGAAGGCGCCGTTATGGAACTTCGCCAGCGCCTCGACAGCATGGGTCCCGTCAACCTCGACGCCATCCAGGAGTATGAGGAACTCGAAGAGCGCCACAACTTCCTCCAAAAGGAACTCGACGACCTCACCGGCGCCAAGGAGGAACTCCTCAACATCATCCAGCGCATCAACGACGAAACGAAGAAGCGCTTCACCGAAACTTTCTACCAGGTTCGCGACAACTTCCGCAACACCTTCAAGGAACTCTTCGGTGCCGGCGCTCAGGCCGACCTCGTTCTCATCAATGAAGAGGATCCGCTCGAAAGCGGCATCGAAGTCATCGCCAAGCCTCCGGGCAAAAAACCCACGAGCATCACCCTCCTCTCTGGCGGTGAACGCTCCATGACCGCCGTCGCGCTCCTCTTCTCCATCTACATGGTGAAGCCCAGCCCCTTCTGTATTCTCGACGAATTGGACGCCCCCCTCGATGAATCGAACATTGGCCGCTTCCTCAAGATGCTCGACCGCTTCCTCGAAAAGAGCCAGTTCGTCATCGTCACCCACAACAAGCGCACCATGCGCCGCGCCGACGTTCTCTACGGCGTCACCATGGAGGAATTCGGCGTCAGCAAACCCGTCGGCATGAAACTCTCCGGCGACGAAAACACCCGCCGCTCCGCCGCCGCCACCGCCGGCGAAGCTCCCATCCAGGAAATGCCCGCGGACATCGGGACATCATAGCATCTCCACCATAACAAGGCCGTCCGCCTTGCTGGCAATCATCGTTCCCAACAAAAAATCTGCAATTACTTGTTAGGTTCCCCTTCCGCCGCCTTCCCGAACAGCGCCTTCGCCATATCCATGCTCGCGTCCTCCATCGCCCGGTGACTCTTCAGCGACTCCTTGAACACCGCCAGTTGCCCCGGCTTTAGAATGGAGCCCGCCTCCGCCAGAATCTTCTCATCCATCTGCCGCCCCTTCGCCTGCCGCTCCTTGAGCGCTTCCTCGGTAAAAAGCGAAAGATCGAACCTCGTCTCCTGCTGAAACGGCACATCCGCTTTCGCGGCCTTCCTCGCCTGATACATCATGTTCATCAGCTTCTCCTCCTGTGTTTCGGTTAGAGCCAGCGCCGGATCACTGGCCCCCAGCGACTCCCTCAACTGATTCAGTTTCATCCGCTCTCCCGACGATTCCTCGTATTTTGCGAACAGTGCCCACTTCTCCGGATCATTCACAATCTCCTTCAGCGCGGCATCCCGTTTTTCGTTAGCGATCTTCGCATTCTTCGCCATTTCCTCCGTGAGGTCCTTCGTCATCCCTCCCTGGAGCATCTTCATCGCTCCCATCTGAGCCTCACTCATCGGATCCACCAGCGCATCGATCGCTTTGGCGCGCTGCTCCGGATTGAGCTGCCACAAGCTATCCAGCAGATCGGCATACATCTTCTCGATAATAGGCTTCGTCTGACTCTTCATCAGTTCCTTCATTCCGGGCATCTTCGCCATGTTCGCCATTGCCTCGCCCATCGCAGCCTTCGCGTTGTTGTTTCCCATCAATGCCTTCGCCTGCGCCAGTTGCGCGGCCGTATCGCTGGCGGAACCCGGCTTCACCGCGGCATTCGCAGTGGTGCTCCCTGTTCCTGCGGTCTTCGTCTGCTGATTCCCCGAACTGGCGGACTTGGTGGTTGGGACCGTCGAAAGGCCGGCAATCCGGTCCTCCAATTCGACAATCGTATTGCGCAGATTCTTCTCCCGCTGCATTACCAGCGGCGTGCCGATGACGGCGGTCAGGGCTGCTCCGGCGGTGATGAAAACGGCTTTTGCTTTAGTGCTCATAAGGGCTATTTGGGTAATGTTAGCTGTGTGGGAAGCGGTGCCGAGTGCATGAGTACTGAGGTTGCGTGCGAGTTCCGCGGGGACCATCGCCATCGCATGAGTGGCCAGTGTTCCGGAAAGTGCCGCCGAAGTGCTGGTGATTCCTCTCCTGGCGAGAAGCCCGCGCAACTTCTCCAGCGCCCGGTTGATCTTCATTCGCGCTCCATCCTCCGAAGTGCGCAGCACGCCTCCCACTTCACGAAAACTCAGTCCGCGCATAAAGCGGAGCAGCACTGCCTCGCGATCATCGCTCTTCAGTGAATCCAGAGACTCATCCAGGACCGGCTGTAAATCCTCCCATGCCGGCTCCGCCGCTCCTTCGGGCGGATGAACCGTCATCGCTGCCGATTCCCGCGCGCGGCGGCGGGCTTCACTGCGGCACGCATGACGCGAAAGATGACACGCACTCTTGTGCAGCCACCCCGCCAGCGACGCCTCGCGCGGCACGCTTTTTCCTTTCATGGCCAGCAGCGTGAAAACGTTTTGCGCCACCTCTTCTGCCAGCACCGCCTCCCGCACATGCCGCATCGCCGCGCTGTAAACCAGCCCCGCGTAGCGCGAGACAAGTTCGCGAAACGCCTCCTGTTCGCCCTTCCGGACATAACGCTGCAGCAGTTCATGGTCATCATTCATGGTGTCGCCATTATGTTCCCGCCGCGCTGCGCCACCGAACAGAAATCTGCGCCCCTACGGATTTTCCATCCGGTAGAGATGCACCGCATAGCCCGCGAACTCCTCAGTGAAGGCTCCTTTTTGTCTGACGGCCTTCCGCGATTCACCAATGACTTCCACTTGTCCGTCTCCCTCCAGAGTGAATGTGGTCGCGACAGGCTTATCACTCAGGTTCGCAGCAAAAAGCCACGTATGACCGCGGTGGCGCTTCACCATCGTCGCGATGCTTTCTGCGGAAGCGACCTTTCCCGGAATGGTGGGGCTGTTCAGTACTGGTGCCAGTTCTTTGATCTGAGCATTGAGCGCCGTCACCGCTTCCAGCATTTCTTTGTCATCCAGCAAAGCCGCCTCACTAAAACCAGGCTTGAACTGGTGAACGAAATAAATGAGCCCGCGTGAACCTTTGATCAGGGACATCCAGACTTCGGAACGCACCTGCGCTGGAGTAGGTTTGCCTTTTGGGTTGTCAATGCCAGTGCATTCGATGCAGTTCCAAACGGTCCGGTCGGGTCCCGCCCACTTGATTAAACGCTCTACGCCGCGCGGCACATATTCGAGCCGGCCTGCGATCTCCTTTGCATCGTGGTTCGCAGGATAAATGTCGAACGACACAATGTTGGAGCCTTTGACATACTCAGCGTAGTCTTCCGGATGATTTCGCCGCACGCCGCGGCCAATGTAGTTATCCCACGCCACGCCCTGACCGAGATTCAGCAGCACCGGCCGCGACCGATCTGCGACCCTTTGCGAATTGAATTGGGCAATGATTTTCTCAGGCAGTATCGGCGGGCCGTAACCCTTCTTTGAAGGCAGGGATTGCGCGTTGTCAGGCTCGTCTCCATGCATCCAGGCCGCGATGAGCGGATTGTTCAGATTCTTGAGTGAAGTCTCGTTCTGATCACAGATTACCGCCATGCCGGCCTTTTCCAGAGCAGCGAGTTGTTCCGTTGTCGGTCCTTTCCAGAGACCGACGTAAAGATTGATCCCGGCGGCCTTGTAGCGTTCAGCATTTCGCGGGCTTTGCAGCCACACCGCAATGGGAAAGAAATCCTCCCGTGCCACTTTGCCGTCCGGTGTGAAAAGCCGCGGGGCGGCGGAATTGCCGCTCTCTGCGAGGGAGACCACGTGACTGAACATCAGGAGCGCTGCGACGGGAAGGAGAATCCGTTTCATGCCGGCAGTTTGACCGTCAATGGACTCCCGGGCAATCTCTTTCAAGCTCACGGAGGGCAATCGATCGGGACAGAGAGTTCAGTGGGAACAAACACATGCTCCATGCCCGCAGCCTTCGCCGCTTCAATGCCCAGCAGTCCGTCTTCAAAGACAAGGCAGTCCTGCGGCTCGACATTCATACGCTTTGCGGCGAGGAGAAACATGTCCGGAAAGGGCTTTCCACGGGCGACATCGGCGGGTGTGATAATCGTGTCGAAAAGATCATGAATGCCGATGGCCTTGAGGGAATCGTGAACGATATGCGCATCGCTTCCCGAGGCCACCGCCATGGGCAGTTTTCGATAGGCCGCGCGGGCGATCTCCACGACAGGCTCGATGCCGCGCACATTCGTGTGATGATCCAGATACCACTTCACCTTGTCGATTTCCACCTGCTCCGGCGGCAATGAATATCCAAAGGCGTCATTCAGTTTCCTGACAATCGCTGCGCCTGGCATGCCCGCGTATCCATGGTGCATCTCATTGGTGAACTTCTCGGGGGGAAATCCGTGCATCCCCAGCGCAGCACGCCATGCGTGAAGGTGAAGCGGCATGGAATCCACAAGGGTGCCGTCACAATCGAAGATATAAGCAGCGAATTTTCTGTCAGGCAGAACCAGCACAGGGCGGGGAAGGGGGGCGGTCATTTCCAATAAATGCAGCGGAGGGGGTGTTCGTCGATCAGGTTTGGCTCAACGCCGCCGAGTTTGTCTGCGTGATAAAACTGGACGCCGAGATAATAGAAAACCGGAGCGACCACGCATTCCTTTTCGATCAGGGTGGTTTCCGCGTCGTTGAGCATTTGATAGCGTTTCTTCTGATCGGGCTCACCGGCGGCGGCGGCGATGAGGTCATCGTAGGCTTTAGTGCTCCAGCCGGTGCGGTTGTTTCCGTTGGTCGAGGTGAAGAGGTCCAGAAACGTATTGGGATCGTTGTAGTCGCCCACCCACGTCGAGCGGGAAAGGTCGTAATCCATCTTCTTCTGAGATTCGAAGTAAACCTTCTGTTCCTGACGCCGCAGCGAAACCGTGAGGCCGAGTGCGTTTTTCCACATCGATTGCAATTCCACGGCGATGCCATTTTCGACCGGAAACTTGGAGGGATAAAGATAATCGAGTACCGGAAATCCGCGGCCTTCCGGATAACCCGCCTCGGCGAGCAATCGCTGTGCTTCAGCGACATTCAGGGTGATGCCAGCGGGAGGCACGTAGCCATTTCCAATGCCCGGCGGTGAAATCGCAAAGGCGGGTTCCTCCCCCAGCCGCGTGATCACTTCCGTAATGCGCCGGCGGTCGATCACCATGGTGAGCGCTTTGCGGACGCGGGGATCGCCGTACGGTTTGCGCTGCGTATTGAAGCGAATGAACCACGTGCTCAGGAAGGGCTTGCGGTGAAAGTAAGGCTTCCTGCTGATGTGGTCGGCGATGGATGTGGGAATGAGTTCCTTGTCCACCATGAGATCCGCCGCGCCCGTCAGGAAAAGATTCACCGCGGTGTTGGGATTCTCAATGGGCAGGATATCCACGGTCCTCAACTTCACATTGGCAGCGTCCCAATAGGCGGCATTTTTCTCAAGGCGGATGCGGTCGTTGAGCCGCCATTCTTTGAGAAGATAAGGCCCGTTTCCAACAAGATTGCCGGGCTTCCAATAACTGTCCTTTTCCGCCTCCGGCAACTTTTCAAGAGTGCTCGTATGCACCGGGCAAAAGGTCATGAAGGCTAATAGGTCTCGGAAATACGGAATCGGGTTTGTCAGGGTGATGACGAGCACGCGTTCCGAAACCGCCTTGACTCCGACTTTGCCGAAATCCTCATCCTTGCCCGTATTGAAAGCCTCTGCACCCGCGATGCAATGCATGATGGACGCGTACTCAGAAGCGGTGGCCGGCAAAAGAACCCGCCGCCATGAGCGCACGAAGTCCTCCGCTGTGACAGGTGATCCATCGCTCCAGCGGGCGTTATCACGAATGGTGAAAGTGTAAGTCCGGCCATCCGCGGAGATTTCGGGCTCCAGAGCGCAGCCGGGTTCAGCGCGACCTGCGGAACTGAACCTCATGAGCCCTTCGAAAAGCGAGTTGATCACCCGGCTTTCCTTTTGTGTCGTGCTCTGCGAAGGGTCGATACTGCCGATTTCCGCACCATTGATAAAGACGAGATCAGCCCGCTTTGCCTCCCGCTCGCTGCACCCTGCAAACAGCAGGGCGCAGAGCGAAAGAAAGAACACTGGCAACGATTTCATCAACGGAGGTAGAATGGCTACGGCGTAACACCGTTTCCAGATTCATCCGTTGGAAGCAATGCGCAAGCCCATGCGCGGCTTGAGTCCGTGATTTTCGCCGGCTTATGGTTTTGTGAATTCGGCGTATTGTCCCACGACCGGGAAGGGGACCGTCCGTTTCGGGTCCGGCGGCGGCTCCGGAGCCAGAGTGCCCGCTGCCCATGAGGGCTCTGTCGCCGTGATGGTGAGGCGGTAGAATTCGAAGTAGCCGGTGCGGATGCGAAACACGTCTCCCTGCTGCACTTTTTGCAGGGAACCCAAATTGATGACTGCCGACTTTGGATCGCTGCTCACTGAAATGAGCTGACCATAGGTGGACTTTGGCAGGACATCACCTCCGCCGGCGGAGAACAACTGTTCATTGCTGCGGAGGAGCACCGTTCCCGCGTCTGTGGGAATGGCCAGTGCGGCGTGAATGGAGTAGAGGCCAGGAACCGGAAATTCCGGATTTTGCACCGTCAGCGGATTTGAGACGCGATTCTTCAAGCGGCGGCCATCTGTCTTCCATTTAACAGTTAGGGACTCGCCCGTTTTGAGAACCGCCTCAGGCTGGGGTTTCGACCGCCGGCCCTCCATAACCTGTCCCAGCCAGGATGCGATGGCGGGCATGGTTTCGATGCCCGCAGCCGCTTCGACGTAATCTTTCAAATCTCCGGTTTCTTCATCATGGCGCCAGTCAGCACGAAGGGTCACCGGTTTTTCGCTCACATTGATGAGATCGATCTGCATCTGACACGCAGTGACTTTGGAGATCAGGTCCGGCGCGATGGTCAGCCTCATGCGCAGACCGCCGTTCGCAGGCCCAGGCGTTGGCTGGGGCGTCCCGGCTGCTGTCGAAGGCGCGGGGCCGGCGGGAACGATCGCTTGAAAAGAGGGATCCGTTTGCCCGCTCACCGGTGCATAGCTGCCATCTTCTTCCCGGACGAGATACAACAGAAACGATTGTTTTTTCGCTCCATCGAAAGAAACGAGACTTGGTCCATTGATCGTGATTCCGGGGGGATCGGCGGGGCGGGCGTGGTGCAGAGTGAATTCCTTGAGGTCCTCCGGACCCTTGAGGATCTGCGACACGGTGAACTTCGTTTTCACACCGGTGGCCAGTGCGTGGGGGGTTCCCGGAAGCGAAACCGGCTCTTTGGTGTCGGTGCTGGAAACCGGCACTGCGATGACGACGAGATCCGATTTGTCGAGCAACTCCTGCTTTGACCACGAGCGCATCAGTCGCGCGGCGGCGGTATCCGTCAGCAGGCTAAAGAAAACAAATGCGAACAGGATGCACAGGGCGCGGTTCATCCCCGCAGGATACGCACCTGTGCGGATTCGCTGTAAAGGAGATGTAAAACTCAGGGCTGGTTTTCGGGGTCGTCCGCCTCACGTTCGTCGCGGCCGCGGCTGCGGGCGGGGCCGAGGTGAAGAATGCGGCCCATGAACGATTTGCCATGCAGTTCCTCAACTGCCCGGCGGGCGTCGGCAACGCTCATCATCTGGACGAAGCCAAAACCTTTGGAGCGGTGCGTGCGCCCGTTGTAAACGATGTCCACGTTTTGCACTTTGCCGATGCCTTTGAAGACATCGAGGAGGTCGCTCTCTGTGGCATCGTAGGAGAGATTCCCCACATGAATGCGGTCGGTATCAATCGTGTTCGTATCAATGGGAGGAACGGTGGCCTGCTCGCGCGGGGTCTTTGGCGCGCGGTGATGGTCCGGCTTTCGTGATTTGGATGCGGACGCGGCGGACTTTGGACGAGCGAGACCGAATGTCAGCACGGCGAGAATCCGCTGCCATGCTCCCGGTCCGGACGCAGGCGCACGGGAGCGCCCGTCTTCGCGATGACCGTTGTCCGGGGATTTATCGCGGCGCGGAGGGCGGCGGTCATTCCGGCGTTCCTGTTGTTTGTGGTCCTGACGCGGACCGCGGTCCGGGCGGTTCCGGTTTCGATTGCGTCCGCGGCGGTTGGGGCGGGGATTTGAGTTGTTGCCGGGGTTCTCAGGCATCGCGAGGGAGAAATTACTTTGCCAATGTGATCAGCAGATCCTTGCTTTCGACGCTTTCTCCCACCTTTACGCTAATCTGCTGAACCGTGCCGGCGACGGGAGCCGCGATGGCGGCGAACATCTTCATGGCCTCAAGTGTGAGGAGCGTCTCGCCTTCCTTCACCTTCTGGCCGATGCTCACGGCGATGCTGGCGACCATACCCGGCATGGGGGCCCCAACCTGGCCGGGATCCGATGGATCGGCTTTCGAACGGCTGACCACCGCTTTGGCGAGGATGTTGTTATTGACCGTGGTGTGGCGGGGATAACCGTTGAGTTCAAAGATGGCGGTCTGCTGGCCGTTTTGATCCGGTTCGGTTAGGTTCACCAGCCGAACGAACAGCGTCTTGCCCTCTTCGATGTGAATATTGATCTCCTCCTTTTGCTGGAGACCGTAATAGTAGGCGGGTGTGGGAATGACACTGACATCTCCATAGACCCTGCGGAATTCGGCGAACTTCAGGAAGACCTCCGGATACATGAGATAACTCCAGACATCGTCCTCCGCGGGCTTTCGTTTCAGCTTTGCTTCCAGCTCGGCGCGCACGTCGCCGAGTTTCACTTTCGCGGCGTGAACGCCAGGGCGCCCTTTGATGCGTTTACCGGTTTTGCCCACAATGGCGTCCGCCAGTGCATTCCATTTCGTCCACGAGTCTTTTGCTTCGGCGGGTTCGAGGCCGTAGAACGGTTCGCCCAGCCAGCCTTCGAACATACTGGTGACATCTTTGCTCCACTTGGTGCCGCGAAGATTGATGATGTCCGCAGGCTTCACGCCGCGGGCTACGCACTCAATGGCGAGATCGCCGACGACCTTGCTCGAAGGCGTCACTTTGATGATATCGCCGCAGAGTTGATTCACCTCCGCATAGGCGCGCGCGATATCCGGCCAGCGGGCTCCCAGACCCATCCCGGTGGCCTGTTCTTTGAGATTCGTGTACTGGCCGCCCGGCATTTCGTGCAGATAAACCTCGGCGGTGCCGTAGGGTTCGCTCGTGTCGAAAGGCTTGTAGAAAGCGCGCACCGCTGCCCAGTAGTCGCTGAACTCCTGCAGTGCGTCCATATCGAGTCCCGTATCGCGGGGAGTATGCTTCAGCGAAGCGACGATGGAATTCAGATTCGGCTGCGAGGTGCCTCCACTCATGCTGGCGATGGCGGCGTCCGCCACGTCCACACCGGCGTCTGCGGCGCGGAGAATGCTGCCGGCGTTCAGTCCGCTGGTATCGTGTGTGTGAAGATGAACAGGAAGCCCGACGGACTCTTTGAGAGCCTTCACCAGTTTGGTGGCGGCGTAGGGTCGAAGCAGGCCGGCCATGTCTTTGATGCACAAAATGTGCGCGCCCATGGTCTCCAGCTCCTTCGCCAGTTTGACGTAATATTTGAGACCGTATTTATCGCGAGCCGGGTCGAGAATGTCGCCGGTATAACACACAGCACCCTCACAAATGGAGGATGTATCCTCGCGCACCGCTTCCATCGCCGCAGTAAGATTCGGCAGGTAATTGAGACTGTCGAAGATGCGGAAAATATCCATGCCGTTGGCAGCGGCATGCTTGATGAAGCCCTTCACCACATTGTCAGGATAATTGGTGTAGCCAACGGCGTTGCTGCCGCGGAAAAGCATCTGGAAGAGAATGTTAGGCACCTTCGCCCTCAGTGTCCGCAGGCGCTCCCACGGGTCCTCGCGCAGGAACCTCATCGATACGTCGAACGTGGCGCCGCCCCACATTTCGAGAGAGAAGAGATTCGGCGCGCGGCGGGCCACGGCATCGGCGACGGCGAGCATGTCATACGTCCTCATGCGCGTGGCGAGGAGCGACTGGTGGGCGTCGCGGAACGTCGTGTCCGTTATGAGGAGGCGCTTTTGTTTCGCCACCCAGTTGCGGCAGAATTTCTCCGGCCCCATTTCCGTCAGGAGTTGTTTCGTGCCCGGCGGAATTTCCGCCTTTGCGAGCGGATGGTCCACGTGCGGCAGTGGCGGAGCGGGAAGTTTACCGATCGTCTTCAGCGTATAGCCCTTGGCGAACGGGTTCCCGTTAACGCTTACATCCGCGAGGTAATTGAGCAGCCGCGTGGCGCGGTCTTTTCTTTTCTCAAACTGGAACAGATGCGGATTCGTATCGATGAAGCGCGTCGTTGCCTGGCCCGCGCGGAAAGTGGGATCGGCGATGACATTCTCTAGAAACGGAATGTTCGTCTTTACACCCCGAATACGAAATTCCCGCAGGCTGCGGTCCATGCGGTCGAGCGCGATACGCAGCGTGCGGCCAAACACAGTCACCTTCACCAGCATGGAATCGTAGTAGGGTGTAATAACGGCGTTCGTGGTGCCCAATGCGCCGTCCAAACGCACGCCGAATCCGCCCGCGCTGCGATACGTTAGGATCTTTCCGAAATCCGGCGTAAAGTTGTTCTCCGGGTCCTCCGTGGTGACGCGGCACTGAATGGCAAAGCCGCTCTTCTCCACCCTGTCCTGGGTCGGCAGCGCCATTACTTCGCCGTGCAGTGCGTGGCCCATGGCGATCTGAATCTGGCTCTGCACGATATCGATGCCCGTGATCTCCTCCGTGACTGTGTGCTCCACCTGGATGCGCGGATTCATCTCGATGAAGTACCATTCCCCGGTATCGACATCGACGAGGAACTCCACGGTGCCGGCGTGGGTATAGCCCACCTCCTTTGCGATCGCGAGGGACGCTTCACAGAGGCCGCCGATAATTTTCGGATCGATCCCGAAGCTGGGCGCCTGTTCGATAACCTTCTGGTGACGGCGCTGCACGGAGCAATCACGCTCATGAAGATGCAGGACATTTCCATGTTTATCCGCGAGGATCTGCACCTCGATGTGCTTTGCGCGGCCCACGAATTTTTCGAGAAACACCGCGCCATTGCCAAAAGACCGTTTCGCCTCCGACTGCGCCTCTTCCAACAACTTCTCAAGGTCCTCCGCTTTTTGCACCACTCTCATGCCGCGCCCGCCTCCGCCAAAGGCCGCTTTGATAATCAGCGGAAATCCAATCTTCTTACCCACCACAATCGCCTCCCTGCGGCTTTCGATAGGATCTTTGGTGCCGGCGAGCGTGGGAATGTTGAGTTTGTCGGCGACATTCCGGGCGGCAGTCTTGTCCCCCATCATGTCGAGAATCCGGGCATCCGGGCCAATGAAAAGAATGCCGGCATCCGCACAGGCTTTAGAAAACTGCGGATTCTCGCTGAGAAATCCATATCCCGGGTGGATGGCGTCCACTCCCTTTTCGACCGCCAGAGCCACGATGCCTTCGTAGTCGAGATAAGCCCCGAGGGGGCCTTTGTCCCGGTTCAGTTCGTAAGCTTCATCCGCTTTGAAACGGTGCGGGCAAAAGCGATCCTCCGCCGCATAAATAGCCACCGTCCGAATCCCCAGTTCTGTCGCCGCGCGCATAACCCGAATGGCGATTTCCGAGCGATTCGCCACCATGAGTTTTTTGATGGGGCGAATCGAAGCGGGTGGAATGGACGCGGACGTTTTGGGCATGAGTGTAAACCTGGAAAAGTCCGCACCGTGACGCTGATTTCCGGCGCGGCAACATGGATTCCAGCGTACCCGTCACTACCCATCCCTTGCCGCGAGCATCCATACGGCAAAACTGGCGAGCCAGTGTTCGCCGGCATAGTCACCGCTGGAGACGTGCGGAAGGGAGGCGGCGGCGTGGCGCCCGGCGGAAGCGGTCAGCGTTTGGCGGAGAGGATCTTTTTCGGGAATCACTTTGGCGATATCCCAAAGGCAGGCGGCGCGGGAGAGATTGAGGCCGTCGAGATGAACGATTTTCGGATCGGCGCGGTCGGTGACGATGGCGGGCGTCAGAAGGGACGAAGGAATATCGGGCAGGAAGCGGCGAAACCAGGTGCGAAACTCCTCTGCAGGCAGGACGCGGCGCATGAGATCCGCTTCCATGAGCGCGGCGGAAAAGAAGTCTTCGCCACCGGGTTCCCATGCAGCGGGGTAGTTGGTGTCGTTGGCGAAGTAGTCGCGGGCTCGCGACACGATCAGCTTTTCCAGCGCCTCGTGTTTGACGACGCGGGCGTAGTCGAGCGCGAAGGCGAGGCCAAAGGCGGTGTTGGGATGGACGCCGGTGCGGATGGGGTAGGTCTGCTTTGGCAGGAAATCGAGATAGCGTTGCACGAATGCCTCTGCGAGCGGCGTGAGACTGGCCGACCATGCGCGGCCATCCGGGTCGTCCCAGCCGCGGAGTTCCTCTGCGAGTTTCAGCAGCCACGCCCAGCCGTAGGTGCGTTCGAAACTGGCACGGCCCGGTTGTTTAAGATAGGCTGTCTCGTCGGCGAGGTTTTCTTTGGTTAGGTTGGCCCGCAGGGCAGTGCGAATGGCGGGGCCTTCTGGCAGGTCGGGGTGCTTCTTGAGCAGGCGGATGAGCATCCAGTGACCATGAACTGAGGAATGCCAGTCAAAGCAGCCGTAGAAGGCAGGATGCAGAGCGCGCGGGGACTGCACATCCGCGGCATCGCGCATGATGTGGTCCATCTTATTCGGATATTCCTTTGCGATGCCCTTCAGCGCGAGGGCGGCAAAATGCGAAGCCTGTGGCGTGGTCAGGGAAGGTCCGTCCGCAGCGGGCAGGGCAGGGGAAAGCGCAAAGGACATCAGCAGGGCAATGGTGCGGAGCATCATGGCGGACGGTGAATGGAGTAAGGCCGCGGCATGAAGCCCCGCGCATTGAAAACGCTGTGCCAAATCAGCGGGTGCCGAGGCTGACGAAGCATCCCTTCTTGTTGCCCACCACCACATCCGGCACGCCATTGCCATCCACATCCACGGCGGTCACTTGAGTGCCGACGCCGCTGTTGTCGTGGATTTGGTGAGGAATGAACTCCGCCTTGCCGCTTTCTTTGCCGGGCTTTACTTCATACCAGTAAAGCACGGCGGGATCAGCGGTGCCGGGCTCACCGCCGGTGCCATCCGGGCGCGGTGCATGAGACCAATAACGCTTGCCGGTGACAAAGTCGGTGACGCCGTCGCCATTGAAGTCAGCGACGTCCAGCGCGTGAATCTCGCTGAAGCGGACGCCGTCCTGGCCTTTCTCCGGCATGATGTTGTGTTTGGTGAAGGCACCGTCCTTTTGTTCATACCATGCGATGCCGTAACCGTGGGCGACGAGGGAAGTCAGCACGTCGCTGTCACCGTCGCCGTCGATGTCGAATGCAAACATTTGTGCGCCGCCCCCGGGGGAAAACTCCTGCTTGTGGAACTTCCACTCCGGCTGGGTGCGCATGTCCGCGGGCTGTTCCCACCAGCCGTTTTTCTCAAGGATATCGAGGCGCTTGTCGCCGTTCACGTCGCCGATGCCCATGCCGTGCGTGAAGCGCTGGATGCCAATGTTGGGCGTGACTCGCGTGAACGGCCACTCTTTAGTCGGGTCCTCGCCGGGGGAGGCGAACCCGAACGAACCGCCATTGCCGCAAACAATTTCCGGTTTGCCGTCGCCGGTGATGTCCTTCCACTCCGGCGACTCGCCATCGGTGACTTTAAGAACGTCGTGACGCTTCCAGTTGCCCTCTTTGCCCTTTGGATTCTCGAACCAGTAACTCACTTCGCCGGGAAAGCCGAGAACCAGCACATCCGCCCAGCCGTCTTTGTTCAGATCTGGAGTGTAGGCGAAGAAGTTTTTGGAATAGCCCCGCGGATCAACCGGCTTGCCGTCATAAATCTGGTGACGCTTTTCAAACGCCGGACCCTCCCACCAGTAGGGGCCGTAAACGATGTCGTTCTTCCCGTCCTTGTTAAAGTCCCCGCACGCCGCGCCTTCCGCGTGGAATTCGTCAGTGAGCTTCTTGGTAGTCCACTTCACTTCGCCGGCGGAGGCGGCGATAGCGGACAAAGTCAGGGCAGAGGGAATGAACAAGAGGTGTTTCATGGATAAGCGTTTGTAACGGCACGGTGACGGATCGCCAGTCGATTTACATTCCGTAAATCGGGGCCTTCGCCAGAGGCGAGCGGGCCGTGGAACCGGGATACTTCCCTGATCCTACCAGTCCCTTGAAGGACGGAGTTCCTCCACCTTTTTGCTGCGGGGGCGAATGGGAAGTTCCTGGGAGAACTCTTTGAGATGCCGGATGGTTTCGTCGCGTCGGGCTTCACTGGCGGCCCCGGCGCCTTCGTGGCCCTGCCGGTGATGGTCGTCTTCACTTTCCTCCGTGTCGATTGGATCACCGGCGGCCTTTGGAGTGCCGCTAAATTCCTCGTTTGACTCATCCTCGCCGCCTTCAGTCATTTCGTCGTCGCCCTCAGAGTCGTCATCGTTCTGCGCATCTCCGCTCCGCTTGCGCTTTCCGGAGCCCGGGTTTTCACACTCACCTTCGCATTCACCCTCACAGTCTTTATCGCTTTTGTACCGTTTTTTCAACTTCCTCAATCCCTCGGGTATCCTTTGAGCCTGCTCCTTCCGGATCTCGCGAAGGTGCTTCACGAGAGCGGAGACAAGCCCGTAATTCGTTTCCGCGTCACTCCGGTCCGCATTCAACGCCAGGGTTTCCTGATAATGCTCAAGGGAATTCTCCAACTGCCTCACCAGCCCGTCGAGGTACTTAAGCGAGATGGCGTGCCGGTTGCGCGCCTTCTTTGATTTGGCTTTTTCCCAGGCAAGGGATCGCTTTTTTTCGGTGGCTTTGGCTCGTTCGAAGATAGCGTTGGCCAGGTTGTAATGAGCGTCCTCACGCACCGCGGCATCGCTGGAACGGAGTGCGTTGCCGAAGGCTTCGAGGGCCGTTTCCATCAATACCTCGTCGAGTTGAACCGGGTTCGACGTGGCTCCCTTGAAGGCGGCCGCACCGCGCGCCAATTCCAGCCTGCCGGCATCTTCGCCGCCCCGTGCTTTAGCCCTGGCGAGAGTGAAGTTGTAGGCCGCATTCCTCCAATCTCCGGCGGCATAAAATACCCAGGGATCTCCTTCCTTCGCCGGAGCCCCGGGTTCCTTTTCCTTCTGCACCGGCATTTCCGCAGCGGAGTCCGGGGCAGGGGACGGCGTCGTATCCGCCTTGACGCGCACACCGTCCGCACTGGCGCGAAGCATCAACAGTCCGGCAATGGCGACAGTCAGAGCGCCGGCGAACAAAACCGCGTGTCGCCGCATGGCTCCAGTCAGTCCGGCAAGAACCGGGGAAGTCCATTGTCCGCATCGACGGAATTGCATGGGGGCTCATTACCTCGAATGCCCCGCGGGGTCCATCTTTTTCCGCCGCATTGACGCACCCCGAAATGCTAACGGGAAGGCGCACGCAATGGTCCGCCGGAACGGATGCCCGTCAAACTTCCCGCGCGAAGGACCGGACGCCCATTGACGATGACATCGGAAAAGCCTTCGGCGAAGTGGTGAGGATCCTTGAACGTGGATGGATCATTCACTTTGGCGGGATCGAAGAGCACGATGTCGGCAAACGCCCCAGGCGTTAGGGTGCCCCGGTTCTGAAGGCGAAAAGTCTTCGCGGGTAGAGAAGTCATGCGGCGAATGGCATCAGGGAGGGTGAGAGTTTTCAGTTCCCTGACGTAGCGAGCCAGCACCCGTGCGTTGTTGCCGTAGCTGCGCGGGTGCGAGGCATCCGTCGCCTCTCCGGAACGCGGGCCGCCGTCGCTTGCGATCATGGTGTCAGGATGCTGCAGGAACCTTTGGAGATCCGCCTCGTTGATGCCATGAAAGACACCAGTGCCTCCGCCGCGGCATTGGATGTCGAGGACCATTTCGATTTGATCTTCGAGCGAATCAGACCCGCGCTTGAGCTTCGCCGCCTCCGCGATGGACATGCCATTGAGCGAAGGTTCCGCGGGATATCTCGCAATCACGGCATACGCGTAGTCACGGTGGCCCTGACGTTCGCGCATTTCCTTCATAGCGGCGAGGATCTCCGCTTTCTTCTTTGGGTCGCGAAGACTGGCCCGAAGCGCTTTGGCTCCGTTTGCGCGCGCGTCATCAGGAACGAGTTGGGAAAGCCCCGTGCTGGAGGCAGTATAGGAATAAGCGTCCTGCGTGATGCGCAGCCCTTCCGCACGCGCTTTATCCAGCACGGCGAGCACCTTGTCCGCCTGCCCCCATGCCGAAGGCCCGGTGAGTTTGATGTGTGAAACTTCAGCCGGGATGTTCGCTTCGCGGGCCACACGCAGCAGTTCGTCGAGGGCATCGTAGATTTTCACGTTCTCGGCGCGCATGTGGCTGGCGTAGATGCCGCCGTATGCCGATGCCACTTTGGCCAGTTCCACAATCTCATCGCTCGAGGCGAATGCCCCTGGCAGATAAATCAATCCGGTGCTCAGACCCACCGCGCCATCCTTCATCCCCTGTTCCACGAAAGCCTTCATTTCCTGCAGCTCGTCCGGAGTTGGCGGGCGATCGTAATAGCCGTGCATCGCTCTTCTGCGCACCGTGTTATGACCGATGAGCGTGGCGACATTGATCGCGCAGCCTGCCGCTTTGATTTTATCAAAGAACGCGGAGACGAGTGGCTCCGAAGTGCCGCAGTTGCCGCTGACAATAGTGGTCACCCCCATACGCACGAAATTCTCCGCATCCGGCAGTTCCGGTATGGCTTCGGAGTGTGTGTGCACATCGATGAATCCCGGTGCCGCCACCGTCCCGCGCGCATCAATTTCAATCTCAGCGGCGCCCTTCACATCGCCCACGGCCACAATGCGGTCGCCCCTCACTGCGATGCTGCCCTTCACCAGCGGCGCGCCGGTGCCATCGGCGATCCGGGCATTCCGGATCAACAGATCGTAGTGCTCAGGACCTCTGAAGAAAAAGAAGACCATGCCGCAAACGACCAGCAGAAGAAAGTAAGGGAGGATTTTCATGCGCAGCGGCGGTGGCCATAGCAGACGTCCATCCCAGGGGCAAGAGTGGGGCGGTGGCCGGGTGACCAGCGGTTTGGGCCATCGGATGCCATTGCGGACCAGGTCGCTGAACTTTAGTCATTCGGCCTGGCCGCACCATTATGAACTGGCAGCATCTCGAATCGCAAACGGACTTGGACAGGTTGCTTTCACTGTTCGGTGGGTTTCACGATGGGTGTCTCAGGGAAGCACACCTTTGGACCGGACACTCCGTTTCTTCCGATTTGAGTATGTCTTGCCCCGTCGATCTCGACATCCGGGTCCGCCTCCTGTTTCAGCGTCAGTGGGCCAACCCCTCGGCCATCGAGTTGCTCTTTGAGCAGGTGACGACTTTTCACCTTCAGTCCCACCCGAACACGGACTCGATCATTGACGCTGCCACGCTGCTGCATTGCGACGGGCTGTTTTATTGGGCTGACAGGTACAATTGGTCACCGGCGGACGCCGATCGCAATGATGCCACCTGGATTGCCGGCAAAATGCTCTCATGGCGGGATGCCAGTGAATGGATGGGCAGCGAACTTCGATTCGGGCCAAATATCGCATCGCCATTCGAGGGAGAACCAAACACTGAGGAATGACGAACTGAAGTGTCGTCATTCGGGTTTCGTCATTCTTTCGGATTTCTGGTTTCGTCATTTGAGAACCTGCCGCCCCCGCCCGCAGCCGCTACGCCGCGATGACCAAAATTGCAGTGCGTTGCAATGACTCGTACTCTAATTTCCGCGCGGAAGTTGTTGACAAGAGACCCCTTTAATCACCGACGTATCCATGGAGAGAAACCATGCCGATACGCGTCCCTCACTGTCTAAAACCCCGCGGAATTCCCGTCCCAACGAGGCCGCATCGCCTGAAAGCGTTGGCAAGCCATCACGCGCTCCACGCCCCTCTCTTCAGCCGCTTAGTGGCGGACAATAGCCGGGGACTTCAGTCGACTTCAGTCCACGGTGTCAGGCCGCACCCGCCCGAGCCGAGTCCAGCGGCGAAAGAATCCCGGTGCCGGCTTCCCTCGCGCCCGGCTGCCGCGACCGTGTTCCTGAGCCTGGGCTCGTCGTCCAGAGGCACTATGGAGCCGTGTCCCTCGGACCTTCCGGATCAAACCAAATCAAGGTAAATCAAACCATATCCGACCTGCCATTCGCGCATTCCCACTCATACTCGTCCCATCCCCTCGAGGTCCGCCTCTCTTCCTGGGAATCAAACCAATCCCAACCAATTTAAGCCTCCGCGCTCTCATTTAATCACACCATAATCTTCCGCCCCCGCTCCTTCCCAACCAAAACCCCGCGAATCCCTCACCCGGCTTCCGTATTCCTTCCGTTGTTCCACCGCCCAACAATTCCGTTCCGCTTCCCCGCGCCCCTCGTGTGGGTCGTCGCCCTGACGCCCTTATTCTTGCGCCCCGCCTCCGCCGCCCCTGATTTCGCCCGCGACGTTCGCCCTATCCTCGAAAAAAGCTGCTTCGGCTGCCACGGCCCCGATAAGCAAAAGAGCGGCTACCGCCTCGACCGCCGCGATACCGCTCTCAAAGGCGGCGACAGCGGCAACCGCGCCATCGTCCCGCACGATTCCAAAAACAGCCCGCTCATCCGCTACGTCAGCGGTGAAGACCCGGAGACGGTCATGCCGCCTGCCAAAAGCACCGTTTCGCGCCTAACGCCGGAGCAGGTGACGATACTCCGCGAATGGATCGATGCCGGTCCTGCGTGGCCCGATGAACTGGCGGGCGCAAAGGATTCCGGCAAGCCGCACTGGTCGCTGCTGCCGCTGGTCTCTCCAACCGTGCCCGGAACCGGCGCGAATCCCATCGATGCCTTCGTTCACGCGAAACTGACGGAGCACCACCTGGGCCCGTCTCCTCAAGCGGACCGGCGCACTCTGATCCGGCGTCTTTATTACGACCTCACCGGCCTTCCGCCTTCGTCGCAGGAAGTGGACGCTTTTGTTGCGGACACGGACTCCAAAGCCTTCGAAAAACTGGTGGACCGCCTGCTCGCTTCGCCGCGCTACGGCGAACACTGGGCCCGGCACTGGCTGGATGTGGCCCACTATGCCGACACGCACGGGAACGATCATGACCACGCTCGCCCTAACGCATGGCCGTACCGGGATTATGTCATCCGTTCATTGAACGAAGACAAACCCTACGCCCGCTTCGTCCAGGAGCAGGTCGCCGGTGACGCCCTCTTCCCCGATGAACCCCAGGCTACCTGCGGCCTCGGATTCCTCGCCGCCGGTCCTTGGGATGACACCCTCATGGTCACCGTGCGCGAGGATACGGTGGACCACCGCATGGCCGAAGTCCTCGACCGCGACGACATGGTCAGCACCGTGATGAGCACCTTTCAAAGCGCCACCGTCCACTGCGCCCGCTGTCACGACCACAAGTTTGATCCCATCTCCCAGCGCGATTACTATGCGCTGCAGGCCGTCTTCGCCGGCGTCGGAAGAGCCGACCGCCCGGTCGATGACGACGCCAGCGTACGCACCAAACGAAAGGAACTGCTAACAAGGAAAGCCGCCATCGAGCGCGGAGACGCCGCGCTGCTCGAAGCCCCGGAAACGCAAATCAAAGTGGACGCCGCCGCCACCGCCCTTTCCCGGCGCGAAGCATTATGGAAGCCACTGGAGATCACCGGCATCCTCAGCGCCGGAGGCGTGGACGGCACCGTTTTCACGCGGCAGGCCGATGGCTCATGGTTTGTTAGCGGCACCCGGCCCGAACGGGACACCTTCATCGTCATGGCGCAAACAAAGGCCACCGGCATCCGCGCCCTGCGGCTCGAAGCCCTCCCTGATGACCGCCTGCCGGGCAAAGGCCCGGGCCGCTATGAACCCTCCGGAAATTTTCACCTCACCGAATTCCGCGCCACCGCCCAGCCCGCCGGCAGCGACTCCCACGGAACGGTCCGGCTCGAGTTCATCAAAGCATCCGCCGATCACAGTGATGCCGGCGACGTCGTCGCCAACGCCATCGACGCCCGCGGCAATACCTTCTGGAGCGTGCATCCGCACTACGGTCGCTCACATGAAGCCGTCTTCGAACTGAAAGAACCTGCCGGTTATCCGCAAGGCACCGCTTTTGTTATCCGCCTGGAGCAAAACGGCACCACCGGACATCAGTTAGGACGTTTTCGCCTCTCCTTCTGCACGGAGCTGGTGACGGATGATCTGCGCCCTCCTCCGTACGGCGAAGTGACCGACTTGCTCAAAAAATCCGCCTCTGCGCAGCGCACCCCGGAGCAGCAGCGTAAAATCGCGCAGAGCGTCCTCCTTCGTGAGGTGGAGCGCGAACTCGCCGCCCTCCCTCCGCCGAAGATGGTCTATGCTGTGGCGAAGGACTTCGTGCCAAACGGCAGCTTCAAACCCATCCCCGTGCCGCGTCCCATCCACATTCTAAAACGCGGCGACATCAACAATCCCGGCGATCCCGTAGGACCCGGAGCGCTCAATTATCTGCCAGGCCTCACGGGTGAGTTCCCTCCCGCCAGCAGCCAAGACGAGTCCGTGCGCCGCGCCGCCCTCGCCCAATGGCTCACGGATGAACGCAACGCCCTGACATGGCGCAGCATCGCCAACCGCGTGTGGCACTATCACTTTGGCCGCGGCCTTTGCGACTCACCTAACGATTTCGGCAAAATGGGCGGCACCCCTTCGCATCCGGAATTGCTCGACTGGCTCGCCGTCTGGTTCCGCGATGAAGCGAAAGGCTCCCTCAAAGCCCTCCACCGGCTCATCCTCACCAGCCAAACATGGCAGCAATCCTCGTTCTCCACCGCCGGCGCCGCCGCCGACGCTAACAATCGCCTCCTCTGGCGCATGAACCGCCGCCGCCTCACCGCCGAGCAACTGCGCGACTCCGTGCTCGCCATCAGCGGCCAGCTCGATCTCACCATGGGCGGCCCCTCCGTGTCGCAGTTCGTCAGCCGCGGTGACGCCACCTTCAAACCCCCGGGCGGCGCGCCCGCCTTCCTCGACTACGTCAACTTTCCACCGGATGACCCTGCCAACCGGCGCCGTGCTGTTTACCGTTTTATCTTCCGCACGGTGGCCGATCCGCTTATGGATGCGCTCGATTGCCCGGACGGCGGCGCCATCACCGCCGTCCGCAGCCAATCCACCACCGCCCTCCAGGCCTTCGCCCTGCTCAACGACGTCTTTCTCGTCCGGCAATGTGAACACATCGCCGCCCGCTGCGCCAAAGAGCCCGCGCCCCAAATCACCTCCCTCTTCCGCCTCATGCTCCAGCGTCATCCCTCCGCTGAAGAATCCGCCGCCTTCACCGCCTACCTCACCCGGCACGGCCCCGCCAACGCCTGCCAGGTCCTGATGAACAGCAACGAATTCCTCCACCTCGACTAACAATGGGCCCGCACAAATCCGTCACCCCGCTGTCCCTGTTGCCGCAGAGCGGCACCCGTTACGTAGCCCGGCCTTTCAAGGCCGGGTCAACCGTCACGCTCCATCGGCGCGTCGCTGCGCGACGCACGAACCTTTACCCCTCCCCATGAACGTCCCCGTCACCCGCCGCGATTTCTTCAACCGCACCGCCTCCGGGCTCGGCGGCATGGCACTCACCTCCCTCCTCCTGCGCGACGGCTTCTTCGCCGCCACGCCGCCTCCCTTCGTACCGAAAGCCAAACGCGTCATCCAACTCTTCATGAACGGCGGCGCAAGCCAGTGCGACCTGTTCGATTACAAGCCCGCCCTCATCGCGCGCCACGGCCAAAAGTTCGATCCCGGCGGAGGACAGCGCGTCGAAGCCAGCATCAGCATCCCGGGTGCGGTCATGAAATCCCCCTTCGAGTGGAAACAGCACGGCCAGAGCGGGCGATGGGTGAGCAGCGTGTTTCCGCACATTGCCCGGCATGTGGACGACATCGCGTTCCTCATGGCAATGACATCGAAGTCGAATGTCCACGGCCCCGCCGCGTATTTGCAGACCAGCGGCTTCGTGCTGCCCGGCTTCCCGTGTCTCGGCGCATGGCTTTCCTACGGCCTCGGCAGTCTGAGTAACAACGTCCCCGCCTTCGTCGTCCTGCCCGACGGTCGCGGGCTTCCCTATAACAATCGCAGCGCCTTTACCTCCGGATTTCTTCCCGCCAATCATCAGGGTACGGTGATCAATGCCGGCGCCGCGCAGCCTATTTCGTATCTGCGTCCTCCCGCCGGAGCAGCTCACATTACGCCGGAGAGTCGGGCGGAGGGATTGGCACTGCTGGAGAAAATCAACGCCGCCCACGCTGCGGAGCGCCCCGGCGATTCCCAGCTCACCGCCCGCATCGCCAGCTATCAACTGGCCGCCAGGCTCCAACTCGCTGCGCCGGATCTTCTCGATATCAAAGGCGAGACTGAAGCCACACGCAAACTCTATGGACTCGACGATGCCGCGACTGAAGACTTCGGCCGCCGCTGCCTCATGGCGCGGCGCATGATCGAGCGCGGCGTTCGTTTCGTGCAGGTTTGGAGCGCGCCAGGCGGCGGCAGTGCCAATTGGGACAACCATGGCAACATCAAAGATGAACTCGCATTCATCGCCAAAAGCAGCGACCAGGGTGTCGCCGCACTCTTGACCGATCTCAAATCCCGCGGGCTCCTCGAAGACACCCTCCTCATCTGGACCACCGAATTTGGCCGCATGCCCTTCAGCCAGGGCGGCACCGGGCGCGACCACAATGGCGGCACCTTCGTCTCATGGTTCGCCGGGGCAGGGGTCAAAGCCGGCACCGCCCATGGCGAAAGCGACGAGTGGTCATGGAAAGCCGCTTCCGGGGTCACCAATTGCTATGACTTTCACGCCACTATTCTCCACCTGCTCGGCATTGATCACGAAAAACTCAGCGTCCGCCACAACGGCATCGACCGCCGTCTTACCGACGTCCATGGACGCGTGATCACCGAAATTCTTGCGTAAAGCACCCAGGAAAATCCAGTTGCGCATCCTGAAAAGTATGGAAATCTCGGCGGCACCTGCCCCAAGGGAGGACAGGGAGCGGCTGGCCATGAGGGCCGTGCTGCTGAACTTACCCCACGGAAATGAGCCAAAATACCATCGATCCAACCCAGTATCAATTGCACCCGGGAGACACCGGCAGTGCAGATTATCAGGTGGCGCTCCTCAGTCAGCGCATCAATCACCTCACCCAGCACCTCGGTGCGCATAAGAAAGACTTCTCCTCGCGCCGCGGTCTCCTCAAGCTCGTGGCCCTCCGCCGCCGCCTGCTGGATTATTTGAAGAACACCGCCCCTGAGCGCTACCAGAAAGCCATCAAGGGCCTCGGTCTCCGCCGCTAAACGAATTGCCGGATACCGCACCATGATTTCAACGCTGACCCCGCCCGGTAGCACTGGGCGGGGTTTTGCGTTGTTCGCCGGGCGGCACTGAAATGTGAGAAGTGACAGGGGAAGAGACCGCGTGCTCCGCTGCGCTTCTCCTTTCACTTTCCACTTTCACTGACGCCCGGCCCCCGCGGGAGAATTCCTCCCATTTTGAACAAGCAACACCGACAAGAAAAACACATGAGTATATACAGCACCACGAGCCAGGTCGGCTCTTCCACCATCACCATCGAAACCGGCAAAATGGCCCGCCTCGCGGACGGTGCCGTCACCGTGCGCCTCGGAGACACCGTCGTCCTCGTCACCGCCGTTTCCTCCACCAATCTCAAAGAAGGCCAGGATTTCTTCCCGCTCAGCGTCGAGTATAAAGAGAAAGCCTCCGCCGCCGGTCGCTTCCCGGGCGGTTATTTCAAACGCGAGGGCCGTCCCACGGAAAAGGAAATCCTAACATGCCGGATGACGGACCGCCCCCTGCGTCCGCTCTTCCCCAAGGGTTACTTTTACGATACCCAGATCGTCGCCCTGCTTCTCAGCGCCGATGGTGAAAATGACGCCGACGTGCTCGCCATGAATGGCGCATCCGCCGCGGTCTATCTCTCGGACCTCCCCATGGCAAAGCCCTTTGGCGCGGTGCGCGTGGGCCGCATCGCTGGTGAATTCGTCGCCAACCCCACGCACGAGCAGCGCGCTGACAGCGATCTGGACCTCATCTACGTGGGCAGCGAAGACGAAGTCATCATGATCGAAGGCGACGCCTTCGAAGTGCCGGACGAAGATTTCATCAAGGCTCTGCATTACGGTCACCAGTGCGTGCAGCCGCTGATTGCCGCGCAAAAGGAATTGCGCGGGAAGGCCGGCAAGACGGTGCGCGAATACAATTTGTTGACCGCCCGCCCCGAATTGCTCGAAGTCGCCTACCAGGTCGCCGGCGACCGCATCGAAGCCGCCATCTACACCACCGGCAAAACCGCTCGCGGCAAAGCAGTGGGCGCTTTGCGCGATGAGGTGAAAGCCGCCATCGTGGAAAAGTATCCCGATGCCACAGCTTTCGAAATCAGTCAGGCCTTCGACTACCTGCAAAAGAAAGCTTTCCGCATCAGCATCCTCGACAAACAAAAGCGCTGCGACGGACGCGGCCTCGACGAAATCCGCCAGCTCCAGGCGGAGATCGACGTGCTCCCGCGCGTGCACGGCTCTGCGCTCTTCGCCCGCGGCGAAACGATGGCCATGGCCCTCGCTACGCTCGCTCCTCTCGATGAAGCCCAGGAGTTCGACAACTACACCGGCGGCGAAGACAGCAAGCGCTTCATGCTGCACTACAACTTCCCGCCGTTCTCCGTCGGTGAGACGGGCCGCTTTGGCGGGCAGAACCGCCGGGAAATCGGCCACGGTGCGCTCGCCGAGAAGTCCATTTTTCCCGTGCTCCCCACGGAAAAGGACTTCCCGTATGCCATCCGCATCAGCAGCGAAGTCATGGAGTCCAACGGCTCCACCAGCATGGCCAGCACTTGCGCGGGTGTCATGGCGCTCCTCGCCGCCGGCGTTCCCCTAACGGCTCAGGTCGCCGGCATTTCCGTCGGTCTCGTCACCGAGTTCGATGATAGCGATAAGATGAAGCGCTACCTCACGATGATCGACATCATCGGCAGCGAAGACCACTTCGGCGACATGGACTTTAAGCTCTGCGGCACGGAGAAAGGTGTTACCGGTTATCAACTCGACCTCAAACTTCCTGGCATTCCGCTGAGCATTCTCGAAGAGGCCATCCACAAGGCCCGCGCAGGCCGCCTTGAAATCCTCAAGGTGATGGAGAAGGCCATCAGCAAGCCCGCGGAACTCAGCCCGTATGCCCCGCGCATCGAAACCACCAAGATCCCGCCGGATCGCATCGGCGAACTCATCGGCCCGGGCGGCAAGGTCATCAAAGGCATCCAGGCCGAGTCCGGCGCCAAGATCGATATCGAAGACGACGGCACCGTCCATATCTACGCTGCGAAGCGCGAGAGCCTGGACATCGCCATGCGACTTGTCAGGAACATCTTCGCCGAAGCCGAAGTGGGCGCCATCTATACCGGACGTGTGGTCAGCACCACGAACTTCGGCGCGTTTATGGAACTGTTCCCTGGCCGCGATGGGCTCATCCACATCTCCGAACTCGCCGACTTCCGCGTCAACCGCACGGAGGACGTCGTCAAAGCCGGAGACATCGTCACCGCCAAGTGCATCGGTATCGATGACAAAGGCCGCGTGAAGATGAGCCGCAAGGCCGTGCTCAAGGACAAGGAGCGCGAACTCGCCGCTGCGGATGCCGCCGCTGCACCGCCGGTCGCCGCCGAGCCGCAGTAATCCTAACGGTTAATAAGACCCGCCCGGCGCAATGCCGGGCGGGTTCTTTTTTGAACCGATCCCGGATTTCTCACAGGATTTCGTTTGTCACGGGAATATCCGTAGAGCGATGTATGCCGAAGGCCACTCGCTTTTCGCTTCGTCCATGGGATGCGAAAGCGACTGGGCTTCGCCACAGATCGCTCTGCTTATCGTTGTTGTGCCGCGCCAGCGTTAGGACAGACCCATATGCGTTCTTTCCGAACTGTGAGAAATGCCGGGCTATTCCAGCGCTTTGCGCACCGCCTCCGGCAGCGCCGTCCAAAGGTCGCCGAGTTTCGGACCGATCTCAGCGGGGTCCAGCGTGCGCATGATTTCCGTCGGGTCGGGAAGATTGCCGCGCATTTGCAGGTCGAACGTCAGATCCGTGCTGGTGGCCTTCACTTGGTGGACCTCCACCGCGATCACATTTTTCCCGCTCACCAAATGATCAGGGGTGATCATCGCCGGGAAATATTCATTCTCGGCGTCTTTATCCACGGCAAGCCCGGTGTCGGTCGTGTGGTCAACGGCTCCCTCCGGCATGTTTTGCCGCACGATTTCCTTGCCGTTGAGATAGACGATGCAGCCGTCATCGCGCTGGATTCCCATGTGCACCGAGTTGATGGCTTTCAAATCCGCGACCTCGAACGTGGTGCGGAAATAGCAAGCCATCGGTTTTTGTTTTTCGTCCGAGCCGTAGCTGAGCGTGGTTTTAACGGGATCGCCGTAACCCAGCCGTCCCTGCCCGGAAGGCCATTCCTTGTCGTCAAAGTCGGTCGCATACCATGATGCCGGCGGCGCTTCGGCGGAATCACGGTAACGCCACGTGGACTCCTTCGGAATGAGATTGATCACCTTGATGCCGGTCTTCGCCTCCACATAGCGGAACACGGATTCGTGCATGGAGGCTTCGCTGAGAAGACCGCCGGCCTCGCGCATGGCGAGCTTTTGCACTGAGGGATTGATGCCGAGGAATGCGAGAGCGTCCGCGTTGCGGCCCACTGCAAGGAGCGCCCGTCCGCGGGCTTCAATCCACTTGGCAAGACCCGTGAGTGCTTCGACCTCCACTTTACCGCCTTTGAACGGCTCGATCACCATGGGGCGCAGTCGCTCCGTTTCGGCGAGAGCATCCTGAGGTTTGCCGGCCTCCAGAAGCATAAGCGCTCGCTGCAGCAGGAGGCGCGGCTGGTCCTTGAGGCTTTCCTTGTCCAGATGCTCCGCGGCAAAAGCAAGCACAGCCGCGCCTTTTTCCCACGCGCGTTCCTTTTCGGCCAGCACCGCCAGTTGGCGTCCGGTATTGCTGCCGCGCGGTTCCCGGCTCAGCAACTCGTCAGACATCTCCAGAATTTCCGGACGCGTCGCCCACACCAGCGTCACGGGGCGCTCGAGGCTGTTGTCGCCTCCCACCACGCCCACCGGATTGGCGAGGTATTCTTTGACGAAGGCAAGCTGCGCTTTGCGGTCTTCCCCGTAGCGTTTCGCAAGGTCTTCCTTCGCCGGCCAAATATCGACCGCGTAAGTCTCGAACCGCTCACGCGTCTTTTTCTGCTGGTCCTCCGGGAGCGCCTTCCACCACACTTGCATTGCCGCATTCTGGCCGGTGAACGCATGATACAGCAGCGCGCATTGCAGCACATCCTCGGAGTCCGGAGCATCGCTGATAAACGTTTTCCCCTCCAGCGCCGTCCGGTAAATGGCTCCCATTTTTTCGCGTTCAGCGGCGGACCATTCGTGACTGTGGAGGAAGGATTCCAGCAAAGTCTGTTTCAGGGTATCGCGAAGTGCTTTCGTCCAGGGATCGTCGTCGCTGTTGGAGTAATAATAATTGGTGCTCCGGCGAATGCTCATTTCGCTGAGGAATTGCTCCAGTGGTCCAAAGCGCCGCTGCTTGAACTCATGCATCACCCACAGGTGCAGTACCCGCAGTTTGGCGCGCGGTGCCGCACTCGTGAGTCGCGCCAGCGCACTGAGGGGCTCCTTCTCCGCAAGCGGGCCGAAGAAGCCGGCCGCCTCGCTGATCACCTGATCGTCCGATGAGAGATGTTCGATGATCTTGTCGCGCCACGCATCGTCCGGGAATATCACTGAGCCGAATTTTTTGGCGAGCGGAATCAACCGCGCGCGGATTTGCTCGGTGCGGGCCTTGGTGTCATCCGTCGCCGGAAGCATGGCCAGCAGAATCTCCGCCAGATACGCTTTATGGGGCGCATCGAGCGTCTTCACAAACTCCGCTCCTTTTTCTTCGACGTTCTTCGACCAGGCGGCGAAATCGAGCGTGATCTTTGTGCCGATGCTCAGCGCATTTTGTTCAAACCAGCGGCGCGCGTCCTCGAACAGACCCTCATTGAGCATGGCGGCGAGGAAACCATGATGCACCCGGCCGTTGCGGCTTCCGGCGACCCGTTCCATCAGCGCCTTGTCTCCACATTGGGCCGCCGCGACCACCAATTCCTCGTCCATCGTGATTCCAAGCCGCACGACGGTCACGCGGGAAGTGGCGGCCAGCATGGGCTTGAGAAGTTCCACTCGCAGTGCCGCATCCGGCAGCGCCAGCACCGCGCGGAAGATGCTTTCCGCGTCCCGGATCTCATAGGCCTGGCGGGCCTGCCAGGCCGCGGCGAGCATGCCGGCGGCTTCCTTGCACACCTCAGGCGGAAGGAATTTATATGCGTGGTTGAGCCACTCGGCGGTCATGGACAGGCGCACCTTCGCCGCCAGTTTTTCGTTCTTTGCCACGTTGAGCACCTGCTCGTTGTACGCGGTGACAACCGCGGGGGCCGGCGCAGCCTTGTCCGGAGCGCTGCGTGCCGCCTCAATGCTGAAAAGCAGGGCACACTGTTTTGCCAGCGGACTCGCTTGTGCTGCAGGTGAGGCCACCCAGGCCGTCAACTCCTCAGGTGTTAGGCTCTCCTTTTCCTTGTCTTTGTCCTTTTCCTTGTCTTTGCTCTGCGAACTCTGCTGACGAAGGGCGCTTAGAAGCGGACGGGTATAGAGCCTGAGCTGATCCTCCGTGAATACCTTCGCAAGGCGCGAGACGAACTCTGTCAGAGCATCCCTTTTCGCTCGATCCTTGAGGCACTCTACCCACAGCTTGGTGAATGCACCCTTCGCTTCCGTCTCAATGCTGTTCGAGTCCCAGTCGAGATCGTTAACCGGATCGAGTGCCGTCGCAGCTACATTAACAAACGCACTCCAATAACCGGGAGCGTTGATGTCCTTCCTCTCCGTCGCCATGTCCTTGATATGAGTGCCCAGGGCGATGGCAAAGATCGAGTTGTCCTGCTTCTGTTGAGAGCTGTTGGGGCCGGGAATTCCCTGCACCCGCATATTCCGGGCGCGGGCAACGACTGCCTGGAACTTCTCCGGGCTCTCTTTTGCGGCTGCCTTGAGGGCGTCCCGGACTTTCTGGCTCCAACTGCTCGCGTTGACCGGTTTGTCCCACTTCTCTGCGGGCTTGAGAAACACGGCGAGGGTGTCGGTTTTGGTGACCTTCGGTTTCAGCCATTCCAATACCGCAGTGGCTTCCGGGGACAGCTTGAGTTTTGCCGCATCGCTGGTGCCGACGATTTCCCGGGCGAATGCTGCGACCTCCAGCAGGCGCTCAGCCGGCAGCTTTTCAAGATCCGCCCGCCTGCTCGCCAGAAGGTCCAGCACGCCGCGTCGCATGTTTTCCACCTTTTCCGCGCTCGCGGCCGCAATGAGGATGTCCCGTCCCAGCGTCGCCGGATACTCCTTGAGCAAGGCCGTGCCGGTCTTGCGCACTCCCGGCGCCGCCCCGGCGCGAACATAACCATTGAGAAGGAGAGGAAGAACGGTCACATCCTTGTTGGCCGGATTCGTGACGGGTCTCCAGTCCGGAAGGTCGGCGAGGAAAGGCGAGCTGGCGAGGATCGACTTTACCCGTTCCGGTTTTTGGGTCGGCGGCCAGTCGCGTATCACCGCGGAGTTTTCGAGGCGGATGAAGTCCCCGTAATAATCGTCCCGGCGCACCTCCTCGGAGAACCGGAAAAGCTGATCGTTCAGGACCTCCATGGCCATGAACGCCAGTTCATCTTTCTGCATATATTGTATCATTCCCTGGCGCAGGTTCCGGATGAGATAGCCAGGCGTGCCCGCCGGGGAATAACCGCGGGGATTCCAGTTCTGTTTCAGGAACTCGGCGCGCTTGTCCTCCGGTCCGAGAGCCGCGGCGCAGGTCGCCTTAATCAATTTCTCCGCCTCTGCGCGGTGCCCTGCCTCCACCAGTCCCGTGAGATACTCAATCGGTACGTAGGAGGAAACGTAGCCGCTCCGGCGGGTCTCCGGTTTGTTGAGCCGCTCCAGCAGCATGGCGCTGAGCACGGGCGGCAGTTTGCGCTTCTGCCAGATCTGCACAATCTGTTGATCGCTCAGCGTCCGTTCCTCCGGTTTCACCGAAAGCAATTGCGTCCGTGCTTTGCCCTCGAATTCACTCTCAGGGCAAAAATAAAGGTCTGCCTGCGCTTTCAGCGATTTAGCCTCCGCCGTGCGTTCCTGTTTCTCAAGTTCCGCTGCGGTTTCTTCCAGCAGCGCGCGGTTGTTCTTTTTCAGCGCTGTCTCTGCAAGATACGTTTCGGGGGATTTCCAGGAGAACGGCATGCCGTCGTCGTCATAACTGTAACTGTAGCGCGAGACCGACATCGAT